>CANJWZ010000008.1 GCA_947478725.1 Comamonadaceae bacterium
CTTGCGCCCTGGGTGAAAGAGCAGGCCAGCGAGCTTTTGCGGCTGCAATGGAGTCCCGAGCAGATCGCCGGCAAACTGCCAGTGAGCCATGAATCGCTGTACCTGCATGTTTATGCAGACAAGGCGCATGGCGGCACCTTGTGGAAGAACCTGCGTTGCCAAAAGCAAAAGAGAAAGCGCTACGCCAGTGGTCGGGATCGCCGCGGACAGATCCCCAACCGCAGGCCGCTGAGCGAGCGCCCAGCCCACATTGAAGGTCGTCAGCAAGTGGGTCATTGGGAATGTGACACCGTCATTGGTGCCAACCACAAGCAAGCCATCGTGACGGTGGTTGAGCGCAAAAGCGGGTACGCGGTCATGGCCAAGGTTTCAAACAAAACAGCTGATCTGGTTGGCGCGGCGATCATCGAAGCGCTCAACCCGTTGAAGGCTAGGGTCAAGACCCTGACCTATGACAACGGCAAAGAATTCAGAGGGTACGCCGTGATTGATGAAGTGCTAGGCAGCACGGGCTACTTTACCCGGCCCTTTGCTAGTTGGGAGCGAGGCTCCAACGAGAACTTCAATGGCCTGCTGCGGCAATACATGCCCAAGAAGCGCCAGATGAAAAACATGACGGATTTTAAGATGATCGAAATCAGATTAAATAACCACCCCGGTAAAAGATTGGGATTTAGAACGCCTGCAGGGGTGTTTCATCAATCGTTATCCCGTGTTGCACTTCGTGCTTGAATCCGCCAAATATAAAAGCGAATGTACAAAGTCAAAACCTTGTGCCATACTTATTCTCATGCTGTTGGATTTCCTATCCGCGACATCAGCCATGGTGCGCTCGGATGAGTATGCAATCCATCACGATAGCGACGAGAGCTGTTACATGCAACGGCTCTCATGGGAAGCTTTTGCAATCACCGATAAACAACAGCAAAGGAAACCATGAACGAACACGAGACAGGAATTGCTCAAACCGTCTCATCGACGCGCCGGCGTCTGGCGCTGGGGCTCGCGGGCGCGGGTCTCGCGCTCGGGGGCGCGCTGGTTGCGGGCGAGGTCCAGGCGCAGGCTTGGCCCACACAGACCATCCGCATCATCGTGCCCTTTGGCCCAGGGGGTGGCGTCGACATCGTGGCGCGCACGCTCAGCGAGGAATGGGTCAAGCAGACCGGCCACAAGGTCGCGGTCGAAAACCGCGCGGGTGCGGGCGGCAACATTGGCTCGGCCAGTGTCGCCAAATCGGCGGCCGATGGCTACACGCTGCTGCTCGCCTCGAACTCGAACAGCTACAACGATTTTCTGTATTCGAGCGCAGGCTACAACCCGGCTACCGAGCTCGCGCCGGTAATGCAGATCGGGCGGGTGCCGATCGTGCTGGTGGCCGCAGCGAATTCGCGCTTCAAGTCGGTCCAGGATGTGATCGCGGCGGCCAAAGCCGAACCCGGCAAGCTGAACTTTGCACACTTCGGTTTCGGCAGCTCCGGGCACTTGCTCTACGAACTGTTCATCCGCAAGGCAGGCATCACCGCCATCCACGTGCCCTATAAAGGCAACGAGTTGTACACCGATATGCTGGCGGGTCGCACCGATCTCGTCTTCAACAACCAGCTGGGCGTCATGTCCTTTGTCCGCGCGGGGCAGATGCGGGTGCTGGGGGTGGTGAGCGGCGATCGTTCGGCACTGCTGCCGGATGTGCCCACGATGGAGCAACAAGGCCTGGCTGACTTCAAGGCCGACGTCTGGTGGGGCGTGATGACCCGTGCCGGCACACCTGCGCCCGTGATTGCCCAGATCAATTCAATCCTGAACAAGGTGCTGACCGCACCCGAAGTGATCAAACGGCTCGAGGCCCAGGGTGCGACGGCGGTCGGTGGGACGACCGATCATTTCGAGAAATTCTTCGCGTCAGAGCGCGCCACCTGGCAGAAGGTGATCAGCGAAGGCAAGATCACGATCGATTGAACCCTGCGCGCTGCGGACTTGATTTGAACCAAAGGTCAAATCGATGACCAATGACTGGGCGATGGTGTGGATGCGTGCTCGACTCGAAGACGGGTCCCTACGCGCCGACGATCTGATCGAGGGCCAGCTCGCGAGCATTCGCGAGCTGAACCCGTTGATCCACGCGCTACTTCCAGTCGATTCGGAGTCGGCGCATCGGCAGGCTGAAGCGGCCCTCGTGCGTCGCAGGCAGTCCCGCTGTTTGAGCCCGCTCGACGGGATCCCGATCGTCATCAAGGACCTGATCGAAATCGAAGGCGAGGTCACAACCAACGGGTCGCTGACCCGCCGCGATCAGCGCAGTCGCATCACGGCGCATGCGGTCGATCGCCTGCGGGCGGCCGGCATGGTCGTCCTGGGCCGGGCCCATATGGTCGAGTTTGCTTACGGAGGGTGGGGGACCAATCAGGGCATGGGCGCACCGCGCAACCCCTGGGACCTCGCCGTTCATCGTTCCCCGGGGGGGTCGTCGAGCGGATCGGGCGCGGCGGTTGCCTCGGGCATGGTGCCTGTGAGCCTGGGCTCGGACACCGGGGGCTCGATCCGGATTCCGGCTGCGCTGCAAGGCCTCACCGGCTACAAACCAACCGTCGGGCTGATCAGCCTGTATGGCTGCCTGCCCTTGTCAAAAAGTTTCGACTCGATCGGCCCCCTTGCACATTCGGTCGACGATACGGCCTGGATCGCTTCGATCCTCGCGGGATACGACGCACGTGACCCCCTGTCGCGGGACGCGCTGCGACCGAGGGTGCTGACCGAAGCGCTCGAGGCGGGCGACGATCTGCGCGGTCGACGCATCATCGTGACGCCCGAAGAGACCTGGCCGGTGGCCGTGTCGCCCGCCGTGCTGACCGCGCTCTCCGAGGTGATCGATTGCCTTACGCATCTGGGCGCAACGGTGGAGCTGCGCGAGGCGCCCTTCGACTGGAACGAGCTGCTGAAGGAAAACGGCCGGGCGATCGGCGCCGAGGTCTGGGCTCAACACGGGGCGAGCATCCTGGACGAGCGCCTGCCCATCGATACCGGCGTTCGGCTGCGCATGCGCCGTGCTCAGTCGATCACTCAAGAGGAGTACCGCGGGGCGATGGCGCACGCCGAGCGCACCACGCAATTGTTCGGTGAATGGATGCGAGGCGCTGACGCTTGGCTCATGCCCGGCTGCCCAATCAGCGCGCCTGCGATTGACAGCGTAGACGAGGGCGACCCGATCCTGTCGACCTTTGCCAGAGTGGCCAATCATCTGGGCGGGTGCGCGCTCTCGCTGCCGGCCGGCCTCGACAAGCAGGGACTACCGGTCGGAGTGCAACTGGTCGGACCCGCCTGGGGCGACGCGCATCTGATCCGGATTGGCGCTGTCTTGCAGCGCGCGAGTCGCTGGCACCGGCTGCGACCGACTGGAGCCGACCTCTCCGCCACGATGCCGGACCCGCAATAGCGCAATGCCGATCGCCACCAGCAGGGCATAAGCGGCCGCACCAGAGAGCACCAGAGAGCACCAGAGCCAGAGCCAGAGCCAGAGCCAGGACATCGGTCGTGATCTGGTAGCCCAGCGCCCACACGGCCGAGGGCAAAAAGGCGAGCGCCGTCAATGCCACGGGCCACTTAAGAAACTGGATAAAGGTGCTGCCGATCAGGAGGTAAGACATTTTTCGAAAAGCTCGAACAAGGTCAGCATCAATCAGACAAGTTGGATTTGAGTTGCTTGCCGCGGACATAACCGTCTTGGGTGATACTGACTTCATCGCGGATCAGCCGGGTGTTTTCGCCAGACGCACTCTGCTCGAGCTTGTCGAGGCGCCACGCTGCACCCACATTCATGCCATGCTGCGACTGCAGAAACGCACGGAGTTGCAGCGGATATTGCAGCTGACGACTCGAATCAGCTCCATCCTGAATGCTACAACCGCGAAACTGCATTACAGGATCCGCACTTGGCGCAGAACCTGGCAGCCCTGAGCGGCAAACCACGACTGGATCCGAAACCCCGACAGATGCAAACCGAGTCTGGGATCTCAACTCTTTTTCAGTAGTCCAATCTTGTTTTCCTTTGGCCCCGTTGGAAGGCGGATTCGTCGGCGCTTTCTTGGTGTAAAAGGTGGTCGACGATTTGGCCGCGGTGGTTTTTTTAGTGAAGTTGGAGAACTCACAAGCCGTAATCACCGCTTCCAGCCAGGGTCTGTGCCGCTCTTGCATGGCAGCAATCTTTTCAGCAGAGGAGGCCTTTTCCTTAATGACTGGACGCCCGTCGACCGACAAATCAAAGGAATACTCCAAGCGGCCAAACCTGAAAGACGGTGAAAGGTTGCGTGAGTTCGCAATCATTTTTAACGGTCAATGACAGCAACAGTTACTGTCATGTAATCGCCGAGAATTCAGGTCGTTGCACACCTTGTGTGGCTCTGTGATAATTTCACGATGTGGAACTTCATGGACCAAAGCAATGAACAACATGGATAAAGCGCGCGCAGTGCTTGCTTCACTTCCACGTTGCGCTGCGAAGTCAAGGCAGTCTGGTGAGCAGTGTAAAAACCCTGGCCTTGGAGCAGGTGGTAAATGTCGTTTCCATGGAGGCGCATCAACAGGCCGTCCACCTACTCATGGACGACTGACGAAGGTAAACCTGCTTAACCGCGATTGGGTGCGATTGCTTCTTGGTGTGCTCGCGCTTGAGCATCCAGGGTTCAAGGTCTCTTGGTTCAACCCGGGGTCTATGACGGCTGCACGCGCAATTGAGGTTCTGCAACAAAAACTTAATCGCCACAAATTAAGCAGTAAAGATCCTGCCAGAAAATTACCTCGAGCTTCGAAGAATCGTCAGGTCCTGCCGTGCTAGCTGATCAAGCATTTACGCAGCACTATTTGTATGCTGAGGGGGTCGCTAGACATCATAGAGCTTGTGCAAGCAGCTATCAATAACATAGCAAATCGTAACCATCTGACAAGTCAGACCCAGTGTTACCCGTTCAAAACCAGCTACTCAGAGCCAGTTCAGCCATCAATCCCGCAGGATCACTATTCGAGGAAGGCTTGGAGAAACGGCAACCGAACGGCAACCAGAGCGATGTCAAAAGCCAGAAAGAAGAAAGGACTTAGAGCCTTTCGACTCTAAGTCCTTGATTCATATGGTGCGGCTGGCAGGAATTGAACCCACGACCCCTTGGTTCGTAGCCAAGTACTCTATCCAACTGAGCTACAGCCGCTAAGCCTCATAGTATAGCTTATTCAACATCTGAAATGGTAGGGCGAGTATTTTCCAAATAAGGTATGAGCCTGAACGTTGTGTGATTCGGTAGTCTGAATAAGGCGGCTGTTTTGGATCGTCGGTTGAACAAGTCAAAGAGTTTAAGCCTGGCGACATTCATGGCCATTGCGGCTTGCAGATCAGTCTGGGCTCGAGCAAGACCAAAAAAGGCGTTCTGCCTGTGCTCGACGAACAAGGCCATGAATTGGCCCCGGGGAAAACCGGCCTGATCCACTTCACAGGTATCTCGCCCTTTGAACACCACAAGATGCCGCGATCAGCCAGATAGCGAAGTGCCAGGGAAATGTGGCAGCAACGCAGCGAACTCGCCCCGGCGGCTGGGAACAATGCGAATGTTGTTTCGGGCATCAGGGGAATTGCCTCGCTAGAACATTCAGCTGACCCAGCAATTCGGCAGGATCGTCGATGCAGCGGCAATCGAGCAGCAAGCGGTCGTCGGCGATGCGGCCGATCACCGGCAACGGCAAGCCACGCAGCGCAACAGCGAGCGCATCGAGCGCGGTGCCGACGCCGCGCTTGCCTGCGAGCACAGGCGCGATGGCTAGACCGACGGACGGCAGCCGGTCCACAGGCAGCGAGCCTGAACCGATTTGGCTCGACATCGCCTCTACCGTCACCTCGTAGCGCGGTGACACAGCCGTACGAAATGGCTCGAGCAATTGCATTGCCGTGACGCTGATCGCATCGGGTTGACGCGTAAGCCAGCGAAGCGTCGGCAGTTCGTGCCTTAGCATTTCGGGCTGAAGATAGAGCATCAGCGTGGCCTCGAGAGCCGCCAGCGGAAGCTTGGATAGGCGCAATGCGCGCTTCATCGGGAACTTGCGGATCTTGCCGACGAGTTCACGGGAGCCGACGATCAGTCCTGCCTGCGGGCCGCCCAAAAGTTTGTCGCCCGAGAAGGTCACGACACCGCACCCCGCCGCCAGCATCTCCTGCGGCGTTGGTTCCTTCGGCAAACCGTACTGCGACATGTCGATCAGCGAGCCGCTCCCAAGATCGGTGGCGAGCGCGATGCGGCGCTCCTTGGCAAGAACGGCGAGCTCGGATTCGGGAACGGCGGAGGTGAAGCCTTGCACAACGTAGTTGCTGGTGTGGACCTTCATCAGCAATGCGGTGCGCGGCGTGATGCCACGGTCGTAGTCGGCAAGATGGGTGCGGTTGGTGGTGCCCACTTCGATCATCACGGCACCGGCGCTAGCCATCACGTCGGGCATGCGGAAGGCGCCACCGATCTCGACCAACTCGCCGCGGGAGATGACGGCTTCCCGCCCACCGGCGAGCGCGGCGATGGTCAGGAGCACGGCGGCCGCATTGTTGTTGACGACAGTTGCGGCTTCCGCGCCAGTGATCTCACAGATCAACCCTTCGACGATACTATCGCGGTCGCCGCGTGTGCCACCGTCGAGGTCATACTCGAGGTTGTTCGGCCCCTGCATCATGGCCGTGAGGTGCGCTATCGCCGACTGCGGAAGGACCGAACGGCCAAGGTTGGTATGGATCACGGTGCCGGTGAGGTTGAGCACGCGGCGCAGCCGGGGCGCGACCCTCGCCTGCGTGCGCAGTGCGAGCGCAGCGGCGAATGCGTCGGCGCCGACGTCGATCACATCGAGGGTTCCGGCCAAGGCAAGTGTGCGCAAGTCATCGAGCAATGCCCGCGCCTGGCCGGCGACAAGCGTGTGGCCGTGCAACTCTACGAGCGCCTGTACCGCACTCATGCGCAGCAGCTTGTCGATCGAAGGCAAGTCCTGGAGCCTGGCCTTCGAGCCGTGAACCACGGATCCGTCGGTCGCCGCCATCAGCCGCCTCCTCCGTCGTCAGAATCGCCATAGAAAAACAAGGAATTCACGCCTTGCGCAGCTAATAAGTTAGGCTTCAAACGTGCACCGCGAATCAGGAGGCCCCATTTCTCTTGCTCGGCGACCGTGAAAGTCTTCATCTGCGCGCTCCATAGCCCATCCCGCCGCATGAATCCTCGCGCCGCGATGGTGCGGGTGTGAACCAATTCCCACGGAACAGGATCAGACAAGGTATTCATTGGTACCTTCTATAAAAATACGCCGGGAGGCCTGCCAGGCATCGTGCTGGCGGAAAGAAGTGGGAGTCGAACCCACCAGGGACTGACTCAGCCCCTCGCCGGATTTGAAGTCCGGGCGCGCCACCGGGCACGATTTCCCTCCTGAAACTATTCACTCTTACTGCCCTGCTTCGCAGATTCGGTTTGGATCTTGTCATACGATTTGTCAGGGCCTGTGCGATACGGTTCGACATCACCAAAAATCGGGCCGGGATCACGGCCCATTCTTCGAGCATGACCTTCCCGCTGCGTGATTCCCAGCTCGTCCAAGAATTCGAGAGCATTGATCACGGCCTGACGCCCTGCACCGCTTTCATCACGGCACTGCGCCACGGTGAACAAGCCGTCCGGGTCTTGTTTGGCAAGTGTTCGTGCAATCAGCGCCAAACGCGCCATCGCGCTTCGCAGATAAAACCGGTTGTCGGCAACCTTGAGCAGGTGACCGCTGCCCGTCTTGCGCTGCAGGAAATTAAGCAGCGTGTTTTCATGCAGGCCAAGTTGCGTTGCCAGCGCTGCAACAGGCGGCGGCATCAAACCGGCTGCCTCCAGCGCAGGATGGACCTGCTGCCACAGCCTCTCATCATCCGGTCGTGCATTCACTGTCTGATAGCCGTACAGACGAACGATGCTTGCATCCAGTTGAACCAGATGGCTTTTATCCATGGCACGCAACACGCCTGCAAAGGCGGTTGCTTTCATGCCCGGCGACAGGAGTTTGCGCAGTGCTTCCACTGACTGGCCTGCCGCTTTGGGCTTGCTCATATGAAATTGCCTGAGCGCCTCCAGCACGCTTTGCTGCAGCGAGTCAAAGCGTTGCGGCGCAAGCCCGATTTGCACGCCGGCATCGAACTGCGCAAGATCGACTTTCCGGTAGACCAGCTCGGCAGCTTCCGGTGTCAGATTGCAGATCCTCTCGAATCGATCAAGGTCCACGCCATCGTCTGATGCGTCTACAAGTGCGGCAAATGCTGCACCGGCCGTGTCTTGCGCCAGGGCCTTCATGCGCGCGCCTCGGGAGGCGTCGCGCCGACGCAGCGGACCGGCCATCGGGTCGAGCACAACGCCGCCACCGATCGTGCGCGCAGCTGAATGATCACGCAGGATAAAACGGTCCAGCCTCAAGGCGCAGACCGGCCGCTCAAGCACCAGTTGCACATGTTCAACGCCGCCGGGCACGATAGCTTTGCCGGCAGAAATGGCCACACGCGCCAGAACGTCTGCGCTGCCGAGGTGCAAATGCACCGAGCTCCAGTGTTTTAACGGATTTTTTTCTGCAGGCAGCAAGGACATCTGCACATCCAGCCGGCAACCCGGATGATAGATAGCAGGATGCAGCACCCAGTCGCCGCGCGCGACCTCTGCAGAATGACTGCCGCTGAGATTGAGCGCACACCGCTGGCCTGCCTTGGCCTCGCTCGCCGCCACTCCATGAATCTGGATGCCTCTCACGCGTACCTCGGAGCCCTTGCCTGATACTAACACCTTGTCGTTGGACCTGACCATGCCGTTGAACACGGTGCCTGTCACCACCGTGCCGCTGCCGCTGACCACAAATGCGCGGTCCACAGCAAACCTGAAGTGCTGATCGGCCGGCGACGCTTTTTTCTCGTTGACAGCTTCTGTCAGCAGCCGGCTTCGCAATGCATCGATGCCAGTCCCATCGCGGGCAGACACAGGCAGTACCGGGAAGCCAGAAGCAATGCTGTCGCCGACAAGTTGAGTGATCTCCAACTGCACCTCGCGAAGCCGACTTTCGCTGACACGGTCAATTTTGCTGATGACGACTGCGCCGCGCTGAACATTGAGCAGGCTGACGATATTGAAATGCTCAACGGTTTGCGGCATGGGGCCGTCGTCTGCCGCGATCACCAACAATGCGTAATCGATGCCGCAGACACCAGCCAACATGTTGCGGACAAAACGCTCATGTCCCGGTACATCGACAAAACCGATCAGCCCACCATCAGGTAAAGGCATATAGGCAAAGCCCAGATCGATAGAAATGCCGCGCGCCTTTTCCTCGGGCAAGCGGTCGGTGTCAGTATTGGTGAGGGTCTTGATCAGCAGCGTTTTACCGTGGTCAATATGTCCAGCGGTTGCGACGATCACGAGGCGCCCTCCGTTCGGGCGCTTGGATACGGGGGAGACATTTCAACTACGTCCATATTCCGACTCAGTCTATAAGTTGCCATGCCCCAATCCAGTCCCCAAGGCAGCGCGTCGACGTGTGAACGCTTCAGACATTTCTTGTTCCAAGAACGGCTTTGAAACCAAGAACTTGGCGCATATCGGAAGTATAAAGTTTTGTTGACAATATCATAGTATGGCCTACTCTCCTAGGCCACAGACACTTTCACTCAATGAGAGTTAGCGACAAAATTTTATGGCTGATTCTTCTGTTGAAAAGGCGTGCATGCTGCTGCGAGCGCTGAGTGATCCGTCTATTGATTGCCTTAACTCGATCGGCAGCCAGATGCTATGGATATTTAAAATCCGAGCAGCTAAAAAAGAGGGTGATCCGACAAGAGATCGTCCCTAAATTCAATGATTTAAGCCCTTTTTAAAGGGTTTACCCCAGACTAAAGTCCCAATTTGACAGAATGTTGCCGTGGACTACTATTAATACGATCAATACTCAGACCATAGTCTTTAAGTCAACTAGACGAAAAATAGGAGGCGACATGACGTTCACACCTCGACAAGCGTTGTTGGGGGTTGTGGGTTCAACTGCAATAGTCCCAGGCATTGTGATGGCGGCGGACACATGGCCAACTCTTATTGCTTAGAAAAATGCGTGCATAAAACCTCCCAAAAAATGTCGCAACTATCCGTGAGTCTTTATTTGGCCAGCATCAACTTATCAACAGTCTTTTAATAATGAAATTAGAAAAGCAAGCTTTTGACATTCTGGTCATCGGAGGGGGTGCGTCAGGACTTACTGCAGCAAGCCAAGCGGCCGAGCGTGGGGCGACTGTGATGTGTGTTGACAACGGCGGGATGTTGGGGGGTGTCATAACAAACATTGGAAAACTTGATAGTTATCCGACCCCCGTTGCCACAGCAGGAGCGACGCTCGTTGATAGTTTGGTCGAGAGTTGTAAGACGCTTGATGTTGCTTTTTCCGATGTGCCGGTGATCTCACTAGAGCTTTCGGATGGAACGCTCATCGCGACAACAGTGCGCGGGACCATCAGTGCTGGTGCGGTCATCATTGCCTCTGGCGCTCGCCTTCGGCAGCTCGGCGTGCCGGGTGAAGCCGAATTAAGCGGACGCGGCGTGTCCCAATGCAACTGGTGCGACGGCGGATTTTTCAAAAATGAACCCGTGATTGTGGTCGGTGGGGGCGACGCCGCATTTCAGGCCGCTATTCACCTGGCTGGCTTCTGCTCTTCAGTTACGGTTGTGATGCGTAGCTCTACTATTCGGGCGCGCCGCGCGTACGTCCTGCAGGCTGGTGACAACGAAACAATTTCCTTCATTTGGGATACGGTCGTCGAAGGCATTGTGGGTAGCAACAAGGTCGAAAAAGTATTGCTACGTAATACAACAGACAACTCGACCACGGAGATGGCGACCTCAGGTATTTTTATCTTTGCCGGTACGGAGCCGAACACCGCCTACCTTCCCGAAGAAATTCGACTTGATGCAAGTGGAGCAGTGATTACCAACGAGTCTCTCCTTACTTCGTTGCCGGGGGTTTACGCGGTAGGGGCTGTGAGGAGCGGCTATATGGGGCAGCTTGTGAGTGCATGCGGTGAGGCCGCCACCGCAGCTGCATCCGCTATTCAAAATCTGAAGAACCGTGAGCGACTCTAGGTCCGTGAGGGAACCAGAATTTTTCAGGCGGGTGGGGCGATGATTATCGCCACTGCCGGCCATGTTGATCATGGCAAGACCACTCTTATTAAAGCGCTTACTGGCGTCGAAACCGATCGCCTGCCAGAGGAAAAGATACGCAGCATGACCATAGAGCCAGGCTTCGCGTACTCACATCTAAATGGCACCGAGGGTGACCTTGATATGGGTAGCACGGACTCCATAGCGTTTATCGACGTCCCCGGTCACCAGGGATTTATACGAAACATGCTGTGCGGAGTGTCCGGTGCAGATTTCGCACTTATGGTAGTTGCCGCAGATGACGGCTTGATGCCTCAAACTAATGAACACTTGTCACTGCTATGTCTACTCGATATAGAGATTACGGCGGTTGCGCTGACCAAGATTGATCGGGTGCATCCCAGCCGTATAACCGAAGTGCGTGATCAGATTGAGCTTTTGCTTGTTGACACGCCGTCATCCCATGCGCCTATATTTGAAGTGGCCGCACCCGAAGACATTGGCATTAGCGCTTTGAAAAAACACTTGTTTGAGCGAGCAAAGGCTTTTACCCACCGCGGCGCCCCCGGCAACTTCCGGCTTCCCATTGACCGATGTTTTAACCTGCCTGGTGCTGGCCTTATTGTCACCGGCACGGCTGCATATGGCACCTTGGCGACCGGTGATACCGTACGTATGCTCAGCTCTGGCACGACAGCGCGTGTCAGATCTATCCATGCGCAGAATCGCGACGCAATACGGGGCAGGTCGGGACAACGTTGTGCCCTTAACCTCGCGAGCACGAATCTCAAGAAAAGCGACGTTATTCGCGGCGATTGGATCGTGTCTTCAGAAGCACCTCCCGCGCAATCGAAAATTGATGTGCGCTTGCACTTTCTTGGTTCGCAAGCGCGCAATCTTGCAAATGGGACGCATGTACACGTACACCTTGGCACTTCACATGTCATGGCTCGCATTCTGACGCTGGAAGGCAAGTCAATTCAGCCGGGAGAATCGGGATGGGCACAACTGGTATTTGGCAGGCCTATAGGAGCGGTTTTCGGCGATAGATTCGTAGTGCGCGACCAGTCTGCGCAACTCACGCTTGGGGGCGGGAAGGTAATCGATATATTTCCCCCGCTGCGAGGGCGTTCTAAACCTGATCGTTTGTCAATTCTTGCTGCGCTTGAAGCGGATGACCATGTCGTTGCTCTGGAACGTGTGCTGGAGCTCAAGAATGCCGGGCTTCAGTTAAATGAATTCAGTGCAGGCCGGAATATGACGTCAGAAGAGGCGACAGCGCTATTTCGATGTGTAGACATGGTGACCATTGCCACAAACAACGGGCTTGTCGCTTTTTCCCCGTCGCGTTGGAGTGACTTGCGCTCGGCGATCTTTGCAGATCTCACCAGGTGGCACGAAAAACATCCTGCCATGATTGGGCCGCCATTAAATCAATTACTAATTGAAGGCCCTTTACGCATTCCTGAAGAGACACTCTACGCCGTTGTAACGTCTCTGGCTCAAGAAGGTGAGATTGTTCGAAACGGCATGGGCGTGCGCCGCTCCGATCATATTCCGCGACTGAACAAAGTTGACGAAGCCTTATGGTGCCAAATTGAAAAACTACTTGCGACAGGCCATCTGCGCCCTCCATCCATCTCAGAGCTGTCCTTTGCGTTGAGCGAAAACGTTAGCAAGATTGAGGCTACCGCGCAGCGAGCGGCACACTGCGGGCGAGCGTTCCGGGTATCTTCCAAACGTTATTTTCTACCCGCTCCAGTAATAGAACTTGCAGAAATGATGCGCACGCTTGCTCTGCAAAGTCCTGAAGGAAAAGTCGCTGCGAGTGCCTTCCGCGATCACTCTGGCATAGGGAGAAACATGACGATAGAGGTCCTCGACTTTTTTGACAGGGTTAAGTTCACGCGCCGCTTGGGAGCAGGCCACAAGTGCAATCATGACCCTCGCGAGTTCTTTGGTGCGACCAGTTAGGTATGCCTTCTATAGAGTATGCGAGTACATCGACAACCTGGCATGCAAATAAAAAACTGGGCCATGTGCTGCGGTAGGGTGTGCCGTGGTGCGAGGGCACTATTGCCTCAGTTGGGGCGCGGGTTTCCCCATCTTCTTCCCGTATGTCGTGGTTGTCGCTCCTAAGCTAGCGGTGCACTCAATTTCTGATTTGCTCGCCTAAGCGAAAGCAAACCCAAATAAGTTTAGTTTTTCCTACAGTTCTGCAACTGGAAAGATCGCCGCCGCCCTTGTGAATGCAATGAAGATAGACACCGTGGGAGTTGCCTACAAGTCGGCACCTGAAGCCATGACAAGTGTTATAGGTGGACAGGTCACTTTCAGCGTGGTTGATTTCGCGTCGAGCCAGACGTTGATTCAATCTGGGCGCTTGAGGGGTATCGCCGAGACCACAAATTCTCGTACGGCTCTTGCGCCAGAGCTGCCGACTATCGCCGAAGTTACGGGCCTTCGCGACTTCGGCGTCGTCGCTTGGACTGGCTTTTTTGGTCCGTCTGGTCTTCCGCAGGGGATCACGGACCGGTTAGCGACCGTACTTCTGAAAATCGTCAACCGTAAGGAAATGCAGGAAAAAATCCTCGCCATGAGCGCAGAACCGGCACCGCTTAATTCCACAGATTTCAAAGCCTATGTCAAAAGCCAATTGGCGGTCTGGGAACGCCAAGTCAAGATGGCGGGGATAGTGCCGGAATAGCTCCAAGCCGCCCGCGAAAGACAGACCAGAAGCTCGAAATCTGCCCACTCGCCGCGGCAGCAGACGATGCCGAACAATTGCTTGGTAAACCAATCAGCCCCGTCAACATTGCTGCCCATTAGCATGCATTGCGCCATGCCGGCATCCATGACATACTTGCCGGAAAATCCCCGGCGGATGTCGCAGTTTTAAATGTATTTGATCTATCTAAAAGGAGCATTTTCATGACTTCCGAAGTTACCAGTGCTGTGTATTGGCCCCGAGGTGTGAGAACCGTTACAGTCCAGCCTTTGCCACCGCGTCCTGCGACTCTCGAAGGAAAGACAATTGCCTTCCTTTGGGATTTTATTTTTCGTGGCGACGAGATATTTCCCATCATCAAGCGCGAGTTAAATAAGCGCTACGCCAATATGAAGTTTATTGGCTATGACGAATTCGGATCCACCCATGGTGATGATGAACATGCGATATTGGCGTCGCTCCCTGAGCGTCTGAAGGCGCTTAAGGTCGACGGCGTTATTTCAGGCATGGGTTGCTGAGGTAGTTGCACACCCGCCGTGTTGCGGGTGAGTGCGATTGCCGAAAAAGCGGGTATTCCATCGGCCTCTTTGGTTTGCGAAGGATTTGTTGGGCAAGCGAAGAACGCGTGCGCAGGGTTGGGACTGTCGCCGTTGCCATTAGGTGTAGTACCGGGGCACCCGGACGTTCAGACTGATGAGGAGCTGGACCACAACATTGTGAATACCACCGTGCAGCTCGTCATTGATGCGCTGACAAAGTCAGACGAAACGCAACATCTAGCGGCCGAACCCTTGCTGGATGAAGTAGTTTTTGAAGGCACGCTTGATGAGATCAACCGTTATTTCTACGAAAACCAGTGGAGCGACGGTCTTCCAATCATTCCTCCGACGCGAGAGCGTATCGATGAGTTCCTTGCGTTTTCCGATAGGCCGGCTGACGAGCGTTTGGGCGTTATGCTGCCCGATAGCCGGGCTGCAACTATCTGGAATGTCGCGGTAAACGGTGTCATGGCCGGCTGTCGCCCCGAATACATGCCGGTGTTGGTTGCGCTGGTCGAAGCGATGGTAGATCCGGGTTATGGCGTAGAGCACAGTGGAAATACACCAGGCGCAGACACGCAGATCGTCATTAACGGGCCACTCATAAAAGAGCTTGGCTTCAATTATGAGCAGGGCGCGCTACGAGATGGCTTCCAGGCCAACACCAGCATCGGAAGGTTTTGGCGACTCTATCTTCGCAATGTTGCGGGCTTCCTGCCCCATCAAAATGACAAAGGAACATTTGGCAATACATGGCGCGTCGTGATGGCCGAGAACGAAGACGTGCTTTCAGAGATCGGATGGCCGACGCTGGCTGCTTCCAATGGGTTACCAAACGCCGCTAATTCAGTCACGATTGGACGGTACACCGGCGCGCACGTGGTGGTGTCAGTCTTTGGTAAAAATGCTGAGGAGTGTGTCCCGTATCTTGCTGACTCGCTCGCTCAGTTCACCGGCTGGGAATTGATTTTCACCGTGGGATTCTCCACAGGCAGTTATAGACCTTTGTTGGTTCTTTCCCCGGTCATAGCCAAAACTATTGCCAAGTCGGGCGTGAGCAAAGAACAGCTACAGCAGATGTTGTTCGAGCAGGCACGCATGCCAGCGTGGCACTTCGAAAAATACATTAGCGGTTTTACAAACATTGTCCCTGGACGCCGGACGCTATACGATCTCGTCGCGCTTGGAAAGGCGCCCAAGATCTATGGTTTGTCACGTGATCCGAATCGGTTGGTGCCGATAGTACTAAAACCCGAACACATCATGATCGCGGTTAGTGGGGACCCATGGCGCACGAATTGTTTCGTCCTGACCCACAACGGAATGTTGGGCTTTCCAACTACTAAAGAGGTGAATTTGCCGGAGGAGTGGCGAATAAAGCTGCAACGCGCACAAAGAAAATGAGCGAAACGGGCAGCGCATGTTGGGTGATTCTGCCGGTCGGCCAGCAAGTCAGCGGCAACTGGATTGACCATCTGCTGTCCGAAGGTGCAAAGAAGGAATGGAAGCGTGCGGCGCCCGACCCTGAACCAGGAATCCGGACCCGCGTCGAGGTATTTCGCGGAGAAGACAGCGAAGAACGCATCAACGAGCAGTTCTACTTGCGCGGCTGGACTGACGGTTTGCCAATAGTCGTCCCAACTCTTTTCAGGGTACGGGAAATGTTGCGCTGCTCTCCCATATCCAGAGCGACTATCCTGGGGGAAATGGAGCCGTTGCGTGGTCAGGTGAGCGTTGAGAAGATTGCTGCCAATGCCGTGATGGCCGGCTGTCTTCCCGAGTATTTTCCTGTCGTGCTACAGGCGGTTTGTGGGTTGTTAGACCCTGCGTTTAATATGCGCGGAGTTCAAACCACGGATGAAAATGTCGCGCCCCTGTTGATCGTTAGTGGACCCGTGGCTGAGAGCATAGATTTGAACAGCGGCTTGGGTGCATTAGGCCCAGGCTGGCGGGCAAACGCGACAATCGGCCGCGCCTTGAGGCTGGTGATGATCAATTTGGGAGGCGGCTGGGCCGGAATCGTGGGGCTTGCCGGCATAGGACAACCAGGTCGCTACACCATGTGCCTGGGCGAAAGGCGCCAGCCTGGATGGCCGTTGTTGCATGAAGAAGCAGGTTTGACTGCGACACACAGTGCGGTAACGCTTTTGCGGGCTGAATGTGCTATTAACGTAACCGGTGGACTGGATGACATAGCCGATGTAATGCGCTCAGCCACATCCGCGTTCAGCATCCTCAATGGAGGTTATTGCGCTGTGCTGCTCGCGCCATACACCGCTGCGCAACTCTCTGCCGATGGCTGGACGAAATCGGACGTGGCACGTTACCTTTTCGACCATAGCCAAATACCTGTTGCACAGTGGCGGAAATGGTGGCTCGCTCGAGAAATTGTCCCGACTTACGGGCTACCCCAGTGGGCGCTGAAAGCCGAAAAGACTGGCTTAATTCCCATTGTTGAGAGTTCTGCATTTATTACCGTTTTTGTCGCTGGCGGGGATGCGCCCATCGCTCAACACGTATATTTTCCGACTTGGGGGTTCCCCGCGTGCAAGTTGACCTTGCCAATAAGCTTTCCGAGTTAGCGTGACATGCAAGCGCTGACAAATTCGCGGCGAGGCGTGATCGGTGCTTGCGCTATTACGTTAGTTCACGCTGCATACTTCGAGTGGAAATTTTGTACGGCTATTGTCAGCGGTGCGAATGATTGCGACGGCCTCTTTATCGTCCGTGATCATGCTTAGCGCCACAAGCTTCTTGCATTATTGTGTACCGCCCGTTGGCATCATGGCTGCCGACAAGATCATGGCCCTGCACCAGGTCCAGGACAAGCACGGCGCAGATGACGCACTTCAAGCAACCTAAGTGCCTATTCGCCTTCAGAATTTTTTAGCGTCTAGCGCAATACAAGAGAGAAAGCAGGCGCAGTAGACACCGCCATAATTTGAGTCCCGATCCATCTAATTGATGGACAAATGGAACTAATAACCGAAGGGTTTAACCGAAGAGTTGAAGATAAATTTGGCCTGTTCAGACGAGCAAAGGGCTACAAAATAAAAGAGTGGTATCTTGCGCCGCGTTACCGCAGAACAAAAACAAGGAGACAACATGACCAATCCATCCGTGAAGACCAACACGCTCGGTTTTCTTAAAGATATAACCATCCCGGCCATCAAGTTGCCGGCCGGGGCGTGTGACAGCCATATGCACATCGTCGGGCCGCAGGAGCGCTACCTTTTCACGGCGGTCCGCAGTCTCTCGCCACCAGAAGGCAGCTGGCAGGACTACCGCGTCACTGCTGGCAAGCTTGGACTAGACCGGTCCGTCATCGTGCAACCGAGTTTTTACGGAACGGATAACCGCTGCACGCTCGACGCCGTGGCAGAGTCCGGCGGGCGGGCTCGCGCCGTCGTGGTGGTCGATGGCGACGTCAATGAACAAACCATAGCCGCCATGCACGAAAGCGGCGCGCGCGGCGTGCGGGTACAGACGGTGTCCAAAGGCGGCGTGAGCTTCGAAGCCATCGAATCGATTGCCGCATGCATAGCGCCATTTGGCTGGCACCTGCAGCTTTACCTCGATGCCACCGAACTGCCGGCACTTATCACCCGCCTGCGCCGCCTCCCAACGCCGCTGGTGTTTGACCATATGGCGCACGTCATTGAAGCGAGCGGCACGCAGGATAAAGGCTTTTACCTGCTGCTTGACCTGCTCGCCAGCGGCAAGGGCTGGGTCAAGCTCTCGAACGCCCTTTTCCCACCCTCCGCTGAACGGGCGCAGATTTTTGCAAAGACCAACCCCAAGCGGATTCTCTGGGGCAGCGATTGGCCCCACGTGGCGCACAGCGATGCGGGCGTGCCCGATGACGGACAGCTGGTGAATTTGCTCGCTGACTGGATTCCCGACGAAGCCACGCGCCATAAAGCGCTTGTAGACAACCCGGGCGAACTCTATTTCGCCCAGAAATAATCCGCTAATAAGTCGCATAATTTATTAAACGAGGGTTTATCCCAAATATTAACTATGTTAATGGTCTGATACTTAAAACCAGACTTTCGGCATTTACGCCCGACCGGGCAGAAAAGGAACTGGCATGGGCACTATTTCCATTCGCAGGCCAACCACCGTTTTTAACTACAAGACGGCGGCCCCGACTTACAACTTGAATCGCCCGATCAAAGGCCTTCGCGTTGGCATTCGCACAGACCAATTCTGGCATTCGTGGCTGCAGATCACGGAAGAATGGTGCGATCTGCTGCGCAAAGACGGCGCAGAGCCAGTCATCTTACGGGTGGGTGAACACGTCGGCGCTGAAGGCGAGAACACCAAAAAGCTGCTTGCCGAATGGGCCGATTCGGTCGACTGCGCCGTCGTTGGCTTGGCCAACTGAGGCTCTTGTACCCTTTGGGCCGTGCGTGACACGGTCGCTGTCGAGGATCACAAGAAGCCGGTAGTTGTCGCCATCACGGCGGAATTCGTCGAGCATGGGCACAACATTTCAAAGATGCAGGGGCACGAAAACCTGCGTCAGCTGGTGTTTCCGTACCCGCTTGAAGGCTTGCCAAAAGAAGAAGTGCGCCGTATTGCGGTGGAGTGGTATGCAAAATTCCTCAGCGCGATCGGGGTAACCAAATGAGCACAGTACTTCCTGAAGACAGAGGCCTCCTGCAAGCCGAATCTATCGAGCTGGATGAATCCCCGGAAGCACTGTATGAGTTGTCGATGGCGGAAAAGTGGGGCGACGGCGTTCCGCTGATCCCGCCGACGGACGACCGCATTGCGGCCATGCTCAAAGGCACGCCGCGCCTTCCCAGCGACATCGTTGCGACCAACGTTCCGCCCAAGCATGGCGTGGCGACGGTGGAGCTGATCGCCATCAATGCTGTAATGGCCGGTTGCCTTCCGCATCACCTGCCGCTGGTCATTGCCGCGATTGAAGGCGTCGTCGAGTCGTCCTATAACGGCTACGGCCTGGCCGCCACGACGGGCTCGCCTGCAACCTACGTCATCTTCAATGGTCCGACGCGTGACGATCTGGAAATCGACTACAAGGCCGGCTGCCTGGGCGGCGCGGGCGGACGTGGCTCGATGACGGTGGGCCGCGCCGTGCAGTTTTGCCTGCGCAACCTAGGCGGCATGCGGGCCGGCCACACATCGCGCACGGTGTTCGGGCAACCGGGGCGCTTCGGCGTCTGCTTTGCCGAATGGGAAGAACGCTCAGAATGGCCCTCGCTCGCGATGCGCCGCGGCTTCACGCGCGAGCAGGAAGTGGTCACCGTGCATGGCGGCATGGGCACCATGGCTTTGTGCGACATGAATACCGCCATTGACCGCGACCTCTGCTACCTGCTGGGCAAGAGTATCGCGTCGCCGATGGGTAATCTTTACGTGCCGCTCAAAATGCGCGGCGAAGCAGTGATCCTGATCAACCCCATGTGGGCCGCGCGATTTGCAAAGACCTTCCCGAAGATGGAGTCACTGCAGGAATGCCTGTATGAAAACGCTTGGTATCCGATCGATTTCTGGCCAGAGATCAGTCGCGAGAGCTTGTACGAAAGCGAGCGTGTCGACAGCAAAGGACGCGTGCACGCAGTGACAGGTCCGGACCGCATCCAGCCGCTGGTTTGCGGCGGCTTGGGCAACCTGCATTGCACCATTTTGCCGAGCTGGGGCGAAAGCGAAATGCAGAGCAAGCTTGTAGTGCGACCATGACAGACCGCTTTTCAAAAATAGCCTTGGAAAAAATTAACCGGGTTGACAGGAAACACGAAGACTTTTGAAGCCATTGAAGACGAAGAAGAATTGACTACAGCTCAAATAGGGCGACAAGAAAAATTGGACAACGCATCGATCTGTATCCGATAACAAGTCGTCCCTGAGAAACTCGATTTTCAAGCGGCCAACGATTTGAATGCAGCAAGGTCAATGTGGCAGACGCTCAAGAGCCGCTTCATTGAGATGCCCAATTGAGCGCAAAGAAGCCGCAGCGTCTTGAGGATCTTGCGCAGGTTGAGACGATACCGACCTTCACACCAAACTCGTATGGCTTGTGCGCTTTACCTTTGGCGATGCACTCAGTCTCCGGGACATGCATGCTGTACAGCTTGGGCGGGTCCCCCTCAGCGCGCTTTCTGGGCTGGCTGTGGATACGGCGCGTGACCTGCAACAGGCGCTCAAAGTGTTCTTGCAGTGCCTCATTGCGAACACGCGCGTAACTCTGGCGCAGCTCAATGCCAGCCTTCCTGGCACGCCGTACCAAAGCCACGCGTGCCTTGTGCAGCAACCTGGCATCGGTGGGGAACGCAATGGCTTTGGTCTGCTTCGGCTGAAGTTTGGGTCTCGCGTAGCGCCATGAGTTTGCAAGGTTTGTGGCTTTGATGCCCCTAATTCTTGCCATATCCGTGCCCCCACGACACCTCGGTAACCCCCATCTATGCTGGATTCTTGGGGTTTGTCAGGGGCGACTATTTAACGAGTCTTAAAGCTCTAGGACATACGACTTTCAGCAGGGCGTTACCACCTTTTTTGCTAAACGTCCGGTAGTTTTTCTTCTAGCTGTTCTGCCGCGGGTCTTCCAGCGACAGATCGAATTCCCCTTCGATATGCTCTTGTAGTTTGGCGAGGATCATGCCTTCGAGCATGTGGCCTGGCAACAGGCAGGTGCCGTCCTCACAATGCATAT
The DNA here is from genome assembly GCA_947478725.1 of Comamonadaceae bacterium. GTDB lineage: Bacteria > Pseudomonadota > Gammaproteobacteria > Burkholderiales > Burkholderiaceae_C > Polaromonas. Next base: position 21,115 of record CANJWZ010000008.1, read on the forward strand.
TGGTGATATCGAGCAGCAGGTCGATCTGCCCGCGTTTCTCATCGGCTTTAACAAGTTTGAGCAATGCGCCGTCGCCACGTACGACCGACTGCGCAGCTTCCACACCGGCTTCGATGGTTACTTGATCCCACATGCTTGAATCCTTTCTGATTGAAATGAACGTTACCCAGGCTTGTCGACCGGGTTTATGCGATCTGCGGAACCCGAATTTGTTATTCAGGTGCGATTCCCGCTGAACGAACCATGTCACCCCATTTTCTCGATTGCACCGAGACGAAAGACCGTAGCTCTTCCGGTGACGAAGGCGCTGAATCGACCCCGACAGCCAGAAGGCCAGCCACGAAATCCTTGTCACGCAAGGGCTTCTGGAACTCCTGACTCAGGCGCTGGACGATGGTACGCGGTGTCTTGGCTGGAACAAAAGCAGCAATGAACCCGACCAGCTCGTAGCCAGGCAACCCAGCTTCCGCAATTGTCGGTAGCTCGGGTGCCAGCGCGGTACGCCTTGCGCTGGTGACCCCAAGTCCGCGTACCGCACCGCTGCGAACGTGCTGAATGATCAGCGGGATGTCGCCGAAGATCATTGAGGTGTGGCCGCCGAGCACGTCGTTCATGGCTTGCGCGTTTGACTTGTATGAAACATTCAGCATGTCCAGCTTCGCTTCCGCCTTGAACATTTCCGCCGCCACCCTGGCGGAGCCAGTGCCGCTGGCATAGGTGAGCTTGCCCGGGTTGGCTTTGGCATAGGCGATCAGTTCGTTGACGTTTTTGGCTGGGATAGACGGGTGGATACCCAGCACCAGGGAAGCGAGCGCGAGCAGCGCGACCGGTTCGAAGTCGGCATTTGGGTCATATGGAATATTTTTGAGAAGCGCCTGGTTGGCCGCGTGGGTGGTGTTGTTGCCGATCAGCACTGTCAAGCCGTCTGGCGCGGCTCGTGCGACGGTTTGCGCGGCGATCACAGCGCTGGCCTGGGGCATGTTTTCGACGACGACAGCCTGCCCAAGTCCTTTGGACACCTCAGTGGCCAGGCGACGAGCCACAGTGTCGGTCGCACCGCCGGGGCTGGATGCAACGATGAAACGCAGGGGCTTGGTCGCAAAGCTGGTCTGCGCGAAAACGACGGGGACGATGCCGCCGCAAGCTGCCGCGCCGAGCAACGCCAACGTCGAACGGCGGGTAGGCAGCGCTTTGACGGCCGACACGAGCTTTTGTTCTGGAACAGTTTTCATAATGTGTCTCTCCTTGATCCTGAATTAGCCTGATTGCTGATGGATTTGTTGTCTATGCATTGATCTCTGGTTTGACCAATCCGCTGGCTGCAACGCGATCCAGCTTCGCGCCAACTGCCTTCATGCGCAATAGGGTTGCTACCGTGTGGATCGTTGGCGCCGGTTTTCCCAAGGCGACCGCGATGGCACTAAACGCAAGAATGCCGCTGGGCAGTTCGACCGGGCGGCCCAGCGTGAAGTCCTGAAGCAGCGACGGCTGAACGCCGGGCTTGTCTTCGTAATACCCGAGTCTCTCGTCGATATCGTCCGGCAGGTCGAAGCCGAGGGCACGACCGATTTCGGCGCCCTCGCGCATCAGGCTGTCCATGATTTTTCGGGACGGCGGATCGTTGACGAGCGGCTGCAACTCGCAACCGGTCAGCGCACTGACCGTCGATCCGCCAATCACCATCAGCATCTTCACCCATATTTCGCGGCGAATCATGGGCGTCACGGTGGCGTCGTACCCAGCGCAATTGAGCAATGCGGCGATTTCTTCGAGTTGCGGGTCGCTGCTGCCGTCAGGCTTCCCAAGAAAAATCCAGTTGCGCGGTGAGGTGCTCCTGATAATGCCTGGCTCGATCACCGTGTTGGATGAATAGATCACGCCACCAACGATCTGATCGATAAGTAGTGTGCGTCTGAGTTTGCCTCCTGGGTCGAGCGGCTCGAATACCGCGTCAGGCAGCGGCACCGAAAGCTTCTGGCCGAACCACCACGGAATGCCATTCATGACAAATACAATGCGCGATGATGGTGTTGTCATGGCTACCAGCGCATCCGCGATGTCAGGCAATGCAGGCACCTTGACGGTGACAAGAACAAGATCCTGCTTGGGGAGCTCAGCTGGATCGGTGACGCAATGGACCGCCGCTGACACGCGATTGTCGCCAGCGATCAGGGAGGCGGTGCCGGATTGCCTCATGGCCTGCCCATGAGCGCCACGCGCGACAACACTAACGGACGCGCCAGCCCTGCTCAGTCTGACGGCAAGACTGCCGCCAATCGCACCCGCGCCATAGACGCAGACTTTCAAGGCACCTCCCTGGGCTTTTGCGCGCAAAACACGGTACCGCCTGCACCGCGGCGATAGAAGTACGTGCCGTATAGTTTCATATTGAAAGCTGTGTTGCTGCTCATCGAAAAATGAGCTCTGAATAAGTTTCTTGCCCCAAACATATCTCGCCATCGCGCATTCAAATCTAGTTCAATTGTCGGACAATTAAAATTGCAAAAATTCAGTGGAAACCCTATGCACTTTTAGCGGCTTTGATAGTTGGAACTGATCACACGCATCGATTTATTTGCTGCTGCCCCAAAGACTTCGTCACCAGCGGCTTGGAACACAGCGTGTTCACTACTGCGGGCGTCATACGGGTAAGCCAGAGCAAAACTGTTGTCTAGTATGGTTGTGTTACCCAATGGTAAGACCATGAAATGGGAAACAGCTACTTTTTTGCGCAGGTGAAAGCGCAAATTTTGATAACTCAGGGCCCTAAACCGGAGTAAATAGTTGCAACCTCGGAAATTAAATTGATGATTGATGCGCCTCTTCAGGGCTTGAAAGTACTGGACCTGTCCACGGTTCTGGCGGGGCCGCTGTGCGCCCAGTCACCGGGCGATATGGGTGCCGACGTGATCAAGGTGGCAACGCTGGGCGTCGGCGACGACACCCGGGAATGGACACCATTTTGCAGGTCCTAAGAAGGTGAGCGTGCAGGCACCGTTTTCCTGAGTGCCAACAGGACCAAACGAAGCATCGCGGTCAAAGTCGGCGTTGACGCGGCCACCTTGCGCGCATTGAATCCAAGGCTCGTGTCCTGCGCCATCAGCGGCTACGGAAGCGTCGGCCCGATGAAAAGCTGGAAGAGTTATGACGTCACCCTGCAGGTCTTCTGCGGCATGATCTCGATCACGCGTGAGACCTCAATGCCGGCCCGGTCCGCAGCCCCTTCTCTCCTGCCGATCAGGCCACCGGCATCCTCGCCGCCTTGCTCGAGCGAACGCGGACCGACAAGCGGGAGACCATTGAAGCCAGCCTGTTCGATATGGCGACATCTTTTCTCGCGTATTTTCATCAAGGCTTCTGGGAACGTGGCACAGAGCCGCGAAGAGTCGGCGCTGGCCATGAGTCGCTCTGCCCTTACCAGGCATTCGCAACACTGGACAAACCATTGATCCTGGGTATGGCCAACGATTCGCTGTGGCGCTCGTTCTGTGATGTGGCAAGACTGGCAGACATTATGGGCCCGCGACAGCATCACGCAATCTGTGATCATACAAGTAAGGAGTTGAGTCATAAAAAGTACACTAGTGCTCATGACCCACGCAAAGGCAACCCCCACCACCGTCCGCCAGGACATCCGCGAGGCGGACATGCTCGAGGACATTGGAACCATCAAGGTACCGAAGTCCTGCGAGGTGCTGGCGAACAGGCTACAGCAGCAGATTCTGGGGGGTGCCTACCCACCGGGCTCGGCCCTTCCCACCGAACGTGAACTGGTCGCAGGCACAGGCCTGAGCCGTGGCTCGGTGCGCGAAGCACTTCGAATTTTGGAGGCCCAAGGCCTCATTGAAACCCGCGCCGGTCGATACGGTGGTTCAGTGGTCTCCCGACCTACAGACGCGCTGTTAGCGAGCCATATCAACCTGTTCGCCAAAGGTCGTAGCGTTGCGCTAGGTGCGCTGGTCGAAGCGCGTCAGGCGCTCGAGCCGATGGTGGCTTATCTCGCGGCAAGAAACCGGACAGATGATGATTTAAAAGCTTTGGGTCTGATTTCTGATCGGCTGGATGAAGCGGCCTTGTCAGACGTTCCTCAGTTTCTTGAAGAGAATGCAAACTGGCATTCTGCTCTTGCTGTAGCAAGCCATAACGACCTACTCCGCGCATTTATGAGTTCGATCTCCGACCTCATGCTCGAAGCTTCACGGATCGAGAACATGGCTTCACCTGACATCCGTAAGCTGGTAACCCAAACACATCGTCGAATCTTCGATGCCATCCAAAAACAGGATCCTGAAGCTGCACGTCGCCGTTCGGAGCGGGACGTGCAGGCCTACGCAAAATATCTTGAGGCAGCCGTCAAGGCCGCCGGCGGTGAGATGAACAAAGGATGAATATTAAGCAGCGGCGATTGAAACTAACTGGTTGTCCGCAATCCTCACGCCTCCACCGACCAGTTCATCCGCCTCCATCGCCGCAATCAGCGCGGCATCTTCCGTCGTCGCCATGGCCCGCTTCCCATCGGAGGTATCGACAAGCAGCACGCCTTTGGGCAGCTGTCCCCGCCCATACAGCACGGTGTAACCGGCAACCGTCGCCTCTCCGCTGAAATCTTCCAGCACTTCGCGCACCTCCATCTCGCGTGCTACCTGAGCCGTCAGATCAGCGTGCAAAAAAGGCCGCGTCGGCTCGTCGATTGACCATAGCGCGAAAGCCTGCTTGGTCACGATGCCGGATACACACGACACCAGTGCGTTGCGACCCTTGCCTTCGCGCAGCAGTTCAGCTGCGCGGCAGGTCGATTGCAAAAAGTAGTTGTTGTAAGGACCACCCGCAAAGGCCATTCCGCCTGTCACTGTGAGATCACGGGACAGTAGAAATCCCATCTCTGCAGCGTAGGTCTCAACAGCCAGTGGAAAGCAGCTGTAGAGATCGAGGAGATCGACTTTCTCTGCAGTCAGGCCGCCCGCTTGGAGGGCCGCGCGCCCAGTGATTCCGGCTCCCGGGCAAGCGGCGAGATCGGCGCGTGCGGACACGGCAACCATATGATTGGACTCAGTGCTCGCAAGCGGGAACACCCATTTCGAGCGGGGAATGCCGAGTTCTTCGGCGCGTGCAGCCGAGCAGAACAGCAAAGCAGAAGCCTGGTCGACGTTCCAGGTTGAACAGTGGTATCGCGTATACGGAAATGCCTGCATGGGGTTGCTGTCGCAAGCCTGCCTGATAGCTGCCGCCGGTATGTATTTCTTTTGCCAGGCGTGCGGATTCTTTTCGGCAATCTCGCTGAACTTGCTCCACAGCGCGGCCAGCCGGTCCCGGTGCTCGTCAATCGACCAGCCCTGCTTCGCCCGATACGCGCTTTCCATAATCGCGTACAGACCCACAGGCATCTGCATGCCAGCACGTTTTTCAACGTCGTGGCGAAGCTCGTCCTTGGGCTGCATATAAATATCGGGCTCGTCCGTCTGCACACGCTCCGCCGCCCGCTGCTTGGCGATTTGCGCCTTCAGAATCCTGTAACCCGAGTCAGCACCAGTGACCAGCGTCGTATGAGCCTGACCGCTGGCGATGCGCGCACAGGCTTGGCCGATGAGGGTTTGCTGCAGAACTCCGGGCGTCGCAAGTACAGTCACCGCGTCTGGCGCGTTGAACCTGCGGGCGATTTCACCGGCGGGATTGCTGTACAGCCAGCGGCCACGGGGTACCGCGATGTACTGAAGGCCTTGCAAGGCATCTTTCGATGTCGTGTCAGCGCCCGCTGCGGCGACCGCTTCGAGCATCAGGTCCATCGGCTCAAGCGCCTCGTTATAGTCCTCCTCGCGGCGTGTGGACAGGCCGATCCCAACCAGGACAGGCGTGCGGTCTGCTGTGCTTGCGCTCATGCGGCGGCTCCTTTGACTGACTTGCTGGCGACCTTGTGAGGCCGTGAAGAAGGCGGTAGCGATTTCGCAGTCTCGCGCAAGTCCGCCTTCTGGATCTTTCCGTTCGCATTACGCGGCAAAGGCGTTTTGCCGATCACGACCCGCCCCGGCACCTTGTAGTCGGCCATGCGCTCGGCACAATATGCCCGCACCATCGCCTCGTCTATATCGTCAGAAACAACATTGAGGAAGGCGATCACGCTTTCGCCAAGAATCTCGTCCGGGTGCCCAATGACCGCAGCCTCCACCACGCCATCGATACCGGTCAGCACACTTTCAACCTCCGCCGGATAGACCTTGAAGCCGCCGCGGTTGACCATGTCCTTCTTTCGATCAGCAATGCGAACGTAGCCGTCAGCGTCGATCGCGCCGATGTCGCCCGATTTCCAGTAGCCGCCACCGAACGAAGTCGCATTGGCTTCGGGGTTTTGCCAGTAGCCGGGCACCACCATCGGGCCACCAATCCAAAGCTCGCCCTCCTCCCCTGCCGGGAGCTCGCGGCCCTGATCGTCCATGACCCGAATGTCGCCGCAAGGTACGGTCTTGCCGATACTTTCGGCATGGGCGACGCCATCGCCGCGCGGCATCATCGTCGCCGGAGAAGTGGTTTCGGTAGCGCCATAACAGTTGCACATTTGCAACTTCGGGAAGGCCTGCGCAAACCGCTGGATCGTCGGCTCGGGCATCGGTGCGCTACCGTAGGCACCGATACGCCACTGGCCGAGATCGAACGACTCAAGGTCCGGCTCGAGAAGGCAAAGCCCGTACATTGCGGGAACCATCAGTGCGTGCGTGATGCGCTCCTGCTGTGCGAGCACCAGGAAGTCACGCCGTCCGAATTCAGCCATCAGGACGAGGGCCCCTGCGATAGACAGGAATGGCAGTACAACCCCGCAAAGTCCGGCGACGTGCGACCACGGCACGCACACGAGCGTGCGCTCGTCCCGCGTGAGCTGGTGCGCATCCTGCCAGTGCATGCAGGAGTGCACCACATTCAGATGCGTCAGCATCGCGCCCTTGGGCTTACCTGTCGTACCCGAGGTGTAGAGGATGCCGAAGAGGTCATGCTCGTCGATTTTCACCGCAGCCATAGCGGGAAGGGGCTCGACTTGCTTTTCGAGCATCTGCCGCCAAGCCGCATTACCGCACTCGAACCGCATGCCGCTGGTTGGCCCCGCGTCCGGAATCTCCTGGGCAAAAGCAGGCGAGTAGATGATGGCTACCGGATCGGCATCTTCGAAGATGTAGCTGATCTCGGGCTTTTTCAGGCGCGTGCCCAAAGGCACCAATATCGCGCCGAGCCGCGCGATGGCCAGCACCGAAAGTACGGCCTCTGCCTGATTGGGCAACATCACCGCAACGCGATCGCCCTGACGAACGCCTTTTGACGAAAGGCCTGTCGCCAAGGCATTCACGATCCGGTCAAGCTCGCTGTAGGTCGTCCGTCTCGCGCCATCGACCAGTGCGGGTTTTTCCGGCGACGACGCGAAGACCAAAGCCATCATCGCGTTGACGTTCTGTGGCCTATCGGCGTAGCAGGAAATTACCCTGTCCCAGTGAAATTCTTTGCGTATCTTCGGCATGGTTCGTATCTCCATTGTTCCCTTGTGCGGAAAGCCCCTGGCGGCTGGTATCCGTCGAAAAGCTACTCGTACTTTGCCAGCTCGAGCTTGCCGATCTGGTTGCGATGGACCTCATCAGGGCCATCGGCAAGCCGCAGTAGCCGCGCCGAAGCGTAAGCCGCCGCTATGCCGTGATCGTTGTTGGTGCCGCCGCCACCAAAGGACTGCATCGCCCAATCGATCACCTGGCAAGCCATTTTCGGTGCCGCCACCTTGATCATCGCAATTTCTGCCTTGGCGCCTTTGTTGCCGACCGTGTCCATCATGTGCGCCGCCTTCAGAGTCAGCAGTCGCGATTGCTCGATCATGATCCGGGCCTCAGCGATGCGCTCGATCGTCACGCCCTGCTGCGAGATTTTCTTGCCAAATGCCACCCGCGACATTGTTCGCCGGCACATAAGCTCAAGCATGCGCTCGGCCAGGCCCACCAAGCGCATGCAGTGATGGATACGCCCAGGTCCGAGACGACCTTGTGCGATCTCGAATCCCCTCCCCTCTCCCAGAAGGATATTGGAAACCGGTACCCGCACATCGGTAAAAGTCACCTCCGACGCACGGTCGGGCACCCCGTAAAACCCGAGCACCGAAATCGGCCTGACAACTTTGACACCCGGCGTGTCCATTGGCACGAGCACCATCGACTGCTGCTGATGGCGATTCGGATTGTCCGGATCGGTCTTGCCCATGAAGATGATGATCTTGCAACGCGGATCGGTGGCGTTCGTGGTGTACCACTTGTGCCCGTTGATGACGTACTCGTCGCCTTCGCGCACGATCGACGACTGTATATTCGTCGCGTCGCTGGATGCCACAGCAGGCTCCGTCATTGCGAATGCCGAGCGGGTCTCCCCGGCGAGCAAAGGTTTGAGCCAGCGCTCCTTATGTTCTTCCGAGCCGTATCGCTCCAGTACTTCCATGTTGCCAGTGTCCGGTGCGGAGCAATTGAAAACTTCGGGCGCGAGGTGGGAGCGTCCCATGATTTCGCAAAGTGGCGCGTATTCGAAGTTGGACAGTCCGGCGCCATGCTCGGACGCCGGCAGGAACAAATTCCAGAGGCCAGCGGCCTTGGCCTTGGGCTTGATCTCTTCTATGACCGGATAGATCTTCCAGGGACCGAGTTCCTCTGCCTGCCTGTAGAGCGTTTGCTCGTTAGGGTAGATATGCTCGTCCATGAACGCAGTCAGGCGCTTTTGCAGTTGCTGAACTTCGGGTGAATAATCGAACATGATTTTTGCCTTGCGTTTAAATTTGCGAATCTATTCGGGCAGGCTTGTCTGCCAGAAGTTTCTTGACCTGCTGCCACGCCACATCAGCAATCGTGCGGGCGCGGCGGCCAACGGTCAGCGCTTCGCTATTCGACGCGTTGCCGTCGAGTGCCCGTCGAACAATCCCCTGCAGAATTGCCGCGAGGCGGAACATACTGAAGGCCATATGGAATTCCCATTCGGGAGGATCGATCTTCCCGCGCCCTAGCCGTTCACAGTAGCGCTCGAGATACTCTTCCTCGCTCGGAATACCGAGCGAGGGAAGGTCGTGTTCGGCCATGCCGCGAAACTGTTCCGAGGTCAGGCGCCAGGACATCACGTGATACGCGAGGTCGGGCAGCGGATGACCCAAGGTCGATAGTTCCCAGTCAAGCACCGCAATGATGCGGGGCTCCACAGGATGAAACATGAGGTTGTCGATGCGCAAGTCGCCGTGAACGATGGCGGTATCATCCCCCGCGGGGATATTGAGGGGCAACCATTCGATCAGGCGCTCCATGGTCTCGATGCGCTCGGTCTCCGAAGCACGGTATTGTTTTGTCCAGCGAGCGATCTGACGCGCGAGGAAGTTTCCCGGCCTCCCATAGTCCCCAAGGCCAAGAGCTGCATAGTCGACAGAATGAAGTGTCGCGATGACGCGGTTGAACTCATCCCAGATCAATGCGCGTTCTTTTGCAGACAGCTCCGGAAGCGCAGGGTCCATAAACTGCCGACCCTCGACAAAGTCCATGACATAAAACGGCGTGCCAATTACCGCGGCATCGTCGCAATAGCATTCCGCTTTTGCGACCGGTACACCGCTGCCCTTCAATGCGCTTATGACGCGGTACTCCCGATCGACAGCGTGCGCAGATGGCAACAGCGCCCCGCCAGGCTTTTTCCGGAGCACAAGTTTCTGGCCTTTGCCCGTGAGCACGAAGGTCGGATTGGACTGCCCACCGCTCAGTGCCGACACACTGTAACGACCCGCATAGGATCGAAGGTTGGCATGGAGATAGGCATCAAGCGCAGTCTCGTCGAGTCCTGAGTTGATCGTCACAGCGCCTCCAGGGAAAAATTGGGTGGATTGAAGGCGCAAAAATTACCCCAACTCAGGAGGCAAACGCTGCATGTAGAGGCATGGGTGTGAAATGCTTTCACGGTTTGTCTCTCTTCGTTCTAGCTTCGTTTTTATAAAGGCTCATCGACCTGAAGCAGCAATCAAAATCTATGGTAAGACAATTGACATTAGTTAAATGTAGCATTATATTTGCCTTTATTCAAGTGGAATTGCCGCGCGCCGCAGAGGCGAAGCAGATGTAAAAACCAGCCGATGTTTCGATTGAATGCACGCCTGCGCTCAATCCGATCAAACGGCCAAACAACGTGGAGACAAATTCCAAATGACAGCAACAATAGATGAACCACTGGTTGGCCTAGCTCAGCAGGCCGACGACGTCTGCGCGCTGCCACTGGTGCGTCGGCTGAGTGCGACCCTGGACATCGACCCCAGCCGCTGGCATGAAGGCGATGCCCTTCCGCGCGGCTGGCACCTCGCATTTTTCTCAGTAGATACCTGCCAGGCTGACCTCAGAGGTGACGGCTTTGCCGGACTTGGCGTGACCCTGCCCAACCTCGGTCTTCCCCGCATCGTTTTCGGCGGACGAAACATCCGTTTCATCAGGGACATTCCGATAGGCTCCAAAATGAAGCGGGTCAGCAAACTTACCGCTGTCGATCGGAAAGAAGGCCGGTCCGGAAAATTTGCTGTCGCCTCGATCCAGCATGACACGTTTATCGCGGACGACGCTGAACCGGCGATCGTCGAAATCTACAACTATGTGATGCGCGAGGCAGCGAAACCGGCGGTCCCGGGAGCACCCGCCGCTGCGCCGCCGAAACCACCCTCCATGCCAGAACCGACACATCGCAAGATCGTCGTGCCCGATGAGATGCTTCTGTTCAGGGTGTCGGCCGTCATGTTCAATCCGCACCGGATTCACTACGATCTGCCCTATGCGACCGACAAGGAAGCTTACCCGTCGCTGGTTGTGAACGGATCGGTCACATCGCTAATGCTGCTGGAGTTTTTCAGGTCCGAAGCGGCCGTCGAGCCCACCTCGATCGTTCTGCGAAATGCTGGCCTCGCCTACTGTAGACGCCCCCTTCGCCTGAATGCAGTCGAGGGCAAGAACGAATGGCGGGTATGGGCTGATGACGAAGAAGGCAACGTTGTGGTCGAGGGCACGATGGGAGTGACGGCGTGACCAGGCTCAAGGCGCTTGAAAAGATTCGGGTGCTTGACTTTTCCAAGATATTGGCTGGCCCGCTTTGCTCCCAGTATCTCGGAGATATGGGTGCCGACGTCATCAAGATTGAGCCTCTCGAAGAAGGCGACGACACGCGCCGTTATCCACCGTTCGTTAAAAATGGTGCGCACCATGATGGCACCATCTTTCTCAGCACCAACCGAAACAAGCGCAGCATTGCGCTTGATCTCAAAAGCCCCAAGGGGCAGGAAATTTGCCATAAGCTGGTGGAGGATGCAGACGTCGTCATCGAAAGCTTCGGTCCTGGCGTTGCCGAACGGCTCGGCATCGACCATGCCACGCTGATCGAAGTCAATCCGCGCCTGATCCATTGCAGTATTTCCGGATACGGAAACGTCGGCTCGATGAAAGAAGGCAAGGGCTACGACGCCGTCCTGCAAGCCTTCTCAGGCATGCTCTCGATCACCGGCGAACGTGGCGGAAAACATGCCAGAAGCCCGTTTTCTCCAGTAGACCAAGGCACTGGCCTGCACGCACTTGTCGGCATTCTTGCCGCCCTTTTCGAACGTACGGTGACTGGCAAAGGCATGCGTGTCGAGGCGAACCTGTTCGATACATCCATCGGTTTTCTCGGCTACATCCTGCAAGGCTTCTGGCACCACGGCCGCGAGCCGGAACCGCCTGGCTCTTCGCACGACTCCCTGTGTCCGTATGAGGTTTTTTCTACCGCTGACAGGCCCATGCTTCTGGGTGTGGCGAACGATTCGCTGTGGCGAAAGTTCTGCGCTGTCGCGGGTCAACCTGCGATTGCAGCAGATCCGCGTTTCGCCACCAACGCCTTGCGCGTGGCCAACCGCACGGAAACCGTGGCGACAGTCGCCGCACTATTGGCAACCCGCGGACGGGACGACTGGCTTGCCACTCTCGGCGAAGCGGGCATTCCATCGTCTCCCGTCCACAGCCTAGGCGAGATGACAGCTCACCCGCACACAACCGAAGGCGGCATGGTCAAAACTTATGTGCACCCTGTCTACGGCGAACTCAAAACCGTATCCCAGCCGCTCAAGCTGGAGGGCGAACGAAACAGCGTCATACGCGCGGCACCGCTCTTCGGTCAGCACACGGCAGAAATTCTGGAAGCGGCAGGCTATTCTGCGAAAGAGATAGATGAGCTGGGTTCATCAGGCGTCATCAACTCAGCGAAGCCGACCGCGTCCTGAGGAAATTGGAAATTGGTACTTTTTTGAAGTACTCCCATCAGTAGTCAAACGGTTCACAAATAAACAGGAGACAAATATGGTTCAGCATTTTCTCAAGGTTTTCATCTGCTTACTCGTAACGTGCGCAAGTGCCAGCGCAAGCGCCCAAGCCTGGCCCACGGCCAAACCGATCCGCATTGAGATTGCATTCGGACCGGGGTCTGCCAGTGACATCTTTGCGCGGATCATCGCCGACCCTTTGTCCAAGGCACTGGGGCAGACGGTCATTGTCGAGTCCAAACCCGGCGCGTCGGGACAGATCGCTGCCGAATACGTCGCCCGCTCAGCACCCGATGGCTACACCCTGTTCCTCACAACCAACACCACGCACTCGGCCAATCCATATCTCTTCAAAAAGCTGAGCTATGACCCGATCAAAGACTTCACGCCAGTCGTTCGTATCGGCTATTTCCCGTTTCTTCTGCTGGTCGATTCAAAGCTTCCTATCAACAATGTGCAGGAGTTGATTACCTATGGCAAAGCCAATCCGCAGGGCATCAGCTACGCGTACACGAGCAGCGCGGGCCAGGTCGCGGCAGCAGCGCTGAGCAACTCCACCAAAATGGGCGCGGTTGGCGTTGCGTACAAGTCGGCACCGGAAGCCATGACCAGTGTTGCGGGCGGGCAGGTGACTTTCACCGTGCTTGATTTCGCGACCAGCCAGGGGCTGGTCAAGAGCGGCCGACTTCGTGCACTTGCTGTGAGCCCGGCAACACGTACTGTCCTCGCACCGAACCTTCCGACCGTCGGCGAGGCGGCTGGACTGCCTGAATTTGGTGTCGTGGCCTGGCAAGGGCTCTTCGGCCCCGCCAACATGCCACCCGCCATTGTGGACCGCCTCAACACTGAAATCCAGAAGATTCTTGCTCCGAAAGAAATGCAGGAGAAATTCCTGTCAATGGGTGTCGAGCCAAATGTTGCAGGCCCGGAAGAATTCCGGCGCTTTGTGCTAAAGGAGCTTCAAGTCTGGGAGCGCCAGATAAAGATCGCGGGCATGAAACCCGAATAAACCGTCAGCATCCCGCCACCGGCGTTCGGGGCGGTGCTGTCGCCGCAGGATCGAACATCCAGCAAACGCCCACTGAATTTCAAAGCCACTGATGTCCAAGAACATCAAACAACTTTTCGACCTAACGGGCAAGACGGCCCTGGTCACCGGAGGATCGCGCGGTCTCGGATTTCAACTCGCACAGGCGCTTGGCGAGGCCGGAGCCAAGGTGCTGTTGAGCGCTCGCAAAGCAGACGACCTCAAGGAGTCCACCGCCGTGCTGAAAGTATCCGGCATCGATGCCGACTGGATTTCTGCCGACTGCTCCAGGGAAGAAGATACACGCAGACTCGCTGCAGAAGCTATGAAACGGGTTGGTCACGTCGATATCCTCGTCAACAACGCAGGCGCAGCATGGGGTTCTCCCGCAGAAACCCATCCGGTCGATGTCTGGGACAAGATCATGAACCTTAACGTGCGTGGCTATTTCATCCTCAGCCAAGAGATCGCAACGCGAAGCATGATCCCGCGCAAATCGGGACGAATCATCAACCTCGCCTCTATCGCCGGACTCGGCGGCAATCCTCCAGGCATGACCACGTTGGCCTACAACACGTCCAAGGGCGCTGTCCTCAACTTCACCCGCACACTGGGTGCCGAATGGGGCAAGTACAACATCACCGTCAACGCGATCTGCCCGGGCTTTTTTCCGAGCCGGATGACGGTCGGCTTGTTCAAGGACATGGGCGAAGAAAATCTCATCAAGCGAGCGCCCCTGGGCCGGCTCGGCGACGACGATGATCTCAAGGGACTGTGCGTTCTTTACGCGTCGGATGCAGGCAAACACATCACAGGCCAGTGGATGGCGGTCGATGGCGGCGTATCGATCATCACGGTCGCCTGATGATCATCTCGGTTGCTTGAGATACCCGGCGTTCACGCTGCAGCAAACTAGCAAGCTCATCAAAAATCAAGCGCATCAGCCAGCTTGCGGACAGCTGTATGGCCGGCATGCACCGCATCTCCAATGCGCCCCACTGCCTCGGCATCCCCGATCACTTCGCAAGGGACACCAGCCATTACGAGGGCCTCGGCAAGTTCCTCGGCGGGGTCCCTACCCTGAGCAACGATGAGCGCCGAACCATGAATCATGATGCCTCTGCCATCCACAAGCTGGATCTGCAGCCCATCCGTTTGAAGATCAGAGATGGTTGCGTGCGCAATCACCTCTATCAGCGGATTGGCTCCCAAGCGGGAACGTAACTGCCGCCTGTAGATGGGTTCGGCGGAACGCGCCAGTTCGTTCAGGCCTGATCGTGTCACCAGCTTTACGCTCAAGCCGCGCGCCGCAAGAAACTCCGCAGTTTCACAACCCGTCTCTCCGCCACCATACACAATCAACGTGCTACCGGGGACACCCAGCGAGTCGACAGACACATCCCCTGTCAATACATCGGTCGCATCATGGACTGGAAGGCCATCGCTGACTACATGGATGGGCCATGGCCGCGAACGGGTTCCAGTCGCCAGGACCACCAGGTCCGGCTGGAGCGCCAGCACGTCCTTGAAGCGCGCACGAAAATCCAAAACAGTACGGACAGTACTTTCAGCAATCCGGTGCCGAAGATGATGCCAATACCAGTAAAGCGGTTCCTTGAAAGGGGGTGCCGCAGATACGAGCAAACCCCCGCCGATCTCGTGCCGTGCTTCGAGAAGATGCGTCGTGAAGCCCCTGCGTTCGAACTCAAGCGCAGCATGTAGCCCACCAGGACCGGCGCCGACCACAACTGCGACCCGGCCATGTCCTTGCCGTGCGTCAGACACGTTTGCAAGCTCGCGACCAGTGACCGGATTCTCCGCGCATCCGATCGCCGCATGCTCACGGACCCGCTCCATGCACCAGTTGCAGTTCGTGCATGGCGTGATGTCCTCAAGACGTCCCTCCCGGGCTTTTTTGGCCCAGGCTGGATCTGCCAGAAGCGGGCGCCCCAAGCCAATCATGTCTGCGTCGCCTTCTTGCAGCGCACGTTCTGCCGTCTCGGGCCAGCGCACCGGTCCCACGGCAATCACTGGCAGACCACTCGCCTTCCTAAGCCTGCGACCGAGAGGAAAGCGCCAGCCTTCCTGCGACGACATGGGGTCAACGATCTTGTCCAGAGCACCCTCCACCGCACCGGTCGAGACATGCAGCGCGTCGCAACCCGCTTTCGCGAGTTTCGGGACGATGCGCTCCATGTCACCAATCGAGAGACCTGACTCAACGAATTCGGCCGCCGATACCCGATAAATCAGTGGACGGGACGGGCCAATCTCTTTTTTGATGGCTGCAACTATGGCCAACGGGAAGGCGAGCCGCCTATCAAAGTCGCCGCCCCACGCGTCGTCTCGCTGATTCTTTCGCGGTGACATGAAAGCCATGGGCAGGTAACCGTGGGCGCCGTGGATTTCGATAGCTTCATACCCAGCCTCGACTGCACGGCGCGCACCTTCTGCGAACCGCATCACAAGCTGTGAAATTTCAACAGAGGTCATTGCGCGCGCTCTCTGTTTACCGTTTCTTCCAAACACGTCTGACGGCGCGACCGCAATACCATCACTCGCAGTGCCGGGGATGATGTACTGGCCAGGCATGTGCAATTGCAGACAGGCGCGGGCGTCTGTCTTCCTGATGGCGCTGACCAGCTCAGCGTGGCCTGCGATGTATGCGTCTTGGTCAAGGCGCGGTTGCCGCAGTTCGCCGAGACCGTACTGGGCATCGACGCAAGTGAACTCGACCACGATCATCCCCGTGCCTCCCGCAGCGCGAGCTTCGATGAAGGCAATGAGTTCCGGGGTTACAAACCCCTCCAGGTCCGCAAGGCTTGAGGACATCGGCGCCATCACGACGCGGTTGGGAAGCAACAGGCCGCCCAGTTGCAAGGGACTGAACAGCAAAGGGTAAGAACCACCACCCTTCGGCGGACGACCTCGTTCAGGTATCTGGACCGGAAACCGGCGCATGGGCGCCGAAGGCTGGTTCATCAAGTCACTTTCGTCTCTTGGCCTGCTTTGCTTCGTCACCGCCGAGAGAAGCCTTGAGGTGGTCGCGAATCTGCGTGGTCGAGAATCGACGCATCACGTCGAGCGCCGTGACCGCCGCTTCGACGTCACGCCTCTCGCAAGCTTTGAAAAGTGCACGATTACGGTCGCGCCATTCGCCAACGTGCTCGGCAAAAAACTCCTGTTCCATGATGTAGCGCCCGATGTTCTTGCGACACTCGTCAACGATCCGGATGCAACGCTGCCAGCCCGATGCCACCAGGATCATGCGATGGAACGCCACACTGGTGCGATACCACTCGACCGGGTCATCGACGCGATCCATCTGCATCACGATTTTTTCCATCGTGGCGATCTCCTCGTCGGAGAGCCGCGGCACGCCAGCACGCACTGCCAGCGTTTCCAGGGACCAGATGATCCCGTAAAGCTCATCAAGCTCATCAAGAGACAGGTGCGCCACCACGGCGCCTTTGTGCGGCTCAACCTCCACCAATCCTTCAGAGGCAAGCTGCTTCAGGCATTCCCGGATGGGCACCCGGCTGACCCCGAACAGATTGGCCAGGTACTCCTGCCCAAGCGGCTCGCCCGGCGCCAGCTTGCCCTGGATGATCGCATTGCGCACCGCATTCGTGACATTGGCGCCCAGCGTGCGGGCATCCGCGCCAATCTGCAATTCGGCCACGAACGGACGCGGCGGCGCGGCGGGAATAACGTCAATGGGCGCTTTTCGTGACGCAGGAGACTTTTTTGTGGCAGACCTACCGAGCGATTTCCCGCTTGGCCTGGTGGTCGCGGGTAGAGGCTTTTCCATCGTAAATACGTTGGTTTTTTTCTTGGTCATGGGTAAGCCGCTCTCTGGAAATTTCATTGATGGACGCCTCTATGTTATTAAAGTCCATCCAATCCCGATTCGCAGCTTATGGTGACGCTCAGGCAGCGACCGCAGCTCCCTGCCCCGATAGCCTGCCCAGGTGCTTTTCACGATCCCATGCGTTCTCATTGCCGCGCAATTTAAGCTTGGGTCGTTCGACCTCCTGCTTGGCGGCCGACCGCGGGAATGCGTCCGTGAATTCAAAATATTTGGGCACTTTGAAAGGTGCCATCTTCGCGATGCACCAGCGCGCCAGTTCTTCTTCAGAAGGCCGTGGCTCGTAAGGAATGATCCAAGCCTTCACGTCTTCCTCACCCAGGGGCGATGGAACACCGATCACGATACATTCGCGCACGCCCGGATGCAGGCTGAGAATCGACTCGATCTCATGCGCCGAAATGTTCTCACCTCTGCGGCGAATCCAGTGCGCTTCACGCCCCACGAAAAACAGGTTTCCTGCGGCGTCGAGGTAGCCGAGGTCGCCGGTATGTACCCAGAGGTTGCGCCAGGTCTCGGCCGTCTTGACCGGGTTGTTGTGATAGCCGAGCATGAAAGAAAAAGGAATCGTCGGCCGCAATACGATCTTGCCGACTTGCCCTGAAGCGAGCTGGTTGTCCTGCTCGTCCATGATGGCGATTTCGGACCAGCCGTTGGGATTACCGACCGAGCCGGGGACCTGGGCGAGATTACAGCTGGCTATGGCGCATCCGCATTCGGTATTGCCGTAGATATCGACAATTTTTATGCCGAATCGTTTCGTGAACTCAACCGGAACCGTCGCCGGAATTTGCCCATTCACTCCGGTAGAAATCCGCACAGAGTGACGGCGATCGTCCTCACTGACCGGTTGGTGAACCAACGCCGTCATCATGGTGCCGATCGGATCGATCACCGTTGCACCGGTCTCACGCACACGCTTCCAGTAACCGGACGCGCTGAAGCGCCGGTCAATGGTGCTGGTCATGTCGTTGAGCAAGGGGCCCACCACACCCAGCTGGATTCCGCTGCCGTGAAACATCGGGAGCGTAGTGTAGTGGTGATCTCCTGCCTTCGCTGCAACTGCTTCGCCATAACGCAGCCCGACAACCACGTTGGCGAACTGCGGCAGCACGATCCCCTTCGGCATGCCCGTCGTTCCACCGCTATAGAGGATCATCCCCGGCATACCGGGATCGATTGTCACAAGCGGAAGCTCTGCATCCGTGCCGAGCAGACAGTCAAAAGGCTCAAAGCCGTGCGCCTTGCAAATGGCGGACACCGTCTTTTGTGCATCTTCGATTCCGTAGGGTGCCGCTACGAATACGCGAAATGCTGAGCGCACGTCGGCAGGCAGCGTTGCGATTTTGGGCGCGTTCTCGGTATCGACGATGAGAATGCCCGCCCCGCTATCTCGCAAGGTATAGATGAGATCGTCACCCGTCAGGCTGGCGTTGAAAGGCGCCCACACCGCACCAATCCTGTTGGTGCCCATCCAGCCCAGCAACTGCTCCGCGCAATTGAACATCAGGCTGCCGACGCGCTGGCCAGGAACTATGCCTGAAGCAGCGAGGTTGGCTCCCACACGATCGCTCAGCGAATCGATTTCACGATAGGTGAGCTTGCGGCCATCGATCTCTGTAAATACCTTGTCGCCGTAAAGCTTTGCCTTGTCGCGAAGCAACGATGCCGGATTAGTCCAGTAAATTGGCTGGCCCTTCACCATGATGGGCGCCGCGCCCGATGAGACGGCAGAGGGTTTTTCAGTTGCTGTGGATGAAATGGTCATGATGAATAGGTCGAGTGCGATAAAGCGGCAAACATCGTTGGGAATCTGGCTTACGTTCAAGCCTGACCGAGATAGGCGCCAAGGAGCCCCGGATCCTGGCGGAGCTCGTCAGGTGTACCGGTCAGTGCCACTTTTCCCTGTGCCAATACATAAATGCGGTCGGCAAACCGCAGGGCCTGTTGTGCGTTCTGCTCAACGATCAGCACTGTCGGACCGGTGCGACTGATTCTTTCAAGCAGGGCCATGAGCTCGATTGTGATCTTGGGCGACAGACCCAGTGAAAGCTCATCAACCATCAGGAGCTTGGGCCGGCAGAGCAGACTGCGTGCGATCGACAACATCTGCTGTTCCCCTCCAGACAGCATTCCCGCCATGGCAGCGGTACGGGCCTTCAAAATCGGAAACAGCGCATACACCTGATCAATTTCTTGTGCCCGGCCGCGCCAACCGTGCAGCACCATGCCGAGGTCCAGGTTCTCGCGCACGGTGAGCTCCGGCAACACACCGCGGCCCTCGGGCACATGGATCATTCCGCTGCGTGCTATCTGATGCGGCGCGGCACTGGTGGTATCAACGCCGTTGAAGGTTATTTTTCCGGCGTGCGGCGGCAGCAGGCCGGACAGTGCGCGCAACAGCGTCGTCTTGCCAGCGCCGTTGGCACCGAGGATCGCCACCAGTTCGCCACTTCGGACGGTCAGCGAGACGTCGCGCAGCGTATCGACCTCACCGCGGGCAACGCGGATTGAAGAGACATCGAGCAGGATCTCGCTGCCAGCACCCGGATGTGGATTTTCAGTATGACTCATGCTGCTGCTGTTCCGATATACGCTTGAATCACGCGTTGATCCTGGCGAACCTCATCGGGCGTACCCGCCGCGATGGTCTTGCCCAGGTCGAGTACGGTAACCGCATCGGCCATCCCGACCAGGAATTCGACATGGTGCGTGATCACAAGGACCGTAAGCCCGATACTTTTGCGCACGCCCAGAAGCGTATCCCGGAGCCCCGCGATTTCGCCGCTGTTCAGGCCTGCGGTGGGTTCGTCAAGCAGCATAAGTCTGGGCCGTCCGGCCCAAGCCCGGGCAAGCTCCACCATTTTTCGCTGTCCATAACTCAGGCGTGAGGTCGGTGTCAACGCAAGCGGCGCCAATCCAACCGGCTCCAGCGCTGTCATCGCGATATCGCGGGCTTCGCGCTCGTGCCGGCGACCTCGGCGTACAAACACCAGTTCATCCATCAGGCCACCCGGTCGATGCGAATGCAGGCCGATCAGCACATTGTCAAGAACAGTCGCATCGTCAATCAGGGCCAGATTCTGAAAAGTACGGCTGATACCGAGCGTGGGCAACTGGTCGGCGCGCGAGGCCAGCAGGTTCTGTCCGTTATATAAAAGCGTTCCCTCGTTGGGCGTAACAATCCGGCTGATCACATTGAGCAAAGTGGTTTTGCCCGCGCCATTGGGTCCTATCAGGCCGTGTATATGGCCCTGCTCAACTGACAGTGCAACGCCGTCAAGCGCATTCACGCCGCCGAAGCGCACCGCGATACCGTGCAGGTCGAGAATTGCACTCATGCCATTGCCTTGAGTTTTTTCCACGCAGCCTCGATCATGCCGAGAAGACCCTGTGGTGACAGCGTCACGACTATCAGGAACAGCACCGCATAAATGATCTGCGCAAGCGCACGAGCGTCCTGTGTGAGTTCGGGAATGGCAACGACGAATGCAGCGCCAAGAAGCGGCCCGAGCAACCTGCCCTGCCCGCCAATCATCACCGCCGCAAAAATCAGGATTGAAAGGTCAGGACCGAAAGTCTCTGGTGCCACGATCCCCGTGATCAGCGCATGCATGCCGCCCGCGACCGACCCGAGGAGCGCCGCCAGGCCAAACGCCGCCAGCTTGTGGAAGGTGACGCGAATTCCAAAGCTTCGCGCGACGGTTTCATTGGTGGCGATCATCCGGAGCGCGCGCCCTGTCCGCGAAATCATCACGCTATAGGAAATCCCAAGTCCGGTCACGCACAATAACAACGCGACAAGCCATAGGAGCCGTCCCTTCCAGATTCCTTGCACTTGCGCCACATCCAGAAACATGCCCTGAGGCCCTCCGGTATAAGACGTGCTCTTGACCAGTTGAAACAGCGTAATGCCAAACGCAAAGGTGACGATCGCCAGCGAGAAGTGCTTTAGCCGAATCGCGGGTAGCCCGACCGCGACCCCGACCACAGTCGCCAGCGCGCCCGCAGCGGCAATAGCGACAGGAACCGGAAAGTGGAAATGGTTGAGCGCGACAGCGGTACCGTAAGCGCCGACCAGCATGAAGCCGCCATGACCGAGCGAGTAAATCCTTCCAAACCCCAGAACGATGTTGAGCCCGATGGCAGACAGGCTGTAGATCATCCACAGCGTAAGCACATAGCGTGGATACTCGCCTGCAAACATGCCAGCCACCAGGAGCAAGGCAAACGAGACCAGCACCCATCGCACGCGGGCGGGCGTCTGATTTAGGGTAAGGCCGCTGCTCATACGCGCCCCACGTGTTGGCGACCGAAAAGTCCTTCGGGCCTGAACAACAGCACAAGCAGCAGGATTGCGAAGGTAAAAGGTTCACGCAGATGGATCGAGATCCAGGTCGAACCGAAACTCTCGATGAGACCGAGCAACAGTCCGCCGACAACCACGCCGGGAAAGCTGGTAAGCCCCCCCAGCACAGCGGCTGTGAAGGCCTTCAAGATGTAAGGCTGCATCAGGTCGGTACCGAGGAAAGACACCGGCGCGATCAGCATTGCCACGAGCGCGCCGATGGCTCCGGCAATCAGCCACACGACTAGCGCGATCCGGTTGACATCTATGCCAAGGAGACTGGCAACCTCGGCGTTCATGGCGACCGATCGCATGGCCAGGCCCACACGCGTGAACCTGAACAAGACGAAAAGTCCCAGCCCAAGGCAAGCTGCAATCACAAGGGTTCCCATCTGGTCGTAAGCAAGCTTGAAACCGGCAATGTCTACACGCCCGGAGCTGAAGAGGCTCTTGGCGGTGTAGGGCTCATTGGCGCCCCAAAGATAGAGCGTCACCGCATGAATCAGCGTATATAGAGCAAGCGTTCGGACCGTCAGGTTGAGCGCGTCACCACCCCGCTGGGAGCGAAGCAATGTGAGATATGCAAACGAACTGATGCCTGCTGCGATGGCAATCGAGAAGACCAGCTGCAGCAGCGGTGACATCGGGAGGCGGCTGACGTACAGCACTAGCAGGAAGGTGGAGAGCGTGCCCAGCTCGCCCTGCGCAAAGTTGGCAACGGCGGTGGTGCGGTAGATGAGGGCAATGGCAAGGCCGAGCAGGGCGTAATACGCGCCACTGACAATGCCCGCCACCGCAGTTGCGAGCGCAAGGTCAAGGTTCATGCAAAGCCTCTAGCTGCAAGCCCGCGCCGGTGCTGGGCCAGCATGCGGCCCTGCCCTGTTTTTTCAAGCACGCTTCCCGCCTGTGGTCAGCGTGCTGGCCGCAGTGGTGCGCCCAGCACGGTAAATTGACCGCCCTTGACACCAAACGGAACCACAGCGCTGGTACCCATGTGGTCGGTCGGGCTGAAGGACACCGGGCCGCTGATCTTCGACTCGAAGCCGCGCATCTGCTCCAGCGTGTTGATCAGTGCCGCGCGGGTGAGGTTGCGGCCTGTGCGGTTCATGGCTTCCACACCGATCTTGGCTGCGAGGCAGCCGAACATCGTGAAGTGGTTGGGCTTTTGGTCGGGGTAGCTGAGCTTGAGCGCGTCATTGCACTCCTTGGACTCCGGCGCGGTGGGCGGCGCCACCATGCCCGCCGCGTAGAGCCAGCCGTCTGCATAGTCTCCGACTGGATCCAGAAACTGCTCCGCCGTCAACGTGGTCACACCAAATGCGGTCTTTGGACGCCATTCCTGGCGTTTCATCGTGAGGAAGATGCGTGCGGCACCAGCCGCGGAATCTCCGAACAGCACGATGTCCGGATTCTTCGCCTTCAGTTGCAGGATGTACGGCGTGTAGTCAGGAATGTTGACTTCAAACAACTCTTCATACACCAGAGTAATGCCGTTGGCCGCAAGCACTTCTTTCATTGCCTTACGCATGTCTTCCGCACCCGGTACGTTCATCATCAAAAAGCCGGCTGTTTTGGGCTTGACCGCCGCTTTCTGGATGGTGTACGGCAACATAGACTTCACCTGAAACGCGTAATTGGGCAGCAGCGCGAAGACATTCTTTTTGGTGGGCTCGGTTAGCTCGTTCATTGCCGCCCACGGAAAAAGATAGGGAACCTCAGGCTGGCCTGCCACGTACTGAAGGATGGCCGCCGAGGTGGGGCTGGCACAGCCACCAAAAATGGCAAACGCGTTGTCCTGCTGGACAAGTCTTCTGGCATTGGAGACGGCACGCTGTGCAGAGAAAGCATCGTCAAGCACGTTGTATTCGATCTTGCGGCCCTGCACGCCCCCGTCGCGGTTGACCTTGTCAAACCACGCTTTCGCGCCAAAACTGGCCGGCGCACAGACCGCCGCGACCGGACCTGTCATGGCATTTGAGCCTCCAAGAAGGATCGTGGTGTCGGTGACGCCTGGCTCTGCCATGGCTAAGGCACTGAACAGGGCGCAGAGCGCCGCAATACTTCTTGCAAATTGCATTTTCATACTTGTCTCCTGTCGTTATTGATCGGCTAAAACAGCCCGTTAAACAACCATAAAAGCGGCCACAAAGCAGCCATCACTTACAAAACTCTCGTTTTATTGTTGATTGTATCCAATCAACAATTTAAATAATCGGGGTAAACCAGCATCTTTCTTTGATTAAAACTGCATGTCTTGCATCGCGACTTACCCATGAAAAAGCCTTAATCCCGGTTCATGCCATTCCAGCGCTGCCAGTTGGCCGGTATGCGATAGCGTCACGTACGCGATTCGCAAATCCTCCCCGCCGAAGCAGATATTGGTGGTCAGCATGTCCGGCACATGGTGATGCCGCACAAGCCCGGTCAGCGGCGATATCTCCGCAATACTGCAGCCCTCGACGGTCGCAGCGCAGATGTTTCCAGAAGAGGCGATAGCCAGGCTGTCGAACCGGCCGTAGCCCCCCAGACCTGCGATGATTCGCCCGCCATTGGGTGAGGGCCAGGCTTTCAGCCGCAGCTTCCCGGGTGCTTCGATTTCGAAACCCCAGATGCGACCAGTGTCCGTCTCGGCGACGTAGAGCATGCGTCCATCCGGCGACAGCCCGATGCCGTTGGGCGTGAGCATCGCACCCGACACTTCCCTAATCTCGCTGCCATCAGCGCGCGCCCAATAAACAAAGCCACGGTCCATTTCCCTATCGCGGCGTTTGCCGAGGTCGGTAAACCAAAAACCGCCCGCGCCATCGAACACGATGTCGTTCGGTCCCTTGAGCCGATGGCCATTGCAACTGTCGTAAAGACGCCGCACTTGCCCGGTAGACAGGTCAACAACATCGATGCCACCCCCTTCGTAACCCGGGGGCACGCCATGCGGGCGCATCTTGGCGCCCTCTCGTGTCCAGCCCATGCCACCGTTATTGCAGATGTAAACCCTCCCGTCCGGCCCGAGTGCCGCTCCGTTGGGTCCGCCCGGGATCTGGGCCACGACATCCACTTGTCCATCGAGGCCCACGCGTGTCAATGTCTGACGCTCGATTTCGACGAGCAGTACGGAACCATCCCGCATGGCGATGGGGCCTTCGGGAAAGCGCAAGCCTGTCGCAATGATTTTCATGACGGGCTTTCAGTTCACGGTTGCGCCGGAGGCCTTGACGATGGCAGCCCATTTCTGGCGCTCAGACTTCATGTAAGCATCAAATTCAGCCGGCGGCATGAACTGCACATCGGCACCAAGCTTGCTGACCTGGTCCGCGATCTGCGGATCTTTCAGGGCGCGCTCGAAAGCACTGGTCAGCTTGTCAACGATGGGTCTGGGCGTGCCGCCAGGCGCAACAATCCCGAACCACGAGGAGATATCAAAACCCTGCGCGCCTGATTCGCTCATGGTCGGTACGTTGGCCAACTGCGGAATGCGACGGGCGGTCGTGACCGCCAGGGGCACGACACTGCCACCCTTGATCTGGCCCATGATGGACATCGAGTTCTCGAAAGAGAATGCAGTGTCGCCACTGAGCACTGCCTGCATGGCGGGCGCAGCGCCGTTGTAAGGAATATGCACCATCTCCAAGCCCGAGCGCAGACCCATTTCGACGGCGGCAAGGTGGAGCGAAGTGCCCGCGCCCGACGACGCGTAATTCAGCTTGCCGGGATTCGCCTTGGCATACGTGATCAGCTCTCGCACATTCTTGAACTGCGAATCTTTGCGAACGTAAAGAATATTGGCCGAGTACGCCAACTGCGCGACCGCCGTGACGTTCTTGTCCGGATCGAACTTCAGTTTGTACATGGCGGGCCCAATCGCGTGCGTGGCGACCGAGTTCATCATGAGCGTGTAGCCGTCCGGCTCTGCCTGCGCTACAAGCGTGGCCGCCAGCGTTCCCCCTGCTCCGGGCTTGTTGTCAACGACGACTGGCTGGCCCAGTGTCTTTGAGACGTTGTCGCTCAACAAGCGCATGAAGATGTCCGAGGTGCCACCCGGGCCCGAAGGCAGAACAACACGGATGGGTCGTTTCGGCCAGTCGCTTTGCGCCAATGCTTGCCCTGAAAATGTTGACAGTACAGCAACCGCGGAAAGTGTGAACAGGCTTGCCATGAGAGCGGTAAATCGTTGTCGTTTCATGTTGTCTCCTTAAATCAGCCAGGATGGGGAAAATTTGTGGGCGCGCCACTGTAAGTACTTTTCAGGGCGATGACCTTGCCAGTCGAGGACAGGGTCACGTACATCGTCTGGGGATCCGTCGCACCAAAACAAACATTTGTCGCAAATGGCTCCGGCATCGCGATCTGCTCGAGCAATAGGCCCTCCGGACTGACGACGCTGATGCCGCTGGGCACGGTTCCGATGTGCAGATTGCCTGCAGCGTCCACGGCCATCGAGTCGAAGAGCTGGAACCCGCCGAGGCCAATGACGATCCTGCCGGTGCCACCGAGAATGTTGCGCGCTGCCCGCGCAATATTTCCCGGCGTGTCGATCGTCCATGCCCATAGCCGGCCCGTTACGGTCTCTGCTACGTAAAGCGTTTTTTCATCCGGCGCCAGCGCAATGCCGTTGGGCATCTCGAGCGGGTAAATGGCCTGTTTGATCAGTGATCCATCTGGCCTTGCGTAGTAGACCGCGCCGCGATCACGGTGCCGGCCGTGCGCGTGGCCGTGATCCGTAAACCAGAAACCGCCACTGCTGTCGAACACGATGTCGTTCGGACCGTTGAGTTTCTGGCCCTCGCAAGCGGTGTAGAGGGTTTCCACCGCGCCAGTTTCGATATCGACGGCTTGAATAGATCCGCCGATGTAGTCGGCGGCAGTTCCCGAAGGAAGTAGAACGCCGTCGCGTTCACGCCAGACAAAGCCGCCGTTGTTGCAGATATAACAGCGGCCGTCCGGTCCCATTGCCGCGCCATTAGGGCCGCCACCGAGTTCAGCCACGGTGCGCTTCGTGCCATCCGGCGTAATGCGCGTTAGCCGGCCAGCGGCGATCTCCACCACCAAGAGGCTGCTATCGCCCAGAGCAATAGGACCTTCCGGGAAACGCAAGTCGCTTGCAAACTCCTTCATTCACTTGTCTCCTGCTGCATGCTCGCGAGCGATTTATATTTTGGATACAGTCGCCAATCCTAAAGGACGTGCGTCATATTTCATGACAGGGTTCTTACCGATGCCGCCCCGCAATTGACGGGAAATTTAGCCGTTTCGCGAGGCATCGTTTGCACCGAATTCCGGACGCCACCGCACTCCACCAAGGAGCCGCCAAGCAGCGAAGTTTCGATGGGATGGATGACGAACGATCCCCGTTGCCCAATCAGCGCAGCATCAGGCAGAAGCAGCAGCGCCGCGCGACAAAAGCGCTACGACAGCTGTCCCTTTGGCCGTCACTTCGCCCAGCTGGTTTTCGACGAAGACTTCGAGGTCGACGAGGAAAGCGCCCTCTTCGACCCGCTTGTCGACAACCTTCGCGCGACACCATGAAACGTCACCAAAAATATTCGGACGGCGCACTGACACTCTCAGTTTGCGCAGGAAGCCATCGTCGCCCATCCAGTTCGTCATGAGCTGGCCCATCCACGAAATGCGTTGTGGTCCGACGTCGTAGCCGCCTGGCATGCCCACGTCACGCGCCATCTTCTGCTCGGCATGACCGCGTGCGGGGTTGTCCTGCGCACCGGTCTTTGCGTCAACGAAAGCATCCGCCGGATGGCGTTTGCGATGCATCTCGGCGCGCCGGTGCGCCTGGTAGCTGTGCCCGCCGCCTGAATACCAGCAGATCATGTCGGTGATGTTCAGTGGCCCTTTCAGCATGGGCTGGACGAAGCTTGCGACTTCAACGTCTTCCCAATACCTTGGCACGGCACCGCGCAGCTCTTCGGTGTCAATGGCGTGTGCGATGCTCTCGAGCTCTTCTGGCGAATAGCGGTGCGTCTCGCGCGGCTCGTATTTCAGACCGTTCTTGGCGCTGGCACGAGGCGTGCGGGCCGTGTGGCCCAGTGCGCGACAGACCAGCTCGCCGTGCTGATTGGTGTAGAGCACCTCGCCCGTCTGAATGATGAAACTCTTGGCCTTGCCGCCCTGCTTTTCAACGGCATCGAGCAGGCGTGCGCGCACCGTGAAGGCATCGCGATGGCGTATGGGCTTGAACCACTCCCAGTCGGTGCCTCCATACATCCACTGGATCCCGCGCAGTTTGGGCGCGACCACCGTGGTGTCGATGGAATACAGAAAACAGCCGGGCGCAATGGCCGAACCCCAACGGCTCGTCTTGCCATAAGCTGGATCGCAGAACAGCGGATTCTCGTCACCAATGCCCCAGGCAAACTGGCGCACTGCGTCCGGCGTGGCTTCGGTATTCCAGGTCTGCCCGGTGCGCCGGAGATCGACGCCGATCAGGCTGCGGGCTTCCTCCAGTGCACCCTCCCACAAGGCAGGGGCCTGCGAGGCAGGGGCAGCCGTTCCGGCAGGGGCTTCGGTCGGGGATGTATCGCTCATGTGTTGTTCTCCGTATGACTTGATGGCGCGCCCTCAGGCGATAACGCCGCTCTCTTTAAGCGATGCGATCTCGCTCGCAGGCAGTCCGAGGATTTCGCCGAACACGTAGTCGTTGTGCTGGCCCATCGACGGTCCAGGGTTATCGACCTGCGGTTTGAAATCCGAAAACTGCCAAGGCGCGCTGAACATATCTTCTTGGCCATACACCGGTATCTGCACCGGGTGCTTGATGCCGCGCGCAGCAAACTGCGGATCTTTCCATTGCTCCTGTACCGACAGCACCGGCGACGAGGCTATACCGCTACCGCGAAGCTGCCCTACAAGCGCATCGCGTGACTGTTCGCGCGTCCAGCAAGCGATCGCCGCATCCAGCTCGGCGACATGTGCAAGACGACCAGCCATGGTGGCAAATTTTTGGTCCCCGGTCCAGGGCTGCCCGGCAGCCATGCGAGCCACCGCGCTCCATTGGGCGTCATTGGCCACCGCGAGGGTCAGCCATTTATCAGCCCCCTCCGCCGGATAGATGCCGTGCGGAGCCATGTCCGGATGACGGTTTCCCATGACAGGCGTTTGCTTGCCGGTGACTTGCGTGGAAAGCAGGTAAGGCCGCAGCGAACTCAGCATCGCCTCGATCTGCGACAGGTCGATGTAGCAACCCTTGCCCGTTGCGCGCGCATGCCGCAGCGCCGCCAGGACCGCCATCAAGGCGTGCACGGAAGCATTGGGATCACCAAGGCCGAAATTAAGCGCACCGATGGGCTGTTCGCCCGGGTACCCCACAAGCGCTTCAAGGCCGACAAAGCTAGACATCGTCGGCGCATAAGCCCTCATGCTCGAAAGTTCGCCGAACTGCCCCGCCGCCGACATGGCCAACATGACAAGACGGGGATTGACCGCCCGCAAGTCTTCGTAGCCAAGGCCAGAGCGCTCCATCGAACCGGGCGACATGTTTTCAACCACCAGATCGCTGGTCGCGGCAAGCCGCTTGAGCAACTCGACGGCGCGCGGCTCCTTAGCATTCAGCGTGATGCCCACCTTGCCGTGATTGATCTGGTGATACATGGGCGACATTTCCTTGCTCGGCCCCTCGACCTGCTGTCCATCGCGAAATACCCGGCCCGCGAGCCTCAGGTTGTCAGGGCGTAGCGCATGCTCGACCTTGATGACCTCCGCTCCCAACTCACCCAGCATCGTGCCGACCCACGGCGCAGACCACACCCAGCCGAAATCCAGAACACGCATGCCGGTCAACGGGCCAGTCGCCTTGATGGCGGCATGTGGCTGCGGTGGAACAGCGGCGCTCAACAAGGTCGACGACATGTCCGGAGCGGCTTCGCTTCGCTTCTCGGTCGCGCGGAACGGCATGAGCGGCACCATGAGGTTCTGGCCGGCAGCGCTTGCCGGTGCAAGAAAACCGCGCGCCTTGAAATGCCTGGTCTTGAGAACCTCATCGAAGCTGCGGATAGGCGAGACGATCAGGTTGTTCTTGAGTGCTATCGCCTCGAGCTCGGCCATGGTCTTGCCTGCCAGCCATGGAAGCACCAACGCGTCGACTTCATCGGGGTATTGCTTTCCCATCGCCCGGAGGTCCTGGTAGCGCGGCTCAGCGGCCCAAGCCGGACTACCCATTGCCTGGACAAAACGGTTCCACTCGTCACGCGTTCTTCCGCAAATGCAGACCTGCCCGTCCTTGCAGGGCAGGATCACATAAGGATAGGCTCCGCCTGAACCCGACGCCCGCCGCCCACTGCGATGCCACTGCAAGTTGTGATGGATGTAAAGGCGGCAATTTCCGGCGACATAACTGGCAAGTACATCCGACAGCGCGATGTCGACCACCCGACCCGTACCGGTCTGGTCACGAACGTCCAGCCCCAACAGACACCCGGCCGCGAGCATAGCTCCTGCCTGATGTTCGGTAATACCAGGGGCAAAGGAAAGCGGCACCCTTGAGGCCTCACCCAGCGACCACGACACTGCGCTCAGCGCCTGCGCGTCAAGCGCTGTGCCCTTGAAATTTGAATAGGGACCGTCCAGACCGAATGTGCTGGCAATACCAATGACAAGTCGCGGCAACCGGGCCGCCAGCTCGGGCACAGGCCCAGCCAGCGCCTCCAGCGCTTCGCGCGAATCGCAGAGCAGAATATCGGCGCCCGCAAGCAGCTGGTCCAGACCGGAGCGGGTCTGCGGTGCAGGTACTGATTTCTTGCCATGACCCAGAACCTCGAGCGCCAGCGCAAGGGGGCTGGGCTCTGCATCTTTGCCGGCGTGGACAGGCTCAGCAGGACCCAAAGGGCTATCAGGAGCCACAAGCCGCGTGACTTTAGCGCCCATGCGGGCGAGCGACCAACCGGCATACGCTGCCGCAATTCCGCCGGCGGAAAATTCAACAACTTTCACGCCCTCAAACTTCTCTATCTGAGCTGTCATATACATCCATTAAGTCCATCTGTCTGGCAGGCACTCGTTGCACTTTGGGAACTGCATCAAAGCAGTGACGACGGGCAGTTCATGTCACCCAAAGCTTGTGCTGCGCGCTGAGCGTCGCGCGCTGCCGCTGATGGATCGGACAGTGGCCAACCACCGGGATACTGGCAACTCGAACTTATTCCGGCTGGATGCGGGCAGCACGCGCCAAGTCGTGCCATTTTTTGGTTTCCGAGATGACCCACTCGCGCAGTTCGCCGGGGCTGGTCGGCGCGGCATCAACGCCAGCCGCTGAAAGAGAGTCCGAGAAATCCTTGTCACGCAACACCTTGACCATTTCCTGGTTGAGCCTGTTAACAATCGCTGTGGGCGTCTTCGCCGGCGCGAAAGCGGCGATGAAACCTACCAATTCGTAACCTGGCACGCCTGTTTCCTGCAGAGTCGGGACATCCGGCATTGCCGCAGATCGTTTTAAGCTGGAGACAGCAAGTCCCTTGACTGCTCCTGACTTGATCTGGGGAAGCATCAGTGCGATGTCTCCAAGGAGGATCTGGATCTGTCCGCCGCGCAAATCGGTCAGGGCCTGGACATTGGATTTGTAAGGCACGCTCAGGATGTCGATACCGGTCTTGGCCTTGAGCATCTCGGTCGCAAGCCGGGCGGAGCCTGTACCCGAGCCGAAGGCCATCTTGCCGGGGTTTGCCTTTGCATAGGCGATGAATTCAGGAACAGTTTTGGCAGGAACATCGTTGTTGATGCTCAGGATCAGGGCCGCGATGCCAAGCCGCGAAATTGGCTCGAAATCATTGATCGGGTCATAAGGAATACTTTTGAGGAAACTGGCGTTTCCGGCATGCGTGGTGTTGGTGCCAATCAGGATGGTGTAACCGTCCGGAGTTGCCCGCGCCACGGTCTGCGCAGCGATTGTGCCGCTGGCAGCCGGCTGGTTTTCTACATAGACGGGGGTGTTCATTGATTTGGACAGCCTGTCTGCGAGCCGCCGCGCGATCGCATCCGTTGCGCCCCCAGCACCGACTGAAACGATCATCCGGATCGGCTTGCTCGGGTAATCTGCCTGAGCAAAAGCGGCGCTTCCCGAAAACGTGAAAAATGCCGCTGCCGCAATCGCGGCAATCGTGCGTAGGCCGCATAAAGCGCGCCTTTGCGAGGGTATTGCAAATCCACCGTGAAAACTGGTCTTGAACACGCTTGTCTCCTATCGTTTTTTCGAAATGGATGTCGGCCGACTCGTCAAAGCAGAGCAGAGCATCGAAACGCCTGATTCTGCTTCAAATGATAATTCTAATATCCGATATATGCAATTGTCTAACCATAAAAATTGACGGCTCATCACCATTGTTGGATGCGTCTTTGCCGCTCAGGTGGGAACGGACGCACCAGCCGGAAGCGGCGGTGGGAAAAGGCTGTAACCGGGAAACTGCAGCGTCAGAATTTCAGCGCCACCAAGACAGGCCTCGATATGCGGCTCGACCTGCCCGGCTGATACCCAGAGGCAGGACCACGGCGGCAATCGCTCACCGTTGACCAGAGCCGCACCACCCGCCACGACATGAAACCTGCCCGCAGGCCCGGCGGATGGCGAAGTAAACGCCTGGCTATCAGTCAGACTCGAAAGCCATGCCGACAAGCCGCTGTCGTCAGGCGCAATCAATGCGCGGGCGGGGGTAGCGGCGACAACGCCGCTTTGCAATGGAACAATCTCGCTGGTCGCCTGAAACTTCGGAGCCTTGCGGTCAACTTGAGTTCCGGGGTCAGAAAAGTAATGCGCGCCGTACTCGACACGCGGGCGAAGTGTCAGGTACGCGAGGCCTTCCCCGCCAGCGACAATAGGCCCGTAACCGGTTTTCCCGCGCGCGAAATGGACGGTCAACGGCGCCAGCTTGTGGCTGCGTCCCATCATGCCGCTACCGCTGACCACTACCTGGAACTGATCCGTCATATGAAAGTGGGTAGGCAAGCTGACGCCGGGCGACTGCTCCACAAGATACGCGTGCGGACGCTCGTCCGGACCACCTCCCGCAATGATGTCAGTGCGCCGGAAAACGTCTCCCGTCAGGATGGTCACCGCCTTGCGATGCGGTTTGGCCTGCTCGTAATTACCGGTAACGATCATTGACTCTCCTCTTCCAGCCGAATCATTCGGCCCGAATGTTGGCTTCCTTGACGACCTTTGCGTAGACACCGGCTTCGTCTTCGACCTTCCGTAGCAATTCAGCCCAGGGAAGGAAGCCGGGCGTCAGTCCCGCATCCTCCATGCGCTTCATCACGCCCGGGTCCTTGACGGCCTTCCCGATTTCAGACGACAGGGTGGCGACAATGGCTGGCGGCGTTCCTCTGGGAGCGGAGACTCCCAGCCAGGTTTCAAATTCGTAGCCCGGCAGGGCTTCGGCGACCGCGGCAACCTGGGGCAAGCCCGCTAACCGTTGTGGCGATGAAACCGCCAACAGGCGAAGCCGGCCAGACCTGACCTGAACCATCGGCCCGGCGATCGAGGTAAAAAGCATATCGACCTGCCCGCCGATCAGGTCGGTGACGGCCGGCGGCGTGCCTTTGTAGGGGATATGCCGAATATCGACGCCAGCACGACGTTTGAGCAACTCCATCGCCAGATGCGACGGCGTACCGTTGCCACCCGAGGCGTAAGCAAGGCCGCCGGGGTGACTGAGTGCGTGAGCGAGCAGCTCCTGCAAGCTGGCGTAGGGCGATGCGCTGCTCACGAAGAGTCCCGATGGCAACACGCCAAAACGCGCAACTGGAATGAAACTTTTGACAGCGTCATACCGCGCGCCGGGCGTCAGCAGCCGCGCGATGACCAGGTGGTTTCCCGACAAAAGCAATGTGTAGCCGTCGGGCACGGCAGACGCAACAAGATCGGCGCCTATCGTTCCACCGGCCCCTGGCCGGTTGTCAACGACGAAGTTCTGCCCCGTCTGTGTGGAAAGCCGATCCGCCACGATGCGCATCCCGATATCGGCTGGCCCGCCGGCGGGGAACGCGACCACCAAGCGTACCGGCTTGTCCGGATAGCCTTGCGCAAAGGCGCAAGGCGCGAACACGCTTAACGCAAGCAAGGCGATCAAGGCGGTAAGCCACCCACGCCTGAAACCGGTCTGCGTCGAACACGCGGCCAACGTGCAAACGATCTTTCTTTTCATCACGTCGGTCTCCTTTTATAACGGCACTTGCTACGGTATACCCGCCTGAATCCGTGTGAATTACACAACAAATTATTCTTTTTTCGGTATTTATTCCAGATTCGGAACAC
Source organism: Comamonadaceae bacterium (assembly GCA_947478725.1). Taxonomy (GTDB): domain Bacteria; phylum Pseudomonadota; class Gammaproteobacteria; order Burkholderiales; family Burkholderiaceae_C; genus Polaromonas. The sequence goes on from CANJWZ010000008.1 coordinate 54,918, forward strand.
AACAGAGGGCGGTCCTTGCCACTGGGTCCGTGAAAACCCCTGTCAAATGATCTGCATAAATCTGTGGTTTGACAATTGACTATGCGTGTCATTTCTCGAGTTTAACTAAATCGTTATTGGGACTGTCACTGATGCCCGGGTGCCGCAGAGCGGCACGCTACGGCGAGGAAAAAAGTGATCTTACTGAAGCTAGGATCCCCAGCTACCCAAAGAAGAGAGCAGACAGCTGTTTATCTTTGAAATCCAACCATCCAATGAAATGGCAGGAGACTATCTGTCGGAGAGGGTGACCCTCAGTTTGAGTGCTATCGCACACTGATCAAACGCCAATTCCGGGCCGCCTCAAGAGGCTCCCCATCCAACAGCGTCCAATGCAAACCAATGGCAACCGTCAAAATTCTGGCAATGATCTGGCAACGGCATAAAAAGAAAAAATCCCCGCTATCGATTAAATAGCAGGGATTCCAGCATTCACGACTTATAAATGGTAGGGCGTCACAGACTTGAACTGTGGACCAAAGGATTATGAGTCCTCTGCTCTAACCAACTGAGCTAACGCCCCAAACCAGCACGTATTGTAAGTGCCTACTTGCTGTGGCTCAGGGCTGAGCTGACCAGCTTAGAAGTAATGTCAACAATTTGAATCATCTTTTCATAGGGCATACGCATCGGGCCTATCACGCCCAGTGTGCCGACAACCTGGCCGTCCACTTCATAAGGGGCGGTTACGACTGACAACTCCTGATAGGGGATCACCTGACTTTCACCGCCGATGTAGATCCGCACGCCTTCGGCCCGGCTGGACACATCGAGCAATTTCATAAGCTGGGCTTTTTGCTCGAACAAATCAAACAGCTTGCGCAAATTACCCATATCACTTGAAAAGTCACTGACAGTCAGCAGGTTGCGCTCGCCTGAAATGACGACCTCATCGCGTGACTCAATGGCTTCAGAGCTGACCTGCACGGCTGTTTGCATCAGGGTTGCAATCTCTCCGCGCAGCGCTTCAACTTCGTTTTTCAGGCGCTCGCGGACTTCTTCCATCGCCATGCCGGTATAGTGCGAGTTCAAAAAATTGGCCGCCTCAATCAGTTGTGACTGGGTGTAGTCGGCCTCGGTAAAAATGACACGGTTTTGCACATCGCCATCTGGAGAGACGATGATGACCAAAAGGCGCCGCTCTGACAGTCGCAAAAATTCGATGTGCCTGAAGACAGAACTGCGCCGGGGCGCCATGACCACGCCCACAAAGTGCGACAGGCTGGACAGCATGTGTGCAGCACTGCTGAGTACTTTTTGCGGCTGGTCTGGCGCCAAGCGTTGTGCGCCAAGGCCGGATGCGTTGATAAAAGGATCGGCTTGCGTGGTGAGCATGGTGTCTACAAACAGCCGATACCCAAGCGCCGTGGGTATGCGCCCGGCGGACGTGTGCGGGCTGACGATCAGGCCCAGCTCCTCCAGGTCACTCATCACATTGCGAATGGTGGCGGGCGACAGCTCAAGACCTGCTGCCTTTGACAGGGTGCGTGAGCCCACCGGCTGCCCATCAGCAATGTAGCGCTCAACAAGCGCTTTTAACAACAGTCTTGCACGATCATCCAGCATTCACGCATTCTAAGGAGGATGTCACGCATCTTGTGATGTAATTTGAAAATGAAGTTGCATTTTCGTCATGTCGCGCTCGTCGGCAAATACCACGCTCATGGCACGCGCTCTGCCCTGGAGGTAATTGCACAGTTTCTGAATGCGCAGGGCTGCGACGTGGCGATTGAAAAAGACACCGCCAGCAGCACGGGACTGGCGCAGTACCCTATTTTGGATGTCTCAGCCATTGGAGCGCAGTGTGACCTGGCGCTGGTGGTGGGGGGTGACGGCACCATGCTGGGCATTGGCCGGCAGCTGGCCAAATTTGGCGTGCCCCTGATCGGCATCAATCAGGGGCGGTTAGGCTTTATCACCGACATTGCCTTTGAAGACTACCAAACCGTTTTAGGCCCCATGCTGCGCGGTGATTTTGAAGAAGATCGCCGCTGGATGATGCAAGCGAAGGTGATGCGCGACGGGCATTGCGTGTTCGACGCAACAGCCATGAACGATGTGGTGGTCAACCGTGGCGCAACCTCGGGCATGGTTGAGTTGCGGGTTGAAGTGGATGGGCGTTTTTTGTCCAACCAGCGCGCTGACGGCTTGATCATTGCCACCCCTACCGGCTCGACTGCTTACGCGCTGTCTGCGGGTGGGCCGTTGCTGCATCCGTCAATTGCAGGCTGGGTGTTGGTACCCATAGCGCCACACACGCTGTCAAACAGGCCCATTGTGCTGTCAGACACAGGCGAAATCACGGTGGAGATTGTTTCGGGCCGGGATGCCAGTGCCAACTTTGACATGCAATCGTTGGCCAGTTTGATGCATGGCGACCGTGTTACCGTCAAACGGTCTGACTATCAAATGCGGTTTTTGCATCCCAAAGGCTGGAGCTACTTTGACACGCTGCGCAAAAAGCTGCACTGGAACGAAGGCGCAGCATGAACGTTTTAAGAAGCCGCTGATTGATGGGCCTGAAAAGCATCTCACTGCGCGACTTTGTGATCGTGCACACACTGGACCTCGACCTGGCCGGTGGTTTTACTGTGCTGACGGGCGAAACAGGCGCTGGCAAGTCAATATTGATTGACGCGCTGCAACTGGCGCTGGGGGCACGCGCTGATGCGGGTGTGGTGCGCGAAGGTGCGCAGCGCTGCGAGATCAGCGTGGAGTTTGATAGCCCTCAAACACTAGCGGACTGGCTGGACGAAGCCGGCTTTACCGCCAGCGACAGCCTGCTGCTGCGCCGAACGGTAGATGCCCAAGGCAAAAGCCGTGCATGGATCAACGGCAGCGCAGCCACGGCATCGCAACTCAAAGAAATTGCAGACAAACTCGTCGATATTCATGGTCAGCATGCTTGGCAAAGCCTAACCCGACCTGATTCGGTGCGTGGCCTGCTCGATTCGTATGGCGGCGTGACAACTGAAAAACTGGCGGCGCATTGGCAGCACTGGCGTCAAGCCCAAAAAGCCCTGCTAGATGCACGCAGCGCACAAGACAGCCTGCAACGTGAACGCGAACGACTGGCCTGGCAGATTGGCGAGCTGGACAAGTTGGCCCCTCTTGCCGATGAATGGGACCAACTCAATGCCCAGCACAGTCGCCTGTCCAACGTACAAACCTTGCGCAGCGCCGTGCAGGCCGCGCTGGATGCGTTGGCCGAGTCTGAAGAAAACGCGACCAGCCTGCTTGGCCGTGCACTCAACGCCCTGCAAAGCCAGTCGCACATTGAGCCCCAGTTCAATGCCTTGACCGAGGTGCTGGCCAGCGCACTGGCGCAAACCGAAGACGCGGTGCATTCCCTGAACAGCTACGCCCGCCATGCCGAGCTGGAACCGCAGCGCCTGAATGAACTCGATGAGCGCCTGAGCCTGTGGATCAGCCTGGCGCGCCGCTACAAGCGCCAGCCAGCCGGCCTGCCCGAGCTGCTGGCCACCTGGCGCACTGAGCTGCAAAAGCTTGACGAAGCAGTTGACCTTGCCCAACTTGAGAAGCGCGAAAAGATGGCGCACAGTGCGTATCTCGAAGAAGCCAAAGCCATCACCAAACTCAGGGCCAAAGCCGCTCCCGCATTGGCCAAAGCCATCACGCAAGCGATGCAGGGCCTGGGTATGCAAGGCGGCAAATTTGATGTGGCTTTGACGCCGCTGGAGCAGCCAGCGCAATACGGAATGGAGCAAGCCGAGTTTTTGGTGGCTGGCCACAGCGGTACCACGCCGCGCCCGGTAGGCAAAGTCGCTTCAGGCGGCGAGCTGTCGCGCATTGCGCTGGCGATTGCCGTCACGACCAGCCAGTTGGGTGAAGCGCAAACCCTGATCTTCGACGAGGTTGATTCAGGTGTTGGCGGTGCAGTGGCGGAAACAGTCGGCAGACTGATGAAGCAGCTGGGCAAAGACCGCCAGGTCATGGCAGTCACCCATTTGCCACAAGTGGCGGCATGTTCAGACCAGCATCTGGTGGTGGCCAAGCTGACTGAAAAAGGCAAAACATTCAGTACCGTTGAGCCCGTGACTGGCGAGGCCCGTGTTGCCGAGATTGGCCGCATGCTGGGTGGCGAGAAGCTGTCCAGCACAACACTGGCCCATGCCAAGGAAATGCTGGGGCAATGAACAAAGCACTTGAAATGGTGTTGATCACCGGCATGTCGGGCTCAGGCAAGTCGGTGGCGCTGCATGCGCTAGAAGACGCCGGCTACTACTGCGTGGACAACCTGCCTCCTGAGCTCTTGACATCATTTGTCGCGCTCGAGCGCCAGCACGGTGAGAGCAAGGTGGCCATTGCGATGGATGTTCGCAGCGCCACTTCGCTGCCGCTGGTGCCCAAACAGCTGGAGCAACTTCGCGCGCAGGGCGTGGCCATGCAGTCACTTTTTTTAGATGCCAGCACGGACACTCTTGTCAGGCGTTTTTCAGAAACGCGGAGGCTGCATCCGCTGTCACGCATTGATGCATCGGACCAGAACCGCGCGCTGGTCGACGCGATTGAGCTGGAGCGCGAACTGCTCGGCGACATGCGTGAACAGGCCCATGTGCTGGACACCAGCATGATCCGCTCTTCTCAATTGCAAAGCTATGTCAAATCCCTGATTTCAGCACCGACCAAACAACTCACGCTGGTGTTTCAGTCTTTCGCTTTCAAGCGCGGCATACCGCTGGATGCTGACTATGTGTTTGATGTCCGCATGCTGCCCAATCCGCATTACGAGTCAGGCCTTCGTGAATTGACCGGCAAAGACGAAGCCGTTGCCAGCTACCTGCGTTCGCATGCCGAAGTCGGCGAGATGTTCACGGACATCCAGACATTCATCAACCGCTGGCTAAAAGCTTTGATACGGGACCACCGCAGCTATGTCACGGTGGCGGTGGGTTGCACCGGGGGCCAGCACAGGTCGGTGTACCTGGTGGAGGCACTGGCCGTCAGTTTTGGGCGAAGCTGGCAAACCCTCAAGCGCCACCGAGAGCTCGACGCTCGCTAAGCTGTAACGGTTGGTCCGGTGTCGAGCAGCTTGCGTATGGGTGCTGGCAAGCCCAGCAAAGGCCATTGCCCCGGCAAAAACCAACTTCCCACCACGCCTTCGGTTGATGGCATTTTTTGATGGGCAGAAAACCCGACAAGCACCGGACTCAAGTACATGTCCTTGTGCGTCAGCACATGTTTGAAAGCTGGCAAACACTGAATGCTTGAACGGCTGCAAGCTGACAAAAAAGCCAGCAGTGCGGCTTCATTTTCAAACACAGGCAAGCAGTAAAGTCCGCCCCAAATACCTGATTCAGGCCGGCGCTCAAGCCACACCGCACCATCAGACCGCTCCGCCCACAGCAGGCTCAGTCGGTCGACGCTGCGCTTGAGTTTTTTGGTTTTGACAGGATATTTTTCAGGCACACCTTCGGCAAAAGCCAGGCACATGTCTTGCACCGGACAAATCATGCATTGCGGCTTGCGGCTGGTGCAAATCGTGGCACCCAGGTCCATCACCGCCTGGGTGTAGCGCGGCATGGTTTGCGCCAGATTTTTTTCTGGCAGTGCTCTGTTGGCAATGGCCCACAACTGCTTCTCGTTTTTGCCCAAAGCCAGATCATCAGAAAAAGCCAGTACCCGCGCCAGCACGCGCTTGACGTTGCCATCCAGAATCGCCACCCGCTCTGCAAAGCAAAAAGATGCAATTGCAGCTGCTGTTGAGGGCCCAATACCAGGCAGGGTTTGCAGCAGCTCGGCCGATGCTGGAAACTGCCCGCCGTGCAGCGCGACCACATCTTGCGCACAGCGGTGCAGGTTGCGCGCGCGGCTGTAGTAGCCCAAGCCACTCCACATGGCCAGAACATCATCTGGCTTTGCTGCCGCAAGATCGGCCACTGACGCAAAGCGATTCAAAAAACGCGCGTAGTAGTCCAGCACCGTCGTGACCTGCGTCTGCTGAAGCATGATTTCAGACAACCAGACGTGGTAAGGGTCACGCGTGTTTTGCCAGGGCAGGTTGTTGCGGCCGTGGTTTTTTTGCCATGCCACCAAGCGGGCTGCGAAGTCTTGCGTCACGTGGGCTGGTTTTCGGGCAGTGGTGATATCAACCGCTGTGCCCAGCTTATCAACATCTCAAGCATCTGCCGCAGCGGTCCACTGGATGGCAGGCATACCCGACAGGTGCTCTGTCAGCTCTTGGAGCTTGCTATCGAGTAAATCAAGCTCATCTTTGCGCACATCAATGTCGCTGATGCGCTCATCAAGCCCGGACGCCGCGCTCTGAATGCGCTCGATCGCCTCGATTCGACGGCCAAAATTGCGGCGTCGCTCGCTAAGTTGTGCATCCAGCTGCGCCGCTGCTGACTTATTCCAAAGTTCCAGTTCACCCAACGCAGAATCGTAAACAACACGCACCCGGGTTGCCAGAGCCCGGACCAGGCGCTCTGAAAAATCAGCTTGCGACAGCCTGAACACATTGCTGACGCCCAGGTACTGCAAATGGCTGCGCTCAATCAGGTTCAGGTCGTTTTCAAAACGGGGTAATTCGGGCAACTTGGGTGCCTGCAACGAAAACCCGAATTCCGCATTGAGTTGTTTGAAGGAAGCCGTCAGCATATTGTGAATCTCGCAGCTGATGATTTGTGCCTTCTGCAGCGCCTCACGCAAGCGCTCAAAAGTCTGGCCATAAGCCTTTTTAACGCCAAATTTGATACCCGGCTGCTTGAGCCTGTGAGTCAGTTCGACCAGTTCGTTTTTCAGCGTGGGTGCACCCAGCAAATGAAAGACTTCACGCAGCAGCTTGAGGTGCACAGAGCGGACCGCGTGAATTTTTCCGCCGCTGGTGTCGAACTCGGTCTGCTCCTGCTCGATACGAGTGCGCATCTGCTTGATGACCGTCGCGTTTTTGCCCTTCAGGCCGCGCAGTTCGTCCATCTGCTCGGCCAGGTCACGGCGACGCATATGGATCGAGCGGCCGGCTTCCAGCCGCAACTCGGCAATACCCGTTGCCATGGCAGTCCGCAAAAGAATCTGACGCTTGCCCATGATGCCTTCGGCCAGCGCAAACTCCAGGTCAGGCAAGTGGCTGGCCGCCAGCAGCGCGTCGTCGCGGGTGACCTTGGCAACCAGTCCTTTTTGCGCCGACACGGGGATGACCTGCTCAAGCGCCAAATCAAGAATTTCTGCAGAGTTGCTGCGCTGGCGCTGTATTTGCGCCTCGATTTTTTCTGGCGATGACAGCGCGTCCCACAAAGTGTCAATCTTGTTCAGCACCACCAAACGAGAAATACTCTCATCGCCACCGGTGATCAAATGCTCACGCCAGATCGCCAGGTCTGATTTGGTCACGCCGGTATCGGCTGCCAGAATAAACACCACCGCGTGCGCTTGTGGAATCAGGCTCACCGTCAGTTCAGGCTCGGCACCAATCGCATTGAGCCCCGGCGTGTCCAGAATCACCAGGCCCTGCATGAGCAGCGGATGCGCGAGGTTGATCAGCGCGTGGCGCCACTTGGGCACTTCAATCAGACCGTCTGGCCCGACCAGCGGATTATCGTCAATATTTTCGTCGAGCCAAAAACCCAGAGCGGTCGCTTCCTGTTTGGTCACATGCCTGACCTCGGCTACTTTTTCAAGTGCCAAAGCCAACTGACCGGGATCGTTCACGTCCAGGTCAATCTGCGTCCATTTTTCAGGTACTGCGCGCCATTCCATCAGCGCCCGGGTTTGCAGGCGAGTCTCAATCGGTAACAGGCGCAGGCATGGCGGCACATCAGCGGTATAGGCCAGCTCTGTCGGACACATGGTGGTGCGGCCGGCGCTGGAGGGCATGATCCGGCGGCCATAGCCCGCAAAAAAAATGGCGTTGATCAGCTCGGACTTGCCGCGTGAGAACTCGGCCACAAAGGCCACCATGACCTTGTCAGACCGCACCTGGCTTTCCAGCCTTTGCAGACGCTCTTGGACAGCAGCGTCCAGTAAATCGTGGTCTTTCATCCAATCAGCCAGCAGCTTGAGCCGCAGGGCAAACTCGCGCCGCCATGCGCCGTGCTGATCGAATTGTTCGTTAAAAGACATGTTTTGCCGTCATAGCTCGCTGATCAATATAGCATTGCGCTGCCAGCCGCATGCCAGTTGATGAAAGCTCAGGGTTTTTGGCATGTGAGGCAGAAAAATGTGGAGCGTTGCCCCTGCCGAATCCCCTTGATCGGGCTGCCGCAGACCTTGCAGGGCAGGCCCGCCCGGTCGTACACCATCGCCTCGAGTTGAAAGTAGCCGGACTGCCCGTCAGCATTTGAGAAGTCATTCAGGGTGCTGCCGCCTTTGGCAATCGCTTGTGTCAGCACCTCACGTATGGCGGCATGCAGCCGTGCACTGCGCGGCTTGCTGATGCGCGCTGCCCGTGTGGTGGGCCGGATGCCCGCCAGAAACAGTGCCTCAGACGCATATATATTGCCAACTCCCACCACCACTTCGCCTGCCAGCAGCACCTGCTTGATGGCAGATTTTTTGAGTTTCAGGGCGGCATGAAAGCCCGGGGCGTCAAAAGTGTCACTCAAAGGCTCAACACCCAGCCGTCCCAGTAATTTATAGGCCGAGGCGTCGTTTTCGTCCAGCGCATAAACCACCGCGCCAAATCGACGCGGGTCGTGCAGGCGCAGTGTTCCATGGCTGGTCGACAGTTCAAAATGGTCATGCTTGCCCGGGGCGGGCAAATCGTGACCAAAGCCGATACTGCCAGACATGCCCAGATGCACCAGCAGCAAGCCGGCGCTCAGGTCGATGAGCAAGTATTTGCCGCGCCTGCGCACGCCCAGCACCTGCTGGCCATGCAGTGTCTGGGGCGGACAGCCTAGGGGCCAGCGCAGCGGCTTGCCGATTTGCGCCATGCTGATGTGTGCACCCGCAATGCGGCTGGCAAAGCTGAGACGGGTGACTTCTACTTCGGGGAGTTCGGGCATGAGGGCATCAGCTGATAAAAAGTGCTAAAAATGAGCTTCAATTATCATGTCCCAATGAAGAAATCACTCATCGGGGCTTTTTGCGGTTTGTGCCTTGCCGGGCCTGCGCTTTGGGCCCAAACCAATGGGCCGGTCAACGCACCCACCGCACCCCCGGTCAGCGAGCTCACCAAAAGCCAGCAAAACCCTTCGCAAGACAACTCGCCCCTGAACGCAGAGCTCTTTTACCGCCTGCTGATTGGTGAGATCACCACCCGCGAGGGCGATGCCAGTGCAGGCTATGCGCTGATACTCGACTCCGCCCGCAAAACCAACGATGGCCAGCTGTATCAGCGCGCCATAGAAATTGCCATGCAATCGCGTTCTGGTGATGCTGCACTGCAGGCTGCGCTGGCCTGGCGGCAAGCCAAGCCCGCCGACAGGGACCCCAACCGCTATGTGCTTCAAATCCTGATTGCCCTGAACCGCATTCAGGATACGCTGGAGCCCTTGAAGAAGGGCATTGAACTGGCCACCGTAGCCGACCGCTCGCTTGCCATCCACGCCATTCCGACGGCTTATGCCCGCGTCAGCGACAAAAAACTGACCGCGACGGTGGTTGAAAAGGCACTGGGCCCTTACGTCAGCAACCCCAGCACTGCAGTGGCGGCATGGACGACGATCAGCCGCATGCGGCTGTCCGCTGGTGATGCTGATGGCGCGCTGGACGCCGCCCAAAAAGGCCAGACAGCCAACGCACAGGCTGAAGGCCCAGCGCTGGTGGCGCTTGAGCTGATGAACCCCAAGCTGCCAGCTGCAGAAGCCTTGGTCAAAAAATACTTCGCCAGCAGTCCGAAAGTGGTTCCCGAGATCCGCATGGGTTACGCACGCGGCCTGCTGGACGCCATGCGCTATGGCGAGGCGGCCACTGAATTGCAAACCGTGATCAGGGACAAGCCTGGCTTTGCACCCGCGTGGCTGGTGCTGGGCTCTTTGCAGTTGCAGGACAACCAGCTGTCTCAGGCGCAAACCTCCTTTGAACGGTATGTGGCCCTGAACTTGGCGGCCAGCCAGAAAAGGGAAGAGGACGAGCCCGACCGCGGCCTGGCCCAGGCTTATTTGTCGCTGGCGCAGATCGCCGAAAAGCGCAAGGATTTCGCAGGTGCTGAAGCCTGGATCAACAAGATCGAGAACTCGTCTGACATGATGCAGGCGCAAACCAGGCGTGCATCCATCCTGGCCAGCCGCGGCCAGCTGGCTGAAGGCCGGCAACTGATTCGCAGCCTGCCCGAGCGCAACCCCGAGGACGCACGGCTCAAATTGCTGGCTGAAGTCGGACTACTACGCGATTTGAAGCAGTACAAACTGGCCCACGACCTGCTGGCTCAAGCCGTGACAAATTCACCGCGCGACACCGATCTGCTGTACGACCAGGCCATGATGGCTGAAAAGATGGGCCAGTTGCCTGAAATGGAACGCCTGCTGCGCCGCGTGATTGAGATCAAGCCCGATGCTTACAACGCTTACAACGCGTTGGGCTATTCCCTTGCGGATCGCAATCTTCGCCTGCCAGAAGCCAGGCAACTGATCAAAAAAGCGCTTGAATTTGTACCCAATGACCCGTTTATTCGCGACAGCCTGGCCTGGGTTGAATTCCGCATGGGCAACAACGCCGAGGCGGTCAAGATTTTTGCAGACGCCTTCAAAGCCAAACCGGATGCAGAAATTGCAGCGCACTACGGCGAAGTGCTGTGGACCATGGGCCAGCGCGACAAGGCAATAGCCATTTGGCGCGAAGGCCAGTTACTGAACCCTGAAAACGAGACGCTGCTTGAAACCCTCAAACGTCTGAAGGTCCGACTCTGAGTCGCAATATGGCTGCTTTTGTGGGGCGGATAGGCCTGCTGCTTGCTACACTTTTCGTAGCTTCGTGCGCTTATAAAACAGGCTTTACAGGCGTCAATGACGCCAGAATTGAGGCAAAAAGCGGGACCTTGCCGACTTTTTGGGCAGGACGTATCGGGCTGCAAGTTCAAAGCGAGCCGCCACAGGCCTTTTTTGCTGGTTTTGAACTCAAAGGCCAGGCCAACAGCGGCGAGTTGACGCTGATCAGCCCGCTGGGCAGCATATTGGGCATCGTGCGCTGGTCACCGTTTGAGGCTTTGCTCGAGCAAGGCAGTACAACCCGACGCTTTGCATCCAGCGATGAACTTCTGGCCCAAATCACAGGCGCAGCTATTCCGATGTCGGCCCTGTTTGACTGGCTCGCAGGAATTGACACGCCCGCGCCGGGCTGGGTGGCCGACTTGTCAAAGCAGCCTGACGGGCGCATCAGCGCCAGAAGAATCAACCCGGCCCCAGCGGCTGATTTGCGTATTGTGTTGAACCCATGAAGGCCATTTACGACATTCCCGCGCCAGCCAAGCTGAACCTTTTTTTGCACATCACTGGGCAACGCGCCGACGGCTATCACCTGCTGCAGTCGGTGTTCATGCTGATCGACTGGTGCGACACACTGCATCTGGAGCTGCGCGCAGACGGCCAGATCAGCCGCTGCGATGTGGGCGCTGAAAGCAGTGTGTTGTTGCCCGAAAACGACCTGACGGTGCGCGCTGCCAAAGCACTGCAACAAGCCTGCGGCACATCGCTGGGCGCGCACATCAGCCTGGAAAAGCGCATCCCCTCTGAGGCAGGCATGGGCGGAGGCTCGTCGGATGCAGCGAGTTGTTTGCTGGCATTGCAGCGGCTGTGGGGCGTCAAATTGCCGCGCGATGAGTTGCTGTCGATAGCTCTGAAACTCGGGGCGGACGTGCCGTTTTTTCTGTCAGGTAGCCACGCTTGGGTTGAAGGCGTGGGCGAACTGATCACGCCCATCACCTTGCCGTCTGCTGACTTTTTGGTGGTCAAGCCGCCCCAAGGACTCTCAACACCCGCCATTTTTAGCTCCCCTGCGCTCAAGCGCGACTCTGAAACTGCTACAATCCGAGGCTTTGCTGCGAATGATCCGGCTGAAATCTTCGAATTTGGTCACAACGACTTGCAGCCAGTGGCCCAGGAGCTTTGCCCGCAAATTGTCCAGTCGATTGACTGGTTGTCTGCACGGCAGCTCAAAGGCAGAATGACTGGCTCAGGCAGTGCGGTGTTTGCATATGTGCCACATGATGAATGGCAAAATGCCGACGCTCAAGTGCATCCAGATGGCTGGAAGGTTCGGAAATGCAGCAATTTGCAAGCCCATCCGCTGAGAGATTGGTAGTTCAGGCGGGTTGCAAAGATGGGTTGATTGACAGTTTATGGGTTGGTTGCCAGTCGTTGAACGCGAGTTGTACGTCTTGCATCTGTCCCGTGTAGGGGTGTCGCCAAGTTGGTTAAGGCACCGGATTTTGATTCCGGCATTCGCAGGTTCGACTCCTTCCACCCCTGCCAAAACATGTATCGGCTCGTGCATTGCACGCGCCGATCTGGTCTTGTACCGGCTCGTGCACCGCACGGGTCGGTACCGTTTGGGTTAGCTTTTTCTACATCAACTTCCGCCACGCCAATGTCGATAAACGCCGGGCCCCACTTGCAAACGCACCATCCCGAGTTCATGCTGTTCACCGGCAATGCCAACCCGAGCATGGCCCTTGAGATTGCCCAGCACTTGGGTATATCGCTCGGTGCGGCCCATGTTGGCCGCTTTTCTGATGGCGAAGTGACGGTTGAAATCCAGCAAAACGTGCGCGCCCGTGACGTGTTTGTGGTGCAGTCCACCTGCGCGCCCACCAACGAAAACCTGATGGAATTGCTCATCATGGTCGATGCGCTCAAGCGTGCATCGGCAGAGCGCATTTCTGCGGTCATCCCCTATTTTGGCTACGCCCGGCAAGACCGCCGTCCCCGTTCAGCACGCGTGCCGATCACCGCCAAAATGGTGGCCAATATGCTGCAAGCTGTGGGCGTGTCTCGCGTTTTGACGATGGACCTGCACGCCGACCAGATTCAGGGCTTTTTTGACATCCCGGTGGACAACATTTATGCATCGCCGGTGCTGCTGGGCGACCTGCGGCAAAAAAATTACCAAGACCTGATGGTCGTGTCGCCCGACGTGGGCGGCGTGGTTCGCGCACGCGCACTGGCCAAGCAGCTGGGCTGCGACATGGCCATTATTGACAAGCGTCGGCCCAAAGCCAATGTGTCTGAGGTCATGCACGTGATTGGCGACATTGAAGGCCGTAACTGCGTCATCATGGATGACATGATTGACACCGCCGGTACGCTGGTCAAGGCCGCTGAAGTGCTGAAGGAGCGCGGCGCCAAAAAAGTATATGCGTATTGCACGCACCCGATCTTCTCGGGCCCGGCGATTGACCGCATCGCCCAGGGCGACGCACTCGATGAAGTCGTGATCACCAACACCATTCCCCTGAGCGACCGCGCCAGGGCATGCGCCAAAATCCGCCAGCTCTCTGTGGGGCCATTGATCGCTGAAACCATTCAGCGTATTGCCAGAGGTGAGTCAGTGATGAGTTTGTTTTCAGACCAGGACCAGGCGGTTCTGATCTGAATCAAAAAGCGGCAACGCCTTCAAATGCGTTGTCTTTTTAAACGGGGTAAAGCTGGTCGCGGCCTGCCCTTTCAAGGAGTTCATATGAAATTCGTCGCTTTTGAGCGCGCAAAGCAGGGTACGGGTGCGAGCCGCCGTCTCCGCATCACCGGCCGCACGCCCGGTATCGTTTATGGTGGCACTGGCGATGCGCTGTTGATCGAACTCGATCACAACGCTCTGTTTCATGCCATCAAAAAAGAAGCCTTCCACGCGTCGATTCTCGACATGGAACTGGCTGGCAAAGAACACAAAGTGTTGCTGCGCGATTTGCAGATGCATCCGTACAAGCAGCAAATCCTGCACATTGACTTCCAGCGCGTTGAAGCCAAGACCAAGATGACCGTGAAAGTGCCGCTGCACTACAGCGGTGAAGAAGAGTCGCCAGCTGTCAAGGCTGAAAACTGCCTGGTCAACCATGTGTTGACCGAGTTGACCGTTTCCTGCTTCCCGGCCGACATTCCTGAATTCATCGCCATCGACCTGAGCGGCCTGAAAAAGGGCACGTCATTGCATGTCAAGGACGTCACCCTGCCAAAAGGCGTGAAGTTCGTGGTCAAAGGTCAGGCCAATCCTGTCCTGGTGTCTGTGTCTGCGGTTTCTGCGGAAGCCGAAGCAGACGCCGTTGCTGCTGCAGCCGCTGCCGTACCGGTAGATCCAAAGGCTGCCAAAGCAGCTGCAGGCAAAGCAGCCGCCGCCAAGCCAGACGCCAAGGCGCCAGCTGCCAAGAAAAAATAAGCGCACGCGCTGACTGCTTGAACAGTCAAAGCCCTTGCTCTTTCACGAGAGCAGGGGCTTTTTTTATGGCACTTTAAAATGCGGTGATGGAACTACAAACATGATCAAGCTGTTCGTTGGCCTGGGCAATCCGGGGGCGGAATACGAAGCGACCCGGCACAATGCCGGGTTTTGGTGGATGGACGCGCTGGCACGCGAACTGAGAGCACCGCTGACCTTTGACAAGAGCTATTACGGACAAGTTGCGCGCACGGCGGTTGGGGGCCAGAACGTCTGGCTGCTCACGCCGCAAACCTTCATGAACCTGTCGGGCAAGTCGGTCGCCAGCCTGGCCAAATTTTTCAAGATCAAGCCCGAGGAAATATTGGTGGCGCATGACGAACTGGACGTCGTTCCAGGTCAGGTCAAACTCAAATTTGGCGGCAGCCATGCTGGCCACAACGGCTTGCGCGATATTCATGCGCAAATGGGGACCGGCGACTACTGGCGGCTGCGCCTGGGCGTGGGCCACCCCGGCAACAAAGACGAGGTGGTGGACTGGGTGTTGAGAAAACCCATGCAGGAGCACCGCGTGGCAATTGAAGAATGCATCACCCGCTCACTGAAGGCGGTGCCTGCGCTGCTGGCCGGCGAGATGGACAAGGCCACGATGATGATTCACACCAGTACGCCGCCCAGACCCAAACCGCCACGCAAGATGCAAGCTGATGGCGCTGCCGCAGCCCCGGAAAAGCGTCTTTCTACGCCAGAGTAAAATATTTTCAAAATCGGGATTTGCTATATTTTTAATAGCACCCAGCGTACGTATCTATTGGCTTGAAGCCCAAAAAACACCTGAATATGACAGAAAACAGGCGTTTCAGTCTGTTTTTATGCCAGCCACGGCTGGCGTACCTGTCAGGCGATGGTACTTCTCCCACAGGGTGGGTTTGCTTTCGACAAATTGCGGGTTGACCGGTATGCAGGCCACCGGGCAAACCTGCACGCACTGCGGCTCGTCAAAATGGCCCACGCATTCGGTGCATTTGTGCGGGTCAATCTCGTAAATCTCTTTGCCCATGTAAATGGCCTGGTTCGGGCATTCGGGCTCGCACACGTCGCAGTTGATGCATTCGTCGGTGATCAGGAGAGCCATGCGCGCTGCCTGCTCAGGCTTTTTTGGCGGTATGCAGGGCGGCCATCACTTCGGGGCTGACCATCTGGCTGATGTCGCCGTCCAGCTTGTTGATCTCGCGCACCAGTGTGCTGCTGATGCACGCCAGGTGGGCGTCGGGCAGCAAAAAGACGGTTTCGACCTGGGGGGCCAGCTTGCGGTTCATGGCTGCCATCTGGGCCTCGTAGTCAAAGTCGGTCATGTTGCGAATGCCGCGTACCACCGCAGTCACACCGTGCTGGGTGCAAAAGTCCATGATCAGACCGCCAAACGGTTCAATGCTCACATTGGCGAGTTGCTTGGTGGCCATTTGCGCCATCGAAACGCGCTGCTCCAGGCTGAACAGGGTTGTTTTGTGGTGCGCCACCGCCACTGCAATGATGAGCTGGTCAAACAGCCCTGCGGCGCGGCGCACCACGTCCAGGTGGCCCAGAGTGATGGGGTCAAACGTGCCTGAATAAACGGCAATGCGCTTTGTGGCGTGAGCGGCTTGGGTCATGGCCAAATTATGCGCTCTGACGCGCATCGGGCGTCTGGGGCGTCTGGGGCGTTTTGACCAGCAAATGAAAATGCACCGCTCCAGCCTTGCCAAAACGGTGGACTTGCAGGCCCACAGCGGCCAGTTCTTCGTCCGTCCAGGGCTTGGGCGCTTCCAGGTACACAAAACCAGGCATGGCAATGGCTTGGGCTGCGGCCTTCAGTGCTGCTTCAAATGCTGTGGACTCATAGGGCGGGTCCAGAAAAATCAGTTGCAGGCTGCCGGGGTTGGCGCGGCGCAGCAGGCTCACGCCGTCACCACGCTCGATTTTGACCATGTTGGCCTTGAGCTTGGTTTGCAGGGCCTTCAGTTTGTCGACCAGCAACGGGTCTTGCTCGCAAAGCACAACGTCCTGTGCACCGCGTGAGGCGGCCTCAAAACCGAGCACGCCGGTGCCTGCAAAAACATCGGCACAGCGCCAGCCGGTCAGGTCCTGACCGAGCCAGTTGAACAAGGTTTCGCGAACGCGGTCAGGCGTGGGGCGCAGGCCAGGCAAGCTGGCCACCGGGATTTTGCTGCGCTTGTACACACCGCCGATGATGCGGACTTCACCCGGTGGGATGGTTTTTCGGCCAACAACTTTGCCTGATTTGGCGAGTTTTTTGGCGGGATCTTTTTCAGGTTTCTCAGCAGCGACTTGTGGGGTGTATTTCATGTTTTAAGGTTTGGCACCGAGAATGACAGTCACCATTTTCTCAGGTTGCAGTTTGGCCGCCATGGCCGCTTTCACGTCTTGTGCCGTCACCTTGTCAATCTGCGCGGTCCAGGTGTCCAGATAGTTGGTGGGCAGGTCGTACCAGGCAATGTTGCTGATGTTGCCCAGCAGCTTGCGATTGCTGTCAATCAGCAAGGCAAAGCCGCCTGTCAGGTTGTCTTTGGCGGCTTTGACTTCTGCCTCAAGCGGGCCGGTAGCCACAAAGTCCTTGACCACCTGACGCGCCACCTCCAGCGCCTGTTTTGCCTGGTCAGGCCGGGTTTGCAGGCTGACCGTGAAAGCGCCCGCATGCAAGCCGGGCGCAAAGTTGCTGTAAACGCCGTAAGTTAGCCCACGCTTCTCGCGTACCTCAGTCATCAGGCGCGACACAAAACCGCCACCGCCCAGAATGTAATTGCCCACCAGCAGCGGGAAGAACGCCGGGTCACTGCGTTTGTAGCCGGGCTGGCCCATCAGCACTTGGGCCTGGGCAGCATCAAAGGCAATTGTTTTTTGCACCGCTTCGGCAAGTGGCTGCACCTCTGCCACGGGGGGCAAGGCAGGCACGCTGGAGCACGGCGCTTGAGGGGACGCTTGCGGCAGGCGCGCCAGCATGGCCGTGGCAATTTGTTCAGCCTGGGCCCGGTTGACGGCCCCCACCAGGTTGACACGCGCCCGGCAAGCCACCACCGTGGCCTGGTAAAAAGCGCGCATGTCGGCGGTGGCGATGTTGGCCACACCGGCCTCGGTCAATTCATGGCCATACGGATGGCCGCCATACACCGCCTGCGAATAAGCACGCCGCGCCAGGGTGGCGGGCCGGGTGTCAGACTCCTTGATACCGGCGATCACTTTTTGCTTGTCGCGCTGCCACACGTCGTCTGGGAAAGCCGGTTCGGCGATTTGCCGCGCGGCCAATGCCACCGCCTTGGCCAGCAAGTCAGGCTCGGTGAGGGTGCGCAAGGCAAAGCTGAAACGGTCAGAACCCGCGCTGGCACCAAACTGTGCTCCCAGGTCGGCCCAGGCTTCGCCCAAGGCGTTTTCATCCAAAGCAGGCTCATCAGCCCCCACGCTGGTCGCGTCGCGCTGGCCGTTTTTAGTCTGCACACCTTTTTCAAGCAGCGCTGCTGTCATGCCGGCCAGTCCGACCTTGTTGGGTGGGTCGCGCCGGCTGCCGCCGTCAAAGTCGATTTGCACGTCGAGCATGGCGATGGCCGGGCTTTCAACCAGATGCACCACTGCGCCGTTGGCCAGCTGAAACTTCTGGATCGGCAATGCAGCGAGCGCCCCAGCACTGAAAAAGGCACAAAAAAAGGTAGCAAATACGGCTTTAGGCCAATGAATCATTGGACTAGCAGCTATAACTTTAATAGTAAACATCATGACGCTCAGTGTCTGGAAGGTGTGGTGGGTGTGGCGGTCGCCGCGCGCGGCTTGCGGTTGGGGTCCATGGCCTGCGGCAACAAGGTGGCCTGGGTCATCTGGTCGTCACCAAAATATTTGGCAGCGACCGCTTGCACTTCCGCGCCGGTCACGCTGCGCAGCCGGGCGATCAGCCGCTTGTCGAAGTCCAGCGGCATGCCGTTGATCCAGTTGGAGCCCAGCTCACGCGCCTGGTTGAAAACGCTGTCGAGCTTGTAGGTTTCGCTGGCAATCCACTGGGTTTTGACGCGGTTCAGCTCAGCCTCGCTGACGCCGTTTTTAGCAACCAGCGCGACCTGCTCGCGCAGGGCGGCGGCGACCTGGGCAGCGGTTTTTCCGGCTGCGGGCACGCCGGTGAGCATGAAAACCTGCGGGCCACGGCCTGTCAAACCGTTGTAGGCGCCGGCACTGTCGGCCAGCCGGCCCTCACCACCGGCTTGACCCTGCTCCAGTGCACGGTTCAGGCGTGCGCCGCTGTAGCCGTCCAGCACGGCAGCCAGCACCGTCAGGGCCAGCGGGTCGCGGTTGCCTGTGCTGTCTTTGTAGTCGCCCGTCAGATCAGCGGGTACCAGTTTTGGCACCTTGAACGCCATGCTGACATACGCTTGCGAGGCCACGCCTTTGAAGTCGAGCCGTCGCGCGCCGGTTTGCTCGGGTTCATCGCGTGGCTTGCGGGCGGGCACCGGTGAAGCGGCAATCGGTCCATAGTATTTTTCAGCCAAGCGCTTGACTTCAACCACATCCACATCACCGGCCACGACCACGGCCGCATTGCCCGGCACATACCAGCGCTTGTAAAAATCCCGTGCGTCTTGCGGGGTCATGGCGTCCAGGTCGCTCATCCAGCCTACCACCGGGCGCCGATAGGGTGATGCGGTGAAGGCGATGGCATTGGCCGCCTCGTACATCTTGGCTCTGGGCGACTCCTCCGTGCGGGAGCGGCGCTCTTCCTTGACCACTTCAATCTCGCGCTTGAACTCATCGTCAGGCCACTGGTTGTTGGCAAAGCGGTCGGCCTCCAGGCGCATCACGTCTTCTAGCTTGCCGCTGGGAATCTGCTGGTGGTAGCCTGTCGCATCACGGCTGGTAAAAGCGTTGTCACGGCCACCCAGGGCCGCCACACGGCGTGAAAATTCACCCGGCTTGACAGTGGCTGTGCCCTTGAACAACATGTGCTCCAGCACATGCGCCACGCCGGTGGTGCCATCGACCTCGTCCATCGACCCGACCCGCACCCACAGCATGTGGGCAGCAGTGGGCGCGCGGCGGTCGGGCTTGACGATCACCGTCAAGCCGTTGCTGAGGGTGAACTGTTCGACTTTTGCGGGGGCTTGGGCCCATGCCGCAGTGGCAATCCATGACAAAAGAACGGGTAAGCAAAGGCGATGTGTGGGTTTCATAGAATGATGTGACTTCAAAGCAGGCCCAATGTTCAGTTTCTTCAAGAAAAAATCTCCTGCCCTTGCGGCAGCCACCCTTTCCAAGCCTGAGCAAAGCCTGATTGGCAGCGCACTCGTTACCCCGCTGGACATTGAGGCCATTGTCGCCGCGTCAGAGCTTGCACCGCAGCGCCAGCGCTGGCTGGACAAGTTGTCATCCGGTTTGCGCAAAACCGGTTCCAGCATTTCAGGCGTTTTCACCGGCACGCAAATCGACGATGCGCTGTACGACAACCTCGAGGCCGCCTTGCTGATGGCCGATACCGGGGTCAAAGCCACAGAATATTTGCTGGCTGACGTCAAGCGCCGGGTCGCCGCCAGCGCTGTGACCAACCCGGTCGCAGTCAAAAATATGTTGACCGAGGCCCTGAGCCAGTTGTTAAAACCGCTGGAACAAGCCCTGGTGATTGGCCAGCACAGCCCGACCGTCATCATGGTGGCCGGGGTCAACGGCGCGGGCAAAACCACATCCATCGGCAAGCTGACCAAACACCTGGCCACGGGCGGTGCATCGGTGCTGCTGGCTGCTGCCGACACCTTCAGGGCCGCTGCGCGTGAGCAACTCAGCGTCTGGGCTGACCGCAACACAGTCGAGATCATCAGCAAGGAAGGCGGCGACCCGGCTGCGGTGGCTTTTGATGCGGTAACAGCCGGCAAGGCGCGCGGCAAAGAGGTGGTGCTGGTGGACACCGCAGGCCGTCTGCCGACGCAGCTGCACCTGATGGAAGAGCTGAAAAAGATCAAGCGCGTGGTGCAGAAAGCCGATGCCACAGCACCGCATGAAGTGCTGCTGGTCATCGATGGCAACACCGGGCAAAACGCGCTGGCACAAGTCAAGGCTTTTGACGAAGCGCTGCAACTCACCGGCCTGGTCGTGACCAAACTCGATGGCACAGCCAAAGGCGGCGTGCTGGCGGCAATTGCCTTGTGGGCGCAAGAGCGACAAGCAGCGACCCCCACGCTTCGGCCTGTGCCGGTTTACTTCATTGGCGTGGGCGAAAAGCTGGAAGACCTGGAAACCTTCCATGCGCGTGAATTTGCGCAGGCTCTTTTGAGCTGATTTTTTCAGCTGATTTTTGGAGTCAAGCCGCCAGCAGCATGCCTTTGGCTTCAATAAAAGCCACCACATCGGCCAGCCCCGCATTGGTTTTTAAATTGGTCATGACAAACGGCTTGAGGCCCTTGGCCGTGGTGCGCATGCGTATCGTGTCAACTTCCATCACTTTCAAGTCGGCCCCGACGTAAGGCGCCAGGTCGGTTTTGTTGATGACAAACAAGTCGCTTTTGGTGATGCCGGGGCCGCCCTTGCGGGGGATTTTTTCGCCGGCCGCCACATCAATCACGTAGATCGTCAAATCGCTCAGCTCGGGGCTGAAGGTGGCGGCCAGGTTGTCGCCGCCTGATTCGACAAACACCACATCGGCGTTGGGAAAGTCCACCAGCATGCGGTCAATGGCCTCTAAATTGATCGACGCGTCTTCCCGAATCGCGGTGTGCGGGCAGCCGCCCGTTTCAACACCCATGATGCGGTCAGCATCCAGCGCGCCGCTGACGGTGAGGATGCGCTGGTCTTCCTTGGTGTAAATGTCGTTGGTGATCGCCACCAGGTCGTACTTGGCTTTCATGGCCTTGCACAGCATCTCCAGCAAGGTGGTTTTGCCGGAGCCGACCGGCCCGCCAATGCCAACGCGTAGGGGGGGCAGTTTTTTGGTGCGGTTGGCGATGTGGTGCAGAGATGACATAGGAGGTGGGGTGTTGTTCATGATCGAAACAATCTTGAGTATTGGGTTTCGTGTTGCGACGACAGTATCGCCAGCATCGGCGAAAAAGCCTGGCGTTCATCTTCTGGCAAAGCGATGGCGGTTTGCACAGCGGCCGGTATGGCTTGGCTCACGCGAGCCAGTATGCGCTGACCCGTCGTTTGACCCAGCGGCACGGACTTGATGGCCGCTTGCACCATGTTTTCAGCCCAGCCAAAAGCGTAGGTCAACAGGCAGTCGCGCACGGATGCCTCGGTCTGCGCCGCAGCCAGCGCAAAAGCCACCGGATACGTGGGCGGCAATTGTTCACAATGGGCGAGCTGCGCTGCATCCACACCGTCATGGTGGCGCAGCCAGCTGCACAGCGAGCGGCCCATCTGCTCGGCCTGCGCGCGCAGTTCGCTGGTCTCGCGGGTTTGCAGCAGCCAGTCATTGAGCTGGCTGATCCGCATGAGCTGACCCGCGCGCCAGGCAGGAATCGCCTGCACCATCACCGCCAGATCGCCACGCGCCAAAGTCAGCTGAAGCTGGTCACACAGCCAGTTGCTGATCCATTCAGCTGAAGTAGTATTTGCTATGCTTTCAGGAGCTGCTTGCTCACGTGAAATAAGCGCTTCAAGCCCTTCCGAGTATGAAAATCCGCCTACAGGTAGCGCTGGCGAGGCCAACCAGATGAGTTGCAGCAGGCTGGCCGGCGCTAATCCCATGGCCGTGGCCGTGGCTGTGGCTATCGGTGCGGTTTGCACAGCGTGCAAGTCAGTGGTGATGACCGTGGCCGCTATCGTGGTCGTGACCGTGGTCGTGTCCATGATTGCAATCTGGGCCGTGCACATGCGGCTTGGCGACCGCCGGAATCGATGCCTTGGCTTCGGCTTCGGCTTTGGCTGGGGCGTCGTGCGAATGCGCACCTGCGCTGTAAGCGCCACCTTCGGGCTCAAACGCTTCGCTGACCTCATGGACGATCAGATGCATGGCGCGCAGCAAATCGGCCAGCACATGGTCAGGCTCAATTTTCAAATGGTCAGGTTTGAGTTCAATCGGCACATGCCGGTTGCCCAGGTGATACGCAGCGCGGGTCAAATCAAAAGGCGAACCATGCGACGTGCAAGCCGTGATGCGGAGCACGTCTTGCGGAGCCGCGATGACCTTGACCATGCTGCCGTCTTCAGCCACCAGCACATCGCCGCCGCGAACCAGCGTGCCGCGTGGCAAGAAAATGCCTAACTGGCGACCCAGCGAGTCGACGCCATCAAAACGGCTTTTTTGGCGCGTGTCCCAGTCCAGCTCGATAGAAGAGGCGCGTTTGACAAGCACTGGTGCCAAGCCTGCGGCTTGGGAAATGATTTTGGAAATCTGTAGCATTGAATCTTTCAAAACAAAAAGTAGCGCTGCGCCATTGGCAAACTGCTTGCAGGCTCGCAGGTCAGCAACTGCCCATCGGCCCGCACCGCATAGGTTTGGGCATCGATTTCCATGTGCGGCAAATAGGCGTTGTGAATCATGTGCTGCTTGCGCACGCCGCGTATGTTTTTGACCGCGCTCAAACCTTTGGCCAGACCGAACTTGTCTTTGATGCCCGCAGCAAGCCCGGCTTGAGAAACGAAGGTCAACGAACCTTTGGCAACGGCACCACCAAAAGCGCCAAACATCGGGCGGTAATGCACTGGCTGCGGGGTGGGGATGGATGCGTTTGGGTCACCCATCGCAGCCATGGCAATGAAGCCACCTTTTAAAATAAGAGCCGGTTTGATGCCGAAAAATGCGGGTTTCCAGACCACCAGATCTGCCCATTTGCCGACTTCAATCGAGCCGACTTCATGCGAAATGCCGTGCGCAATGGCCGGGTTGATGGTGTATTTGCTGATGTAGCGCTTGACACGGAAGTTGTCGTGGCGGTCGGTATCTCCGCCGAGCTTGCCGCGTTGCTGTTTCATCTTGTGGGCTGCCTGCCAGGTGCGAATGATGACCTCGCCCACACGGCCCATGGCCTGGCTGTCAGAGCTCATCATGCTGATGGCGCCCATGTCATGCAGCACGTCTTCTGCGGCAATGGTTTCTTTGCGGATTCGGCTTTCGGCAAAGGCCAGGTCTTCCGCGATGCCGGCGTCCAGGTGGTGGCACACCATCAGCATGTCAACGTGTTCGTCAAGCGTGTTGACGGTGTAGGGCATGGTCGGGTTGGTCGAACTCGGCAAAAAGTTGGCCTGGCCCACCACCTTCAAAATGTCGGGCGCATGGCCACCGCCGGCACCTTCGGTGTGAAAGGCGCACAGCCCGCGGCCTTTGGTCGCAGCAATGGTATTTTCAACAAAGCCCGACTCGTTGAGGGTGTCGCTGTGAATCGCCACCTGCGTGTCTGTGTCATCCGCCACATCCAGGCAATTGCTGATGGCGGCGGGCGTGGTGCCCCAATCTTCATGGAGTTTCAAGCCAATCACGCCAGCATTGATTTGCTCGTGCAGGGCAGCTGGCAGACTGGCGTTGCCCTTGCCCAGAAAGCCCAGGTTCATGGCAAAGCCGTCTGCCGCTTGCAGCATGCGCTCAATGTTCCACGGGCCGGGCGTACAGGTGGTGGCAAAGGTGCCGGTGGCCGGCCCGGTACCGCCGCCCATCATGGTGGTGACTCCGCTGGCCAGCGCTTCGTCAATTTGCTGCGGGCAGATAAAGTGAATGTGCGAATCAATGCCGCCTGCGGTGACGATCATGCCCTCGCAGCTGATGACTTCTGTGCCGGGGCCAATGATGATGTCCACGCCGGGCTGCACGTCGGGGTTGCCGGCTTTGCCAATCGCGGCAATGCGCCCCGCCCTCAAACCGATATCGGCCTTGACGATGCCCCAGTGGTCAACGATCAGGGCATTGGTCATCACGGTGTCCACAGCGCCTTCTTGGTTCGTGCGTTGCGACTGCGCCATGCCGTCACGGATGGTTTTGCCACCGCCAAACTTGACTTCTTCGCCGTAGCTACCGGCTCTGAGCGTGTAGTCAGCTTCAACTTCTATCATCAGGTCGGTATCAGCCAGCCGCAGGCGGTCGCCCACCGTGGGACCAAACATTTCAGCGTAGGCGCGTCTGCCAATGGTTGCCATTTAAAGCGCTCCCTGTATTAATCCGCGGAAACCATAAATCTTGCGGTCACCGGCAAAGTCCACCAGTTCCACCGTGCGCTGCTGGCCGGGCTCAAAGCGCACCGCTGTGCCAGATGCGATGTTCAGCCGCATGCCGCGCGTTGCATCCCGTTCAAAGCCGAGCGCGGCATTTGTCTCGGCAAAGTGGTAATGAGAGCCGACCTGTATGGGCCGGTCGGATGTGTTTTGTACCACCACGGTCGCGGTGCGCCTGCCGGCGTTTAAAACGTGGTCTGGGCCGTCGGTTATCAATTCACCTGGAGTCATGGCGCTTTTACTTTCGTGAGAACCAGATCGCCACGGCAACCAGGGTGGCTACGGCAACAAAGCCCCAGGTATCCGTAGCATGCCAGTGCATCCCCGCCAAGCCATGACCATCATGTGCAAAAGTGGCAGTAGCACCCATTAAACCTGCGCAGGCAGCAATGAAGCGTGTAGAGAGTTTATTCATGACTGGCATCCTTAAACGATGGGTTGATGCACGGTGACCAGTTTGGTCCCGTCGGGAAATGTCGCTTCGACCTGAATGTCTGGAATCAGCTCGGCAATGCCGTCCATCACATCGGCGCGGGTCAGGATGGTGCGGCCATCACTCATGAGTTGAGCGACTGTTTTGCCGTCGCGTGCGCCTTCCATCACCGCTGCGCTGATCAGCGCCATCGCTTCAGGGTAATTGAGCTTCAAACCTCGAGCCTTGCGGCGTTCGGCCAGCAGGCTGGCGGTGAATATCAGCAGCTTGTCTTTTTCGCGCGGAGTCAGTTCCATAGACAGTCTTTCAGGATAGCTTTTGTGAACGGCAATGTTTAGAATTTAGCATGCAAAAACAATGCCTTGTTCGCCCAATTATTCGCCATGACGGTGGGTTTGTCGGTATTTGCATGTTTGCGCACGGTCTGGTGTCGCCTGTAAAGTCCATTAAATTTACCGAAAGTACCCCATGAGCAGTTCCGCCCTTCCAGATGCTGACACAACGCCGACCACACGCCGGGTTGATCAGCTGCTTGCCCATTACGGGCAGAGCCACCAAAACCCTGTCAATGAGGTGATCCACTTGATTGCCATTCCACTGATCATGCTGAGCCTGGTGGGCATATTGTGTGCGCTGCACCCTTTCATAGCCTATGCTCTCGTTGCGGCCAGCATGGTCTACTACGCGCGACTGTCGTGGGTATTTTTCATCGCCATGATGCTCTGGTCAGCCCTCACGTTTGCTGGCGTATTCGCCATGGGTTCGCAGGTGTTGCCGGTGTCGCTCGCCATTTTCATTGGCGCCTGGGTTTTGCAATTTATCGGCCACAAAATGGAAGGCAAAAAACCTTCTTTTTTTGAAGACATCCAGTACCTGTGGGTCGGCCCTCTGTTTGTGCTGAGCAAGCTGTTCGGCAAACTCGGCATACGCTGGTAGGCAGGCAGGTCGCTTGAAAATCCAGTTTTGACCTTCATCTACACGCCATGCAAAGTTTCATCAGCCGGCTCGTGCGTTTCGTCATCAAACTGATACTGACTGTCTTGGGCCTGGTGTTTGCCATCAGCCTGCTCATGGCAGCGCTGATCGTTGTGCTGCTCAGCTTGCTCAAGTCGGTGCTTACCGGCAAAAAGCCGGCACCCGTGATCATGTTCAGCAAATTTCAGAAATTTGCGCCAGGAGGCAGGTGGCCGGGCGCAGCCAAGGCGCAAAACGCAGGCGATGTGGTGGATGTTGAGGTACGCGAGGTACCGGTCAATGCAGAAGCACCGAAAAGCGAGCAATTGCCACGCTGATCAACCTGATCTTCAGATCGCTTCGGATTCGGTTTTTTCTTCTGGCGGCTTGGTGCTTTTGACAAACATCTGTGCGGCCAGAATGCCAACTTCGTACAAACCGCCGACCACGCCAAGCAGCATGAGCATGGAGCCTGCATCCGGCGGCGTGACCAGTGCCGTGCCAATGGCCGCAACGACCCAGAAGTAGCCCCGGTATTCGCGGAGTTGGGCGACGGTCAGTACCCCCATGCGCACCAACAAAATCACCGCAATCGGCACTTCAAACGCCAGACCGAACGCCAAAAACATACCCAATACAAAGTTTAAATATTCTTCAATATCAGGCGCGGCGGTAATCGACTTGGGTGCAAAGCTCTGGATAAAACTAAACACCTGTCCAAACACCACAAAGTAGCAAAACGCCACACCGATAAAAAACAGCAGCGTACTGGACACAACCAGCGGCATGACGAGCTTTTTCTCATGTGAGTACAGACCCGGCGCAACAAACGCCCAAACCTGATACAGCACGATAGGCAGCGCTATCATGAAGGCGGCCATGAACAAAATCTTGATGGGTACCACAAACGGCGAAATCACGTTGGTGGCAATCAGCGTGGCACCCTTGGGTAAAGTCGCTACCAGCGGCGCCGCCATGATGTCATACAGCGCACCCGGGCCGGGAAAGAAGGCCAGCACAGCAGCCGCCACGCCAATGGCAATCACAGCCTTGATCATGCGGTCGCGCAGCTCCATCAGGTGCTGTACGAAAGGCTGCTCTGTGCCTGCCAGTTCGTCAGGTTTATCGGTCTTGTCTGGGTTGGTATCTGACATGAATGGACTTAGGTCACTGCGGGCTGACACACGCCAGCGCGACAAGATTTATGCGGATTTTTTGGGCCTGAAACGTGCCACGCGCGCCGCGCCTGACTGGGTGCGGGTGCGCAGACCAGAGCGAGCCTTGTACCACTGCGGCGTGGCGCCGGTTTTCAGTCGCCACTTCTTTTTGGGGTGTTTGTATTCGGGGAAGATTTCCATGCCCGGCAAGCTGGCGCTGGAGTCGCTGGTGGCTTCGGTCCATGACTTTTCGAAGTCGTTGGCGTTGGTCTGGATGGAGTTTTCAACATCGCGAGCTGCACCCTCGACCGTTTCCTTCATCTTTTTCAGTTCATCCAGTTCCATCGACCGGCTGACCTCCTGCTTGACATCAGCCACATAGCGCTGCGCCTTGCCCAACAAGGTCCCAATGGTGCGCGCCAAGCGCGGCAGCTTTTCAGGACCAATCACGATCAGCGCAACTGCGCCGATCAATGCGATTTTGGAGACGCCGAGGTCGATCATGTCTGGTCAGAGGCCGCAGCGCAGTACGCGACGCGACAAGCGTGGGGGCTCACAATTTCTTGGCTTCCACATCGATGGTGGTTTTGTCTGTTGGCTTGTCAGCGGCTTGCGCGTTGGTCACAGCCGCTGTTTTGTCGTCAACTGGCGCAGCGCCGCCGTCTTTCATGCCATCTTTAAAACCCTTGACGGCACCGCCCAGGTCGCCGCCCATGTTGCGCAGCTTTTTGGTGCCAAACACCATCACGACGATCAGCAGCACGATCAGCCAGTGCCAAATAGAAAATCCACCCATGATTTGCTCCTAATACTTCAAATGAGAGTTAACTGGTAATAGGCCATTCTAAAGGTTGGCTCAATTCAACCCTTGAGCCATGGTCTTGGTCCACCCATCACGTGGATATGCAGGTGATGGACTTCCTGACCACCTTCGGCTCCTGTGTTCGTGACGATGCGAAACCCGCCTTCTGGGTAGGGCCTGCAACCATTGGCGAGCGCAAGTTGGGGGGCCAGCACCATCATGCGCCCCAGCAGCGCGGCGTGTTCGGGTTCGGCCTGCGCCATGGACGGGATGTGCAGCTTGGGAATCATCAGAAAATGAACCGGCGCCCAGGGGTTGATGTCGTGAAAAACGAAAATCTCGTCGTCTTCGTACACCTTGCGGCTGGGAATGGTGCCAGCGGCAATTTTGCAAAAAATGCAGTTCTCGGAGGTGTGCATCATTCAACAGCCCTGTTCGCGTTCATGCGCACCATGCCACCCACGATGCGGTACAAAAACCAGACGGAAATCAGTGTCCAGGCGATCCAGCCGGGCACCAGCAGCAAGAACCACAGCGGCGCCGTGACCAGATACAGCAAACTGGCCCACAACACCGTGCGAATGCGCCAACTGAAGTGAGAAGCTTGCCAGGTGTTGACCGCGTCACCGCGCTTGACCATGTCAATCACCAGCGCAATGACAAGCAGCGTGATGGACGCCTGCGCGCCCGGCAACACAGCCGCTACGGCGACCACCAGATGCAACAGATAACTGAGCCAACCCCAGGTTTTCAGGCCTTCGTCGGGTTCGATGGTGGCGATGTCATTGGTCATGCGGTCTTTCCTTCATCCTTGGCGGCTTGGTGCTCTTCAAGATCACGATTTTCAGCTTTTCGCAGG
The DNA here is from genome assembly GCA_947478725.1 of Comamonadaceae bacterium. Lineage (GTDB taxonomy): Bacteria > Pseudomonadota > Gammaproteobacteria > Burkholderiales > Burkholderiaceae_C > Polaromonas. Next base: position 83,600 of record CANJWZ010000008.1, read on the forward strand.
GCTTTTTCTTCAATTCCGCTGGTGCCCTCGCGGCGCTCCAGCTCGGCAATCACGTCAAGCGGGCTCAAACCATAGTGCGCCAGCGCAATCATGGAGTGAAACCACAAATCAGCCACTTCGCCGACAAAGCTGCTTTTCAAATCAAGCGTCAGCCCGCCATAGTCCAAGTCCTTGGCGGCCATCACCGCTTCGGTGGCCTCTTCGCCAATTTTTTTTAGAAACGCATTCGGGCCCTTGTGCAGCAGTCGCGCGACATAGCTGGTGTCCGGGTTGCCGCCATTGGCAAGCTTGCGGCTTTCTATGATCTGCGCCAGGCGGGCAAGGGAATCGTTGGTGGTCATGTTCAGCTCTTATTTATAGATACTTTGCGGGTCTTTCAAGACCGGATCTGCAGCAACCCACTGCCCGCCAGAGTAAACACTGTAAAAACAGCTGTGGCGACCGGTATGGCAGGCAATGCCTGGCGCGTGGCCCAACTGCGTGACCTTCAGCAGCAGCACATCGCTGTCGCAATCGATGCGCATTTCATGCACGGTTTGTACGTGACCAGACGCTTCGCCCTTGAACCACAACTTGTTGCGCGACCGGCTGAAGTACACGGCGCGGCCTAGTTCAGCGGTTTTTTGCAGGGCTTCCCGGTTCATCCAGGCAAACATCAGCACGTCGCCGCTGGACGCTTCTTGCGCAATGACGGGGACCAAGCCCTTGTCGTCCCATTTGATTGTTTCTAGCCAGTTCATAAAGGTATTATCGCCCCCGCGTTCGCTCGCTGCGCCTAGCTTTCTGCGCCTGAGGGGGCGCTGCGCCTGCGAGCCGGCGGCCCGGGCTGGTAGGGATAGGAAAACTACAGCCTGACCGGTATGCCGCGCCCAGCCATGAACTGTTTGGCTTGCTGCACCGTGTATTCACCATAGTGAAATATGCTCGCTGCCAGCACCGCATCGGCGCCGCCGGTTTGAATGCCGTCGGCCAAGTGCGCCAGATTGCCCACGCCGCCTGATGCGATCACCGGCACGCTGACAGCGTCGCTCACCGCGCGGGTCAGCGCCAAATCAAAGCCTGATTTGGTACCGTCTTTGTCCATGCTGGTGAGCAAAATTTCACCCGCGCCGCGCCGGGCCATGTCAGTGGCCCAAGCCACGGCGTCCAGCCCGGTATTTTTACGCCCGCCGTGGCTGTATACGTCCCAGCCCGGACCCCGTGTTTGGGCCTCTTCGTCGCTGCGACGTTTGGCGTCAATGGCCACCACAATGCACTGCGCGCCATATCGGGCTGACGCGTCTTCAATGACTTGCGGATTGGCAATCGCAGCCGAGTTAAAACTGGTTTTATCAGCCCCAGCATTGAGCAAGCGCCGTACGTCATCGACAGTGCGCACACCGCCGCCAACGGTGAGCGGAATAAACACCTGGCTGGCCACGGCTTCAATGATGTCCAAAATCAGATCCCGACCGTCACTGGTGGCGGTGATGTCCAGAAACGTCAGCTCGTCTGCACCCTGGTCGTTGTAGCGCGCGGCAATTTCCACCGGGTCACCCGCATCGCGCAGTTGGGTGAAGTTCACGCCCTTGACGACACGGCCACCAGTGACATCCAGACAAGGAATGATTCGTTTAGCCAACATTGACGTCAGCCCCCACGGTCGCCCACTTCGTGTGGCTTCCTGCCCCCCGAGGGGGCCGCTGCGCCTGCGGTCTGGCAAAGCCAGTCCCGCGGCCCCTGCTTGAACTTGATGCCGCGCTTTGCGCGCTCATCCGTTCAGCTCGTCAGCCCGCGCCTGTGCCGCTTCAAAATCGAGGTCGCCGCTGTAAATCGAGCGGCCACAAATCACGCCTTCAATGCCTTGGTCTTCTACAGCGCACAGCGCCTCAATATCAGCCATGTTTGACAAGCCGCCGGATGCGATCACAGGGATCGTGAGGGCTTGGGCCAGCTTGACAGTGGCGTCCATGTTGATGCCGCTGAGCATGCCGTCGCGGCCAATGTCGGTGTAAATCACGGATTCAACGCCAAAGTCTTGAAATTTTTTGGCCAGATCAATCACGTTGTGGCTGGTGATCTTGCTCCAGCCATCCGTCGCGACTTTTCCGTCTTTGGCGTCCAGGCCGACGATGATGTGACCACCAAATGCGGTGCAGGCGTCTTGGAGAAAGCCGGGGTTCTTGACCGCTGCGGTGCCGATGATGACGTAGCGCAAACCGGCGTCCAGATAGCGCTCGATCGTGTCCAGGTCGCGTATGCCGCCGCCCAGTTGCACGTCAATTTCTAGGCCCACTTCAGCCAGTATTTTTTTGATCGCCAGGTCGTTTTTGGGTATGCCGGCGAACGCGCCGTTCAGGTCGACCAGGTGCAGTCGGCGCGCGCCTTTGTTGACCCAGTTGCGCGCCATGGCCGCCGGGTCTTCGCTGAAAACGGTGGACTGATCCATGTCGCCTTGTTTGAGGCGTACGCAGTGACCGTCTTTCAGGTCAATCGCAGGAATAAGTAGCATGTGGCGGCTGCGGCAGAAAGCTAAAAACGTTTAAGGATTCCAGTTCAGGAAGTTGCGGTACAGGGCCAAGCCCTGATCGGCGCTTTTTTCCGGGTGAAACTGGGTTGCGAAAAGATTATCGCGCGCAATCGCCGCGCAGAAGCGCTCGCCATAGCAAGTCGCGCCCGCTGTGTGGCGCGCATCAGACGGACGGGCATAAAAACTGTGCACAAAGTAGAAATACGAGTTGTCTGGCACACCCTGCCAGATCGGGTGAGTAGGCACTGACTGCGCGACCTGATTCCAGCCCATTTGCGGCACTTTGTAGCGGCTGCCATCGTCTTGCAACTGCCCGGCCAACTCAAACTTGAGCACCTCGCCGGGGATCAAACCCAGCCCCCGCGTACCCGCACCATCATCGCCAGGGCGGCCTTCGGCGCTGTGCGTCAGGAGCATTTGCATGCCCACGCACACACCAAACAGCGGCTTGTTGGCAGCTGCGTGCAGCACCGATTCAAGTAGGCCCGACGCCACAAGCTCGCGCATGCAGTCGGCAATGGCGCCCTGCCCCGGCAACACGATGCGGTCGGCGAGCATCACGTCCTCGGGCCTTGAGGTGACGACAACGTCAAAACCGCTGCCCTTGGCGACATGCTGCACCGCCTGTGATACCGAGCGCAGATTGCCCATGCCGTAATCGACGACCGCAACAGTTTTGGAGGATGTCATTGAAAAACTTGGATGCTATTCAATCAGGAGCTGCTCAGTTAAGAGTCTAGAGGGATAGAGCCACAAAAGGCACCTAAAAAGCACCTAAAACAGGATTTTGCGTCATTTTCAGCCTTTTTCGGCCGCTTTTTGACTCACATCGATCAAAGCGAGCCTTTGGTTGACGGAATGACGTTGGCAGCGCGGGGGTCGATCTCCAGCGCCATGCGCAGCGCCCGGGCAAAGGCTTTGAACACCGTTTCAGCCTGGTGGTGCGAATTGTCACCGCGCAAGTTGTCGATATGCAGGGTGACAAAAGCGTGGTTCACAAAGCCCTGAAAAAACTCGTAAGCCAGTTGGCTGTCAAAGGTGCCGATCATGCCGCTTTTGAACGGCACGTGCATCTCCAGGCCGGGACGGCCTGAAAAATCAACCACCACGCGGCTGAGCGCTTCGTCCAGTGGCACATAGGCGTGGCCGTAGCGGCGCAGGCCTTTTTTATCGCCCACGGCTTTGGCCACCGCCTGGCCGAGGGTGATGCCCACGTCTTCGACCGTGTGGTGGCCGTCGATGTGCAGGTCGCCGACGCACCGAATGTCAAGGTCGATCAGGCCATGGCGGGCAATCTGGTCGAGCATGTGGTCAAAAAAGCCGATGCCGGTCGACAAATGGGCCTGACCCGTGCCGTCAAGGTTGAGCTTGACGGTGATTTGGGTCTCGGCAGTGTTGCGGGAGACTTCGGCAAGGCGGGGAAGGAGTGTTGTGGTCATAAAGATTTTTCAAGCGCCGCCAGCATCAGCAGATTTTCATCCGCCGTGCCAATCGTCAGACGCAAACAATTGGCGAGCAATGAATGCATTTTAGAAACGTTTTTCACCAGCACGCCCTGGGCCTTCATGCCCTCGAAGGTTTGGGCAGCGTTGGGCACCCGCACCAGAATCATATTGGCGTCGCTGTTCCAGCACTTGACGCCTGGCAGCCTGCCAAGCGCTTCTAAAAGCATAGCGCGCTGCCCAATCAAATCGAGGGCTTGTGCTTTAAACACAGCCTGATTCTCAAGCGCGAACAGCGCGCATTCGCAATTGAGCACGCTGATGTTGTACGGCGGCCGGACTTTGTCGATCTCGGCCATCAGGGCTTTCGGGCCCATCATGTAGCCCAGCCTGACGCCCGCCAGGCCGAATTTGCTCAGGGTGCGCATCAGCAGCACGTGGCTGTGCTGGGCGATGCGATGGATATAGCTTTTACTGGCAAATGGCTGGTAAGCCTCGTCCATCACCACCAAACCGCCCTGCTGGCCCACGGCACGGATGATGTTTTCAATCGCCCGGTCGTCCCACAAATTGGCGGTGGGGTTGTTCGGGTAGGCCAGGTAAGTGATGGCCGGTTTATGTTCAGCGATGGCGGCCAGCATGGCTGCTTCATCGAGCTCAAAGTCAGCCGTCAAAGGCACGCCGATGAACTTCAGACCCTGCAGTTGCGCGCTCATGGCATACATCACAAACCCGGGCAGTGGCGACAAGATGCTGGCTCCCGGCACATCACAAGCCAGCGCCAGAAGAGAAATCAACTCGTCCGACCCATTGCCCAGCATGATGTCAAAGCCATCGGGCATCTGCGCATAGTCAGCCAGTGCTTGGCGCAAGTCGTTCACCCGGCCGTCCGGGTAGCGGTTCAAGGCCAGCGCGCCCAGCCGTTGCCCCAAAAGCGCCTGCAGCTCAGGTGGCAAACGGTGCGGATTTTCCATCGCGTCGAGTTTGACCATGCCAGCCGAGTCTTGCACTGCATAGGCGTGCATGGACTGGATGTCTTGGCGGATGCGGGCGGCGGGGGTAGGGATACGTGTATCTATCTTCATTTCAAAGCTTCAAATTCAGCAGGCGTCATGAGAAACGGGTTGATCACCTGCACGGTGTCGTATTGTTGAAGGTGCTGCAGATCCTCGCTCAGCAGGTATCCACAACCTTGCTGCTGGGCAGAAGACACGATGAGCGCATCCCAGTAGCTGAGCTTGTATCTGTCTTGCATCAGCCACGCACCGTCAACGGTGTAAGTGTCCAGGTGGGGCGGTTGCCACGCGCGAAGCATGCGAACTTGTTCGCGCGCTTTTTCAAACGTGACCACCGTTCGGAATTGGGTGATGGCGTTGTTATAAAACTCGTTGAGAACTTGGGTACTGATGCGCCCAGTGCGCCGCGTCCAGCACCAGGTCAGCCACTCATTGGCTCGGATCTGTTTGTCACTGTCTCGCGCATCCTTGGCATACAGATGCACGCTGGTGTCAACGAAAACCAGCGCGCTCATACATCTCGTCGCGCGTCAAAAAGTTGCCATCGCTTTTGCCCCAAGATTCAAACTTGATGGCCTTGCGCATCACTTGCGCGTAAGCGTCTTCCTGGCGCATCTTCTCCGACAGAATTTCCCCGACCAGTCGCGACACACTCGAATTGCGCTTGGCCGCCTCGACACGGGCCCATTCCAGAGCAGACTCTTCGACAGTGATGGTCACGTTCTTCATGAACCCGATGCTACACTAAATTCGTGCAGCACGAAGTTAGTGTCATATTTTTGCCGCTCAAGTTTTAAAAGTAACGTATGGCTGCCCTGAATGTCACATTCGCAGCATCACGCAAACACCGCGCCTGCCCCTTGAAAACGAGCCGGAAGACCAAGCAAATCGAGCATATTGCGGACCGTGCAGGCGGCCGTCGACGTGACAGGCATGCCCAGCATCTTTTGCGCAGCTTGCAGGGCTGGCAGGGAGGGCATTTGCACGCAGGCCGACAGCACCACGACATCTGCATTGGCGACGTTCAGGCGTTTGACATCGTTTAACAGCTGCATCGGGTCGCGCCGGCCCACCTCCAGGTTGTCGGGAATTTCAAAGCAAATGCGGTCAATCACCTCAATGCCTTCGTGTTCGATGTAATCGACCACCATCTGTGTCAGCGGCAACATGTAGGGTGCCATCAGTGAAATCTTTTTGGCACCCATGGCTTTGAGGCCATGAATCAGCGCGCCCGCCGACGTCATGACCTTGGATGTTGCCCCGGCCTCGGCCACGGCGGCCGCCATGTCGCGCTCGACCTCGCGGTGAAAACCTGGGCCTTGGGCCATGATGGCCACCAGGCAGGCCGTGGAGATCACATCCACCCGGGCGTCTGCCAGTTCGGCTGCACAGCGCTGGGTCTGGCTGTTCATGGCCTTGAGCTCTTCCGGCGTGACCTTGTGCATGCGCATGCGGCTGGAGTGAAAGGTAAAGCGCTCCGGCGCCACCTGCTCGCGCAAGCGCAACATGGCGGGTATTTCAGTCTCCATGGTGGTGTTGGAGCTGGGCACCATCTGGCCAATGCGAATGGGGCGAACGGGAGAAGTGCTTGGGTTCATGGGGTGGTTTCCTGGCTGCTATCGCAGGCGCATCTCGGCGGCACGTGCATGCGCCTGCAAACCCTCGCCGTAGGCCAATTCAGCCGCAATCTTGCCGAGCACCTGCGCGCCCTGCTCGCTGACTTCAATGATGCTGCTGCGTTTTTGAAAGTCGTACACACCCAGCGGGCTGGAAAAGCGGGCTGTGCCGCTGGTGGGCAGCACGTGGTTGGGGCCAGCGCAATAGTCGCCAAGACTTTCGCTGGTGTAAGCACCTAGGAAAATAGCACCTGCATGTTTGAGCAGTGGCTCCCACTGATGCGGGTCTCGGCTTGAGACTTCCAGGTGCTCTGGCGCGATGCGGTTGCTGATGTCGCAGGCTTCGTTCATGCTGCGCGTCAAGATCAAAGCGCCGCGATCGGTCAGTGACTTGGCAATGATGGCGGCCCTGGGCATGGCGGGCAACAGACGGTTGATGGCTTCTTGCACGGCATCGATGTAAGCCGCATCGGGGCACAGCAAAATGCTTTGCGCCAGCTCGTCGTGCTCAGCCTGACTAAACAGGTCCATCGCCACCCAGTCGGCAGGCGTGGTGCCGTCGGCCAGTACCAATATTTCGGACGGCCCGGCAATCATGTCGATGCCGACCATGCCAAAGACGCGCTTTTTGGCGCTGGCGACATAGGCATTGCCAGGGCCGGTGATTTTGTCGACCTTGGGCACGGTGGATGTGCCGTAAGCCAATGCAGCGACTGCTTGCGCGCCACCGATGGTGAAGGCGCGGGTCACGCCAGCGACGTAAGCGGCGGCTAAAACCAGTGCGTTTTTTTCACCTTTTGGGGTGGGCACCACCATGATGATTTCACCCACGCCAGCCACGTGTGCGGGAATCGCATTCATCAACACCGATGAAGGATAGGCGGCCTTGCCGCCCGGCACGTAAATACCGACGCGGTCAAGCGGCGTGACTTTTTGGCCTAGGAGCGTGCCGTCTTCGTCGCGGTAGCTCCAGCTTTCGCCGTTGGCTTTTTTTTGTGCTTCATGGTAGCTGCGCACACGTTTGGAGGCGGCAACGAGTGCCTCGCGCTGGGCAGCAGGAATCGCCTCGAATGCCGCTTTGAGTTCGGCCTGCGTCAATTCAAGCGCACCCATCGATGGGACATCCAGCCCGTCAAAACGCGCGGTGTAGTCAAGCACCGCCGCATCGCCGCGCATTTGCACATCGGCCAAAATATCGGCCACCCGCTGCTCTATGGCGGCATCAGTATCAGCAGACCAATGCAAACGCGCCTGAAATTCAAGCTCAAACGTGCTTGAAGCCGTTGAAATTCGGGCGGGATGAGCTATCAAAGTCATAGCTCTCGTTCAATCTTTTTGTTTAACAGCCAAGGCAAACGCATCCATGATCTTGCGAATTGGCGCCTGCTTTAACTTCAATGCAGTCTGGTTGACGACCAGGTGCGAGCTGATGTCCATGATGCGTTCGACTTCCACCAGATGATTGGCCTTCAGGGTGTTGCCGGTCGATACCAGATCCACAATCGCGTCGGCCAGACCGGTCAGCGGGGCCAGCTCCATGCTGCCGTAAAGTTTGATCAGGTCAACGTGCACGCCCTTGGATGCAAAAAAGTCACGCGCTATCGCCACATATTTGGTCGCGACGGTCATGCGTGACCCCTGCTTCATGGCAGCTGCGTAGTCAAAACTTTTTCGCACCGCCACGCTGATGCGGCACTTGGCGATCTGCAAATCGAGGGGTTGGTACAAGCCCTGTGTCCCCGATTCCAGCAGTGTGTCCTTGCCCACCACACCCATGTCTGCACCGCCATACTGCACATAGGTTGGCACATCGGTGGCGCGCACCAGCAGCACACGCACGTCGGGCTGGTTGGTGCTAAGGATCAGTTTGCGTGATTTGTCCGGGTCGTCCAGCACGTCAATGCCTGCGCTTTTGAGCAAGGGCAGGATGTCGTCAAAAATTCGGCCTTTGGACAGCGCGATCGTGATCATTTCTTCAGCCTCTCGATGTCAGCGCCAATACCGCGCAGCTTGGCTTCCATCTGGTCATAGCCCCGGTCCAGATGGTAAATGCGGTCAATCAGGGTTTCACCATCGGCCACCAAGCCCGCAATCACCAAGCTGGCCGATGCACGCAAGTCCGTCGCCATCACCGCTGCACCAGACAATTTTGCAACGCCTTCCATCACGGCGACTTTGCCTTCAATTTGGATTTTGGCACCCAGGCGCACCATTTCATTGACGTGCATGAAACGGTTTTCAAATATGGTTTCGGTCACTGTCGCCGCACCATGCGACACCGCGTTGAGCGCCATGAACTGGGCTTGCATGTCGGTTGCAAAGCCCGGGTATTCGGTGGTGCGAAACGACTGGGCTTTCAATCGGCCCTGCGACTGGATACGCATGGCGCCTGCCATCGCGGTCACGGTAGCACCGGCTTCACGCAGCTTGTCGACCAGCGCATCCTGATGGTCTGCACGGCCGTGCAGCAGCGTCACGTCACCACCTGTAGCGGCTACGGCACACAAGAACGTGCCGGTCTCAATCCGGTCAGCCACCACCTGGTGGGTGCAACCGTGCAGGCGTTCGACGCCTTGAATGCGAATACGGCGTGTGCCGTGGCCCTCAATTTTCGCACCCATCTTGATGAGCATTTCAGCCAAGTCACCAATCTCGGGTTCTTGCGCGGCGTTTTCCAAGATGGTTTCGCCTTCGGCCAGGCTGGCTGCCATCAAGAAGTTTTCAGTCCCCGTGACTGTCACCATGTCGGTGGTGATGCTGCAACCCTTCAGTCGCGTTCTGCCCTTGGGCAGTTTGGCAATCATGTAGCCGTGCTCGACCACAATCTCAGCGCCCATGGCCTGCATGCCTTTGATATGCTGGTCTACGGGGCGCGAGCCAATCGCGCAGCCGCCGGGCAGCGACACGGTGGCCTCGCCAAAGCGCGCCAGCAGCGGGCCCAGGGCCAGCACCGAGGCGCGCATGGTTTTGACCAATTCGTAGGGTGCTTCTGGGGACGTCAAAGCGCCCGCATTGATGCTGACGGTGCTTGGCACGTCTTTGTTGCGTTCTGCGGTCACACCCATGTTGCGGATCAGCTTGAGCATGGTGGACACGTCCTGCAGACCCGGCACGTTTTCCAGGGTGACCGTATCAGCCGTCAACAGGGCCGCGCACAGCTCTGGCAGCGCCGCGTTTTTAGCGCCCGAAATGGTGACCGTGCCGTTGAGCGTCTTGCCGCCCTTGATGAGTAACTTGTCCATGATTCAGTTGTCGGGGTTACGGGCCCACTCAGCGGGGGTAAAGGTTTTCATCGACAGGGCATGCACCTCATTGGTCTGGATACGGCCGCCCAGGGTGGCATAGACTTTTTGGTGGCGCTGAATCAGCCGCTGGCCTTCAAAGCTGCTGGACACGATGGTGGCATACCAGTGCTGGCCGTCGCCCGACAGCTCAATATGCTGGCACGGCAGGCCACTGGCGATGATGGATTGGAGTTCTTCGCTGGTCATATGTTTAGTGTCTTATTTTGTAGCCCGTGCGCAGCATGTTGACGGCGATGCCGCTGACAATCACCAAGGCAGTCGAGACGATGCCCAGGCTGAGCCAAGGTGACACATCGCTGACACCGAAAAAACCATATCTAAAACCGTCGATCAGGTAGAAAAACGGGTTCAGGTGGCTGACGGTTTGCCAAAACGGTGGCAGTGAATGGATCGAGTAAAACACGCCGCTTAAAAACGTCATTGGCATGATGACAAAGTTTTGAAACGCCGCCATCTGGTCGAATTTATCCGACCACAAGCCGGCAATCACGCCCAGCGCACCCAGCATGGAGGCGCCCAGCATGGCAAACAGCACGATCCACAAGGGGTGAGCAAAGTCAGGCCGGCCAAAGTAAGCCGTCACGATAAACACGCCCGTGCCCACCAGCAAACCACGCGCAACGGCAGCGCCCACATAGGCAAAAAACCAGTGCCAGTGCGACAGCGGTGTGAGCAACAAAAACACCAGGCTGCCCATGATTTTGCTTTGTATCAGTGACGATGAACTGTTGGCAAAAGCGTTTTGCAGCACGCTCATCATCACCAAGCCCGGCACCAAAAAGGCGGTGTAGTTGAGCGTGCCGTACACCTTGACTTGGCCCTCCAGTACATGGCCAAAAATCAGCATGTACATGACGGCTGTCAGTACCGGGGCACCCACGGTTTGAAAGCCCACTTTCCAGAAACGCAAGGTTTCCTTGTAGAGCAGCGTTTGCCAACCCGTCATGCTTTGACCCCTGCTTGTCCAGATTTATCGGACATGACGTCAAGGAACACGTCTTCCAGATCAGCTTTTCGTATCTCAACGTCTTCCGCCACCAGTCCAGCCTGGCGAACCGCTGCCAGATACTGCTCGATTTCATTCGCATTGTGGGCCGGGAACTGCACAATGCGGCCGGTAATGCGGGCCTGGTCCGCTAGCGCCTGCGGCAATTGACTGTCAATTTTGAAGCGCAGTACGTTGGAAGAAGCGGCTTTGAGCAGTTCAGAGGTTTGCGCCAGCGCCACGACCTTGCCCTGTTTAAGCATCGCAATGCGGCTGCACAATGCCTCGGCTTCTTCCAGATAGTGCGTGGTAAGCAGCACAGTGCTGCCTTGCTTGTTGAGTTTGGCGATGAATTGCCACAGCGTTTGGCGCAGTTCGACATCGACACCGGCCGTCGGTTCGTCAAGCACAATGACTTTTGGTTTGTGAACCAGGGCCTGCGCCACCAGAACGCGGCGCTTCATCCCCCCCGACAGTTGACGCATATTGGCATTGGCCTTGTCCGCCAGGCCAAGGCTCGACAGCAGCTCGTCTATCCACGCATCGTTGTTTTTAATGCCGAAGTAGCCGGATTGGATGTGCAAGGCTTCGCGAACGCTGAAAAACGGGTCAAACACCAGTTCTTGCGGCACCACACCCAATGTGCGGCGAGCGGCAGCGTAGTCGGACAGAACATCGTGGCCGTGCACGGTGACCTTACCGCCGCTGGCCCGCGACAAACCCGCCAGAATGCTGATAAGAGAGGTTTTACCTGCGCCATTGGGCCCGAGCAGGCCGAAGAATTCGCCCTGATGGATGTCAAAGCTCACGTCGTCCAGGGCTTTGACGGCTGGGCCTGATTGACCGCGTTTGCTTGGGTAGGTTTTAGAAACTGATTGAAAGGAGATGGCTGGCATGAACCCGCTATTTTAGAGGGTTCGAAGGGTCGGGGCACTGCGCTTGCCATATGGCCCAGGCGGGGCAAGCTTATCGACGAGGTTAAATCGCAGATGGAACCAGTTCAGCCACGCCGTACAAGAGTGCCAGTTGACTCAGCCGGGCAGGCATACCATGAACCGAAAAGGTCTTGCCCGCAGCCAGAGCCTCCCGCCTGCAGGCCAGCATCAATGCCAAGGCTGACGAATCAAACTGTGTCAAAGCGGTGGCATCAAGCACCACGGCAGTCTTCGCTGAAACCATTTGGGTTTTCAAGCCGCGCGCGGTGTCGAGTGCCTGGGCATGGGTAACAACGGATGGCAACGTCAACACCGTCTTGCCCTCAGGACTTCTTGGCGCTGTTGCTTTTGTTACGCTCGGACAGCGAGGCAATCAGGCCATCGATACCCTTGGCATTGATTTCTTGCGAAAACTGGGTGCGGTAGGTTTCAACCAGCCACAAGCCCAACACGTTCAGGTCGTAAATCTTCCAGCCGGTCGGTGTTTTTTCCAGGCGATAGTCGAGTTGGATGGGGTCACCCCGGCCCAGCACTTCGGTGCGCACCAACACCTCGGTATCGGCAGCCGCCGCACGCAGGGGCTTGACACTGATGGTCTGGTCTTTCGCTTGGGACAGTGCGCCGGAATAGGTACGGATCAAAAGGGTTTTGAACTCATCCTGCAATTTCTTTTGCTGCTCAGGCGTGGCCTGACGCCAACTGCGGCCCACCGCAGACGCTGTCATCCGGGTGAAGCTGACGTTGGGCATGATCTGGCTGTCTACCAGTGACATGACTTTGGTCATGTCGCCTGATTGCACTGATTTATCAGCCTTGATGTTGTCGAGCACCTCAGAAGCCACCCGCTTGATCAGGCCGTCAGGAGATTCATCAGCAGCGCGAGCAAGGGGAGCGGCCAGCAGCATGGCCGTCATGACCAGGGAAGCAAGTTGCAGGGCAGTTCTACGTAGCATGTTGGGCTTTCAAAAATGGGCTTTGCGCTTGCATAACGCAGCTGATGGTCCGACGTGTGCTTGCCAGGGTTTTTCTTTTATTTGGCAGCAGGAACGGTCGCAGGAACCGGCAGATCGTAACGCTCTTCCTTGGGCGGGGTGTCTTGAGGCGCAGTGTTACGGCCAATCGAGTTGGCACGACGCTGCAAATATAAATCGCGTGTAAAGCTGTATTTGTCCAGCGATGCCTGCTCGAGCACGGCCTCCGTTCCTAAAAAATCAGCGCGTTTATCCACCACGCGCATGATGATCAGAGAGTTGCGGAATGGCACATTTTTGACATTACCAAGAACGTCAACACTCGAACCGACCACCATTCCGACAGAGTCTCGCACCGACGATGGCCCGAAAAACGGCAGCACGACGTAGGCGCCGGACGCCATTCCCCAGTAACCCAGCGTTTGACCAAAGTCCTGCTTGTTTCTGGCCAAACGCATTTCTGTACCAATATCGAGCACCCCAGCCAAACCAAGAGTGCTGTTAAAAGCCACGCGAATGCCGGTTTCCAGCGTTTCTTTTGGCTTGAACTGCAACGCATTGTTAACCACCGACCAGACATCGGCGATGTTATTAAAGAAGTTGTTGACCCCTGTGCGCACCGGAGAAGGTGTGACATCCTTATAGGCCTTGGCCACGGGCATGAAGATGGCCCGGTCCAGTCCGTCGTTCACATTGAAAACTGTTCGGTTAAACGGCTCCAGCGGGTCTGCCGGGTTGGCATTGGGACCTGTGGCGCAGCCTTGCACCAAGACGACAAGCAGGCCAAGCGCAGCCATTCGCAATGCGCGGATGGTCAGATGAAGTAAGTTCATTTTTTGTCGTTGCTCCCTGGCGCTGGTACTGATGTTGCGGCTGTGGCTGCCGGCGTGCTGCTGTCCGCAGCTTTGCTGTACAAAAATTGGCTGATCAAGGTTTCCAGCACCACGGCGGACTGGGTTTGTTTGATGATATCGCCAGCAGCCATGTTTTTGTCGCTGGCGCCTGCTTCGATGCCGATGTATTGCTCACCCAGCAAACCGCTGGTCAAAATTTTGAGGGATGAATCTTTGGGAAAAACATACTTGCTTTCCATGGCCAGGTTCACGCTGGCCTGATATGACTTGTCGTCAAAGCTGATGTTTTCAACCCGACCGATCACCACGCCTGCGCTTTTGACGGCGGCGCGCGGCTTCAAACCGCCGATATTGTCAAACTTGGCAGTGACTTTGTAGGAGGTGTCAAAGTTCAGGCTCAGCAGGTTAGCCGACTTGAGTGCAAGAAACAAAATGGCTACCCCGCCAATCAGCACAAACAAGCCTACCCACAGATCAGTTTTTGAGCGTTGCATCGTTTTTTCTTTCAAATTCCATCTAGCAGCCCAATACGCTTGTATTTATTTTCGCATAGCCTAAAGCTAGATGCTGAACATCAGGGTGGTGAGCAAAAAGTCCAGCCCAAGTACCGCCAGCGACGCCACGACAACCGTGCGGGTGGTGGCCCGGGACACCCCTTCTGGCGTGGGCTGCGCTTCAAAACCCTGGTAGAGCGCCACAAAAGTCACCGTGACACCAAACACACAGCTTTTGACGATGCCATTGCCAACGTCACGCCACACGTCCACCCCGCCTTGCATCTGGCTCCAGAACGAGCCAGCGTCAATGCCGATCATGAGGACGCCGACGATCCAGCCGCCAAGCACACCCACAGCACTGAAAACCGCTGCCAGCAGCGGCATGGCAATGATGCCGCCCCAAAAACGCGGTGCCAGAATGCGGCGCACCGGGTCTACTGCCATCATTTCCATCGCCGACAATTGCTCGCCGGCTTTCATCAGGCCAATTTCAGCCGTCAGGGCGGTACCGGCGCGGCCAGCAAACAGCAGTGCTGTGATCACCGGCCCCAATTCACGCACCAAACTGAGCGCCACCAGCAAACCCAGAGCCTCTGACGATCCATAGCGCTGGAGCGTGTAGTAGCCCTGCAAGCCGAGCACAAAACCGACAAACAGGCCAGACACCGAAATGATGGCGAGCGAATAATTGCCCAAAAAGAAGATCTGGTCACGAACCAGGCCAAAACGGCTCAGGACCGAGCCGGTGTTGGTGCATAGCCGTAGGAACAGACGCGTGGCGTAGCCCAGGTGGCCGAGTTGCTGGCGCGCAGCAAAGCCGAGCCTGGAAATCAAGTTTGATTCGGCTTGACTCATCAACGCTTGCCTTTTTGCGCTGCAGCAGCGTTGCCAAAGTCAGTGGCCACATCTGGGCCGGGATAGTGAAACTTGACCGGACCCTCGCTCAGCGCGTTGACAAACTGGTGGACCAGCGGATCTTTCGAATGCCGCACCTCATCAGGCGTACCCTGAGCCGCAATGCCGCCGTTGGCCAAGATGATCACCTTGTCGGCAATTTTGAAAGTTTCTTCCAGGTCATGCGACACGATGATGGATGTGATGCCCAGCGTGTCATTGAGCTGGCGAATCAGTTGTGCGGCAGTGCCGAGCGAGATCGGGTCCAGTCCGGCAAAGGGCTCGTCGTACATGATGAGTTCCGGGTCGAGCACGATGGCCCGGGCCAGGGCTACGCGGCGTGCCATGCCGCCAGAAATTTCACTTGGCATCAAGTCGCGCGCGCCGCGCAAACCGACAGCGTTGAGCTTCATCAGCACGATGTCACGGATCAGATCGGCACTTAAATCGGTGTGCTCGCGCAGCGCAAAGGCGACGTTGTCAAAAACGCTCAAGTCAGTGAACAGCGCACCAAACTGAAACAGCATGCCCATGCGGCGCCGTGCAGCATATAAATCGGCCTGCGTCATGCTGCCAACGTTTCTTCCGTCAAACAGAACCTGGCCACTGTTGGCTTTTTGTTGCCCACCAATCAGCCGCAACACGGTGGTTTTGCCGCCGCCGGATGCCCCCATGAGCGCCGTGACTTTGCCGCGCGGCACTGAAAGCGTGACTTTGTCGAGAACGATGCGATCAAAGCCAGAGCCCGGGTAGGAAAAGGTGACATCCTTGAATTCCACCAAGGAGCTGGGGTCTGGCTGCGACATGAAAAATTAAGAGCTGAGGAGAGAGGTCATCATAAAGGGATTACTTAATGTAACAAAATGTACATTTGAATACGAAAAGGCTTGAAAACGCGGTTTTTGAGCCTTTTTATTTCGAAACTACACGTGTTTTAGACCTCTATTCCAATCAATGAAAGCGCTAAATGCTCCTGTTTTGATAGCGAAACAGTTATCGTGGCAAGTCACTGAACCCCATCAAAAACTCATCCACAGACCGAGCCGCCTGGCGGCCTTCCCTGATGGCCCACACCACAAGGCTTTGCCCGCGGCGAATGTCACCCGCCACAAACACTTTCGGCACATTGGTCGCATAACCGCCGATCAATGCGTCGCTGGCCTTGGCGTTGCCACGGTTGTCCTTGTCGATGCCAAACGATTCGAGGATAGACGCGACTGGGGACACAAAACCCATGGCCAGCAGCACCAGATCGGCCTTGAGGGTTTGCTCAGAGCCGGCGACTTCCACCATCTTGCCATTGACCCATTCGACGCGCACCGTTTTCAAACCGGTGACCTTGCCTTTTTCGCCCAACAGCTCTTTGGTGGAAATCGCAAATTCGCGCTCGCAGCCTTCCTCATGGCTGGAGCTGGTACGCAATTTGACGGGCCAGTACGGCCAGGTCATGGGGCGATTTTCTTCTTCCGGCGGCTGGGGCATCAGTTCAAACTGCGTGACGCTGACAGCGCCGTGGCGGTTGCTGGTCCCCACACAGTCGCTGCCGGTGTCGCCGCCGCCAATCACGATGACGTGTTTGCCGTCAGCGCGCAGCTGGCCTTTGACTTTGTCACCGGCATTGACCTTGTTTTGCGACGGCAAAAACTCCATGGCGAAGTGCACGCCGTCCAGGTCACGCCCCGGCACAGGCAGGTCGCGTGACTGTTCAGCGCCGCCCGTGAGCATGACGGCGTCAAAGTCCTTTTGCAGTTGCTCTGGGGTGATGGTGTCGACCGCCCAATTGGTCACTTTGCTGTCTTTGGGCAATTGGCCAACCATCACGCCGCACTTGAAGGTCACGCCTTCTGCCGTCATTTGCTCGACCCGGCGGTCGATGTGGAGTTTCTCCATCTTGAAGTCCGGAATGCCGTAGCGCAGCAGGCCGCCGACGCGGTCATTCTTTTCAAACAGTGTCACGTCGTGACCGGCACGCGCCAACTGCTGGGCGGCGGCCATGCCTGCAGGGCCGCTGCCGACGATGGCGACTTTTTTACCGGTTTTGTGTTTGGGCAATTGCGGTTTGACCCAGCCCTCAGACCAGGCCCGGTCGATGATGGCGTGCTCGATCGACTTGATGCCGACTGCATCGTCATTCACGTTCAATGTGCAGGCCGCTTCGCACGGTGCCGGGCAAATACGACCGGTGAACTCGGGAAAGTTGTTCGTGCTGTGCAGCGTGTCAATCGCGTTTTTCCAGTCAGCGCGAAACACCATGTCGTTGAAGTCAGGAATGATGTTGTTGACTGGGCAGCCCGTGTTACAAAACGGCGTGCCGCAGTCCATGCAGCGTGCTGATTGCTTTTTGGCCTGCTCGTCGTCCAGACCAATGACAAACTCTTTGTAGTTCTTCAGCCGCTCAGGCACAGGTTTGTAGCCCTCTTCCAGACGCTCAAATTCCATGAAACCGGTGATTTTTCCCATGATGCTGTCCTGTGCGAATAAATTGCTTTAAAAGGCCTTTTGAGCCTGTTTTAGGTGACTTTCAGTGCTGCAGCCCAATGAATGCATGGGCCAGCAGCTCCTCATTTAAGAGTGTTTATTTGGCGCCAACCGGCTCGCGGTTGGTCTGAACCTGCGCACGCGTTGTCTCGGTGGATGCACTCAAGCGGCGGTCTTTTCGTTCGAGCAAGGCACGCTTGTACTCGTTCGGGAAGACTTTGACGAACTTCAAGCGCGACTCAGCCCAGGTGTCCAGCAACTCGCGCGCACGCTTGCTGCCGGTCCAGCGGTTGTGGTCTTGCAGCAGGCGCTTGAGAAGTGCTTCGTCGCTCTCCTCGGCATGCCAGTCTGACGTGTCGTGGGTATGCTGCTCGGCCGTTGTGACGACCTTGTCAAGGCTGACCATGGTGGTATTGCAACGGCTGGCAAACTGGCCATCTTCGTCATAGACATAGGCCACGCCGCCGCTCATGCCGGCTGCAAAATTGCGGCCGGTTTTACCCAGCACCAGCACCGTTCCGCCCGTCATGTACTCGCAGCCGTGGTCGCCCGTGCCTTCCACAACCGCCGTCGCACCCGACAGTCGCACCGCAAAGCGCTCGCCCGCCACGCCGCTGAAAAACGCCTCACCTGTGGTGGCACCGTAGAGCACGGTGTTACCGACGATGGTGTTTTTGTGCGACTCGCCCCTGAAGTCAATGCTAGGGCGCACCACAATGCGGCCTCCGCTCAGGCCCTTGCCGGTGTAGTCGTTGGCGTCGCCAATCAGGTACATGGTGATGCCTTTTGCCAGGAACGCACCAAACGACTGGCCGCCGGTGCCTTCGAGCTGAATGCGCAGCGTATCGTCTGGCAGGCCTTGCGGGTGGTGGCGCGTCAGCTCGCCCGACAGCATGGCGCCGACGGTGCGGTTGACGTTGCGTGCCACCTCAATGAACTGGACTTTTTCGCCCTTTTCAATGGCCGCTTTTGACTTTTCAATCAGCCGCACGTCAAGGGCTTTTTCCAGCCCATGCTCTTGGGTGGAGCTGTGCAAACGCGGCACGTCAGCCGGGACATTGGGCTGATAGAACAGGCGCGCAAAGTCAAGGCCGGCGGCCTTCCAGTGCTCAATGCCTTTTTGCGTGTCAAGCAAGTCAGCCCGGCCAATCAGTTCGTCAAAGGTGCGCACGCCGAGTTGCGCCATTAAATGGCGCGCTTCTTCGGCCACAAAGAAAAAATAATTGACCACATGCTCGGGCTTGCCGCTGAATTTTTGGCGCAGCACCGGGTCTTGCGTGGCCACACCCACCGGGCAGGTGTTCAAGTGGCATTTGCGCATCATGATGCAGCCCTCAACCACCAGCGGGGCGGTGGCAAAACCGAACTCATCGGCACCCAGCAGCGCGCCAATGACCACGTCCCGACCGGTTTTCATCTGGCCGTCGGCCTGCACGCGAATGCGGCCGCGCAGGCGGTTGAGCACCAATGTTTGCTGGGTTTCGGCCAGGCCAATTTCCCACGGGCTGCCTGCATGCTTGATGCTCGACCAGGGCGATGCGCCTGTGCCGCCGTCATGGCCTGCTATCACAATGTGGTCAGCCTTGGCCTTGGTCACGCCTGCCGCGATGGTGCCAACGCCGACTTCACTGACCAGTTTGACGCTGATGCTGGCGCGCGGGTTCACGTTTTTCAAATCATGAATCAGCTGCGCCAAGTCTTCGATCGAATAAATGTCGTGGTGCGGTGGTGGAGAAATCAAACCCACGCCCGGCACCGAATAACGCAGCGCGCCAATGTATTCACTGACCTTGCCGCCGGGCAACTGGCCGCCTTCACCCGGTTTGGCACCCTGCGCCATTTTGATTTGAATCTGGTCAGCAGACACCAGATATTCAGCTGTCACGCCAAAGCGGCCCGAGGCCACCTGCTTGATCTTTGAGCGCAGCGAGTCACCGTCTTGCAAAGGCAAATCAACTTCCACCTGTTTGGGGCCAATCACGCTTTTGAGTGTTTCGCCTTTTTTGATCGGGATGCCTTTGAGCTCCTGGCGGTAGCGGTTCGGGTCTTCACCGCCCTCGCCGGTGTTGCTTTTGCCGCCAATGCGGTTCATGGCCACGGCCAGCGTGGCATGGGCTTCCGTGCTGATGGAGCCCAGCGACATGGCACCCGTGGCGAAGCGTTTGACGATTTCTTTGGCGGACTCGACCTCATCGATCGGGATGGCCTTGCTCGGGTCAATCTTGAACTCAAACAGCCCGCGCAGCGTCATATGGCGCCGATTTTGGTCGTTGATCAGCTGGGCGTATTCTTTGTAGGTGCTGAAATTGTTGGCGCGCGTGGCGTGCTGCAATTTGGCAATGGCATCGGGTGTCCACATGTGGTTTTCACCGCGCACGCGGAAGGCGTATTCGCCGCCTGCATCGAGCATGCTGCTCAGCACCGGGTCATCGCTGAAAGCGGCACGGTGCATGCGCAGCGCTTCTTCGGCAATCTCAAACACGCCCATGCCTTCCACCTGGCTGGCGGTGCCGGTGAAGAACTTGGCAATCGTCTCGCGGCTCAGGCCAATCGCTTCAAACAGCTGCGCACCGCAGTAACTCATGTAGGTCGACACGCCCATTTTGGACATGATTTTCGACAGGCCTTTGCCAACCGCTTTGGTGTAGTTGTAGATGGCTTTTTCAGTCGACAGATCACCCGGCAATCCCTTATGCATCTCGGCCAATGTTTCCAGCGCCAGGTAGGGGTGTACGGCCTCCGCGCCGTAGCCTGCCAGCACCGCGAAGTGATGAACTTCACGGGCCGAGCCAGTTTCAACCACCAGGCCTGCGTTGGTGCGCAAGCCCACGCTCACCAGATGCTGGTGAATCGCTGACAAAGCGAGCAAAGCCGGAATGGCCACCTGGGTTGCGCTCAAGGCGCGATCGCTGATGATGAGAATATTTTTGCCAGACTTGATGGCATCCACGGCCTCGGCGCAAAGGGAGGCGAGCTTGGCTTCTACACCTTCATGGCCCCAGGCCAGTGGGTAAGTGATGTCGAGCGTGTAGCTTTTGAACTTGCCTTGCGTGTGCGCTTCAATGTCGCGCAGCTTTTGCATGTCAGCCACGTTCAGCACCGGCTGGCTGACTTCCAGCCGCATCGGCGGGTTGACCTGGTTGATGTCGAGCAGGTTCGGCTTGGGGCCCACAAAGGACACCAGCGACATCACAATCGCCTCGCGAATCGGGTCAATCGGTGGGTTGGTGACCTGTGCAAACAACTGCTTGAAGTAGTTGTACAGCGATTTGTTTTTGTTCGACAGCACCGCCAGTGGTGAGTCGTTACCCATGGAGCCGGTAGCCTCTTCGCCGTTGGCGGCCATCGGAGACATCAGGAACTTGATGTCTTCCTGGGTGTAGCCGAAGGCTTGCTGACGGTCAAGCAGCGTTGGCACTCCCCCGTGGCTCCCCACTTCGTGTGGTTCGCCTCCCCCCTCGCTGGGGGCGGCGCCTTGCGCCCAGCCAAGCCGGTCCGCGGCCCCTGCTTGTAAAGACTTAATGTCATCGAGCTTGATCCGCAAATTTTCAATCCACTGCTTGTACGGCTTGCTGTGGGACAGCGTGGCTTTGATCTCTTCGTCGTCGACCATGCGGCCTTGTTCGAGGTCAATCAAGAACATTTTGCCGGGCTGCAAACGCCATTTGCGGACGATTTTGTGCTCTGGAATCGGCAGCACGCCAGACTCGGATGCCATGATGACCAAATCATCATCTGTCACGCAGTAGCGCGAGGGGCGCAGGCCGTTGCGGTCGAGTGTGGCGCCAATCTGACGGCCATCGGTGAAGACAATTGAGGCCGGACCATCCCACGGCTCCAGCATGGCTGCGTGGTATTCATAAAACGCTCTGCGGCGCTCGTCCATCGTGGTGTGCTGCTCCCACGGCTCGGGGATCATCATCATCACCGCCTGGCTGATCGGGTAGCCCGACATGGTGAGCAGTTCCAGACAATTGTCGAAGGTAGCGGTGTCGGACTGGTCGGCAAAGCTGATCGGGTAAAGCTTTTGCAGGTCTGCACCCAGCACCGGAGACGACATCACGCCCTCCCGCGCTTTCATCCAGTTGTAGTTGCCCTTGACGGTGTTGATCTCGCCGTTATGCGCGACGTAGCGGTACGGGTGGGCCAGTGGCCATTCGGGGAAAGTGTTGGTGCTGAAACGCTGGTGCACCAGGCCAAGCGCAGAGACGCAGCGCGTGTCTTGCAAATCAAGGTAGTAAGTACCGACTTGGTCGGCCAGCAACAAGCCTTTGTAGACCACCGTACGGCTGGACATGCTGGGGACGTAATATTCTTTGCTGTGCGTCAGGTGCAGGTTTTGAATCGCGGCACTGGCGGTTTTGCGAATGACGTACAGCTTTCGCTCGAGCGCATCCTGCACGATGACATCATTGCCACGGCCAATGAAAATCTGCCGCAAAATCGGCTCTTTTTCGCGCACGGTGGGGGACATCGGCATGTCGCGGTTGACCGGCACATCTCGCCAGCCCAGCAGCACCTGGCCTTCAGCCCTGACAGCACGCTCTAGCGCCTGCTCGCAGGCAAGGCGGGACGCGTGTTCTTTCGGTAAAAACACCATGCCCACGCCATATTCGCCCGGGGGCGGCAAATCGACGCCATGCTTGGCCATTTCTTCGCGGTACAGGGCGTCCGGCAGCTGAATCAAAATGCCCGCGCCGTCGCCCATCAGCTTGTCGGCACCCACAGCGCCCCGATGGTCCAGGTTTTCAAGAATCTTCAAGCCTTGCTGGACGATGGCATGCGACTTGTGCCCCTTGATGTGCGCCACAAAACCAACGCCGCAAGCATCATGCTCTTGCGAAGGTGAATACAAACCGTGGTCTTGACTATGTTTGATCTCAGCAGCCGTGGTCATGGCGCACTCCTAAATTTATCGGGGACTCAGATCATAAGTTTTAGCAACAACAATGCCAAACACTTTAATAGGGGTCAGATTCCAATTAATTCTCACCCTGTCGATCGGAAAATTAATAGGGGACAGATTACTATAAAATATTTTTTTCAATTAAATCAATACCTTGCCGCATCAATCACCCTTGGAAACCTTGTTTTGTGGGCGACCAGCCTTGCTTTTGTTGACCCGGCGAAGGGTCCTTTTTTGTAAATCTGCAACAAAATCATCTTCTCCCAGCGCCCAGCCAGCCAAAGTAGACCGCGTCAAAGCGGCCTGCTGGTCGGCGCTGATGCCCGCCCGCACCAAATCGGCGTAAGCGGCTTCGCGCCCAAACGGTGTGTTCGCCAAGTCCCAGTAAAGCGGATGCGGGCTGATCAGTTTGTCTTGGCGCAAGCCGACATACAGGCCGTGACTGGACCAAGGGTAGTCGGCCGCCTCTGTGACCAGGCCCGCGCGCACCGGATTCAAGTCAATATAGGCCATACAGGCCAGCAGATAACGGTCGGTCTGGATCAAGGTTGAGCGGTAGCGCCCCTCCCAGAGCGTGCCGGTACGGCTCTGCAAATCATTGAAATAACGCACATAGCTGCGGCCGACGGCCTGCATCATTTGCGGCAATCCGGTGTCCGTCTGGGGCGTTGCCAACAGGTGAAAGTGGTTGCTCATCAGCACGTAGGCGTGAACATCTACGCCGAATTTTTTGGCGTGGTCGTCAATCAGGCCGAGCAATGCCTGATAGTCGGCAGTGGTCGCGAAGATCGCCTGACGGTTGTTTCCCCGCTGGATGATGTGGTGCGGGTAGCCAGGAAGCGTCAAGCGCGGCAGTCGGGCCATGGGATTGGGTTTTAATTGTAATCTGACCCCTATTATGGTTTAAAACATTTTTGCTGATCGTTTTTAACCACGGGGAATGGTATTAGCCAAATGAATACCTAGGCTAGATGCTATTTAATGAATAGCAAAAAAGAGTCTTAACGGAGCACTTTACCGTCTGGCGTGATGGTCACCAGGTCGACCGCGCCCACAGATTCGTACTTTTTGGCACGCAGGTTGACGCGAAAGCCTTTCATCTCGTAGTCAGTCATGGACTCAAACGCTTTTTGGAGCCCGGCGCGGTCTGGCCGGCCTCTGCCAGGTTCAGCCTGTGCAGCGCGGCGCACGCCTTCGGCAAAGGCGCGCGCGGCAACATAGCCCTCCACGCTTTCATAGCTGGGGGCCTGGTCGGTCTGGTTCAGCACGTCCAGGTACTCTCTGACCAGCGGCGTACCGATGCTGCGTGGCGACGGCACGACCTGGGAGATGACAATGCCGCCGATTTCTTGACCCAGCGCGCTGAACAAGGGGTCAATTCCCACCACAGAGAAGGTTAAAAACTGGCCGCCAAAACCAGCTTTGCGCGCTTTGCGAATGAAGGCAGCCGATGAGTTGAACAGGCTGACCTGAATGATGGCCTGGGGGTTGGCCTTCATCAATGCGGCCACGGCTGCATCGACCTTATCGCTGTTGACAGGCGACAGCGCGCTGGCCACCAGTGGCGGACGCTTCAGGTCGACCAGGGCTTGGGTAATGGCTGCCATTCCAGCCCGGCCCATGGCGTCTTCTTCGGCAAACACCGCAATCCGGTCCTGATTGAGCGTGGCGCAGTGGCGAACGACTTTGTAGGCCTCATCAGACAGGGCGGGCCGAACGTGAAAAGCGTTGCTTGAAGCAGCATCATGCAAGCTGTCTGAAGCAGCAAAAGGCGCAAAAAAAGGGATGCCCGATGTTTTTGTCACGGCATAGGCGGCATCGCAACTGGCGGTACCTGCAAAGCCGAAAAGCGCGTCAACAGCTTGGTCCATCAGCAGCTTGGCATTGGCTGCGGCTTTCGCGGCGTTGTAGCCGTCGTCAAGCGTTTTGAGTTCAATCTTGTAGCCCGCCGCGCCGTTTTTGGCGTTGATGGCGTCAAAGTACATCTTGGCACCGTTGAAGTAAGCCAAGCCAATCTGGTCAGCAGCCCCTGTCAGCGGCACAGACTGTCCCAAAAGCAATCTGCGCCCTCCTTTGACTTGGGCAAAAAGCGTCGGGCTTGCCAACAAGGCGCCGCCTGACAAACCAGTGTGAATGAATCTGCGTCGATTGAATTGCATGAAGTAGCCTTTGATTTACCGACAACACAAAGAAAACAGGCGCGCATTTTTAGTGCTCAGGCGCTCTGCTTCCAGACATTTTTGTGAATTTGTCACAAAATGTTAAGTGAGTGTAAGGGTAAGCCTTCAGGTTTGGAAAAGCCAGATGGCATGACTGCCAGGAGGCTATGAAGTCATGCAGGATGGGCATGCAACGCACGGCTATTGGCGTGCTCAAGCGCGCGGTGAATGGCACCGGCCAGCAACAAACCCGCCACGCAGCACGCAACGCAGACCGCGCCGGTCCACTGCCAGCCGCCCGCCAGTACGGCAAGCCAGGCCACCAGAGGCGGTGCGGTAAATTGCCCGATGGCCGACCACTGCTGGATCCAGCCGACGGTGCTCGACACCGCCGCCGGGCTGGGTGCCAGGCGCACCGACAGGCTGAATAAAGTCGCGGGAATCAGCCCGCCAAGGGCTGAAAAGACCAGCACGGCGGCGTATTGCAAACGCGCATCAAGCTGGGGCGTAAACGCCAGCACAGCCCCCAGCGCCATCGCGACAAACGCTGCCCGCAGCAGCGTCAGTGGGCGCACACCTTGCTCTAGCAGACGCCCGGCCGCCACATTGCCCACGATATTGGCTGCGGCTGCCAATGCCGTGAGCCAGCCTGCGAGAGCGCTGGCCACGCCTGCCAGGGCATAAATGGTGGGCAAAAACCCCACCACCGCCAGCCATTGGCCTGAATAAGCAGCAAAGCTCAGCGCCAGCAGCCATGCGGGCCTAGAGCGCAAGGTCAGGCTCAGGACCCTCTGATTCGGCGCGCTCAAGGTCGCTGGTCTGGCATCGGCGGGCACCAGCCAAAGCACCAGCAAGGCCAGCAAAGCGCACCACCCTGCCAGCACGCCCCACCACACGCGCCAGCCCATGTCAGGCACGGCCAGGTGCATCACGTAGGGGCCGAGCAACAAGCCCAACGACGTGCCCAGCGGCATGTAAGCCCCCCACAAACCCATGACCCGGTTCACCCGCTGTGGGCCGACCGATTGCCGTAACAGGGCAGGTGCAGGCAGCACCACCCACAAAAAGCCCAGGCCTTCCATGGCCCGAGTGGCCAGCAGCCAGGCCGCGCTTTGCGCCAGTGTGCCCAGTGCACTGCCCAGCGCCACTAGCAGCAACCCCAGAATCATGCTGCGCTTGAGTCCCACCCGCTGCACGGCCAGGCCTGTCATCAGCCCCAGCAGCATGCCCGCCATCTGCATGCTGGACAACAAAAAACCAGCCTCCAGCAGCGTGATGCCCAGCACCTGACCCAGCACGGGCAAGCTGGGCGGCAACTTACCGATATGCATGGCGGCGCCCACACCTGCTGCCAGAATGCAGACAGCGGAAAAGTTTTTCGACAGGTTCACCGTCATCAGGTCAGGCCGCAAACATCGCCTTGCCACTGAGCCGTGCGTGCTCTTTGGCCGCAAAGCGGTCGGTCATGCCGGCAATGTAGTCGGCCACCACGCGTTCGGGCCTGGCGCTTTTTGAATGCACAACATCGATGCCGTCGAAACGCTCGCTATGGGAGGCCGGCATTTGCGCGGGGTCAGCCATGTAGGCGGCAAACAAATCGCGCACCACCTGCTGGGCCGCCTGCGTTTTACCCAGCACCTGGGGGTGACGGTAGAGGTTGTGAAACAGAAAGCGCTTCATCGCCGCTGATTGAGCCGCCATGGCGGGCGTGAAGCAGACCAGCGCAGCTTGCTGACGCACGGCGGTCACGTCTTGCGGCGCAGCATGGTTCAGCGCGTGGCGGGTTGCCTGCATCACGTCATAAACCTGCGCACTGAGCATCAGGCGGATGGTTTCAAACAGCAGCCTGCGGCCTTTGAGGTCAGGGTGCTGCTGCAAAGCCTGCAGGCTGTGCAGCCTGAAGAGTTCTACATCCTGCAACTGTTCCAGGCTCAACAGGCCAGAGCGCACACCGTCGTCAATGTCATGCGCGTTGTAGGCAATCTCGTCGGCCAGGTTGGCAAGCTGCGCCTCCAGGCTGGGTTGACGCCATGGCTCGGGGGTGCCAGACTGATCAACAAAGCGCTGCGCCACGCCGCCAGGTTCGCGCGCTTCAATGCGGTGGGCGTTGCGGCGCGAGCAGTGCTTCAAAATGCCTTCACGCGTCTCGAACGTCAGGTTCAGGCCGTTGTAGCTGGGGTAGCGCTCTTCCAGCGAGTCAACCACACGAAGGCTTTGCAGGTTGTGCTCAAAACCAGCGCTGTCCGGGTTGTGACTCTTCAGGCATTCGTTGAGCGCGTCCTGTCCGGCATGGCCAAAGGGGGTGTGGCCCAAGTCGTGCGCCAGCGCAATGGCTTCGACCAGATCCTCGTTCAGGCGCAGAGTGCGTGCAATCGAGCGGCCCAGTTGCGCAACTTCCAGCGAATGCGTCATCCGGGTACGGAACAAATCACCCTCGTGGTTCAAAAACACCTGCGTTTTGTAGACCAGGCGGCGAAATGCGGTGGAATGCACGATGCGGTCCCGGTCGCGCTGGAAGTCCGAGCGCGTGGGAGCCGGCGTCTCTGGGTAGCGGCGACCCCTGGATTGGGCGGGGTCGCAGGCATACCGCATCAAGGTGGGTGCCAGAGCAGACGTCGGAGTCATGAAAAAGCCGTTTTAGGTATCAAATTGGCACTTTGACCAATATAAACAAGGGCTAGCAGCTACCAAAAACATAGCGCATGCACGCTATTGGCAACAGCTGTTGATCACCTCGCGCACCAGGGCATCAGGTGCTGGGCGCACCGTCGCCCTGCCAGGCCCGTCAATCAGCACAAAACGAATTTCGCCAGCTTCTGATTTTTTATCCACCCGCATCAGTTCAAGATAACGCCCGGCGTTGTCGGCTGCGTCAAGGA
>CANJWZ010000009.1 GCA_947478725.1 Comamonadaceae bacterium
AGGCGGGCAAACGCACGCCAGCGGCCTGCAAAGGCAGTAAACCGGGGGCAATATGCCCACAAAATCGGTAAAAACGCACCTCAGGTTTCATCGAATGAATTCTTGACGTTCAACTCACGCTACGGCGGGGGTTGTGCAGACCTTCCTTAAAACAGTTTTGCCTTTTCCGGTGGGGCTGGTGGTGGTGTGCGGACTTTTTTGGGTGCGCAGGCCTTGGACTGGGCCATTGCAACGCTGCTGGCCTTGGGTGCGCGTGTTGGCAAAGGCGCAGGGTAGCGTCCAGCGCATCGCCATTGACTCTGGCCAGTTCACTATCAGTCTTTGATGGATAGAACGCGATGAATGAGCTTTGTCAACATGACCCGCTATCATCAGTGCATGCTTGAACAAAGAATTGAACAGCACTTTATTGACAGCGCTGACTTGAAATACCAGTCGGCGCAAGTGTTGTCCAAACCCATCGCCGCAGCCGTTCAGGCCATTTTGGCCAGTGTGACCAGCGGCGGCAAAGTCCTGGCTTGTGGCAATGGCGGTTCTGCCGCAGATGCACAGCACTTCGCAGCCGAGTTTGTAGGGCGTTATGAGCGCGAGCGGCCCGAGCTGGCTGCCATGGCGCTGACGACTGACAGCTCCATCCTCACCGCCATTGCAAACGACTACGACTTCAACGTCATTTTCTCCAAACAGGTGCGTGCCTTTGGCGGCGCTGGGGACGTGTTGCTGGCGCTCAGCACCAGCGGCAACTCTGGCAATGTGCTGGCCGCGATTGAAGCGGCGCATGAGCGCGACATGACCGTGGTGGCCCTGACCGGCCGAAGCGGCGGAAAAATTACCCACGCCCTGCGTGAAACCGATGTTCATATCTGTGTGCCGCATGAACGTACTGCGCGCATTCAGGAGGTTCATCTTCTTGTGCTGCACTGCATTTGTGACGGTGTGGATGCCCAGTTACTAGGCGATCAGGAGTCTTCCTTATGAGACGTGTTTTATTCAACCCACTGGTTTTGTCTTTTTGCGCGGCAGCTTTGCTGCTGACTTCTCTGACCGCCTGCGTGCCGCTGCTCATTGGCGGCGCAGCGGCAGGCGGCACACTGATGGCAACAGACCGCCGCACGACGGGTGCGCAGCTTGAAGACGAAGGCATTGAACTGCGTGGCGCCAGCCGTATCCGCAGCAATCTGGGAGAACGCGGCCACGTCAACCTGACCAGTTACAACCGCCAGGTCTTGCTAACGGGCGAGGTGCCCACAGCGCAGGACAAACAGTTGCTCGATCAGATCGTTTCACGTGTCGAAAACGTCACCTCAGTGGTCAATGAAGTGGTGGTCGCAGCTAATTCAAGCCTGACCCAGCGCTCATCAGACCTACTGATCAGCAGCCGCGTGAAAGCACGACTGATTGACGCGCCAGATCTGTTTTCAAACGCGTTCAAGGTGGTGACAGAGCGCGGCACCACTTACCTGATGGGCCGCGTGACGCAGCGCGAAGCAGACCGCGCGACCAATCTGGTTCGCTCGACTTCAGGCGTTCAAAAAGTGATCCGGATTTTTGACATCATCAGCGAAGATGAACTGGCGCGCATGCTGCCCACGCCAGCCAAGCGGCAACCTGCCGGCGCGACGCCAGCGGCCAAGTGATCCATTTTTCAGCAGGCAGCCCTGACAAAAATGAGCCTCCCCCCCTGGGGCAATGCGAGGCGCGGCGTGAGAGCGTGCGGGCGTACTATTTCAGGCGTTTGATCAGGCTGGACGTGTCCCAACGCTGGCCGCCCAGGGCTTGTACGTCCGCATAAAACTGGTCAACCAGTGCCGTCACCGGCAGACGAGCACCATTGCGCTTGGCTTCGTCCAGCACCAGGCCCAGGTCTTTGCGCATCCAGTCCACCGCAAAACCAAAATCAAATTTGTCGGCCACCATGGTCTTGCCGCGGTTGTCGAGTTGCCAGCTTTGCGCTGCGCCCTTGCCAATGACGTCGAGCACCTGGTTCACGTCCAGCCCAGCCTTTTGACCAAAAGCCACGGCCTCACTCAAACCCTGCACCAGTCCGGCAATACAGATCTGGTTGACCATTTTGGTGAGCTGGCCCGCGCCGCTTGCACCCATCAGGGTAAAGGCTTTTGAAAACGCCATGCCGACCGGTTTAACGGCGTCAAATGCGGCGCTATCACCACCACACATCACCGTCAGCGCACCATTTTGTGCACCTGCCTGGCCGCCAGAAACGGGGGCGTCCACAAAGTGAAGGCCCAGGCTTTTAGCAGCAGCATAAAGTTCGCGGGCGACATCAGCAGACGCTGTGGTGTGGTCGACAAAAATAGCGCCTGGCTTCATGCCTGCCAGCGCGCCGTCGGCACCCAGCACCACACTGCGCAAGTCGGCATCGTTGCCAACGCAGCAGAACACCATGTCAGCATCCTCGGCGGCGGCTTTAGGCGTCAGGCCGTGCGTGCTGCCCGCAAACTCGGCACAGAACGAAGCAGATTTGGCTGCTGTGCGGTTGTAAACGCCAACCTGGTGGCCGGCAGTTGCCAGATGGCCAGCCATGGGGTAGCCCATCACGCCCAAGCCTAAAAAAGCGACTTTTTGCGGGCTTGTGGATTCATAGGTTCTGGCATGGATAGATGACATGTGGAGCTTTCGTGGATGGAGGGTTACAAGCCGGGCTGAAGCGGCCAAAGATCGGGTTAAACAACCGCAAAGTTTTCGGTGCCTGCCGCCAGGTCAATCGACTTGGCACGCTTCGAACTGAGCTTGATCTGTAGCCGTAAGTCGTTCACTGAATCGGCATTGCGCAGGGCATCTTCATAAGTGATGACGTTGTTTTCGAAGGCGTCAAACAGGGCTTGGTCAAACGTCTGCATACCCAGATTACGACTTTTCTTCATGATCTCCTTGATTTCGGAGACATCGCCCTTGAAGATCAGGTCAGAGATCAGGGGGGTGTTCAGCATCACCTCGACCACGGCTGCACGCCCCTTGCCGTCTTGCTTGGGAATCAAACGCTGTGAGATCATACCCTTGAGGTTCAAAGACAGGTCCATCAGCAACTGTGCCCGGCGTTCTTCCGGGAAAAAATTGATGATGCGGTCGAGCGCCTGATTGGCACTGTTGGCGTGCAGGGTACACATGCACAGGTGTCCGGTTTCTGCAAAGGCAATCGCGTGTTCCATCGTTTCACGATCACGCACCTCACCCATCAGGATCACATCCGGCGCCTGACGCAAGGTATTTTTAAGTGCCGCCTCCCAGCTGTCGGTGTCCAGGCCCACTTCGCGCTGGGTGATGACACAGTTTTTATGGGGATGGACAAATTCAATCGGGTCTTCAATCGTGATGATGTGGCCAAACGACTGCTCGTTGCGCCAGTCAATCATGGCGGCCAGCGTGGTAGTTTTGCCCGAGCCTGTCGCGCCGACCAAAATCGTCAGGCCGCGTTTGGCCATCGCGACCTCCTTGAGCACCTGGGGCATGCCCAGACCATCGATCGTTGGCAGCACAGCCGGGATCACCCGAATCACCATGCCTACCTTGCCTTGCTGGATAAAGGCGTTAACGCGAAATCGCCCCAGGCTCGGCGGGCTGATGGCGAAGTTGCATTCTTTGGTGCGCTCAAATTCTGCCGCCTGCTTGTCATTCATGATGGCGCGTGCCAGAGCTATCGTATGCCCCGCATTCAAGGGCTGAGGCGACACCTTGGTCACCTTGCCATCCACCTTGATGGCCGGCGGGAAGTCACCCGTGATGAACAAGTCACTGCCATTGCGGCTGACCATCAGTTTGAGTAAATCGTTGATAAATTTACTGGCTTGGTCGCGTTCCATAGGCGACTCCTTTCAAAAATCTAGCCTGGGAAGTTCTCGGGACTTTTGGCTTTGCCACGCGCCTCGCCAACAGAAATAATGTCTCGCTTGACCAGGTCCGTCAGGTCTTGATCCAGCGTTTGCATACCCACGCTATTGCCGGTTTGAATGGAGGAGTACATCTGCGCGACCTTGCCTTCGCGAATCAGGTTGCGAATCGCGCTGGTGCCCAGCATGATTTCGTGCGCCGCCACGCGGCCCTGACCATCTTTGGTTTTGCACAGGGTTTGCGAGATCACCGCTTGCAGCGATTCAGACAGCATTGAGCGGATCATTTCCTTTTCTTCTCCCGGAAACACGTCAATGATTCGGTCAATGGTTTTAGCTGCACTGGACGTATGTAGCGTGCCGAAGACAAGGTGGCCGGTTTCTGCTGCCGACATGGCCAGTCGAATGGTTTCCAGGTCGCGCATCTCACCGACCAGAATCGCGTCCGGGTCTTCGCGCAGGGCCGACCTCAGTGCGGCGCTAAAGCTCAGGGTGTGCGGGCCGACTTCGCGCTGGTTGATCAAGCATTTTTTGGACTCGTGCACAAACTCGACCGGGTCTTCAACGGTCAGGATGTGGCCATACTTGTTTTCATTCAGGTAATTGACCATGGCAGCCAGCGTGGTGGACTTGCCCGAGCCGGTCGGGCCAGTGACCAAAACCAAACCGCGCGGCTTCATGGCCAGGTCACCAAAAATCTTGGGGGTGTTGAGCTGCTCAAGTGACAAAATTTTAGAAGGAATCGTCCGAAACACGGCGCCTGCACCGCGGTTTTGGTTAAAGGCATTGACGCGAAAGCGTGACAGGCCGTCAAGCTCAAACGAAAAGTCGATTTCTAAAAACTCTTCATAGTTCTTGCGCTGGGTGTCGTTCATGATGTCGTAGACCATGGCGTGCACCTGCTTGTGGGCAAGCGGTTCGACGTTGATGCGCCGCACATCACCATGCACGCGGATCATGGGCGGCAAGCCTGCGGACAGGTGCAAGTCGGATGCCTTGTTCTTGACGCTGAAGGCCAGCAGTTGGGTAATGTCCATCCCGGAAGTCCTTAAAACAATGCCGACGCACAAAGCGGTTTACAGTTGGATTATGACCATGATCGCCAGCCGCCTGAGCACCGTAAGAGACCGACTATCTGCTGCCTGCAAGGCCGCAGGCCGTGACCCGGCATCGGTACGTTTGCTGGCTGTCTCAAAAACTTTTGGAGACGACGCAGTCGCGCAAGCCATCGCAGCCGGGCAATTGGCTTTTGGTGAAAACTACATCGCCGAAGGTGTCGAAAAGATCATCGCCTTGCGCCAGTACCCGCTTCTTGAATGGCACTGTATTGGCCCGGTGCAAAGTAACAAGACACGCCTGGTGGCGGAGCATTTTGACTGGGTGCAGTCGGTCGACCGACTGAAGATCGCGCAGCGCCTGAGTGAGCAGCGCCCGCCGCATTTGCCGCCGCTACAACTGTGTCTGCAAGTCAATGTAGATGGTGGGGCCAACAAGTCGGGCGTCACACCAGACGAGTTGATGGCGCTGATACAAGAAGTCATCAAGCTGCCGCGCCTGCGCCTGCGCGGCCTGATGACCATCCCTGAACCGGCGATTGATTTTGCAACAGCATGCGCGGTGCATTCAGAGGCCAGAGCCCTGTTTGACAAGGTCAACCGTGCCGGCTTGTTGACGGAACCAATGGACACGTTGTCAATGGGCATGACGGCTGACCTGGAGGCCGCCATCGCCTCAGGCAGCAGCATGGTCAGGGTGGGTACGGCTATTTTTGGTGGGCGCTGATATCGGCCATCAAGGAACGGATTTTCAGCCTCGGCCGATGATGGTCAGGTAGGTATCGAGTGAGCCTTCGTGGCATTCGCTAGCAATCCCAGCCATCCCAGCCATCCCAGCACTAGTCCGTTCACCACTTTTTTTAGCGGTTCATTTTGTGTCTTTTCAACGCAAAGGTGTGAATGCTTTCAAACCAAACCATCAGAGCGTTTTTTGCTATTGATTAAATAGCAATGAGCCTAGTCTGAATTTGTCTCGCGCTGCATCCGTTCGCTCTTCCAGTACACGTCATCGCCACCATTCATCCGGTTCAGAACACGCGACAGCACAAACAGCAAATCACTCAAGCGGTTCAGGTACTGGCGTGGTGCATCCTTCAGCGCCTCCGTCGAACCGAGCGCGACCACGGCTCGCTCAGCCCGGCGGGCCACCGTGCGGCAGACATGGGCCAGGCAAGCGGCTCTTGAACCCGCAGGCAAGATGAACTCAG
Source organism: Comamonadaceae bacterium (assembly GCA_947478725.1). Classification (GTDB taxonomy): domain Bacteria; phylum Pseudomonadota; class Gammaproteobacteria; order Burkholderiales; family Burkholderiaceae_C; genus Polaromonas. Next base: position 6,112 of record CANJWZ010000009.1, read on the forward strand.
CCAGCCGCGGCAAGGCAGCGTTGTATTGCTCAAGTGCCGCATCGAGTTGCGCAACGGCTTCAGGTTTGAGTAGTTCATAACCCGGAATACTCAACTCCCCTCCGAGATTAAACAGCTGGTGTTGCACCTCCACCAATAGGTTGCGAACGTCGCCAGGCATGTCCTCGCACAGCAATACGCCGATGTTGGAGTTGAGCTCGTCGACATCACCCATGGCGTGCACGCGCAGGCTGTCCTTGCTGACGCGGGTGTTGTCTCCCAGTCCGGTGGTGCCGTTGTCACCGGTGCGGGTAGCAATTTGTGTAAGTCGGTTGGCCATAATGCCTTTGGGTTGGCTGAAATAAACAAGGGGCCGAAGCCCCAACTGATAGGCAGGACTTTATCAGACCGTTTTGAGGTTGACAGGTCGTATCCATGACCGCTTTTGCGCCGCTTGTGAATCGTTCCATAATGTTGGCTGGACGGTTTTGGCTCTGACAAACCGCCTCGAAAACATGCGTCTTTTGAATGCTATTTCTGGAGCCCCCATGAACGCACCCTTACCTGTCCACCTGCTGCCCGAAATCGCCCAGCGCGAAACGCCTGCCGCTTTCATTGATGCGTTGAGGGTACGCTTTGCAGATCGCTGCTCGACCGCCATGGTGGTGCGTGAGCAGCATGGTCGGGACGAGTCATCGTTTGCAGCGCCGCCGCCATCAGCGGTGGTGTTTGCTGAAAGCACGTCGGATGTGTCGGATGCCGTCAGACTGGCCGGTCAATTCAATGTCCCCGTGATTCCGTTTGGTGTCGGCACCTCGCTGGAAGGCCATTTGCTGGCCGTGCAGGGCGGCATCAGCATTGACATGAGCCGCATGAACAAGGTGCTGCACATCAACGCCGAAGATTTGACCGTAACGGTGCAACCCGGCGTGACCCGAAAGCAACTCAATGAAGAAGTCAAAAGCACCGGGCTTTTCTTTCCCATTGACCCAGGCGCAGACGCAACGCTGGGCGGCATGAGTGCCACGCGCGCCAGCGGGACGAATGCGGTGCGCTACGGCACCATGCGTGAAAACGTCTTGGCGCTTGAAGTGGTGACAGCCAGCGGCGACGTGATCCGGACGGGTACGCGGGCCAAAAAATCTTCCGCAGGCTATGACCTGACGCGCTTGATGGTCGGCAGTGAAGGCACGCTGGGCGTGATCACTGAAGTGACCGTCAAGTTGTACCCGTTGCCCGAAGCGATCAGCGCTGCGGTGTGCTCCTTCCCGAGCATCGAGGCAGCGGTGCGCACCACGATTGAAGTGATTCAAATGGGCATTCCGATTGCCCGGGTAGAACTGATTGACCACAACACGGTGCGCATGGTCAACAAGCATTCAAAACTTGAGCTGCGTGAAGAGCCGATGCTGCTGATGGAGTTTCATGGTTCACCGGCTAGCGTCAAAGAACAGGCCGAGCTGGTGCAAGAGCTGAGCCAGGGCCATGGCGGCGGTTCTTTTGAATGGGCCAGCACGCCTGAAGAACGCACACGGCTGTGGACAGCGCGGCACAACGCTTACTTTGCCGCCATCCAGTCGCGGCCCGGTTGCCGCGCGATTTCAACCGACACCTGCGTGCCGATTTCACGCTTGGCCGACTGCCTGCTGGACTCGATCGCCGAGGTGGATGCGACCGACATTCCGTACTTCCTGGTCGGCCATGTGGGGGACGGCAACTTTCACTTTGGCTACCTGATTGACCCGAACATTCCTGAGGAGCGCCGCATTGCTGAAGAGCTGAACCACAAGCTGGTGAGCCGGGCTTTGGCCCTTGAAGGCACCTGCACCGGCGAACACGGTGTCGGCCTGCACAAGATGGATTTCCTGATCACCGAGGCAGGCGATGGGGCTGTCAACATGATGCGCACCATCAAGCGGGCGCTGGACCCGCAAAACATCATGAATCCCGGGAAAATATTTGCGCTATAAATACGGGAGCGCCACGGCCAAGCTTCTCTGGGGCTACAGGCCTATTCGCAACCTAAAATGGCCTAAATACCTTCACGGATACTTAAAATCGGGCATCCAGCAAGGGCGTCAGGACGCGCACAAACAGGTGCGTAGGCTCGCACTAACCGGGTACGCGCGCCATCACATGCGCGACCGCCGCCGTGAGCTTTTTGGCATACGGCACATGCAAAAACTCATTGGGCCCGTGGGCATTGCTTTTGGGGCCCAGCACGCCGCAAACCATCATCTGCGCTTTCGGGAAGCCTTTGCTCAGCATGTTCATCAGCGGAATGGTGCCGCCTTGACCGATGGTGCCGCAAGGCGCGCCAAAGAAGTTTTGTGAGGCATCGTTCAGCGCATTGTCAAACCAGTCCACCGTGCTGGGCGCGTTCCAGCCGGTCGCGCCACCGCCACCTTCAAAGGTGACTTTGGCGTTGTAGGGTGCGTTGTCTTCCAGCAGTTTTTTGAGTTCCTGAACCGCTTGCGACGCATCGACCAGTGGCGGAAAGCGCAGCGACAACTTGAAGGCGGTGTAGGGCCGCAGCACGTTGCCCGCGTCCTTCAGGGCCGGAAAGCCTTCCGCGCCGGTGACGCTGAGCGTGGGCCGCCAGGTGCGGTTGAGCAGCGCTTCGAGCGGGTCGGTCGTCATCGGCAGTGTGAAGGCGCTTGAGCCTTCACAGTCGTAATGCGCCCACGGAAAGCGCTTGTACAGCTCGTCGCCCAGCGTGGCTGCCGTGGCTTTGGCCTGGGCCAGGCGATCAGCGGGAATGGCGCAGTGAAAGCTTTGCGGCAACAGGCGGCCGGTGGCGCTGTCTTCCAGCCTGTCCAGCACGTGGCGCATGATGCGAAAGCTCGACGGCACCACGCCACTGGCGTCGCCTGAATGCACGCCTTCGTCCAGCACCTCGACCTTCAGCACACCGCCGCCCATACCGCGCAGGCTGGTGGTCAGCCACAGCTGGTCATAGTTGCCCGCGCCAGAATCCAGGCACACCACCAAGGCCACATCGCCCAGGCGTTTGCGCAGCGCGTCAACATACGGCAGCAAATCGTAAGAGCCGCTTTCCTCGCAGGTTTCAATCAGTCCCACGATGCGCGGGTGCGGCACGTTTTGCGCCTTCAGGGCTTGCACCGCCGCTATGCTGGCGTACACGGCATAGCCGTCGTCTGCACCGCCGCGTCCGTAGAGCTTGCCGCCTTGATACTTGGGTGTCCAGGGCCCGAGGTCGCTGCGCCAGCCGGTAAATTCGGGTTGCTTGTCGAGGTGGCCGTACATCAAGACGGTTTGGCTTGAGTCAGCACGTGTGGCGGGGATTTCAAAAAACAACACCGGCGTTCGGCCCTCCAGCCGAACAACCTCAAGCGTGAGGCCCTCAACCTTTTGCGCTTCAACCCAGGCAGCGGCGTTGCGCATCACCGTGTCGATATAACCGTGCGCCTTCCAGTCGGCGTCAAAGCCGGGTGATTTGGCAGGGATGGCGATGTAATCGCTGATCTGCTGGACGATGTCGCTGTCCCACTGGGCGCTGACCTGGCTCAAGGCCTGAGCGGCATTCAAAATGTCAGCGGGGATTTCTTTGTGTAGGGGTGCGTTCATGTCGGCTCCTGAATAGCTTGGTACTGTGCCATCGCCTCGCCCAAACGAATGGCACGGGTTGGCTCCCATACCGGATTGAAGGCCAGTGATGTCTGGGGAAACAACATCACGACAGTTGAGCCTAACAAAAATCGGCCCATCTCGTCACCCTGCTTTAATTCAACCTGCTGGTCAGCATAGTTCCAGGTTTTGACGTCCGGCAAGCGCGGCGGGTTGACCACGCCATGCCACACGGTGGCCATGCTGCCAACAATGGTGGCGCCAACCAGCACCAACACAAACGGGCCGCGATCAGATTCAAACACGCACACGACCCGCTCATTGCGCGCAAACAGGCCTGGCACACCACGCGCTGTGGTCGGGTTGACAGAAAACAAATCACCCGGCACGTAGATCATTTGCAGCAGACGTCCATCACACGGCATGTGGATGCGGTGATAGTCCCTGGGGCTCAGGTACAGCGTGGCAAAGCTGCCATCCCTGAACTGTTCTGCCAGTGCTGCGTCGCCGCCGACCAGTGCGGTGGTGGAATAGCGATGCCCTTTGGCCTGAAAAATCTGGTCACCCGAGATCGGGCCAAACTGGCTGACGGCGCCATCAACCGGGCAAATCAGATCAGCAGTGGCCAGTGGCCGTGCATCGGGCTTGAGGGCCCGGGTGAAAAAATCATTGAAGCTGGCGTAGCTGGCGATGTCGCTGTTGAGCGCCTCGTCCATGTTGACCTGGTACTTGGCGACAAACCAGCGGATGGTTTCAAGCGTGACCCAGCCGCGCTCGCCTCTGGCAACCCAGCCGGAAAATGCATTGATCGCGTGGTTGGGGGTCAGGTATTGGGGGAGTACAGCTAGGCGAGGGTACATCGGCTCATTTTATGGGGTCGCCGGGCATGGGGACGGTTTTACATTCCCAAAAAACACGCGCCGTGCAGGTGCTGCAAATCTGCGGGTCCAGCTTGGGGAAGATAGTGGCAATCGCTACCCGCTTGTCGGGGAACTGATGCTCTGGCCCGAGCAAACGCGTAAAACCTGTGGTTTGCCACATGGCAATGACTTCTGGACGCGGCCTGTGAAAGTACAAATCGCCGCCCATGGCCCGGCGGGCGTTCAGTTCTTGCTCCCAAAGCTCGGCCCCCGCCAAATCGATGAAGTTCATGCTCTTGCCCATCACCAGCAAGTGTTTTTGCGAATGAGCCTCATGGCGCAAGGCATGCAGCTTGTCTGCCACGTGCTGAGTGGCGCCAAAATAAACCTCGCCTTCCATTCTCAACAACTTGAGCTGCGGGCATTCAGGCAGGGCAGATGCGTTGTTGTCCAGAACCACGAACTTGCGATTCAGGTCTGGTGCGTCAAAGCCCATGCTGCGCATCGCAGGCTTGGAGGTACGGTACAAAAATGTCATCAGCGACAACAACGTGCCCAGCAAAATAGCCATCTCCAGGCGGATCGTCAGGGTGGCCATCAACGTGGCCAGCGCGACGGCAAACTCGGTCCGACTCAGGCGAGCAAGTTCGCGCCAGCGCGGCGCATCAAACAAAAACACCGACACCAACAGCAGCAAGCCCGCCAGCGCCGCCATCGGGATTTTGGCCAGCAGCATGCTGCTGATGGCGACCAGTGCCAAGACCAGCACCGCAGAGAACACCGCTGCCAGCGGCGTGCGCGCACCCGCTTGCAGGTTGGGCATGGAGCGGTTCATCGAGCCGCACGACACATAACAAGAGAAAAAACCGCCCACGATATTTGACAGCCCTTGCCCGCGAAATTCGCGGTTGGGATCAATCCGCTGCCCCGATTTGGCCGCCACAGCCTTGGCGATCGAGATGGCTTGGCCCAGCGCCACAATCGTCAGTGCAAAGGCCAAGCCCAGCAGTTCCGACACAGAAGTCCAGCTTATTTGCGGCAACACAAACTGCGGCCAGGGTGTGGCGATTTGGCCAATCGTTCGAACGGTCATGCCGGTGCCCGTTGCCAACGCTGTTGCCGCCGCCAAACCGATCAACATAAAAGGCCAAGCTGGCTGAAAATAACGCACGCCCAGCGCCACCAGCACAGTCGCAGCGCCTACCACCAGTGCCGCTTTATCCATGTGGGCCAGCTGAGTGGCAACATGCATCAGCACACTGGAGGCACCGCGCTCTTTGGCAGGCAACAAGCCCAAGAAATCAGGCAGTGCATAAATAGCGATCAGAACTGCCGCGCCGGAGGTAAATCCAAAAAGTGCGGCTGGCGAAATAAAGTTGGCCAGGCTGCCCAGACGCAGCGCACCAATCAGAAATTGCATCACGCCCACCATCAGCGTCACAGCCAGTGCCAGCTGAATATAAGCCGGGCTAAAGGCCAGGGCCAGCGGGGACAGCATGGCAAACAAGGCCAACGAATTGGCGTTGGTGGGCCCCGACATCACATGCCAGCTGGAGCCAAACAGCGCTGCAATGATGCAAGGAATCACCGCGGTGTACAAACCGTACTGCGGCGGCAAACCGGCCAGCGTCGCAAACGCAATGCCTTGGGGCAACACCAGCACAGCACCCAGCAAGCCAGCCAGGGCATCGGCGCGCAGGGTGGTCGGCGTGACGCTTTGCGTCCAGTCACCAAAAAGGCGCTGCCAGACAGACCTGTTGTGTGTGATGGATGCGCTCTGCATAAGACGAGCTTAACGCGCCTGAAGGATCAATTTAGACCATCCCCGCCATGCGAAGCGCCAGCCCTACACCAGCCGACACAGCAATCACCCGGATCACGCCCCACTTCAAGCGCCACAAGGCCAGCGCAGCGCATAGCGCGATCGCCAGCGCCACCCCGTCAAGCGGCCCGTTGGAGCCACTGGGATAGGCCACGGCAGCCAAAAAAAACAAGGCCAGATTGGCGATCACACCCACCACGGCTGCCGTGACGGCGGCCAGCGGCGCTGTCAGTTTGAGGTTGCCACGGGTCGACTCAACGTAGGGCCCGCCCGCCAGAATAAAAATAAACGATGGCAAAAACGTGAACCAGGTCGCCACGCAAGCGGCCAGCGCAGCGCCCACAAACGGCATGCCCGGGCCAAGCACCTCTTTGCCCCAGCCGGCTACAAAACCCACAAACGCCACAATGATGATGAGCGGGCCGGGCGTGGTTTCACCCAGCGCCAGGCCGTCCATCATTTGCGCCGTGGTCAGCCACTGGTAATGCTCCACCGCCGCCTGGTTAACGTAGGGCAGCACGGCGTACGCACCGCCAAAAGTCAGCAACGCCGCCTTGGTAAAAAACCAGCCGATCTGCGTCAATGTGCCTTGCCAGCCATGGTTTAAAAACAGCAATGCCATGGGCAGCAGCCACAGCGCGGCACCGGCCAGCAGCACCAGTGCCAGCCGTGACGGCCTGAACATCGCATGCGGTGGCGTTGGCGTGTCGTCATCCACCAGTGCCGCCTGATGCGCGCCCTGACCCTTGGCGGCATGACCACTGGCTTTGCCCAAGGCGCCGGGCGCCAGCCGCGACACCACCACACCGATCAACATCGCGGTCAGCACCACCAGCGGGAAAGGCAGCTTGAACCACCAGATGCCGACAAAACTCATCGCTGCCAGCGCCCACGGAACCGGCGACAACCTCGGATGACCCAAGGACTTGCTCGCAATTCGGTGCAGGGCATGGAGCACAATCGCCGCCACCGCAGGCTTGATGCCGTAAAAAATACCCGCAACGATGGGCTGCTGCCCAAAGGCCATGTAGACCCAGCTCAGCACGATCAGCAGCAGCAGCGACGGCAGCACGAACAGCACGCCCGCCACCACGCCGCCCCAGGTGCGGTGCATCAGCCAGCCGAGGTAGGTGGCCAGTTGCTGCGCCTCAGGGCCAGGCAGCACCATGCAAAAGTTCAGCGCGTGCAAAAACCGTTTTTCAGATATCCAGCGGCGCTTTTCCACCAGCTCGCGGTGCATGATGGCAATTTGCCCGGCGGGGCCGCCAAAGCTGATGAAGCCCAGTTGGAGCCAAAAGCGCAGCGCGGCCATGAAAGTCACGGTAGGGGGCTCTGGCACTTTTGTGAAACCCATGGTGACCCACATCTCTTACTGGCGCTGAAACTTGAACACCGCCCGGCCGGCCAGCGCATTCGGCCAAAAACGAACCTCTTGGCCGTCTTGCAGGCCAAACTGGTCAATGATGTCAAGCTGGTTTTTGATGGCCAGCGCCTTAAAGTCCTGCAGTGTGCCGACCCGAATGTTGGGGGTGTCGTACCACTGGTAAGGCAGCACTTTGGTCACCGGCATCCGGCCGCGCAGCACAGCCAGGCGGTTGGGCCAATGGCCGAAGTTCGGAAACACGACGATGCCGATTCGCCCGACGCGGGCGGTCTCGCGCAGCATGACTTCAGCATTTCTCAGGTGCTGTAGCGTGTCGATTTGCAGCACCACATCAAACGAGGCGTCGCCAAATACAGCCAGACCTTCGTCCAGGTTGAGCTGAATCACATTCACGCCGCGCGCCACGCAAGCCTGCACATTGGCGTCGTTGATTTCAACGCCGTAGCCCGAGCAGCCGCGTTCCTTCATCAAGTAGGCCAGCAACTCGCCGGTACCGCAGCCCAGGTCCAGCACGCGCGAGCCCTGCGGCACGAGGCGGGCGATCGACAGCAGGTCTTGTGTAGGTTCAGCTGTCATAAGGTCACTCTGCTCTTAAAATAAGAGCGCACAACACCCAAATAACGGGCATCTTCAAGCAAAAAGGCATCGTGCCCGTGGGGTGCATCGATCTCGGCGTAGCTCACGTCGATCTGGTTGTCCAGCAGCGCCTTGACGATTTCGCGGCTTCGGGCAGGGGCAAAGCGCCAGTCGGTGGTGAAGCTGACCAGCAAAAATTGGGCTGTGGCGTGTTTCAAAGCGGCGCTTAAATCGCCGCCAAACGCAGCAGCAGGGTCAAAGTAATCGAGCGCACGAGTGATCAGTAAATACGTGTTCGCATCAAAGTATTCGCTGAACTTGTCGCCCTGGTAACGCAAATAGCTTTCGATTTGAAACTCAATCTCTTGAGTCGAGTATTTGAATGGCGTGGCTTCAATCGCATTGGCATTTCCTCGTCCAGCCGGGGCCGCAGAACCGGCTTTGCCGGGCTGCAGGCGCAGCGCCCCCTCGGGGGGCAGCGTCGTACGCGAAGCGACAAGCGTGGGGGCTTGTTTCCGGCCGAATTTCTCATTCATCACGTCATCACTTAAATAAGTGATATGACCAATCATTCGAGCAATGCGCAGGCCGCGTTTGGGCAACACACCTTGCTCAGCATAGTGGCCTTCGCAAAAGTCGGGGTCGGTCACGATGGCGCGGCGGGCGACTTCGTTAAAGGCAATGTTCTCAGCGGTGAGATTAGGCGCGCTGGCCACCACCACCGCGTGGCGCACGCGGTCGGGGTATTGCAGCGTCCAGCTCAGGGCCTGCATGCCGCCCAGGCTGCCGCCCATCACAGCGGCCAGGGTTTGAATGCCCAGCGCATCCATCAGGCGAGCCTGTGCATCTACCCAGTCTTGCACGGTGACCACTGGAAAGTCGGCACCGTAAATTTTGCCGGTGTCAGGGTTGGTCTGCATCGGCCCGGTCGAGCCGAAGCAAGAGCCGAGATTGTTCACCCCGATGACAAAAAAATGGTCGGTATCGACCGGCTTGCCGGGGCCAATCATGGTGTCCCACCAACCTTCGGATTTTGGCTGGCCCTCATACACGCCGGCCACATGATGCGATGCATTCAGGGCGTGGCAAATCAGCACCGCGTTGGACCGGTCCGCATTCAAGCTGCCATAAGTCTCGTAGCTCAGGTCGTAGGCGCGAAGCGTTGCGCCGCTTTGCAGCGGCAAGGCTTCTTCAAAATGCATGGACTGCGGTGTGGCGATCAACATGGCGTGTGCATTGAAAATAAAAAAACCCAGCGTCGCTAAAGGCGAGGCCGGGCGGGCTGGCGTCTTTAGCTGTACTTGTAAAGCGCCCGCAAGCTGTGGCAAATCGGCGCTGAATCAGTATATCAACTCTGGCGAGCGGGTGAAACTGCCGCGGGCGGCCGTTTTCGCTTATTTCGGGGCAGTTTCAATAAAACTGGGCCGTTGCGCCAGCTTGTCCTGCAGTTTGACCAGATTGGGGTAGGTGTCACGCCAAGCAATCTGTGGAAAGCGGTAGTCAAGATAACCCAGGGCGCAACCGACGGCCACGTCTGACAGGCTCAAGTGCACACCACTGCAAAACGGCTTGTCGGCCAGGCCGGTGCTCATGGCTTTGAGCACCGCGTTGATTTTGCTGATCTGGCGGTCTATCCAGGCCTGGCTGCGCTGCGCCTCGGTGCGGCCCTTGAAGATGACTTCCATCCGCGCCAGCAAAGCGGCGTCCATCAGGCCATCGGCCAGCGCTTCCCAGGTTTTGACTTCAGCGCGTTCGCGGCCCTGCGCCGGAATCAGCTTGCCGACGGGCGACAGCGTGTCCAGGTATTCGACAATCACGCGCGAGTCAAACACCGCCTCGCCGCCCTCCATGATCAGGCAAGGAACCTTGCCCAGCGGGTTCGACTCAGTGATGGCGGAATCTGGCGCCCACGCGTCCTCAATCACATACTGGTAGTCGAGCTTTTTTTCAGCCATCACCACGCGAACCTTGCGGGCGTAGGGACTGGCAGGAGAACCGATAAGCTTCATAAATGTTTCTGGATGTCTTGATAGTTGAATTAGCAATTCTATCGATTTACCAGAACGGGCCCTTGGGGCCTGATTGGGCATAAAACTGCCCGCCTACAATCGGCGCATGAGCACCATATCCGCATCGCCAAGCCCGCTTTCCCCTATCAACGCTCTGTCGCCGCTGGACGGGCGCTATGCCTCAAAGCTGGTCAACTTGCGCCCTTTGATGAGCGAACAGGGCTATATGCAGCGCCGCGTTCAGGTCGAAGTCGCCTGGTTTATCGCGCTGTCAGATGCAGGCTTTGACGAATTTAAGCCCCTCAGCCCCGGAGCACGTACTTACTTGCTGGGTTTGGTGAAGAACTTTTCTGAAACCGATGCGCTGGCCATCAAGGACATTGAAAAAACCACCAACCACGACGTGAAGGCGGTCGAGTATTGGATCAAGTCCAAGTTTGATGCGCGGCCCGAGCTGATGGCCGTGGGCGAATTTGTGCACTTTGCCTGCACCAGTGAAGACATCAACAACACCAGCCATGCACTGCAGCTCAAGGGTAGCCGTGAGCTGGTCTTGCTGCCCGCGCTGGACAAAGTGATCAGCAAAATGCGCGAGATGGCGCATGCTTTTGCGGCGCAGCCCATGCTGAGCCGCACCCACGGCCAAACCGCCAGCCCCACCACCGTGGGCAAAGAAATCGCCAACGTGGTGGTGCGCCTCGTCAATGCCCGGGCCAAAATCGCCGCCGTGCCCTTGTTGGCCAAAATGAATGGCGCAGTAGGCAACTACAACGCACATTTGTCGGCCTGGCCCGAGCATGATTGGGAGGCCTTCAGCCGCAAGGTGATTGAGACGCCCGAACCGCTGGGGTTAGGGCTTACTTTTCAGCCATACAGCATCCAGATTGAACCGCACGACTACATGGCCGAGCTGTTTGATGCGATTGCCCGGACCAACACCATCTTGATTGACTGGTCGCGCGACGTGTGGGGCTACGTCAGCGTGGGCTATTTCAAGCAGCGCCTGAAAGCCGGTGAAATTGGCTCGTCCACCATGCCGCACAAGGTCAACCCGATTGACTTTGAAAACGCCGAAGGCAACCTGGGCCTGGCCAATGCGCTGCTCAAGCACCTGAGCGAGAAGCTGCCCATTTCTAGATGGCAGCGCGATTTGACCGATTCGACCGTGCTGCGCAACATGGGCGTGGCGCTCGGCTACGCGGTGCTGGCGTACAACTCGTTGACTGTGGGCCTGGGCAAGCTCGAGCTCAATGCCGAGGCACTGGACGACGACTTGAACGGCGCCTGGGAAGTGCTGGCCGAGCCGATTCAAACCGTGATGCGGCGCTACGGCGTGCAGGGCGCGTATGAAAAGCTCAAGGAAGTCACCCGCGGCAAAACCGTGCAGGCGGCTGACTTGCATGCGCTGATTGCCTCGCTGGAGATTCCAGACGCCGAAAAAACACGGCTGTTGGCGATGACGCCGGGCAGTTATGTGGGCATGGCGGCGGAGCTGGCCAAGCGGGTTTAAGGCGTCCCTGAGCGGCGCTCGCCGTCCCGGTGCACCCAAGTGCAGAGCGGTGTGTTCTACAGCTCTATTTCAGCGGCCAAGGGCGCATGGTCCGACAGGTGCGACCAGGGCTTGTGCGGCAGCACCACGGGCTTGTGGCCCATCGCGTTGCGCACATAAATTCGGTCCAGACGTAGCAAGGGCTTGCGTGCCGGAAAGGTCCGGGCGGGCTGGCCATGGGCTTGCACAAACACCTCACGCAAACCTGCGCCGACAGCCAGTTGTGTTTTGGCGCGGTGTCGCCAGTCATTGAAGTCGCCCGCCACCACCAGTGGCGCCTGGGTTGGCACCTTCGCCGCAATCAATTGGCAAAGCATGTCCATTTGCTGGGTGCGGTGGGTTTCAGTCAGGCTCAGGTGCACGCAGATGGCGTGCAGGTTGACGCTGCGGCCCGGAAGCGCCAGCTCGCAGTGCAGCAGGCCGCGCCGCTCGGGACCGCTGATCGACACGTCGTGGTTTTCAAAATGCACGATGGGAAATTTTGACATCACCGCATTGCCGTGGTCGCCCTTGTCGTAGACAGCGTTGCGGCCATAGGCAAACTCGGGCCAGATGCTGTCGGCCAAAAACTCGTAATGCGGCGTGTCGGGGTAGTTGTCAAATTTGTCGCCATGCTGCGTGTGGCTGCCGGTGACTTCCTGCAAGAACACGACATCTGCACCGATTTTGCGCACCGCCTCACGCAGCTCGGGCAAGATGAACTTGCGGTTAAAAAACGTAAAACCCTTGTGAATATTGACCGTCAGCACCTTGATGAAAAACGTCTTGGCGGCGGCAAGCGCTCGCTGTGCTTCGGCGCGCACGTCGGCGTCGACCGCAGGCGGCACAGGTTCCTGCGGCGCTGTGTGAGATTTTTTGACTTCCGTACCGACATCTAGCGATTCGGGTAGGTTCATGGATGAGCGATCACTTGGCGTCAATTGTTGCCTTGAAGCCGTCACCGTGCTTGTAAGACGGGCGGCTGATCTTTACCCGCAACCCTATGCACCTTGGCTCAAAGACCGTAACCAGCCCAAGCCGGCTGATGTGCCGCCAGGCTGACCGCCTTTTTTCGGCCGGTATTCGCAGCCCACCCAGCCGTCCCAGTTCACTTGCGCGCTCACCTCGTCAATCACATTGAAAAGGTAGGGGTGATGCAGTTCGCCCAGGTCGGGTTCGTGCCGCTCGGGCACGCCAGCGATCTGAAAGTGGCCGACATTGCCTGTGGGCAAGTACTTGCGGATTTTCATGGCCACGTCACCTTCAACAATCTGGCAGTGGTACAAGTCCATTTGCACCTTGAGGTTGGCCGCACCAACCAAGCCAATGATGTCGTGTGCGTGGTCTTGCCGGTTCAGGAAAAAGCGCGGAATATCTCGCGTGTTGATGGGCTCCATCAGCACGTCAAGGCCCGCCTTGGCTGCTTGGTCAGCGGCCCAGCGCAGGTTGTTGATGTACGTACCTTGCAGGTCTTCACGCGTGGCACCAACAGGCACCAGCCCCGCCATCAGGTGAATGCGAGGGCAATTCAATTGCTTGGCATAGGTCAATGCGAGCGCAACGCCCGCTTTGAATTCAGCTTCACGGCCGGGCAGGCAGGCTGTGCCCTTGAGCCCATCTGCGTCCCACGCTTTGGCAATGCTGGCTGCATCGGTGCCGCCAGGAGGCGCATTGAACAGCACTTGCTGCAAGCCGTTGGCTGTCAGGCGTGCAGCCAGTTCTGTTGCCGGGTAAGCGTAAGGAAACAGATATTCCACCGCTTTAAAACCGTCTTGGGCTGCGGCCTCAAAGCGATCAAGAAAAGGCAGCTCCGTGTACATCATGGACAAGTTGGCAGCGAATTTAGGCATGGTTTTATCGGGCGGTTACCAGACCGCAGCAAAGGTTTGCCGCAGTTCTTCAATTTGTGAATCTGTCAAAGGCACGGTGCCGGGCTGCAGACACGCCAGCTTGGCGGTTTCTTCGAGTTCATCGAGCACCGCCATCGCTTCAAAGGGCGTACTTGCCCACACATTGGGCCCGAGGCGCGGCAGCATGACTGCCCGAACCGGCGTGCCGCGCGCACCGTAGTCGGTGATGGTGTTGGCCACTTCCACCGCGAGGGCTGGGCTGCCGGGGCGGTGGTATTGCATGACCGGCACGCGGCCGACTTTCATGACGAAGTAGGGGGTCAGCGCGCCCAGCAATTCAGCGCCGGGCGACTGCAAAGTCAAAGCCACACAATGCGTGCTGTGGGTATGAATAATACAGCCCGCCTGAGGATCAAACGGCGCTGTAGCCGAATAAATTCGTGCATGTAGCGCTATGGTTTTGCTAGCTTTTTCACCGCTGGTTTGCTGTGCGTTGTGGTCCAGTTTGGCCAGCTTGGCGGGGTCTAAAAACCCCATGCAGGCATCGGTTGGTGTGATGAGAAAACCATCATCGAGACGAACACTGATGTTGCCCGCCGTCGCATGCACATAGCCCCGGTCAAACAGGCTTTTGCCGACGCGGCAGATGTCTTCACGGGCCCGGGATTCTTTTGAAAGCGTCATGCCAGCATCTTAAAAGCATCGGTGAAGAAGTCATTGCCGCCGAAGTTGCCGGATTTAAGCGTGATGTGCATACCTGATGCGGCCAGGCGCCGGGCCGCCCCAAGGCTGGCACGGCCCCCTTGGGGGGCAGGAAGGACACGCAGTGCCGACCGTGGGGGCACACAGTAACACCACGGTACGCCGGGGGCAATCTGTGGGCCAATTTGCATCTGGGCGATGCCCAGCGCCTGCACACAGGCACCCGATGTCTCACCGCCCGCCACGATCAACTGGCGCACGCCCAGCGCCACCAAGCCGGTGGCGATAGCCGCCAGCGTGCGTTCTACCAAGTCACCCGCTTCTTGAACACCCAATTGTTCTTGCACGGCTTTGATGGCGGCGCTTGCTGCCGTGGAGTACACCAACACCGGCCCACTTTGCAGCAGCGGCGCGGCCCACGCCAGTGCTTCTGCCGCCACGTCAATGCCACTGGCCATGCGCAGCGGGTCAACCGCCAGGGCAGGCCGGCCGGCAGTGATGAACGCTTGCACTTGTGCGTTGGTGGCCAGCGAGCAACTGCCCGACACCACGGCTTGCCAGCCATCGGCTTCGGGCAGGGCACTGGCTTGCGCTGACGGCGCGATGCCAAAGTTTTGCGGCAAGCCAATCGCCACGCCAGAACCAGCTGTGACCAGCGGCATGCCTTTGAGGGCGGGCCCCAGGCGCATCAAGTCTTCATTGCTGATCGCATCCACAATGGCCACCCCGACACCAGCGGCTTTGAGCTCCTGGATACGCTCTGCAATGGCCGCTGTACTGCGCCCCACCGCGGTGTAGTCCACCAGGCCGACCGCGCGCCGGGTTTGCGCTTGCAGCACGCGCACCAGGTTGGCGTCCAGCATGGGCGTGAGCGGGTGGTTTTGCATGCCGCTTTCATTGAGCAGCATGTCACCAGCAAACAAATAGCCTTTAAAAACCGTTCGGTTGTTGTCAGGAAAAGCGGGCGTGGCAATGGTGAAGTCGGTGCCGAGTGCATCCATCAAGGCCTCTGTGACCGGGCCAATATTGCCTTGGGCGGTGCTGTCAAAGGTGGAGCAGTATTTGAAGTAAATCTGCTGGGCGCCCTGCGCCTCTAGCCAGCTGAGCGCGGCCAGTGATTGTGCAATCGCGTCTTGCGGGGCAATGGTGCGGGACTTCAGCGCCACCACCACCGCATCCACGTCTGCACTTAATGGCGACGTCGGCACGCCAATGGTTTGCACCACACGCATGCCTGCACGCACCAGGTTGTTGGCCAGGTCGCTGGCACCTGTGAAGTCATCGGCAATACAACCCAGAAAAATTTTATGCATGCTTTTTCGGCAATTCGATACCTGGGAAAATCTTGATCACCGCGCTGTCGTCTTCTTTGGCAAAGCCTGCGGTCGATGCTTGCATGAACATCTGGTGGGCCGTCGATGACAGCGGCAGCGGAAACTTGCTGGCGCGCGCCATGTCGAGCACCAGACCCAGGTCTTTGACAAAAATATCCACCGCTGACAGCGCTGTGTAATCGGCCGCCAGCACATGGGCCATGCGGTTTTCAAACATCCAGCTGTTGCCTGCGCTGTGGGTAATGACTTCATACAAGGCAGCGGGGTCAACCCCTTCGCGCAAGCCCAGTGCCATCGCCTCGGCCGCCGCTGCAATGTGAACGCCGGCCAGCAACTGGTTGATGACTTTGACTTTGCTGCCCGCGCCAGCCTTGTCGCCCAGCTTGTAGAGCGTGCCGGCCATGGCCCGCAAAAAGGGCTCTGCCATCTCGTAGGCCTCTGGTTTGCCCGCGCTCATCATGGTCATCTCGCCGCTGGCTGCGCGCGCTGCACCACCGGAAATGGGCGCATCAATGTACAAAATGCCGATGTCGGCCAGGCGCGCCTCCAGCGCAATCGACCAGTTGGGGTCTACGGTGGAGCACATCACAAACACGCTGCCCGGTGCCATCGCGCTGGCGCAGCCTTGCTCGCCAAACAGCACGCTTTCAGTTTGCGCGGCGTTGACGACCACAGACACCACCACGGCGCATTGGCGGGCCAAGTCGGCGGGTGATGTGCAAGCGCTGCCGCCGTTGACGGCGAAGGCGGCAGCGACGTCGCTGCGCACATCAAAAACAAAGGGCGCGTGCCCAGCCCGGCGCAGCGACTGCGCCATGCCGCTGCCCATGGCGCCCAGACCGATCAGGCCGACGGTTCGGGGCACTTAAAAAAGCCTCCAGGACATCGGCGTGTCAGCGTATGACTTGCCCTCTTTGCGCAACGTGCCCAAGCCAGCTGCGGCGCTGACGGCGTTGACGATGCGTCGTCGTTGAATGGGCATGCAAACTCCATAGGTCAATCAATAGATGTGTCGTGATCGGTTGGGGATGTGTTGGCTTGGTTGGATATGCTGACACTAACCGAGCGTGATTTTTGCGAATGACGCCACGCGCTTCCACTTGGCCGCATCGGTGGTCATGAATGCGCCCATTTGCTGGGCGTTGAGAAAGCCCACATCAGCGCCGCGAGACTCCATGGCTCGCATGATGTCAGCATCACGGGTGACTTTTTCAAGCGCTTGCTCCAGCCGCGCAAGCACCGCAGCGGGCACGCCCGCTGGCACGGCCAGGCCGTACCAGGCGCTGACGTCAAAGTCTGGCACGCCAGATTCGATCAAGGTAGGAACGTTGGCAATTGCTTTGCTGCGCTGGCGGGTGGTCACAGCCAGCGCCTTGACGCTGCCTGCTTGAATCTGTCCAATCACTGACGGCAGGTTTTCAAACATCATGTCCACCTCGCCCGCTATCAAGCCGGTGACGGCTTGTGCTGCGCCACGGTAGGGAATGTGCGTGATAAAAGTGCCGGTGCTGCTTTTCAGCAGCTCAGCGCTCAAATGCAAGGAAGTGCCGTTGCCGTTGGACGCATAGTTGAGTTGGCCAGGCCTGCTTTTGGCTTTGGCCAGCAGTTCGGCCAAATTGTTGATGCCGCTTTTGGGGTTGACGATCAGCACGTTCGGCACACGACCCATCAGCCCGACAGGCGCGATCTGCTCGGGCTTGTAGGGCATGCTTGTGTACAGGGCCGGGCTGATGGTCAGTGGCGGCGAGGCCATCAGGAGCGCGTAGCCGTCAGGCGTGCTGCGGGCAATCTCTGCCGCGCCCAGATTACCACCGGCACCGGGCTTGTTGTCGATGACGACTGGCTGGCCCAGCTCTTGCGCCAAACGCGCGCTCATCAAGCGCGCCATGGTGTCTATCAAGCCGCCCGGCGGGAACGGCACCAGCAACCTGATCGGCTTGACAGGCCAGCTTTGTGCGCTTGCAAAACCCGGCACAGCCAGCAATGCTGCCCCAGTGGCTTTGAGGAGTTGACGGCGTTGAATATTTTTGGGCATGGCTTAGGCTCGGGTTTTAATTTGTCCGGTCATCATACAAATTTAGGCATCCAAAAAAGTGCGGGTTTTCCCGCAAGTCAGTTGTCGGTTTCAACCCGGGTTTGTTTTAGACACCAGCGGGCTGGCCAGCTTGACGCCTTCTTGCTGCCAGAAGGCGGGGTCGGCCTGCTCGATACGTTTGATGGCGTTGTCCATGTGACGCGCTGCCGCCTTGCGTGCCTTGGCGGCATCACCCAGGGCAATGGCCTCAATGATGGCCTGGTGCTCCCGTTGCACTTGATCGGCAAAGTCCGCGCGGCGCGCCTCGTTGGCGCGGGTAACGCGCGTGGCACCGTGCAGGAACTGCCGCAGATAGTCGAGGGTGCTGATTAAAAACTGGTTTTGCGCTGCATCGGCGATGGCCCGGTGCAAGGCCACGTCTTCGTCAACCCCATCACCGCCCGCCTTGACGGCCTGCGTCAGTGACTCAACGGCGCGTTTGATGCGTTTGACATCAGCGTCCATGCGGCGCGCGGCGGCCAGGGCCGCAACCTCCGCCTCAAGCGCGCGGCGCACCTCCACCATTTGAATCACCGCTTGCTTGGACACCGCCAAGCGCGCATCAAAGTGAAGCGGCGAAAACCCGGCCGGCTTGACAAAAACGCCGCTGCCCTGGCGCGACTCGACCAAGCCAAGGGATTTCAGACGCGACACGGCTTCCCGTATCACGGTTCGGCTGACACCAAATTGCGTGGCCAGTGCGGCTTCTGTCGGCAACTTGTCGCCTGGCGTCAGTCGTGCGGTCTTGATTTCACGGCTGATCGCTTGCGCGACCTGGTCTGACAAAGGCGCGCTGGGACTGATGGATTTGAATCGGGTGACCATGGCAGGGGCAGTTTGTTGTCCTACAACTTTACAACAGCGAGGACAACGCTGGCGCGAATGTCCTACATGGATAGCGCATCTGAGCTGATGACAAAAGACAAGGGCGCGAGTTAACTTAGATGGGCAGGGTCTTCGATGAGCCTCCCGGCCAAACAGCAAGCACATCGCTTGCTGTTTTTGACATCACCCTACTAACTTTTAAGGTAACTGAAATGAACAAGTCAACCCTCTCCATTCTCTTGGCTGCCCTGATGGCGGCTTCAGGCTTTGCGGTCGCGCAAACTGCGCCTGCCATGCCTGGCCTTTGGGACGGTGGAGATTTTTATCATCTGGCAAGTCCAGGCAGACTGGCAGGCATCACCAGGGCTTGTGGCTGCTGTCCTACGCAGCCTGTCAGCGTGCCCTGAATCACCGTGTGTTGTCAGCTTTTCTTTTGTTCGGGGCCGCCATGGCCGCGATGCTCACCCAGTGCGCCGCGCTTTTGATGCGCAGCGTCAAAAACCTTTTGCTGTTCAGGCGTCAGGGCAGCGTAAAACGTTTTGGTCGCATTTGCGCGTTTGTCCATCTCGGTGGTCATGTGCGCCATGCGCTCGGTGCGCACAGCGCGCATTTTGTCGATGCGCTCTGGCGTGCTGAGCTGGCTCATCTCGGCGCGCTGCGCGTCTGATGGGTGCATGCCCATGCCGGCGGGGTGCTGCATGGCGGCGGTGTAGGCTGTCCACGCGCCTTCTTGCGCCGGCGTGATCTGGAGCTTGGCTTTCAGGTCAGCTTGGTGTTTGGCCATCATGGCCTGCATTTTTGCCGGGTCATGATGACCCATGTGCTGGCCCATGTGATGACCCCTGTGCTCGCTACTTGGGCTGGAAGCTGCGGCACCTGTCGCAGCAGGCGCGGCGCTCTGAGCCATCACGCTGGCGCCGAAGGTGGTCAACAAGCCGGCAAGAACCAGCCCCTTCAGACGCGAAGACGGTTTGAGATTGAATGTCATAAAAAACTTCCTTTCAATAAGATAGAAACGAGTGTGAAGGCCGCTTGTGAACACACGGTTGTTTTGCGGTGATGGTTTGTAAAGTTTGCTGTCGTTTGCTGTGTGCTTACAATGGTTTCAGCTTGTCGGGGTGCCCATGAATACTTGGGCTGAGATCGCTTTGTAGAAAGCGAGACCCGCTGAACCTGATCGGGCCCACATCTTGTTGGCAACCTGCGTAGGGAACAACGCTTTTTGGCTCCCGGATTCCCTTTCTACAAGGAGTTGGGCTCTCCAGGCAGGCACCCACCTGAACCTATAGATCCAATATCTGGAGACCCGCCATGGCCAAAACCTCACTGACCGTCGATACCGCCGACCTCACCAGTCGCATCACCCGCACGCCGTTTCCGGGCTCACGCAAGATTTATATTGAGGGGTCACGGCCAGACATTCGCGTGCCGTTTCGCGAGGTGTCATTGACCGATACGCTGGTGGCTGAAGGCACGGCCACCCGCAGGGAGGCGAATCCGCCGCTGCGCCTGTTTGACGCATCAGGCGTGTACACCGATCCCGATGTGGCCATTGACGTGACACGCGGCCTGCAAGCCCTGCGCGGCGCTTGGATCCATGAGCGGCAAGACACTGAAGCCCTGAGCGGCATCAGCAGCGCCTATGGCCGCGAGCGCCTGAACGACCCGGCCTTGAACGCTCTGCGTATGGCCAAAACCCCAGTGCCACGCCGCGCTAAGCCGGGTATGAACGTGTCGCAAATGCACTATGCCCGCAAAGGCATCATCACCCCCGAGATGGAATACATCGCCATCCGTGAAAACCTGGTGCGGGCACAACTGGCCGAGCGCCTGGCGACCGAGCGCATGCCTAAAAAAGGGCATTCGTTCAATGCCTCGATTCCGGAACAGGTCACCGCCGAATTTGTACGCGATGAAGTCGCGCGTGGCCGTGCGGTCATCCCCAACAACATCAACCACCCCGAGAGCGAGCCAATGATCATTGGCCGCAATTTCTTGATCAAGGTCAATGCCAACATCGGCAACTCTGCCGTCACGTCGAGCATTGAGGAGGAAGTTGACAAGCTGGTCTGGTCGATTCGCTGGGGCGCAGACACGGTGATGGATTTGTCGACCGGCGACAACATCCATGAGACGCGTGAATGGATCATGCGCAACTCACCGGTACCGATTGGGACGGTGCCGATTTACCAGGCACTGGAAAAAGTCAATGGCAAGGCCGAGGACCTGACCTGGGAAATCTTTCGCGACACGCTGATTGAGCAAGCCGAGCAGGGCGTGGACTACTTCACCATTCACGCTGGCGTTCGCCTGGCCTATGTGCCGCTGACGGCCAATCGTTTGACCGGCATCGTCTCGCGCGGCGGCTCCATCATGGCCAAATGGTGCTTGTCGCATCACAAAGAGAGCTTTTTGTACGAGCACTTTGAAGACATTTGTGAGATCATGAAGCAGTACGACATCTGCTTTTCACTCGGCGACGGCTTGCGTCCGGGCTCGATCGCTGACGCCAATGACGAAGCGCAGTTTGCCGAACTGCACACGCTCGGCGAGCTGACACAAATCGCCTGGAAGCATGACGTGCAAGTGATGATTGAAGGCCCCGGCCATGTACCGCTTCAACTGGTCAAAGAAAACGTCGAAAAGCAACTCGAAGCCTGCTTTGAAGCGCCTTTTTACACGCTTGGCCCGTTGATCACCGACATTTCACCAGGCTATGACCACATCTCGTCAGCCATGGGCGCGGCCAACATCGGCTGGTACGGCACGGCCATGCTGTGCTACGTGACACCAAAAGAACACCTGGGTTTGCCAAACCGCGATGACGTGAAGCAAGGCCTGATTGCCTACAAAATTGCCGCCCACGCAGGCGACTTGGCCAAGGGCTACCCCGGCGCGCAGATGTGGGACAACGCGGTATCAAAAGCGCGTTTTGAATTTCGCTGGGAAGACCAGTTCCGCCTGGCGATTGACCCGGACACCGCCATGGCCTACCACGACGAAACGCTGCCCAAAGAAAATGCCAAGGTGGCGCACTTTTGCTCGATGTGCGGTCCGAAGTTTTGCTCGATGAAAATCTCGCAGGAAGTGCGCGAGTTTGCGCGGCTTAACCCCGCCACCACGACGCTGGCTGCTGCACCCGGCGTGATCGCCATCCAGCAGATTGACAGCAGCTTTGAAGACAAGGCCAAGGAGTTTCGTGAGGGTGGAAGCGAGATTTATTCCTGATATGAAGCAACTCCACATCGGTATTGCAGGGGCGGGCTTGGCCGGTCGCTTGTTGGCCTGGCGGCTGGCTTTGGCGGGCTGTCGGGTGAGCTTGTTCGACGCCAAGCGCCGTGATGCGCTGGACACCGCGTCGCAAACCGCCGCCGCCATGCTGTCGCCGCTGGCCGAGCTGGCGGTGTCTGACGATGCGGTGTTTGAGCTGGGTCAGCGCTCTTTGGCTTTGTGGCCACAGTATTTGGCGCAGCTGGCCAGCCCGGTGTATTTCAGGCAAGACGGCACCATCGTGGTGGCGCATGCGCAAGACGGCGCGTCGCTGGAACACTTCAGCCGCCTGCTGCACCACAAGCTGCCTGAAAGCTCTAAGGCTCAAGTGCAACAGCTAGATGCCGCAGCACTGGCGCAAGTCGAACCTACTTTGGCCGGGCGTTTTCATGGCGGCCTGTACCTGGCAGGCGAAGGCCAGTTGGCCAATGACCAGTTGATGGACGCGCTGGCGTTGGAACTGGACCGCTTGGGCGTGGCCTGGCACGAGGGGCAAATGGTGACGCATATTGAAGCGCAGGCCATCGTTTGCGCCGATCAGGCACATGCCGCAGACCTGACGGTAGATGCACGCGGCACCGGCAGCAAGACGGCTTTGCCGCATTTGCGGGGGGTGCGCGGTGAGGTGTTGCGCGTCGAATGCAAAAGCGTGACCCTGAAGCGCCCGGTGCGCCTGATGCACCCGCGCTACCAGTTGTATGTGGCGCCGCGCCCAAATGGTGAATTTGTGGTCGGCGCGACCGAGCTCGAATCTGAAGACACCGGCCCCGTGACCGTGCGCTCGGTACTAGAGCTGGCCAGTGCGCTGCACAGTTTGCATCCGGCCTTTGGCGAGGCGCGTATTTTGCGCCTGTCGGCAGCGCTGCGCCCTGCGCTGGATGACCATCGCCCCAGCATCGAACGGCGTGATGGTGTCTGGCATATCAACGGTCTGTACCGGCACGGCTATTTGTGCGCGCCTGCGCTGGTCGATGATTTGGTAGGAAAATTGCGCCATGATGATTGAACTTTCACTGAACGGCGAGCGCGCAGCGGTAGAGGCAACAACGCTGCAAGCCCTGCTGCTGGCGCGCGGCTACACGCTTGAATCAGCCTTTGCCTGCGCCATCAACAACTGCTTTGTGCCGCGCCCGCAATGGCCTAGCCGCATGCTGGTCAACGGCGATCGTATCGACATCGTCACCCCCATCACAGGCGGTTAAAAATATGAAACACCCCCTCCGGGTGCTCACTGCGTGGAGCACCAACCCCCCTTGCGGGGGGCGACGCATTCGGCATGGCAAAGCCAGTGCCATGGCGTCTGCCTGGATGACCATGCTTTGTAGGGACTGATATGACTATTTCGCCGTTTTCGATTGCGGACACAACGCTTTCAAGCCGCCTTTTCCTTGGCACATCCCACTATCCGTCGCCGCAAGTCTTGAGCGATGCCGTCAGCGCCAGCGGCACGCAGGTGCTGACGGTGGGCCTGCGACGCTTGCAACCTGAAAGCGGCGGCGGCAACAGCTTTTGGCAACGGGTGCAGGCGATGAAGACGCACATCTTGCCCAACACCGCAGGCTGCCACACCGCTGAGGAGGCCATCACGCTGGCGCAGATGGCGCGCGAGATTTTCGGCACCACCTGGATCAAGCTTGAAGTCATTGGTGACGACTACACCCTGCAACCCGACACGCATGCCACGCTTGAGGCCGCCACCGCCTTGACGAAAGAAGGCTTTGCCGTGTTTGCCTACACCACCGACGATTTGGTGATTGCGCAAAAGCTGCGTGACGCAGGCTGCGCGGCCATCATGCCGTGGGCCGCGCCGATTGGCACCGGCCGCGGGCCACTGAACCCCTATGCACTGGAGACCATGCGCCGCCGCCTGCCTGATGCGGTGCTGGTGGTCGATGCTGGCTTGGGTAGGCCGTCGCATGCCGCTGCCGTGATGGAGCTGGGCTTTGACGCGGTACTGCTGAACACAGCCGTCGCGCAGGCAGGCGACCCGGTACGCATGGCCAAAGCCTTTGCCGACGGCGTGGCAGCAGGCCGCGCGGCGTATGAATCAACCCCCATGCCAGAGCGTGCGGCGGCCCAAGCGTCTACACCCACGGTAGGCGTTCCTTTCTGGCACGCACCATGAGGACACCTTTCACGCCTTTCACCCCCCTGGCCCACCCGATCGGCTTTTACCCGGTGGTGCCTACCGCCGCATGGGTCGAACGCCTGCTGGGCTGGGGCGTGCGCACCATTCAGCTGCGCATCAAGGCGGCAGACCACACGCCTGCCAACATCGCTGTTGAAGTCAAAGCGGCTGTTGACGCAGGCAAAGCCGTACCCGGTGCACAAGTCTTCATCAACGACCATTGGCAACTGGCCATGTCTGCTGGCGCTTACGGCGTGCACTTGGGCCAGGAAGACCTGGACAGCGCCGACATTGAAGCGCTGCGCCGTGCCGGCATTCGGCTGGGGCTGTCCACCCACACGCCAGAGGAGCTGGCGCGCGCCAAAGCCGTGCAGCCCAGCTACCTGGCCATCGGCCCGATTTACCCGACCACCCTGAAAGTCATGCCCTACGAGCCTGTGGGCCTGGCGCGCCTGGCGCTGTGGGCAAAGCAAGCGGCACCCTACCCCGTGGTCGCCATCGGCGGCATTTCTCTTGAGCGCATGCCGGGCGTACTGGCTTGCGGGGTAGACGGTGTGGCGGTGGTCAGCGCCGTGACCTTGGCGGCTGACCCGCAACAGGCGGCGCTGGACGGTCTGGCATTGACCCGAAAAAGCTAAAGGCAGCTGTTTCAGGAGCGTATCAGGCCTACAGACCCATAAAGATATGGGCTAGCAGCTACGTTTTATGTAGCTGCTGCTGTTTCTTCTTCGGGCTCAACCTTCTTGTCTTTACCAAACCACGACACATACAGCGCCGGCAGCACCACCAGCGTCAGCAGCGTGGCGGTGATCAGCCCGCCGATGATGACGATCGCCAGGGGGCGTTGGGTTTCAGAGCCGATGTCGCGTGACAAGGCCATTGGCAACAGGCCCAGCGCTGCCAGCATGGCCGTCATCAACACGGTGCGCAGGCGCTGCATGGAGCCTTGCTTGACCGCCTCAAACACGCCGTGTCCCTCTGACTGAAGTTGCTGAAAGCCCGACAGCATCACCACCCCATTGAGCACGGCCTGGCCTGACAGCGCAATAAAGCCAATCGCCGCAGACACCGACAGCGGGATGGTGAAAATCCACAGCGCGACAAAGCCGCCTATCAAAGCCAGCGGGACATTGAGCAAAATCAGCGCCGCCATTTTGAAGGACTTGAAAGCGTCAAACAGCAGTACAAAAATAAGCAGCAGTGACAGCGGCACAACCACCGTCAGGCGCTGCATGGCGCGCTCCTGGTTTTCAAACTCGCCTGACCAGCCGATGGTGTAGCCTGGTGGCAGTTTGACGGTTTTCTCGACCCTGGCCTGCATGTCTTTGACGACCGAGCCCATGTCGCGGTCTTTGATGAAAATGCCAATCGCTGTAGCACGCCGGCCAGCCTCCCTGGCAATATTCATCGCGCCGCCCGTTTCACGAATGTCGGCCACGCTGCTCAGTTGCGCATAGCCGCCATCGGGTGTCGGGATCAATGTTTGGCCCAGGCTTGCCATGGTGCGTTTGGCTTCCGGCAGGCGCACCGCCACGGCAAATTTTCGTTCGCCTTCCCACAACTGGGTGGCAGCCTTGCCTGCCAATGCTGCTTCAATCACGTCCTGAATGTCCTGCACGTTCAGGCCCAATCGCGCGGCGCGGTCGCGGTCAATGTCAATCACCAGTTGCGGCAAGTCGCCTGCGCGATTGATCTCGGCCCGGTACACGCCACGCACTTGTTTGATTTCCCGCTCAATCTCTTCGGTGATGCGCTTGAGCTCGACCAAATCGTCGCCCGATACCTTGATGACGATCTGCCCGTCGATCTGCGAAATGGATTCAAGCACGTTGTCACGAATCGGTTGCGAGAAGGTCGGCTCCATGCCCGGCAGGGCAGAGACCACCTTGTCCATCTCGTCAATCAGTTGCGCTTTGGTCAAGCCCTTGCGCCAATCTTCTTCAGGTTTGATGTCTACAAACACCTCGGCCATGCTGATGGTTTTAGGGTCCGTGCCGTCCTCGGGCTGGCCTGCCTTGGACACAGCTGTTCGCACCTCCGGTATTTTCAAAAGCGCCAAGCGCACGTTGCGCAAAATGCGCGCTGCCTCGTCGTTTGACACGCTTGATGGCAGGCGCACATTGACCCAGATCGTGCCCTCGTTCAGCTCCGGTAAAAACTCGGACCCCAAGCGGCTGGCCACCACCATGCTGAGGGCAAAAATACCCAGCGCAATGGCCACCACCATGCGGCGCTTGGTCAAGGCCCAGTTCAAGATCGGCGCATACACCCGCTTGCTGGCGGCCACCACCCGGTTGTCGCCGTGCGGCAGTTTTTTGCGCAGTATCCAGTAAGCCAGCAGCGGCACCAGCGTGAGCGAAAAAATCAGTGCGCCAATCAGCGCAGCCGTCACGCTCAGGGCCATCGGCTGAAAAATACGGCCCTCATGGCGCTGCAAGGCAAAAATCGGGATGTGCGCGGCAATGATGATGAGCATCGAGAACAGCGTTGGCCGGCCCACTTCGTTGGTCGCGTTGATGATGACGTGCTTGCGCTCGTCGTCGGTCATGGTCTCCTTGCGCTCTGCCAGGCGATGCAAAATGTTTTCAATCACGATCACTGCGCCGTCGACGATGATGCCAAAGTCCATCGCCCCCAGGCTGAGCAAGTTGGCTGGCACGCCCATGATTTTCAAACCCAAAAAGGTGGACAACAGCGCCAGCGGAATGATCACCACCACCGCCATGCTGGCCCGCACATTCGATAAAAACAGATACAAAACCAGCGCCACGAGCAGCGCGCCTTCAAGCAGGTTTTTAAACACCGTGGTCAAGGTTTTACCCATCAGCCAGGTGCGGTCGTAGTAGGGCACGATTTGCACGCCCTTGGGTAGAACACGATCATTGAGCTCAGCGATTTTTTCTTTCACGCCTTTGAGCACGACGCTTGGGTTTTCGCCTTTGCGCATGATGACGATACCGGTCACCACATCATCGTCCAGGTCTTGGCCCACCGTGCCCAGCCGGGCCAGCGCGCCAATGCTGACAGTGGCGATGTCGCGGATCAAAATGGGCGTGCCATTTTTGCTGGCCACCACGATGCGTCCAATGTCGTCTGGCGAGCGAAGCAGACCAATGCCGCGAATCGCATACTGCTGCGCGCCCTGCGCCACGTAACTTCCGCCTGCGTTCGAATTGCCACGCCCCAGCGCGTCCAGCAAATTTTGAAAGGTCAGTTTGTAAGCGCGTAGTTTGTCCAGGTCTGGCTGCACCTCGTACTGTTTGATAAAGCCGCCCATCGCCACCACGTCAGCCACGCCAGGGACCTGGCGCAGCGCGCGCTCGACCACCCAGTCTTCCAGGGTGCGCAGCTCGGTGGTGGTTTTACCGTCGCCCTTGACGCGGTAGCGCATCACTTCGCCGACTGGCGTGGCGTTGGGGGCAATATTGGCCTCGACGCCCGTTGGCAAATCCACGCCGCGCAGCCGCTCACTGACCTGGGCGCGCGCTTGCAGAACGTCGGCTTTGTCGTCATAGGTGACAACGGTAAATGACAGACCAAATTGGGTGTGTGAAAAAACACGAATCGAATTGGGCAGGCCCGACAAAGCAACTTCGATCGGCAGCGTGACCTGCTTTTCAACTTCTTCGGCCGCGCGGCCCGGGTACAGCGCAATCACGGTGACCTGCGTGTCTGTGACGTCGGGGAAAGCTTCTACCGACAGGTTTTTAAACGCAAAAACGCCCGCCATGACAAAGATCAGCGTGCCAAGGATGATGAACACCGGCTGGTTCAGCGCGTAGGCAATCAGTTTTTTCATGGCTTGGCCTGGGCTGGTCGGGCGTCACTTTGTGCAATGCGGAACTCGCGCACCAGCAGCAGCATGTTTTCACTCACCACCTGATCGCCAGCGCTAAGCCCTTGAGACACCACAGTCTCTTTCGGGCCCTGGTAGCTGATGGTGATGTCGCGTGACTCAAAAACCCCTGCTGAGGTTTGCACCATCACCGTGTGTTTGGTGCCCAGCAGTGACACCGCCTGCGACGGAATCACCACGCCATTGCCCAGCTGCCGTTCAATCCGCGCCGTGGCCAGCATCTCGGCTTTCAGCAAACGGTTCGGGTTGGCCACCACGCCGCGCACCTTGATGGTGCGGGTTGCCGGGTCAATAAAGTCTGCTACGGCCGTGACCTTGCCATCAAACTTTTGCCCGCCCAGGCTGGGGATCACCAGCTCAAAGGCTGAGCCTATTTTGAGCGTGCCGATCTCGCTCTCACGCGCATCAATTTGCACCCACAGCGAGGTCGGGTCGGTCACCACAAACAGCGCTGGAACACCAGGGCCGGACTGGTCGGGCCGCACCTCCTGGCCCGGGTTCAAGTTGCGCTCCACCACGGTGCCGTGGATGCTGGCGATCAAGGCCAACTGCTGATTCACGTTGCCAGACCCGCCACCATACAAATTGGTGCGGGCTTGCGAGCGCTGAGTTTCGGCTTGGGTACGGGCCGCGTCAAACTCGGCTTGGTCCAAATCCTTGCGCGCAATGATGCCGGCCTCAAACAGTTCACGCTGGCGTTGCAAGGACTTTTGGCTCAATTGCGCTTCGGCTTTTGCCTTGGCGGTGTCGGCCTGCGCCATGCCAAAGTCTGGCGAGGCGAGTTGTGCAAGAAGTGCGCCGCTTTTGACGGGTTGGCCCACGTCGGCCTTGATGGCCATCACGCGGCCAGCAAAGGCAGGGTAAATGCGCTGGGTGCGCTCTTCGTTCCAGACCAGCCTGGCGGGCAGCTCAACCGTGATCGCTTTGCCCGGTGCTGCTGTAGCCATGCCCAGCAGCGCCAGCTGCGGGTGGCCGGGCGCAAAGCGCAGTTGGCCGCCCTGCAAGATGGGGGTCGGCGCTCCGGGCGCAGGTGCAGGGGCTTCAGTGCAGGCGCTGAGGGTGGCGAGCAGTAAAAGGCTGGCTGCAGAAAGAAAGGTGGAGTGGTTCACGGTGTTTTATTCAAAAGGATGGTGTCGAGTCTCAAGGCTGGCGAAGCTGCCAGGCCAATGCCGCCTTGGCGTGGTCAGTGCGCGCGCTCAAAGCTTCAATCAAGATGCTGCGCAGCGTGCGGCGTGCGTCAATCAGTTCAGTCAATGACATCGCGCCTTTGCTGTAGGCCAGCTCTGCCATCTCGGCGACCTTGCGGGCGCGCGGCAAGATGGTGAGCTCGTAGCTCAGCGCTCTGGCGGCAGCGCCCTGGCGATCTTGCTGCAAGCGTTGAAAGTCGGCAGTGGCCGTGCGGCGGGTTTTTTCTAGCGCGTCTTCGGCCTGATTCACTTGCGCCTGGGCACGCGCTATTTCGCCCTGATAGTTGTAGCTGCCCAAAAAGCCATTGAGCGGTACTTGCGCCCGAAACTCCAGCTGCCGCGTCGATGTGCCGGGGAAATGGTCAAAGGAAGTACCGACCGTGATGTCGCGTGTTTTTTGGGCTGATGCAACATCGAGCACGGCCCGCGCAGCTTCAACCCGCTGCACCGCAGCACGCACATCGGCACGTGACTCGACCGAGGGGTAAAACGTTTCTTGCGGCACCGATTCCAGAGCCTGGCGGGTGGGCCAGTCGGCCTGCGCCTGCAACTGGCCTATGCCGGTATAGCCGGTCAGTTGGGCCAGCAGCAGCGCGGCGCGCTGGCGGTCAAACTGGGCGGTCGCCAGGTCTGTGCTGGCGCGCTGGGCTTCAATTTCAGTGCGCGCGGCGTCCTGCGCGGCCAGGTCGCCGGCCTGCACGCGGCGGGCAGCGGTGGCGGCCAGTTGCGCAGCGCTGCGAGCAATCTGGCCGACCTGCTCAATGCGCTCCTGCGCTGCCAACAGGTCAAAGTAAGCCGATGCGGTGGTGATTTGCTGCTGCACCTTGATGTCTTCGATGTCTTCTTGTGCGGCGCTGGCCAGGCGCTGGGCGGCCTGGGTGCGCAGCTCGCGCTTGTTGCCACGCTCATAGGTCCAGTCCAGACCGATGGCTTTGTCGATGCGCTTGTCACGAATCAAATTGCCGCCGCCAATGCCGTTTTGCAAATCGATGGACGCCGTTTTGGCCGACAGCACGGGCGTGGGCGCACGGTCAGCCGCGGTGATGTCGCCCTGAGCGCCCGCCAGCGCACGGCGGGCCAGTGACACGTCCAGATTGTTTTGCGCCGCCTGCAAGGCTTGGGACAGCGAGATGTTGCTGGTCACCGGCGGCACGCTTTGCGCGGCGGCCGGCAGCCAGCAGCTGACGGCCAAGCCGGTTGCCAAAAATAATTGTCGTATGCTCATACGGCGGTTGTAACTCGCGGTGACTGACCCGCACCTGACTTAGCGCTTGTCCGTAGATCCACTCCCATGAAAATCCTGCTGGTTGAAGACGATGCCGTTTTGCGTGAGGTGATGCTGCGCAGCCTGAGCGATGCGGGGCACCGCGTCGACATTGCCGCCAGCATCGACGACGCCCGCCACTGGTGGCGCGTGCAGACCTACGACTCGGTACTGCTGGACCTGAATTTGCCTGTGACCACTGCTGCGCCAAAACAGGGCAGCGGCCTGAGCCTGCTGCGCGAGGCCAGAAGCAGAGGTGACCGCACCCCCGTGCTGGTGCTCACGGCACGCGGCCGA
The DNA here is from genome assembly GCA_947478725.1 of Comamonadaceae bacterium. Taxonomy (GTDB): domain Bacteria; phylum Pseudomonadota; class Gammaproteobacteria; order Burkholderiales; family Burkholderiaceae_C; genus Polaromonas. Next base: position 36,645 of record CANJWZ010000009.1, read on the forward strand.
CTTGAGGAACGCATTGCCGGGCTGGATGCGGGTGCCGACGACTACATGGGCAAGCCGTTTGACCTGGCCGAGGTCGAGGCGCGTTTGCGCGCACTGGTGCGCCGCGCCCAGGGCACCGACGACCAAGTGACGCTGGGGCTGCTGCTACTGGACAGAAAAGCCCGGCGCTTTTACCTGGACAAGCAGCCTTGGGATTTGCCCGCGCGTGAATTTGAAGTGCTCTGGGAGCTGATGACACCCCCTGGCCGGGTCGTCAGCAAACGCGTTTTGTCTGACAAGCTCAGCGAAACCGACGAGGCGCTGGGCGACAACGCGCTGGAGGCTTTTATCTCCAGGCTGCGCAAAAAACTGCTGGGCAGTGGTGCAAGCATTCGCACCCTGCGCGGCATTGGTTATGTGCTGGAGGAAAGCGCCGCATGACCAAGCGACATTTTTCTGACGGGCCGCCCCTAGGAAAAAGCGCCCCCTCGGGGGGCAGCTTGCTACGCGAAGCGACAAGCGTGGGGGCAACAAAACCCTCCCTTCGCAGCCGCGTCATCAGGCACGTCGTCCTGCCGCTCGTTGTGCTCTGGGCGCTGGGCACGGCGGTGGCATTGGGCGTGGCCAACTACTTTGCAGGCCAGGCTTTTGACAGATCGCTACTCGACGATGCCTATGCAGTAGCGGCTAATGTCCGAATGCACAGCACGGGCCCGGTGCTCAATTTGTCACCGTCAGAGATGAGCGCTCTGCTGTTTGACCAAAGTGAGTCGATGTACTTTGCCGTTCTGCTGCCCAATGGCGCACTGTTGGCAGGCCACGCCGGGCTGAAGCCGCCGCCGCTGCCCAAAGAAACGGCTTTTGGCTTTGCCGACATCACCTTTCAAAACCGGGCGCTGCGCAGCGTCAGCTTGCACCGCTATGAGCCGACCGAGTTCACCATGGTCGTGGCGCAAACCACGACCGCCAGAAACGGCTTGTTGCAACGCATGCTGACCTATGCGGTCGTACCGCAGGTGCTGCTGCTGCTGTTTTTGGTGTGGTGGCTGCGCAGGGTGATTCAGCGTGACCTGCTGCCGCTGGCAGAGCTGCAACAGGCGGTTGACCAGCGCGGTGTGCGCGACCTGAGCCCCATGCCGCTGAGCGTGACCACGAACGCCAACAACCGCGATGTGCAGCGTCTGGGGACATCCGTCGATGCGCTGATGACGCGGCTGGAAGACAGCATCACGGCCCAGCGGGAGTTTGCCGGCAATGTGGCGCACGAGCTGCGCACACCGCTGGCGGGCATACGCGCGCAAGCCGACTACGCCCTGGCGAACGCTGATCCTGCGGTGTGGCGCGAGCAACTGCAAGGCATCGCACGCGGCCAGGAAAGGGCCAGTCACCTGGTCGAACAGCTTTTAGGCCTGGCCCTGGCCGATGAGGCACGCGCCAGCTTGCAGCTCATCCCTATTGCTATCAATGAAGTAGCGCGTGACGTTTTGCTGCGCTACCTGCCCAAGGCTGATGCAGCTGGCGTGGACTTGGGCGGCGACGGGCTGGACGAGCGTGTGATGGTTGAGGCTGATGCGGCCTTGCTCGAAGGCATTTTGGGCAACCTGCTGGACAACGCGCTGCGTTATGGTGTGGCTGCGCAACCCCAAGTCACGGTTGCCGTGGTGGCGGGAGATGGTGTCGTGACGTTGTCAGTCACAGACAACGGCCCCGGCTTGACCTCCCAAGAGGCCGAACAGCTGCGCCAGCGCTGGTCATTGGGCCCGGCAGGCCAGCAGTTGGGGGAGGGCGCAGGGCTGGGGCTGGCGATCGTCAGCCGCTATGCGGACCTGATGAGCGCGCGGTTCAGACTACAGGCTGTGCCAGGCGAATCCGGTTTGCGCGCCAGTGTGACATTCGGATGAGCTTTGCTTCGAGCTTTGGCCTGAGCGACAGGGGATCGCCATCAATCTGACATAAAACTCAGCCAAGCTCAGGAACTTTTTTTATTTTTAAGCGATGAGACTCGTTTTGAATCCTCTTTTTTATGCCCGTTTTTCATGGCCTGCGTTGCTGGCGCTTGCCTTAGGCTGCGCCACGCAGGCCCAGGCTGCCCGGCCCCTGAACACCGACGATGCGCGCATCGTCGATCCCAAGTCCTGCCAGGTCGAAAGCTGGGTGCGCAGAAATCAGGGCAGCACAGAGTACTGGGCCTTGCCAGGTTGTAACTTCAGCGGCAACCTGGAGGTGACAGCAGGGGGCGCACGCACCAACGACGCCGCTGACAGCCCGCTGAGCCGGACCGTGCTACAGGGCAAAACCATTTTCAAGCCACTGGAGAAAAACGGCTGGGGCATGGGTTTGGCCGCAGGTACCGTGCGTCGCGTGCAGGGCAGCGCCAGCGACCGCGACCTGTACGCCTACTTGCCGACCAGCTTTTCATTTGCCGATGACCGCTGGGTGGTGCACACCAACCTTGGCTGGCTGCGCGAGCAGCCCACCCGGCGTGACCTGGCAACCTGGGGCGTAGGTCTGGAGCGCGAATTGGCCCCCGCCACCTGGCTGATCGCCGAAACCTTTGGCCAAAGCCATGACAAACCCCAGTTTCAGATCGGTTTGCGCCAATGGATCGTGCCCGGTCATGTCCAGCTGGATGCGACCTACGGCAACCGCGCTGGCGGGGGCGCCAGCGAGCGCTGGTTCTCGATTGGCGTGCGTTTGCTGAGCCCGCCCTTCCTGCCGTAGCGTTCAGGCTGCGCTGGCGCTGTTTTTGCGCTCGTTTTAGGTGGTTTTAGGCCTGTGAGCCTATTACTTATTGCATAAGTAGCTCATGAATCAATAGCACGTACTTAGCGATATTCGCGCTCGACTGCATCCCGTAAAATCGTGGGTTTTCCCTAACACCCACTTTGGATAGCCCCCACATGACCGCACTGGCCGACAACACTTCTGCCCTCATGGCCAACGCCATTCGCGCACTCGCCATGGATGCCGTTCAGGCCGCCAATTCCGGCCACCCCGGCGCGCCCATGGGCATGGCTGACATGGCGGTGGCGCTGTGGGGCCAACACCTCAAGCACAGCCCGCACAACCCGCACTGGTTTGACCGCGACCGTTTTGTGCTGTCCAACGGCCACGGCTCGATGCTGATTTACGCGCTGCTGCACCTGACGGGCTATGCGCTGCCGATGAAGGAATTGAAAAACTTTCGCCAGTTGCACAGCAAAACCCCCGGTCACCCTGAAGTGGACGTGACGCCAGGCGTTGAAACCACCACCGGCCCGCTTGGTCAGGGTCTGACCAATGCGGCCGGCATGGCGCTGGCTGAAAAGCTACTGGCGCAGGAGTTCAACCGCCCCGGCCACGCCGTCGTCAACCACCACACCTATGTTTTCATGGGTGACGGCTGCCTGATGGAAGGCATCAGCCACGAAGCCGCCGCGCTGGCCGGTGCCTGGCGCCTGGGCAAGCTGGTGGCCCTGTATGACGACAACGGCATTTCGATTGACGGTCAGGTCGCCCCTTGGTTTATCGACAACACAGCGCTGCGCTTTGCCGCTTACGGCTGGCATGTGATCGGCCCGATTGACGGGCACGACGCCGCTGCGGTGTCTGCCGCCATTGCCGCCGCCAAAAGCAGCACCGACAACAAGCCCACGCTGATCATTTGCAAAACCCACATCGGCAAAGGCAGCCCGAACCGCGCCAACACCGCCAAGGCGCACGGCGAGCCGCTGGGCGCGGAAGAGATCAAACTGACCCGCGAAGCCCTCAACTGGCCACATGCACCGTTTGAGATGCCTGACGAAGCACGCCACGCCTGGGACGCCAAGGCCAAGGGCCTGGTTGCCGAGGCCGCTTGGGACGCGAAGTTTGCTGCTTACAAAACGGCTTACCCAGAACTTGCGCAGGAGCTGACCCGCCGCATGAAGGGCGACTTGCCCAAGCACTTTGACCAGTTGGCAGTTGACACCATTTTGGCCGCGCACACCAAGGCTGAAACCGTCGCCTCGCGCAAGGCATCCCAGCTTGCACTCGAGGCCTTCACCGCTGGCCTGCCAGACATGCTGGGCGGCTCGGCTGATTTGACCGGCTCTAACCTGACCAACACCAAGTCAACCCCGAATTTGCGCTTTGACATCAACGGCGAGGTCGTGTTGACAGCGAAGCCTGAAGGCGACGCTGGGGCGCTTGGGGCCGGTGGCCGCCACATCAACTACGGCGTACGCGAATTCGGCATGGCCGCCATCATGAACGGCGTGGCGCTGCATGGCGGCTACATCCCCTACGGCGGTACGTTTTTGACGTTCAGCGACTACAGCCGCAACGCCATCCGCATGGCGGCACTGATGAAGCTGCGCGTGATTCATGTGTTTACCCACGACAGCATCGGCCTGGGCGAAGACGGCCCGACCCACCAGTCGATTGAACACGCCGCCAGCCTGCGTTTGATTCCGAACCTGGACGTCTGGCGGCCGGCCGACACGGCTGAAACCGCTGTGGCCTGGGCTGTCGCGCTGCAAAACAAGTCAAAGCCAACCGCCTTGCTGCTCAGCCGCCAAAACCTGCCTTACGCGCCCAAAGACGACTTGGGCCAGATCAGCAAGGGCGCGTATGTGTTGTCTGAACCCAGCGAAGTGGGCCTGAACAAAAAAGCCCAGGCCGTCATCATCGCCACCGGCTCTGAAGTGCAACTGGCATTGAAAGCACAAGAGCTGCTGGCGACGTTCAAAATCGCCGTGCGCGTGGTGTCCATGCCCAGCAACACCACCTTTGACAAGCAAAAGACCGCTTACAAAACCGACGTGCTGCCAGCAGGCATTCCGCGCATTGCAGTTGAAATGGGCGTGACCGACGGCTGGTGGAAATACGGCTGCGCCGCGGTGGTCGGCATCGACACCTACGGCGAGTCAGCGCCTGCACCGGTGCTGTTCAAGCATTTTGGGTTTACACCTGAGAACGTGGCAGACACGGTGCGCAAAGTTTTGAAGAAGTAAGCAAAAAACAAACGGATAGCTCAGTATTTTTAACCTCAACAAAAGAGACATCATGGCAATCAAAGTAGGCATCAACGGTTTTGGTCGTATCGGTCGCAATGTGCTCCGCTCAGCGGTGCAAAACTTTTCAGACATTGAAATCGTTGGCATCAACGACCTGCTGGAGCCGGACTACCTGGCCTACATGCTGAACTACGACTCGGTGCATGGTCGCTTCCAGGGCGAGGTGTCTGTTGAGGGCAACACACTGATCGTCAACGGCAAAAAAATCCGCCTGACGCAAGAGCGTGACCCGGCAGCACTCAAGTGGAACGAGGTTGGCGCGGATGTGGTGCTCGAATGCACCGGTCTTTTTCTCGACAAGGCCGGCGCAGACAAGCACCTGGCCGCTGGCGCCAAGAAAGTCATCATTTCGGCCCCGTCCAAAGACGACACGCCGATGTTTGTGTTTGGCGTGAACGACAAAACCTACGCCGGCCAGGCGATCATTTCCAACGCGTCGTGCACCACCAACTGCCTGGCCCCGGTGGCCAAGGTGCTGAACGACAAATGGGGCATCAAGCGCGGCCTGATGACAACGGTACACGCCGCCACCGCCACCCAAAAAACCGTCGACGGCCCGAGCAACAAAGACTGGCGCGGCGGGCGCGGCATTTTGGAAAACATCATTCCTTCATCCACAGGCGCAGCCAAGGCTGTGGGCGTGGTGATCCCCGAGCTGAACAAGAAACTGACCGGCATGTCGTTTCGCGTGCCCACCTCTGACGTGTCAGTCGTTGACTTGACCTGCGAACTCAACAGCGCCGCCACCATGGCCGAGATTTGCGCCGAGATGAAGGCGCAAAGCCAAGGCGCCCTCAAAGGCATTTTGGGCTACACCGAAGACAAAGTGGTGGCCACAGACTTCCGGGGCGACACCCGCACCTCGATTTTTGATGCCGATGCATCGATCGCACTTGACAGCACCTTTGTCAAGATCGTGGCCTGGTACGACAACGAATGGGGTTACTCGAACAAGTGTCTGGAGATGGTTCGCGTCGTTGCGAAGTAATTTGCACGGCTGCGATGTGACGCCGTGACCCACCCCCTTCGGCTTCAGCCCGTCAACCCCGGCGTCTGCCAAGTTCATACCAGCGCCGGTCTGCACGTTGGCAACCTCAAGCTGTTTGGCAGCGTGTGGAAGTTCAAGGCGATTGGGTTTGACGCATCAGGCCAGGTCATCCCGGGCGGAGGGCCTTTGACGGACCGGCACAACACGACCTTCACCGGGCTGGATGAAGCGGACATCAACCGCGTTTTGGCTTGAAAACCCTTTTTTAAGTTTTTTCAGGTATCAAAACCTGCTTTAGTTCTTGTTAATCCTAGGTTAGCAGCTAATAAAATAATAGCATCTGAGTCTATTTTCGAGCATCATCCCTTGCCGCAGCAACGCTATGTTCCTGACGGCATAGCCGGCCATTGACCGCCATAGCCGAGAATTCTGGAAATATCCTCGGCAGCATCGCGTACCGCCGTTGTCACCGCTGGCAGACGATCCGCCACACGGCTTGTTGGTCCGCCGGTGCTGATGGCCGCTGCAACCTGGCCGTCCACACCAAAGATGGGCGCGGCAACGGCCAACACTCCGGCGACTGTGCCGCTGTCGATGCAGCTCACGCCGTGGGTTCTGACCTCTTTCAGACTCGCCAGCAAGCTGCGCCGCGACGACACGGTTTTGGGTGTCAGCCGCTCAAACGGAAAACTTTCCAGCAGCTGCAACACCTCGTTCTCAGGCATAAAGGCCAACATGGCCCGGCCACTGCCCGTGGCATACGCAGGCTTTTGCGAACCCACCTTGACGCTAAAACGAAGCCAGTTGTCGGTCTCAGCCACCGCAACATATTTGCAAAACTGGCGATCCGGCGTGAGCACTGCCAGAAAGCCTGTCTCTCCAGTGCGCTGGCACAGGCTTTGAAGAACACCATCGGCGCAATTGGGAAAGTTGCGCGCCGGGCTTTCTGCCATGCTTGCGCCCAGCGCCACTGCCTGTGGGCCGAGCCGATAAGCGCCGCCTTCCTGACTCAGGTAGTGGGCGCTCTCAAGCACCTTGAGCATGGTGAACAGCGTGGTTTTGGGGAGTTGCAGGTTGTGGCAAAGCTGCGCCAGCGTTAGCCCTTCAGGATGCGCCGCCAGTTTTGCAAAGACCTGGACCACGCGCAGGATGGAGCGCGGGCCTGTCAAGGGCGTTTTGGTCAGCAGCGAGACATCAAGCATGGCCGGCAAATTTCCAATTCAAGCCAAAGTGAAAAGGGAGTCGTGTATGGAGATGCTGGTGCCGCAAAACTCACTGCCCTCCATTCGACTGAGCAGCGCCGGGTCTGCACTCCAGGCCAGCGCGCGGCAGCCCGTGTCAGTGTCTGCAAGCACCAGCGCGCGGGGTGCTTGAGCTTTGTCGTACAGCACGGTGTAACCGGCAATCGCTGCCCGACCCTGAAAAGACAAGCTGACGTCTTTGGTTTGCTGCTGATGCGCGGTGTCTGCCGAGACATCATCAAACGCAAACCCCGAATCGCCTTGCTGACTGGCCCAGACACCGAAGCCTTGCTTGGTCATTATTCCTGACACCGAAGAGACCAGCCCCACCCGTCTGCTGGACCCGCGCTCTTGGCGAAGCAGTTCGGCCATACGGCAGGTCGCCTGAAGGACGTAATTATTGAACGGCCCCCCTGCAAAGGGCATGCCGCCGGTCACGGTCAAGTCCCGTGTCAATGAGATACCCAGCTCCTGCGCGTAGGCTTCCACGGCAATCGGAAAGCAGCTGTAAAGCTCGACCAGATCAAGCTGTGATGCGGTGATGCCTGCGGCGGCCAGCGCTGCATGACCTGCCAGCCGGGCACCGACGCAAGCGGCCAGGTCTGCGCGTGCTGAGACTGGCACCATGTGGTTGGACTCACTGCTCGCTGCGGCGTAAACCCACTTCGCCGGTGCCATGCCCAGCGCCTGCGCATGGCCTGCAGAACAAATCAGCAAAGCCGCAGCCTGGTCTACATTCCAGGTCGCGCAATGGAGCCGGGTGTACGGGAAAGCCTGCATGGGGTTGCGCTCCGAGGCCTGAATGATCTCTTGGGCGCTGAGCGATGTTTTGCGCCAGGCCGCAGGGTTATGGGCCGCCACCTCAGAAAAGCGCTGATACAGCGTGCCCAATTGCGCGCGATGCGCGTCGACTGACAAGCCATTTTTTGCACGCCAGGCCGATTCAACCAGAGCGTACAACGCCACCGGCATGCGCAGGCCTGCGTGTAATTCAGCCGGATGAAGGAGTTCTTCTTCGGGTTCGAGAGACACATCGGGCACGTCGTCCTGCTGGCGCTCCCCCGCCCTTTCACCGTTCTTTTTGGCGCAAAGAATACGGTGGCCCGCATCTGCTCCGACAATGAGCGCCGAGTCAATGTCACCCTTTGCGATGCGATCACAGGCATCGCCAATCAGGGATTGCTGCAGCACACCGACGCTGGCCAGTACGGTGGTGGCGGCCTTAGCGCCAATCTGGCGAGCGATTTCCCCGGCCGGATTGCGGTAGCGCCAGCGGCCTTTGGGCACAGCAATGTGTTGAACGCTGCTCAAGGCACGCATGTCACCCCCGTTGGCGCCAGCCGCGTCCATGCCCGCGCGCCGAACGGCTTGCAGCATCAGGTCCATTGGCTCTTTGCTGCGCGCCAGCACATCCTCCCGCTGCATGCAGGTGCCGATCCCTACCAAGACGGGCTGGCGCGGATCAAGGCTCATTCTGCTTGAATGCCGGCGTCTTTGACCTTGCGGCCCCAAATCTCCAGTTGGCGTGTGACCAAGGCGGTGAAGGTGGCCACGTCTGAAGGCGTGGGTTCCGCACCCGAGGTCAGGATGCGCTCACGCACTTCTGGTTTGCTAAGGATTTGCAGCAGCGCTGAAGACAGTTTGTCCACCACTTCTTTGGGCAGCGCAGCCGGGCCAAACAGGCCGGTCCAGGCCGCCAGGTCGAAGTCGCGCAGGCCCAATGACTCCTCGATGGTCGGCAGGTCAGGTGCGAGGGCTGATCTTTTGGAGGTGGTCATGGCCAACGCACGCAGGCGGCCTGACTGCAGATGGGGCCGAGCAGACGCCAGGTCAACCACCAAAAACTGTGCCTGTCCGCCAATCACATCGGTCATGGCGGCGGGGCTGCTTTTGTAGGGAACGCCAGTGGCTTCCAGCTTTTCAAGCCGGTTCAGCGCCTCTGCTGGAATCTGCACCGTGGGCGTGCCATAGGCATAGTTGAGCTTGCCCTTGTTGGCCTGCGCATAAGCCACAAACTCCTTGGGCGTCTTGACCGGCAGGCTGGCGTTGACGGCCAGGATGAAGGGAAAGTAAGCAATGCCGCCTATCGGTGTGAAGTCTGCAATCGGGTCATAGGGCAGCTTTTTGAACATGTGCGGGTTCACCGAATGCGACGAGTTCGAGGTCAGGAACAGGGTGTAGCCATCCGCAGGCGACTTGGCCACCGCAGAGGCAGCAATCTGCGCCGAAGCACCCGGGCGGTTATCGACGATGAAAGGCTGACCCAGCGCAACGCGCAGTTCTTCTGCCATCATGCGCGCCAAAATGTCGGTGCCGCTGCCGGGGCCAAAGCCAATGATGACCTTGACCGGCTTGTTCGGGTAGGCGCCCTGAGCGTGCACAGGCTGCAAGGCGCTGGTCAAGGCGGCGACAGATGCCAGAAAAACAAAGGTTTGTACGAGTCTGCGTTTCATGATGTCTCCTGATAGGGTTTCGAAATCTCAGTTGGGAAAATATCTCAGGGCACGCTTGAGTCCAACACCGCTGGATCAGCGCTTTGCGCTGCGACAACCGCACCACAGCCTAGCAGCGCGGCAGCTTGCGCATCGTCATAACCAAGTTCAGCCAGTATTTCCAGGCTGTGCTCGCCCAGTTTCGGGGCTGGTCGCTGCCATTTGATGGGCTGGCCATCTGCCAGCCAGGGCAGCCGTACCAGCGGTACGCCGCCTGACGCGATAAACGTGCCGCGCTCTTGGGCAATGTCACTGATGACCGCTTCTTCAAGACCGCTGACCCGGGTGACGGGAACACCGGCTTTGGTAAGACGAGCGATCCAGGTGTCCGCGTCGTGCTGACCAAGAATTTGGTTGAGCGCTTGTTCCAGCGCTTTCAGGTTCTGGCTGCGTGCGCTGACGCTCGCAAAGCGTTCGTCCTGCGCCAGACCTGGGGCCTGCAGCGCGCGAACCACGCCTTCCCACAGGCGCTGGCTGGGCGCTGCAATCAGCAGATCCGCATCGCGCGCGCGGTAGCACTGGTAGGGCGCTGCAATCGGGTTTCCAGAGCCAGCCTTGGGCGGCCTCTGACCCGACAGCTTGGCCGCTGCGGCCTGGTAAGGAATGACGCTGAAGGCGGTATCCACCAGCGCGGTTTCAAGCGAGCCCACAGGCCGTCCCTGGTGCCGCGCCAGCACGGCGGCCAGCACGCCCATCGCAATCCACTGCCCGCTGCCCAGGTCGATCAGCGAGGGCGCGCAACGTGTGGGGGGCGAACCCTCATGCCCGGTCATCAGCATGATCCCGGTGAAGGCCTGCACCAGCGGGTCATAACCCGGCATGACACGCCCCGTCTCCCCGCTACCAAAGGCGCTCACGTCATAGTAAAGAACATCCGGATTCACCGCGCGGGCTGCTGCCTGGCCCATGCCGAGACGGTCGGCCACGCCAGGGCGCATGCTTTGAATCACCACATCAGAACGCGCCATCAGCGCCGTGGCGACAGCAATGCCTTCGGGCTTTTTCAGATCGATCACCATGCCGCGTTTGCCCGCACCCATGTGGCGATGCGTCAGACTCATGGTGTCGACAAAAGGTGGCCAAGCGCGAGAATCGTCGCCCTGCGGCGGCTCCACCTTGATCACATCAGCGCCCAGCTGCGCCAGAATCATGGCCCCATAAGGTCCGGCCATGTTGGACGAAAAATCGGCAATCCGCACGCCCGCAAGGGGCTGCAGTGCTGATTCGGGAGGCTTGGCGTTGTTGGACATGCAGATTTAACTTTCAGCCACTGATGCCTGCGCCAGCACACCTGCACTGCGAAGGCGCTTGAGTTCAAGGTCGTCGATGCCCAGCTCCCTGAGCAGAGCATCGGCATCGGCGCCTATGCCGGGCGGCGGGCCAGCCGGACCGGCCGGGGTGGCGCTGAAATCGACTGGCGTGGCGACACCGTTAAAACTCTCTGGCGCGGCCTGACCTGGTGCGACGGGTACCTTGACAAACGCGCCGCAGGCCAGCACCTGCGGGTCTGTCAGCAAATCGTCCACCGAGTTGATCGGTGCCCACCAGACATCATGCTGTTTGAAGATCAAGGCCCACTCTTGCCGTGTGTGCCGCGCCGTGAGCGCTTCGATGGCCAGCACCAGCGCTTCAGAATGACGCCTGCGTTCGCGCGGTGTTCCAAAACGCGCGTCGTCCATCAGTGACATGTCGCCCAGTGCACGGGCGATACCCGGCCAGTGGCGTTCGGATTCAGCACCCACAATCCAGAACCATTTGCCGTCACTGGCGCAATAAGAATTCATCAAGGGGTTTTGCGGCTTGGTGCGCGATGGCGCTGCTGAAATCCGCCCTAGCCCGACGCGGGTGGCAACGTCCATGCCGATGCTGTAAATACCGGTGCGCAGCAGGGAGGTTGATACCAATTGCCCTTGCCCGGTGCGTTCGCGGTGAAACAGCGCGCCCATGATGCCCGACACCATGGTGATGGCCGTGACGTTGTCGCCCAGCCCGCCGGGCAGCACGGGTGGCGCAGCGCCAGGCGGTGTAGCACGTTCGGCCAAGCCACTGCGGCCCGAGAAAGCGGCCATGTCGTAGCCTGGCGCATCGCGGTCTGGCCCTTCCAGGCCATAGGCGGTCAGGCTGGCATACACCAGACGCGGGTGCTTTGCCAACAAGGCGGCGTGGTCCAGTCCGATACGTTCGAGAAACTGCGGACGCATATTGGTCACAAACACATCGGCGGTAGCGACCAGTTGCCGCACCAGCGCGGCACCATCGGCATGATTGACATCCACCGCCAAGCTTTTTTTACCCCGGTTGTACAGGTCAAAGGGCGGGCAACGGTCTTCCTTTGAGCCGGACAAGGCACCAAATAATTTGCGCATCGGGTCGCCCTTGGGCATCTCGATTTTGACGACCTCGGCGCCCCAGTCGGCCAACATGCCGCTGGCTGCGGGACCGGCCACCCACAGCCCCATTTCCACCACGCGTATGCCTTGGAGCAAGGTCATTTTGCGGCCCTTCCGCGAAACACCGGCGGGCGCTTTTCCATGAAGGCACGGGAGCCCTCCTTGGCATCGTCCATGGCGGCGTTCTCTTTGGTGCACTGGGTTTCGATCGCAAAGGCTTCCTCCAGCGGTCGGCCGTTGGACCGCACCATCACCTCTTTGGTTTTTTCCAGCGCTACCGGCGCGCCCAAGCTGACGCGGCGTGCCAGATCCAGCGCTGTGGCCATCACCTGATCGGGCGGCACCACGCGGTTGACCAAGCCCATCGCCAGCGCCTGCTGCGCACTGACGGGCTCGCCTAACAACAGCAGCTCCATCGCATGCGCCCACGGCACCTGGCGCGCCATGCGCACCAGCGAGCCGCCGCTGGCGATCAGGCCGCGCCTGACTTCGGTGACGGCCATGGTGGCTTGGCTGGACATCACGCGCAGGTCGGTGCTCATCACAAACTCGGCACCACCGGCGTGGGCGTGGCCATTGATGGCGGCAATCACGGGCTTGAAAAATGTCGCATTGCGCAGCAGCGCTGCGCCCAGCTGCTTGCGGTCTGCGGCAAAGCGCTCTTCCCATTCGCCCACGGGCGCTCGGGTTCGCATCATCAGCGGAATCAGGCTGCCCATGTCGCCCCCTGACGAGAACGCCTGGTCGCCCGCGCCTGTGACCACCACCACGCGCACAGAATGATCGTCGGCAATTTCTTTCCAGAACGCTGCGAGCCGGACCAGCATTTCTGGCGACAACGCATTGCGCTTTTCAGGACGGTTGAGCGTGACGATGGCAATGCCGTCCTTTTGCTCGATCAGAATTTGGGACATTGAAACTAGGCTCCTTGTTGGGTTAAAAGCCAATCAGCCACCCGCTTGCGCAGCGCCATGTAATCGGCCTTGCCGTTCGGGCCACGGCCCATCGAAGGCACCAGCATCACGCAGCGCGGTGCCTTGTGGCGGGCCAAGTGGGTGCGTACGTGGCTTGTGATGAGGGCTGTCACCGCTTCGGCATCAGCGTGCTGACCATCGGCCAGCTCGACCACTGCCGCCACGGTTTCGCCAAAGCGCTCGTCTGGCACGCCCACCACCACAGCATCACGGACTTCAGGCAGTTGCTTGATACATTCCTCGACTTCTTCAGGAAAAACCTTTTCACCACCCGTGTTGATGCTGACCGAGCCCCGCCCCAGCAGCGTGATGCTGCCGTCGAGCTCAACCATCGCAAAATCGCCCGGTACGGCGCAGCGTATGCCGTCAATCACCAGAAAAGTGGCGGCGCTTTTTTCGGGGTCGCCGTAGTAGCCCAACGGCACGTTGCCGCCTACGGCAATTCGCCCGACAACACCGCTGCCCGGCTCGACGGGCCGGTTGTCAGCATCAATCACAAACGCGTTCTTGCCGAGCTTGAAGCGCGCGGACGGGTTGGCGCGGCCTTTGGACGAAATGGCCCGGCCCATGCCGCTGGCCTCGCTGCTGTTTAAAAAATCAATCAGCACCGCATGGGGCGCATGTTCCAGCAGCCGCGCCTTGTTGGCGTTGCCCCACATCATTCCCGACGACGACACCGCTTTCAGGCCGGTGATGTTCCAGCGGCTAGGTGCTGCGTCCAGCGCGTCAACCATGGGCCTGCAAAAGGCGTCGCCAACGATGCACAGGTCTGTGACCGGCCCAGCCTGTATCGCGCCCAGCAGCTCGGCCACGTCAAACTGCGTATCGGTGAGCGTGAGCACGCTGCCTGCGCGGTTCAGGATGGCGCTGGCAAAGACATAAGCCGTGCCGTGCATCAGCGGCGCGGCTGGCAGGCCCACGGGCGGCGCGGTTTTCTCACTCTGAAGGCGGGCCACGCGCGCGCGAACAAATGCCAGGTCGGCTTGTGGCGGGTCACCGGTGGTATTGGACGACACGTAAAGGTCATGCTGTCGCCACATCACGCCGCGCGGACGCCCGGTCGTGCCGCCGGTGTAAATCAAAATTTGGTCATCGCCGCAGCGTCCCCAGGACGCCTCAACCCGCGCCGGATGGGCCTGCGCCGATGCTTCATAGGGCACAGCCCATGCCGGGCATGGCGCCCTGTTGTCGTTTGCATGCGTATCGGCCACCCACAGCCAGAGCCGCACCTTGGTGCAGCGCGCGCGCACCGCGTTCACGGTGTCGGTAAAAGCGGCATGAAAGACAACCGCCGCCGCATCGGCGTTGTCCCAGAGGTAGTGCAACTCGTCCTGCTGGTAGCGGTAGTTGGTGTTGACCGGGACGAGTGCCGCCTTCAGGCAGGCAAAGGCAGTCTGAAGGTATTCAGGGCCGTTGTGCAGATAGAGCGCCACCTTGTCCTGGCGCGTGCAACCGGCTTGCAGCAAGGTCCAGGCGATACCGTTGGCGCGCGCGTCAAAGGTGCGCCAGGTGATGCGCTGCGCGCCATGCACCTGGGCGATGTTTTCGGGCACCGTCTGCGCCACCGTTTCCCAAACGTCAGCAAAATTCCAGTCTCCGGCCATTGGATCCATCCTTTGCCGAATTATTCTTCATTTGGAAATTGTTCTGAATACAGAATTTAAACAGGCCAGCATTGGCGCTGCCCAAATGCCGAAATCGGTCATGCAGCCTCTTGTTTTGGCCGTGACGGTGCCCGTCAGGCCGCTAGACGTGCGTCGGTCCGCCTCAGCGCTTTCTGAAAATCACCACATGCTGCCAAGGCAGCGTGCTGGCGGTGCGCTCCCACACCAGAGCGTGGGCGGCGGCTTCCTTGCGCACCTGGGCTTCGCTCATTTTGTGCAAGGCCTTGATCGGCACACGGTTGTCTTCAGCCCGATATTCCACATAGGCGATGCGGCCGCCGGGCTTTAAGGCGCGTACCAGGCTGTCGATGACTTCAAACGGAAATTCCAGCTCGTGGTAGACGTCCACCATGATGGCCAAGTCGAGGCTCGCGTCCGGCAAATTCACACTCTGCAAGCCGCCCAGCACGGGTTTGATGTTGGTCAGGCCTGCTTTTTTGGCACCGCCAGCCAGCATCTGCATCATCTCGGGCTGCACGTCTGTGGCATACACCACACCACTGGAGGTGACCAGCGGGGCCATGCGGCGGGCATAGTAGCCGGTGCCTGCGCCGATGTCGGCCACCGCCATACCAGGTTTGAGGCCCAGCTCACGCAGCAGCAAGTCGCCGCGCTCTTCCTGCTGGCGCTCCTCGCGCTCCAGCCAACTGGCGCCTTGCCAGCCCATCACGGCGGCAATCTCGCGGCCCATGTAAACCTTGCCAATGCCGTCTCGTGAGGCGGGAATCGACTGATAACGCGGCGCTTCTTTTTGGGCACTGTTTTGGGCGCTAACCAGGCCGGTGACGGCAACGGTCAGCAGTGCCAGCACGGTGCGTTTTGTCAAGCGCATGGCGTTTCCTTCGTGGGCAGCTTCCATGCCATTTTCAGCGCTTTTCAACCGCCCTGTCGGCATAACGGCCAAAGCGCCAGGACGCGCCTTCCAGCGTGATGCGCCGCCAAGTGCTGCGCTTGTCGGCAGCACCCATGGCGGGCCAGTTTTGCACTTCTTCAAAGGTACGGCCACAACCCTTGCACAGCTCGTCGCCCTGGCTGGTGGAGCAAATGGCGATGCAGGGCGTGTCGGGTGTGGTGTCGTACCAGGTTTGCCAGGCCGCCATGGCCTTGGATGGAAAGCCTTCTACCGCCACTTGTTCTTCCCGGTAAAACACCATCAGCGCATACACCTCGGCCAGCGCCCGCAACTCGGGGGGCAACGTGATGCCGTCAAGCGAGGGCGATTTTTCACGCCAGTAGTTGATGGCCGCTTCAATGTCGGTGATGTGGATGGCAGGCATGAAACGGAGTACGACCAAGGCTAAGGGCTGCGGCGTCAAGCCGCCGATGGGATGATTATCGACCACCCCCGCATTAACCCTGATTTGCAAAAACCCCGTTCTTAGCTTCTAATACGCCCAAGAAGGGGAGTAACTCCCTCGTTTTGCCGGATTACTTCTACAACAGACCCGCCGGCAAGCACGCTACAGCAAGTCGTCATTACGAAGCCGCCTAACAACGTTTGGTCTCAGCTTCCGGCTTGCTGGACATGCAGCGACACTGCATGTCGAGCCAGACCTTCGATGAAAAGCCTGAACAGGCATTTGTCGAAGCGTTTGCATTCGCCGCACAGGCGCATGCCCGACTTTCAACAAATTCCTGTCCAGTTCATTTGACGTCTGAACGGAGTTTTGTCATGGAATTGTTTTCTTCCCCCTGGTGGTCAGCGTTGCTGGCCATTGTGTTGATTGACTTGGTGTTGGCGGGCGACAACGCGATTGTGATTGCGCTGGCCGCACGCAATCTGCCGCCCCATTTGCAGAAAAAAGCCATTGCCTGGGGCACGGTTGGCGCGATTGTTGTGCGCTCGGTCATGACCGTCGGCGTGGTCTGGCTGTTGAAAATACCCGGCCTGATGCTGGTCGGTGGCCTGGGCCTGCTGTGGATCGCCTACAAGCTGCTGGCGGACCAAGGCAGCAAAGAGCACGACGGCCCGGTGGCCAGCACCTTCTGGGGCGCAATGAAGACCATTGTGGTGGCCGACGCACTGATGGGCATTGACAACGTGCTGGGTGTGGCCGGCGCAGCCCATGGCTCGTTTGACCTGGTGGTGATTGGCCTGTTGATCAGCGTGCCGATTGTGGTGTTTGGCAGCACCCTGGTGCTCAAGCTGGTGGAGCGCTTTCCAGTCATCATTCAAATCGGCTCGGCGGTGCTGGCCTTTACCGCCGCCAAGATGATCGTCAGCGAACAGCTGCTGGACCCAATTTTTGGCGGACCAGACAGCCAGTCGTCGCAAAAGACGCTGCAAACCCTTGCCGAATACGGCGTCTACGTGCTGGCCATCGCCGGGGTGTTGGGTGCCGGTCTGTGGGGGGCCAAGCGCGACAAGACAAACCAGTCTCTGGGTCAGTAACGCCCCCTGAGCCTCGCTCTTGGTCAGCCGCACCTTGATGTCGAGCGAGCCTTTATTTCAGTGTTTTTTATCAGTGTTTTTAATATCTAACTAGTAAACAGGAGAGCTTTATGGAAACCATCATTGTTTTTATCGACGACGCAGACTACGCCGTGCAGATGCTGCAACCCATGTTGCCCGCCACAAACCACACCCCCACACGCTGGGTGCTGGTGGGCTGCGCGCCGCGCATCACCCGCCGCATCAGCAAATGGGTGACGAAAGGCGCGCGGCAAAGCTGGCAATTGGCCTGGGCAGACAAGGTGTTTGCCCAAGTGTTGCCTTCGCTGCAGCAGCCCGGCAGAACAAGTGACGAGATCGTCACCCAGCTGGCACCTTCGCGGCAAAGCCTGTGCGATCTGACCCAGTCACTGACCCAGCAACACGGCAGCGGCCGCGTGCTGGACGCGCGCCGGCCCAAATTGGGCCATGAGTTGCAGCCGGTCACCCCAGGCCAGAAGCAAGAGCGCCAGCAGATGACCGGCTACGCCGCGGCGCTGGCAGGCGCTAGCGTGCTGGCTGGCTTTGACTGACAGCTGAGGCGCGCTGGCAGTGGCTTATCTTTATTCAGGTGTAGTGACCAGCTTTACCGGGGCGCTGCTCGGTGCTGCAATTAGCGATCGAGTTTGTCCTGGAGCGCTTGTTCTTTAACCAGTGATTGCACCTGCCGGGTGCGGGTGTCGATGATCGAGCCTTCCATGAAGTCGCTACTTGCCGGGTTGCTGCGCATGATGTTTTGCGCGGCTTTTAAGCGGTCTAGTGCAGCCGGGTAGTCCAGCCTGGCCGTATGGCTTTCAGCATCGGCCCGAATGGCCCGCACCGTTTGACCCTGGTTGCCGTAAGCCACGGCCAGCAGCTGCCAGGCACCGCCGTCTTTGGGGTGGTCCGTCACCCAGGTCGACAGCCTTCCCGAAACATCTTGCGGCCTACCCGCCGCCAGCAAGGCCTTGGACTGCGTCATCAGCTCGGCCCGAATCTTGGTTTTGCTGATGTCGATGGTTTTGAAGCTGGGCGGCACGCGGCCAGAGAGCAAGTCGACTTCTATTTGCAACAGCACAGCCTGCGACTGGGCCTGCGGGTCGCCTTGGGTGATTGCCATGACTTTTTCAGCCAGCTCCTGAGCTGCGGCAAAGTCGCGCAGTTTGGCAGCCGCCAAAGCACCGGCATATAACGCGCCTGCGCTGTTGATACCTTGACCAGGGGTGATCTGGGCACTGGTGATCTGAGCTTGTACCAGCAAGGCGCGCAGAACATCCACGCCGGGGTCCGCCAGCACCTTGGCGCGTGCGGCCATCATGCCGTGCAGGACGCGTGCGTTGGCGGCTGCCAGCTGGGTGGCTGGGTTGGCAGGTGGCGTTTCTGTCGATGCCAGTTGCAGGCGCGACTGCACCTCGGCGATGCGCTGGGTCGTCAAGGGGTGTGAACGCAGGTACGGAAAAGCGCCGTTGTCGTTCAGGCGCGATGCCTGCTGCAGCTTTTCAAACATGCCGGCGGCACCACGCGCTTCAAAACCCGCGTCCAGCATCACGTTAAAACCAATCCGGTCGGCCTCACGCTCCATGTCGCGTGAAAAATTAAGCTGGCTTTGCGCAGCCACGGCTTGCCCACCCACCACGGCAGCGCTGGCCGCCTGCGGACTTTTGCTGGCCGCCAGCGCGCCCAGAATCATGGCGCCTATCATCCACGGCGTGGTGCGCGACTGCTGCGTGATGAGGCGCGAGATATGCCGCTGCGTCACGTGTGTCAGTTCATGGCCCAGTACCGCGGCCAGCTCGTCCCGGCTGCTCACAGCGCTGATCAAACCCAGGTGCACGCCCAGGTAACCGCCGGGCAGGGCAAAAGCGTTGACGCTGCGGTCGCGAATCAAAAACAGCTCCCAGGCAAAGCGCTCGTCCAGCTCGACATTCAGGTCGCCACGCGCCCGCGCCGCCGACATCAGGGGTTGCCAAATGGTTTGCAGGTAATCGGTGAGGACGGCATCGTCGATGTAGTCAGGGTCGCGGTAAATGCTGGCAGCAATGCGGTCGCCAATCCGGCGCTCGGCAGCTGCAGCCAGTTCAGAGTTGTCACCCAGAAATGGCAGAGCGCCTGAGGAGCGGACAGGAGTTTGAGCGTGCACAGCGATGGGACTTGCTGTCACGGCCAAAGCGGCCAGCAGGGCCAGAACTTTAAAACGGGTCAAGTGGGACAAAGGCCAGTACCTCGGCGGTGTTGGTGTTCACGATCACTGTCCAGACCGTGTTGCGGCTGACCAGCGGCAGGTAGCCAGCTGACGTGTTTGCAGGTGCGGCCTTGAGGCGGCCATCCCAAAAAGTGGCATTGTTCAACATACTCTTATGATGACGGTTCAATCTAAAGGTTTCGCAACAGCATGGCAGCAGATTCAGCACTCACCCACTTTGACGGCCACGGCCAGGCCCATATGGTGGACGTTTCGGCCAAGGCCGCCACCCACAGAATAGCCGTTGCCCAAGGCCGGATCGTGATGAACCCGGCCACGCTGGCCATCATTTTGGCAGGCAGCGCCAAAAAAGGCGATGTGCTGGGCATTGCGCGTGTTGCGGGCATCATGGCGGCCAAAAAAACCAGCGATTTGATTCCCTTGTGCCATCCATTGGCTTTGACGCGGGTGACGGTTGACTTTACTACCGACAGCGCCAGCCATAGCGTGATTTGCAACGCAAGGGTTGAAACTGTCGGGCCTACCGGTGTTGAGATGGAGGCCCTGACGGCAGCGCAAATCGCCTTGCTCACCATTTACGACATGTGCAAAGCAGTCGACCGGGGCATGACCATCACCGACGTGCGGGTGCTTGAAAAGCATGGCGGTAAATCAGGCAGTTATGTGAATGCTTAATTGGGTTTTGCATTCGCCTTCACCCACTGGCCGTGCTCTATTGGAAATGCTGCACGGTATCTGGCGATGACTGTCAGGGCTTCATCATCGCGTCCGAGCATCACCGCACTTTCGATCAGTTTTTCGACCACCCTGGGCTCTGGCGAATAGTGCATCAGCCTTGTTGCCGTACTGAATGTCCAGGCGGCAGTAGCCGCTGACAGGGGCGTCACCATCAATTCTGCAAATTGAACCTGGTCTGCAAACAACCACGAGCCGCGGATTTTGCTGAGCGTGTCGCTTTGGTACTGCGCATCACGCTGGTCTGGCTCCAAGTAAATTTGACTGATGCGGTGGTAGTCCCAGGCGGCGTAAGCGGTCAACACCAACAAAGCGCTCGCTACAATAACAGTAGCTACTCGCCAATATAAAACATGGGCTACGGCCGTATTCGATGCATTTTTTGGGTTATTGTCAGCTAAAGTCGGTTTTGGGCTGAACATCAGCAACACCAGGCTGATGCCAAAAGCCATTTGAAACGGCCCGTACCACAGCGGGTATTCCAGCATGCTGTGCAGCAGGATCACCGCGATGACAGCCCAAGCCATTTGCCGAGTCGTATCCCTTTCAGACCACGGCTTTTGACGCAGCACCCACCAGGCGAAACCACCGCAAGCCAGCAGCGCCAACGGCACACCCAGCTCAACCGTCAAATGCAGCGGTAGGTTATGCGCGTTGTCCAAAATATCGCAAAAACGGGGCTCGTTGTACAAAGTTATAAAGTGGGCGTAGTCCAGCTCACCCCAGCCCCAGCCCAGCCAAGGTTTTTGCGCGATCAAATGCAGCACGTTGGACCACAGCAGCAGGCGGCTGCCGCAAGCCTCGTCTTGGCCCATACGCGCCAGGAGGCCGTTCTGGGACATGTCCAAGCCGGCCAGATAAGGCATGGCAAACACAGCCACCGTATACACACTTGCAGCCACCATCAGCAAGTGCCGCACGAAGCCTTCCCGCCACCGACCCCACAGGATCAGCAAAGCGCACACCAGCAACAGCTCAAACAAGCCAGTTCTTGATAAAGAGATGGCATTGCCCACCGCCAGCACAGCAGCGGCCACCAGCAACGGCCAGAGCCGACTTGCAGGTTTGTCATGCATCCGGCCAAACGGGCGGGGCTGCAGCGTGATCCAAACCAAAGCCGCCAGGGCGATGTTGGTCAGCGTCGCAAACTGGTTGCGCTGGCGCAAGTTGGCAAAGGCTTCTCCGTACCGGGTTTGGTTGATGATGCTGCTGAGCTCTGAGGCAAGGCCAAAATATTGGATCAAGCCTATGCCACTGCTGATAAGGCCTGCAGACAACCAGGCTAGGGCTATGACTGAATGCAAGCGATCGGCTGCAATCAGACCGGTACCTACAAGGCCAATAACGAAAACCACACAGCACCATGAATATAACAAGGGCATGACTGTGGGCGAGGGGCCTGGTGCGATCGGATTAAGCCATGGAGACACACACGCAAATAATGCTAGTGCGAGGGGCAGAGTGACTAATCTGGGCGACGGTTGAACCATAGAAACTGATGCGCCTATTTTTTGCTACCGTTGAACTGGCTTGTGGAGATCGTCTTCGCCAATCAAATATGATGTCTTCAAGGGGTGATGACTTGAGATAACTCAGGATGATTTGCTAGCTGTAGTTCTCGCAACACGCTAACGCCAGCTTGATAGTAGTGGTGACCATACATTCCTCGAAGTATCGCAAATTGCACGGTCGCCTCATCTGGGCGACCGTTCAGGCCCAAAGCAATCGCGTAGCGAAGTCTTAAGCTGCCGTAGGCAAATCGACTTGACGCCTTGCGCAAATTTTCCAACTCATCTATTGTCATTGCGGGTAGCGCTTTTTGCCTGGCAGCATGAAGCATGGCGCTCATCTGTGTCAGGGCATAAATTTCTGGCGCTTTATATAAGGCAGGTGTTTGGCCCACATGCAAATTCTCAAACCGCACGACTCGAAAGTCCTCCTCCACCAAAAGATATTCATAGACAAGATAGCCGCCAACCATAAACGGTATGGTTAATACGCAAACCATCAACATGCCGCTGGTTTTGACTTTGATTTCTTTTCTTGTTCGGTGCGATCCTTCCACAATGCCCACCATGAGCCCTGCAGTCAGCAGAAAGTACGAGTAGGCGAATGGAAACTCCACCAAACTGTGAGTCACGATTGGCAGAATGATCAGCAGTCCGTAAACAGCCGCCTGAGTCTTGGCTTGCTTCATTCGTGTGAGTAGCCAGTGCGCGCATAGTGCCACCAGCAGCAAGCCGAGTGGCACGCCGTTCCAAGCCAAGATATCAAGTACAACGTTATGGGCGTTGCTATAAGTTACTGAGCCGGGATAGTACAGGCTTCCCGCCGCATGAGCTGCGGGCATTTGATTCCAGCCATAGCCGAACCATGGTGCCTGCCCAATCCCACTGATAACCTGCTTCCAGATGAGGGCCCGTTCGCCGTCAACCGAAAGTGTTATCTGGCGCGTCTCACCGAGGGAAAGCAGATCGCGCCCATAGGGTAGTGCTTGAAGGCAAAGCAGGTAGACCACTAACCATGCCCATACATAAACAAGCTTAATCCGCGAAGGGCGCTGCCAAGATTTCCAGGTGAAAAAAATGGCGCCCACAACAGAGCTGAGCATCCCTGCACGCGATTGGGTCAGGATTAAAGCGAGCGTCAAGAAGCCGATGCCAAGCACTGCACCGGATCTTCCTACACGACCATGTTCAAAAGTCCAAAGCAAAGCAGCGATGCCTATCAACATTAACGTGGCCAATTGATTCGGCTGCCCCAGATTCCCCCTGGCGCGGTCATTAAAGCCCGTTTGAACCACATACATGCCCAGCGGCTCCTGTAAGCCTAACGACTGGAGCAATCCAATTGCAGCAGACACCAAAGCAACAAACCAGAGCAGATAAAAAATGACGCTCAAATCATGCGGTTTATTCACAGCGTGACGGACGTAGCCGTAACCAAGGCAAATAGCGCCAGCA
This sequence comes from Comamonadaceae bacterium, assembly GCA_947478725.1. GTDB lineage: Bacteria > Pseudomonadota > Gammaproteobacteria > Burkholderiales > Burkholderiaceae_C > Polaromonas. The sequence goes on from CANJWZ010000009.1 coordinate 59,720, forward strand.
AAACTCAACAGATAAAAAGACAGCACCAATGCATCGCCAACGAATAGATCGGCACTAAAGATAGTTTGAGCCCAGGGTATGAGAGCGACTGCACCCGCCCAAATCGCAACCACTGGGAGAACGTAAGCGTTACCAGCTGCGGTGATGTAACGGTGCACCAGCAACAAGCCGACTCCCAAAATCGCCATTGCCTCGGCATGAAAATTGACCCATGGGCGGTAGTGATCAAACGAGAGCCATGCCATCGCAAAGAACAGCAGACCAAAAATATTAGTAACTGATGAGAGCATAAAAAAAAGCGGCTAGGCCGCTTTTTGTTTGTTTTGCACAATGCTTAGGTCGCTTTGCAAGAAGCGGGCAAATACTTCGCTGCAACGGTGCCGGGGCCACAAACCCAAGAAGTTGCAGCGGCGCCCAAGGCAGGCTGAAGGCAGGCCGCAAATGTTGTGACGTTAGATGCGCAAGGTGCGAGCAGGATCGTGCCGGTAGCACCCGTTATTGCCTGTGTGGTAATCGTCACGAGTGCGCCGCCAGCAACGCCTGGATTTGACGCAGCTGTAGCAACCGAAGCGACGTACTTTGTCGCTGCTGTACCAGAAACCTCACAGCCCCAGCCATTGGCAGCGATGGTGGTGCCAGAAGAAGCAACCTGGAGCATTTCAGTGATGTTTGTCCTGCAGGCAGAACCGGCCAAAATTGCCTCAGATATTTTCGCGCGTGCGGTGTAGTCCTGATAAGCAGGCAAAGCCACCGCAGCCAAAATACCAATGATCGCCACGACGATCATCAGCTCGATCAGGGTAAAACCCTTTTGAATAGAACGCTTCATAAAAAACTCCTTGATTAAAAATAAACTGACATATTCGTACCGCAGTTTGCGTGCCAGATCAGTTATGAGGCAAATCAGTGACATATTCCACAAAAAGAGGGCTCGGCTTGACATTTTTTGTCGGGCCCTGGAAAGAATCTGACATTTTCGTCGCTTGGTACAAGCTGATCGGACCCTCTTCAGGTCGGTCACACCCATCAGGCCTTGCCCCGAAAAAGCAGCGGCGTTACAACTTTGGCGTTAACGGCTGTCGCCCTGTTTAAAAAAACTATTTGCCGGTTGTCGCTTGTTTCAGCGTTGCACAAATTGCATTTGGGTGCCTGCCAGATCCAGTAGATCGCCATCCTTCAGGCCAACAGGCTCAGCGCCTACTGGTGTGCCATTCAATGACGGCGGCTTGGTACCTTCTACATGAGTGACCACAAAGCCAAGCGTCCTCTTGGTGATGGCGGCGACCGCCACCCCGGGCCTGCCAATCGTCGTCACGACCTTGACCAGCGGCACTTCACGACCTGCCGCAGCGCCAGACAGGAGCTTGATGACGGCATTGAGGTTTGTCGCCGGAGCACGAGCTTCCCCCGGTTCATCGGTGTACTTGATTTTGTATTTGCCAATGTCGATCGTGTCGTTGTTCAGCAGCAGCCGCTTTTTGACCGCTTTGCCGTTCATGTAGGTTCCGTTGGTACTGTTCAGGTCTTCTAGATGCACTTCGTTGCCCGACAGTTGCAAAACGGCGTGTTCGCCGCTTACCGCCAGGTTATCCAAAACGATGTCGTTATAAGGACGGCGGCCCAAGGCTGTGCGGTCTTTGGTCAACTGAACTTCCTTGATCACGGCACCATCAAGGGAGACGATTACTCTCGGCATGGCCGACTCCGGGGTGTTATGGATAGATCAACCATTTTTTACTTTCCCAATATTCTGGACAAAAGACTGCGCTTGGCTGTCGGCTCGACAGCGCGCACCAAAACCACAGAGATGTTATCGCGGCCTCCATTGGCGTTGGCCGTGCTGATGAGCTGCCTTGACTTCTGCTCGAGCGTAGCATGACCAAGCAGGATGTCTGCGATGACATGGTCGCGAACCATGTCAGACAGGCCGTCCGAGCACATCAGGTAAATATCGCCCGCCTTGACGCGATGTTCGGTGACGTCAAGAAGAACTTCAGATTGAACGCCCAACGCCCTGGTCACCAGGTTTTTGTTGGCTGCGGTCAGCGCCTGCTCGGGCGTGACGAGCCCCGCATCCATTTGCGCCTGAAGCAGGGAATGGTCTTTGGTGATTTGCACGAGCGCGTCGACTCTGAAGCGGTAGCAGCGGCTGTCCCCAATATGGCCGAGCACCACGCGCCCGGCCTGAAACACGCCCACCACCAGGGTGGTCCCCATGCCGCTGTACTCGGGGTTGGACCTGGCGGCGTTGAAGATCGAATGGTTCGCGTTTTGGACGCTGATTTCCATCGCGCGCTTGAGTTCGATGGCATTGGCATTTTTGCCGGCCATCGACAGCCAGTGGCTCATTTCGGACTTGATGAATGCGGTTGCCATGCCGCTGGCAATTTCACCGGCCTCATAGCCACCCATACCGTCAGCAAGAATGCACAGCCCGGTCAACGAATCGAAAGCGACGGCATCCTCATTGTTGTCCCGCGCAAGACCTGTATCAGTAGCTGAGCAGATCTCGTAAATCATGTGAAAGAACGGTTTGTTACGTTTGGTGCTTACCGCGCTATTCTGACCTAAAGTTTGACATGTGACTACACAGCATTTGCAGCGGGTGTTGGTGTTGGCAGAGTCTTCATAGGCACTCTTGGCCCTGCCGAACCAACCAGTCGGCGGGCCAGGTCCGCTATTGGGCGGCGTGCTTTTTCTGACGTTTCGTGAGGTAGGTGCCCAGTGCCACCACCAGCACCGCACCCATGGCACCGCCAAACGTCACGGTTTGCTCGCCGATGGCGCCAAAGCGGGTCGTGACCGCCGGGTCGGTCAGCAGCATTTCACCGGCCAAGAAACCCAGCAAAGCGGCGCCGATGGTGATGATGATGGGAAACCGTTCCATGACTTTGGTCAGCAGCGTCGCACCAAACACAATCAAAGGGATGCTGATCAGCAGGCCGAGCACCAACAACGGCAAATTGCCTTTGGCAGCCGCAGCAACGGCCAGCACGTTGTCCAGACTCATCACCAGGTCGGCAATCAAAATCGTGCGGATGGCCGCTGCCATGCCATTGATTTCCTTGCCTTCGCCATCGTCCTCGTCTTCGCCCTTGAGCAAGTCGACGCCGATATACACCAGCAGCACCGCACCGATGATTTTGAGGTAGGGCAAGGTCAGCAGCTGAATGGCAACGATGGTCAGCACAATCCGCATGATGATGGCCGCAGCGCTGCCCCAAAAAATGGCTTTGTTACGTTGCTCGGGCTTGAGCGTGCGTGCCGCCATGGCGATGACCACGGCGTTGTCGCCAGACAGGACGATGTTTGCCAGCAGGATGGAGCCGAACGCGCTCCAAAACAGGGGCGAGGTTAAGTCAAGTCCAAAAATCATAGGTGTTCCTTTGTTATGAATTAAAAAAGCGCTGGACGGCGCTTTTCTGTTTTTATGATTCTAGCGGGAGGCGGCTTTTGACAAGCCAGTCATTCAGCCTGTCAGACTGGTCAGAGCAGCGCCTTGAGCAACTTGGCCATTTCTGACGGGTTGCGCGTCACGGTAAAGCCGCAGGCTTCCATGATCTCCAGCTTGGCATTGGCTGTGTCTGCGCCGCCAGAAATCAGTGCGCCTGCATGGCCCATGCGTTTGCCAGCCGGAGCTGTGACGCCAGCGATAAAGCCGACGATGGGCTTTTTCATGTGCAGTTTGCACCACTCAGCGGCTTCGGCTTCGTCCGGGCCACCGATTTCGCCAATCATGATGACCGCGTCGGTGTCTGGGTCGTCATTGAAGGCGCGCATCACGTCGATGTGCTTCAGGCCATTGATCGGGTCGCCACCAATGCCCACAGCGCTGGACTGGCCCAGGCCGATTTCGGTCAGTTGCGCCACGGCTTCATAGGTCAGGGTGCCGGAGCGGCTGACCACGCCAATGCGGCCCTTGCGGTGAATGTGGCCGGGCATGATGCCGATTTTGATTTCGTCAGGGGTGATGAGGCCTGGGCAATTTGGCCCAAGCAGCAGCGTTTTTTTGCCGCCAGCGGCTTCTTTGGCCTTCATGCGGTTGCGCACCATCAGCATGTCGCGCACAGGAATGCCTTCGGTGATGCAGATCGCCAAATCCAGATCGGCCTCCACCGCCTCCCAAATCGCCGCCGCAGCGCCTGCCGGCGGCACGTAGATCACCGATACCGTGGCACCGGTGGCTTTTGCCGCATCGGTCACGTTGGCGTAAATCGGGATGCCTTCGAAGTCTTCGCCGGCCTTCTTGGGATTCACGCCGGCCACAAAGGCTGCTTTGCCATTGGCGTAGTCGCGGCACGTGCGGGTGTGGAACTGGCCGGTTTTACCGGTGATGCCCTGGGTGATGACTTTGGTGTTTTTGTTGATGTAAATCGACATGTTGAATTCCTGTTTACGCGACGGCTTGAACGATTTGGGTGGCCGCATCGGCCATGGTGTCCGCAGCAATGATCGGCAAGCCGGATTCGGCCAGCATTTTTTTGCCCAGGTCTTCGTTGGTGCCCTTCATGCGCACCACCAGCGGGACCGACAGGTTGGTGGCCTTGCAGGCGGTGATCACACCTTCAGCAATGGTGTCGCACTTCATGATGCCGCCGAAAATGTTGACCAAAATGCCTTTGACTTCCGGGTTTTTCAGCATGATCTTGAAGGCTTCGGTGACCTTTTCGGCGGTGGCGCCGCCGCCGACGTCCAAAAAGTTGGCCGGCTCGCCGCCAAACAGCTTGATGGTGTCCATCGTTGCCATGGCCAGGCCCGCGCCATTGACCAGGCAGCCAATGTTGCCGTCCAGGCTGATGTAGGCCAGGTCAAACTTCGAAGCCTCAACTTCAGCCGCGTCTTCTTCGTCCAGGTCACGGTAGGCCACGATGTCGGCATGACGGAACAGCGCGTTCGGGTCAAAGTTGAATTTGGCGTCAAGCGCCATCACTTCGCCCTTGCTGTTGCGGTTCAGGGGGTTGATCTCGACCAGCGAGGCGTCGGTTTCCATGTAGCACTTGTAGAGCTTTTGCAGCACATCGACGGTTTGCGCAACGGAGTCAGCCGGCATGCCGATGCCTGCGGCGAGTTTTTGGCCCTGCGCCTCTGTCAGGCCGACCAGCGGGTCGACAAACAGCTTGATGATTTTTTCGGGGTGGCTGTGGGCCACTTCTTCAATGTCCATGCCGCCTTCAGACGATGCAATAAAAGCGACTTTTTGCGTGGCGCGGTCGGTGACGCAAGACACGTAGTATTCTTTTTGAATGTCGGCACCGTCTTCAATGTAGAGGCGGCGCACCTTTTGGCCTGCGGGGCCGGTTTGGTGGGTGACGAGCTGCATGCCCAAAATCTCGCCAGCAATGCGCTTGACGTCTTCAATCGTTTTGGCAACCTTCACGCCGCCGCCCTTGCCGCGACCACCGGCATGAATCTGCGCCTTGACCACCCACACCGGGCCGCCGAGTTTTTGGGCCGCTTCGACCGCCTCTTGCACCGTGAAAGCCGGGATGCCGCGCGGCACTGGCACACCAAACTGGCGCAAGATTTCCTTGCCTTGGTACTCGTGAATTTTCATGGAAAAACTTTCAAACGGCTGTTATAGGACGGTAACGCTGATGCAGCAGATGCGGGTTTCTGCTGTTTGCAAAAAGCCCTAAACTGTATCATGTTGCGTTGCACCAAACAGATGCGGTTCTGCAGTTCTGACGCAGCGACTGACGGAGAAGACAGATGCCCAAAATTTTTATCGACGGAGAAGCCGGCACCACAGGCCTGCAAATCTTGGGGCGTTTGCAGGCCATGCCCGCCATTGAGCTGGTCAGCATCGCCCCCGAGCTCCGCAAAGACGCGGATGCCAAGCGCGCGCTGATGGCCACCGTTGACCTGGTCATCTTGTGCCTGCATGACGATGCCGCACGCGAATCGGTCGCCATGATCGACAGCCTGCCTGGCCGCCAACCCAAAATCATCGATGCATCCACCGCGCACCGCACGGTGCCCGGCTGGGTTTATGGCTTTCCTGAACTGACTACAGGCCAGCGCGCGTTGGTGGCTAGCGCCGACCGGGTGGCCAACCCCGGCTGCTACGCCACGGGTGCAATAGCGCTGATTCGCCCGCTGGTAGACGCTGGGTTTGTTGCCGCTGATTTGGCTTTGACTTTGCCCGCAGTTAGTGGTTACTCTGGCGGTGGGCGTCAAATGATTGAGGCCTACCATGCCAACGCTGCGCCCTTGTTTGAGCTCTACGGCCTGGGCCTGGCGCACAAGCATTTGGCTGAAATCATGGCCTACACCGGCTTGACCCGCCGGCCGGTGTTCATCCCGTCCGTCGGTAACTTTGAGCAAGGCATGCTGGTGCAACTGCCGCTGCACCTTGACTTGCTGACAGGCCAACCCACAGCCGCCCAGTTACACGATGCGCTGGCCAGGCATTACGCAGGCAGCGAATGGGTCACGGTCGAAAGGGTTGAGGCCACGCCTGAGTCCGGCAAGCTCGACGCTTTGGCGCTGAACGGCACCAACAAAATGGAGCTGCGCGTCTTTGGTAACGAGACCTATCGCCACGCCGTGCTGGTGGCCCGGCTGGACAACCTGGGCAAGGGCGCGTCGGGTGCGGCTGTGCAAAACTTGAAGTTGATGCTGGGCTTGTAGGGGGAGCCTGCGCGGCTTTTGTTTCCGCAGCTTTTGGCTAGGGTATTTACTGGGTTGTAGATGCCTTCAACGCCACTGAAAAGCGCTCAAAATGGTGAGTTAAGCGTGCCCCGGCCTTGCACTGGTGTCTGACCCGAATGGTTTGCCATGGTTGATCATTCGTCATCATTCGCAGCAATTCTTCGGTGCTTGCGAAACATTCACCGAGCGTGCTTTTAAACTGGTAGCTCAATGCATGACAACTTTCAATAAAAAAGAAGAGGCAAATGTGAACCCCCAGATCAGCACGCCCGCCAAACCCCTGCTTTCTGACATCGAGATCGCCCACGAAGCGGCGATGAAGCCCATCGCAGAGATCGGCGGCAAACTGGGTATTCCCGGCGATGCCCTGCTGCAATACGGACCGACCAAAGCCAAGGTCTCGATGGCGTACATCCAGTCCCTGGAAGGCAGGCAGAACGGCAAGCTGATTCTCGTCACCGCCATCAGCCCGACGCCGGCCGGTGAAGGCAAGACGACCACGACCGTCGGCCTGGGTGACGGGCTGAACCGCATCGGCAAAAAAGCGATGAGTTGCCTGCGCGAGCCCTCACTTGGCCCGTGCTTTGGCATGAAGGGCGGCGCGGCTGGCGGCGGTTATGCCCAGGTGGTTCCCATGGAGGACATCAACCTGCACTTTACTGGCGACTTCCACGCCATCACTTCGGCGCACAACCTCTTGGCTGCCCTGATTGACAACCACATTCATTGGGGCAACGCACTGGGCCTGGACTCGCGGCGAATCACCTGGCGGCGAGTCATGGACATGAACGACCGCGCGCTGCGCTCCATCACCCATTCGCTGGGCGGCGTTGCCAACGGTTTCCCGCGTGAGGACGGCTTTGACATCACGGTGGCCTCGGAGGTGATGGCCATCTTCTGCCTGGCGACGGATCTGAACGACCTCAAACGCCGCATCGGCAATATCGTCATCGGCTACACCCGCGAGCGCGAGCCGGTGACCGCCCGGCAACTGAGCGGCGACGGCGCCATGGCCGTGCTGCTGAAGGACGCGCTGCTGCCAAACCTGGTTCAGACGCTTGAAAATAACCCGGTCTTTGTGCATGGCGGCCCGTTTGCCAACATTGCGCACGGCTGTAACTCGGTGCTGGCGACCCAGACTGCATTGAGACTGTGCGACTACGTTGTCACCGAAGCTGGTTTTGGTGCAGACCTGGGCGCTGAAAAATTCTTCGACATCAAATGCCGCAAGGCTGGTCTGCAGCCGAGTGCTGCGGTGATTGTTGCCACAGTGCGCGCGCTGAAGATGCACGGCGGCGTCGCCAAAGACGACCTCAAACGCGAGGACGTCCAGGCCGTGCAACGCGGCTGCGCCAACATGAGGCGCCACATCGACAACGTGCGCAAGTTTGGCGTCCCCCCTATCGTGGCGATCAACCGGTTCATCACCGACACCGACGCCGAGCTGCAGGCCGTGATTCAGGCAGCGCAGGACGCCGGAACACGAGCCTTTGTTTGCAACCACTGGGCCGAAGGCAGCGCAGGCATTGAAGCGCTGGCCCGCCACGTGGTCGAGGTGGCCGACAGCGGCCAAGCCAATTTCAAACCGCTGTACCCCGACGCCATGCCGCTGTGGGAGAAAGTCCGCACCATCGCCACAGACATCTACGGCGCGTCAGACATCACCGCCGACGGCCCGGCCCGCAAACGCTTTGCCGAACTTCAGGCCGACTACGGCCACCTGCCGGTGTGCATGGCCAAAACGCAGTATTCGTTTTCGACCGATCCCACCCTGCTGGGCGCACCCAGTGGCCACGTGGTGCCGATACGCGAGCTGCGCCTGTCTGCCGGTGCCGAGTTCATCGTCGTCATCACCGGCGACATCATGACCATGCCTGGCTTGCCCAAAGTGCCATCCGCCAACAGCATCCGTCTGAACGAGATGGGGCGGATTGAAGGGTTGTTTTGACTGAGCGCAAGGCCTGAAGACCAGCCTGGGCAAGGGCGAATGGGGTTATAGCGCGACTGGCTGCTGTGGTTTCAGAAACTAGTTGCGCCTGTACTGATTGGCTGAAAAGCAATTTGGCATCTAAAAACAGTGATTTTTCAGTCCAATCAATACCTTTTCGGGCAGCTCACACTTCAATAGCATCTTCAATCAGCCCAAATCGTCCACTCGTCGCCAGTGAATCAAGTTCTGCGGCAAACAAGACGCCACGTCCCCGTTCGACATTGACCACTTATCTTAATAGTTAGATAATCAAGCCATGAAAGACCTCAAATTCATGGGCAACAGTCTGGCGTCTCTGGCTGAGTTTCCTGAGCAGGCCAGGCGTGAGATGGGCTTTGAGTTATGGCAAGTGCAACTGGGCCTGATGCCCAAAGACTTTAAGCCTATGCCCACCGTGGGCGCTGGCGCTTACGAGATTCGGGTCAAAGTGCAGGGCCAGTGGCGCGTGATTTATGTGGCCAAGCATGTAGACGCGGTGTACGTGCTGCACTGCTTTCATAAAACCACGCCCAAAACGGCGCTGCCAGATATCACGCTGGCGGCCAAACGATATTTACTGATTGGAGTGCAACATGGCAAAAAGCAAAGCTAACCCTGACGCAAAAATTACCGCATCAAGTGGCAATGTGTTCTCGGACTTGGGCTTTGCCCCTGGCGAAGCGGCTGTACTGGCGATGCGGGCAGACCTGATGGGCAGGCTGCGTTTGCTTATTGAAGAGCGCGGATGGAGCCAGGAGGAAGCGGCGCGGCATTTTGGCGTGGGCCAGTCCCGCGTGAGTGACTTGGTGCGCGGCAAATGGGAAAAATTCAGCCTGGACATGCTGATCACGCTGGCTGCGCGTGCGGGGAAAAAGGTGGCGTTGGCTTTGGCTTGATTTTGGCAAAACGCCCATGCCAGTCGCGTCAATTGGAACTTGACGGCAAGAAAACACACGCTTCAGAGTTTGCACCCACCAAATCAGCCCCCAGCCCAATAAGAACTTGGATATGCAGCTCCTAACTCAATAGCGCCCACAAACCCAGCCCCAAGAAAATAGCGGCGCTGACCAGGTGCACCACGCGCAGCGGCACCAGCCGGGTCATGCGTTCGCCCAGCCACACCACGGGCGCGTTGGCCAGCATCATGCCCAGGGTGGTACCTGCCACCACCGGGATGTAGGCATCAAAGCGGGCCGCCAGCATGACGGTGGCGATTTGGGTTTTGTCGCCCATCTCGGCCAGAAAGAACAACACGACGGTGGTGCCGAAAACGCCAAAGCGCGGTTTTTTGTTGTCGGCCGCATCGTCCAGCTTGTCGGGCACCAGCATCCACACGGCCATGGCGATGAACGATGCGCCCAGAATGTAGCGCAGGGTTTGCGGGCTGATTTGTGTGCTGACCCAGGCGCCCAGTGCGCCAGCCATGGCATGGTTGAGCATGGTGGCAACCAGGATGCCCCAGACAATCGGCCACGGTTTTTTGAAGCGCGCAGCCAGCACCAGGGCCAGCAACTGGGTTTTGTCGCCCATCTCGGCCAAGGCGACGATACCGGTGGATATCAGAAAGGCTTGCATGGTGTTCTTTCCAGTTGCTCTTTATTTAATAGCTGTACGCAAAGATTTTTATTGGCTTGGAGGCGTAGACCCTACCCGAGAACAGCTCAAAAGCGGCGGCTCAGGCCTGGTTGTCATAGATCCAGCGGTACAGCGGCTCGACCAGCAGCAACACCGCAGCCAGCCGCGTGACATGCAAAGCGGTGACCAGCGGCACACCCAGCTGCAGTACTTTGGCGGTGATCCCCATTTCGGCAATACCGCCGGGGGCCGTACCCAGCAGCACGGTGGCCCAGCGAAGGTCGGTAGCCCACGCCAGCAGCCAGGCATAGCCGGCGCACAGGACGATCATGGCCAGCGTGCCGAGCGTGACCGACGCCAGCCAGCGTGGGGCGGTGTGCACAAAATGGCGGGTAAAGCGCACGCCCAGGCTGATGCCAATCACCAGTTGCGCGGCATTGCTCATCCAGGCCGGGATGGCTGACCAGCTGTGGCCAGTGGCCGTTAGCAGCAGGCTGGCCGCCAGCGGCCCCAAAAACCACGGGTTGGTGAGATCTAGCTTGAGCATCACCCAGCAGGCGATACCCGTCAAGGCTCCCAGCGCAGCCAGGCCAGGCCCACTGACGATGCGCGGGCCTGGCAGGGTGGTGTCTATCCCGTGCAGGCCGGCAAACTGAAAGCCAAACGGAATGATCAGCGTCACCAGCAGCACCCGCAGGCTGTGGCTGGAGGCGACCAGATCGGTTTGCCCGCTGCGGCGCTCGGCCATCAGCGTCATTTCGGATGCGCCGCCAATCGGTGCCGCAAAATAAGTGGTGCTGCGCGACAGTCCGGCAATGTGATAACCTCCCGGCCCGTGATGCACCCAGTGCAGCCACGCGCCAAAAGCCACGCCGAGCGCCAGCGCCCACAGCACATTCAGGGCAATCACCCACCACAAACTGAGCACCAGCGCCACCACCTGCGGCGTGAAGTACAAGCCCATCGCCGCGCCAATCACCCACTGACCGGCGTTGCGCAACGGCATGTGGCTGTGGGTCGGCGCGCCCAGCATCGACAGCACCGCCGTGGCCAGCAGCGGCCCGATCATCCACGGCAAGGGCGTGGCCAGTTGGACGCAACACGCAGCGGCCAGCAAAGCCATCAAGAGGGTGAACGTGGTACGGGTGAGATTTGAAGGCATTGGCAGCAGGGCAGTACAAGGTGGTCGCAGGCGTATTAGTATCACCTGATGCCCAGATCACTTTTTTGCCTCGTCGCCAGCGCACTCATCACCGGCTGTGCCAGCCAGTCCGAAGCCCCGGTGCTCAGCCATCTGACGGGCCCTGCCTTGGCCGTCACGACCAGCAGGCTGGACGCGCTGCTGCCTGCTGACGTGCTGCTGCTGGGTGAGCAACACGACGCCAAAGAGCACCAGCAGATTCACAGCCAGGTGATTGCGCTGCTGGCTGAGCGCAGCTTGCTGGCTGCGGTGGCACTGGAAATGGCCGATGCCGGCGCGAGCACGGCGGGCCTGCACCCCAGCTCGACCGAGCAGCAAACCAAAAGCGCCCTGAAGTGGAACGACAAAGGCTGGCCGTGGCAAGCCTATGGCCCGGCCGTGATGACGGCGGTGCGGGCCGGTGTGCCGGTGCTGGGGGCCAACCAGCCACGTGAGTTGATGCGTGCCAACATGGGCGACAGCGCGCTGGACGGCCAGTTGCCGGGCCCGGCGCTCAAAGCGCAACAGCAATTGATTCGGATCGGCCACTGCAACCTGCTGCCCGAAAGCCAGATCACACCGATGACGCGCATCCAGATTGCCAAGGACATCAGCATGGCCAACACACTGGTCAAAGCCGCGCTGCCGGGCAAGGTGGTGCTGCTGCTGTCAGGCAGCGGCCACACGGACCGCTTGCTGGGTGTGCCGCAGCACCTGCCAGCCAGCTTGAAGGTGAAAGCGGCCCGCTTGCGTGCTGGGGACGCCGCCGAGGGTGACAAGGCCGAAGCCTTTGATGCCGTGTGGCAAACCCCTGCGCTGCCCGAGAAAGACTACTGCGCCGAGTTCAAGGCGCAGATGGGGCAAATGGGGCAGATGGGAAAATGATTTCCGTCATTGCGGACTTGGGTCACTTTCCCTGAATCGGGGCGTCGAGCCCAGCAACAAAGAAAACGCTCAGGCCCATGCAGCCATTGCGAGCCATGCCGCAGCAGGACATACCGATGTCATGTGCGGCATGCTTGAATCCGCCGGACAGGCTATCCGAAAGACAGGTGTTCTTTGACCTCTGCTGTAAAGCCGTGCGCATCAAAACTGCGCTCTGTGACATCAGCGCCATGCAGCCCGATGGACACGACACTGGATGCCCGCGTGCCGTAGTCTGGCGTGCGAACAAAAACGGCCGACAGCGCACGCTCCTTGTCGAATGCCACGCCTGTTTGCGGTAATTCGGCATCAGGGGCGATGGCGTCGTTTGACAGCAAACGGAGCAGTTCGTTGTCAAGATGTGGGTCGTTGGTGCCATGCTTCGTGGCCAGCGCCTTTTCAAAATCTTGTTGCAGCCGCACCAGCTTGGGCCAGGGCGTGTTGAAGTCAGCATTGGACACCGAGCTGATGCCAATGGGCAATTCAAAGGCGCGTGCATGACGGCTTTCAAAGCCCATCAGTTGCTGGCCATCAAACAAAATGAGGTTGAACGGGTTGTAGAGGTGCGCCGTACTGGAGAGTTTTTGCAGATAGGCGGCGGCGCTGATGGAGCCTTGCAAAAAAGTGGTGGTGATGCGCCCGCGCGACGGCGCATCAGGGCTGTGGCGACTTGGGTCCCGGTAGTTGGTCAAGGCAGCCAGACGCACGCACCCAGCGCCCGGCACCAGGCCAGTGCCGCCAGTCTTTGCAACGCCCAGCCAGGTTCCACCTGCCTGCATGTCTTTGCCTGCCAAAATGCGCTGGCCGGGCCAATGCTGCAGCGGCTGTGCCGGACGGGCATAGAACTCGTCGCGGTTGGCCGCGATGATCAGCGGCGTTTTGTGCGTCGGCTGCCAACTCAGGGTGATCAGGCACATGCTGTGGCTGCTTCAGCGCTTTATCAGCCTGTCAACCGAACAGGTGCCCAGGCCTTGGCTGGTCAGGCCTGGCGGGCGGGCGGGGCCGGGTGAAATGGTCTGCATGTTTTCCTCATTGGTTTTTTAATGGCGCAGCGAAATGGCTGCAAATGATACGTTCAGTCGCTAAAACCACTCCAATTACCGTGTTTTGACGCCGTTTCTAGGTACTAACTCTAATTGCATATGCTCTGGCTAACTGCCTCATAATGTATGGGTAAAAATTTCTGGGCCATTTTGATGGTTTTGAAAACTTACACAGGTTTGGTGATCGGTCAGTTTCGCGCGCTACAGCGGTACGTTGAAAGATTTGTTGTGCTAACGGGGCCCCATCGCTTTTGTTAATCGTTTTTGCTATGTGTTTTAGAGGAGTCCCTTAATGGGCAACAAACTTTACGTCGGCAACCTGCCGTACTCGGTCCGCGACGAAGACCTGCAACAATCTTTTGGCCAGTTTGGTGCTGTGACCAGCGCTAAAGTCATGATGGAACGTGACACCGGTCGCTCCAAAGGCTTCGGCTTTGTGGAAATGGGCAGCGACGCCGAAGCGCAAGCGGCCATCGCTGGCATGAATGGCCAGCCACTCGGCGGCCGCAGCGTTGTTGTCAATGAAGCGCGTCCGATGGAAGCACGTCCTCCACGTTCAGGTGGCTTTGGCGGTGGTGGCTACGGTGGTGGTGGCGGCGGTGACCGTTCGGGTGGTGGCGGCTACGGCGGTGGCGGTGACCGTTCAGGCGGCGGTGGCTACGGTGGCGGCGGTGGCCGCTCAGGCGGCGGTGGCGACGGCGGGTTCCGTAGCCCCTACGGCGGCGGTGGTTCAGGCGGCGGCCGTTCAGGTGGCGGCGGCGGTGGTGGACGCGGCGGCTACTAAGCCCTTACAAGCCCCATCAACCTGAAGAAGTTCAGGTTGGTACAAAAAGCTTCAAAACGTCGGTCAATCCGGATTTTGAGGCTTTTTTAATGCCCAAAACAGGCGTTAGCCAAATCAAAACCTGGGTCAGCAGATCCTGATTTCATAGCTGTCCGTTTTTAGTCGGTAGGGGCTTGCCGCGGTTTGCGCGCCCGCCCCGCCAGAGCTTTGTCAAACAGGGCATTCGGCAGCAAGCGCAGCAGCTTGGCCACAACGCCCATTTGCCAAGGAATCACCCTGTAGCTGGCACCCGCCACGATGGCGGCGTAGGCTTGGTCCGCAAACGACTCAGCCCGCATCAAAAACAGCATGCTGTAACTGTTTTTTTGCGTCAGCGGCGTGTCGATATAGCCGGGGCAGATCGTCACCACTTTCACGCCGAGTGGCTTTAGCTCGCCACGCAGGCTTTCGCAGTAAGCAATCAAAGCGGCCTTGCTGGCGCAGTAGGCAGCGTGCCCTGGCAGCCCACGGATGCCAGCGACGCTGCCAATTCCCACCAGCACGCCGGAGCCGCGCTGCGTCATGGCGTCAATGAACGGGTGAAAAGTCGCCGCCACGCCGATGCTGTTGGTGGCAAAGGTCTTGGCCATCATGTCCAGGTCTTGCCTGATGGCGCTGTCCATGCCGATGCTGATGCCCGCATTGGCAATCACCACATCGGGCAAGCCCTGTCTGGCGATGCAGTCTTGGCCTGCAGCCACGATGCTGTCAAGGTCAGAGACATCGGCTTTATAGATCTCGAGGCTGCCTGGCCGGATGCTGTTGGATTGAGCCCAGGCTTGAACCTCTTGCACGCGGCGCGCCATCAAACCCAACCGATAACCAGACTGGAAAAACCTCAGCGCCAGCGCCTGGCCTAAGCCGCTGGATGCGCCCGTGATCACAACCAGTGGTGCCTGCGCCGTCATGGCTTGTCAACGCTGACCTTGGGAAACATCAGGCCTTTGACCCGGCCTTTGAGTTCGACAATGCCTGTCACGTTGTTGTAGGTAAAGGTGTCGCCAGAGAACTGGTCCAGACCGCGCGTCAGCACCACAGGCAAATGCGATTTGACCCGTTCTTCATTCACAAAAGCATGCAAAAACTCGCCCCTGAACTCCATGCGCGGCAGGAGCTCGCCGCCAACAACCACCATCGGTTCCCGCACCACACGGGCATCACCAAAAAGCTGTACTTCCGAGCCGTCTCCGTTGCTGAGCCCCCGTCTGCTGACAGAGGTGACACGCCGTCCGGCGTCGCTGATGCTCAGGATACGCGGCTGGTCAATTTCCAGCGTGTCGGTGTCTGCATAATGTCGGCCTTCCAGACCTTTGATTTCGCTTCGCAGGCTGCCCACTTCGTCAAACGATTTGATGGTGAACTTGCGCATGAAGTAATCCACCTCATGGAGGGCAGCTTTGGCGACTTCGGGTGGGGCAAAAACGGGGGAATTGCGCACCAGCCAGTAAGTGCTCAAAGCCAGTGCGCCCATCAACACGATGGGCAGATAAATCGACACCTGGTCCCAGACCCGCAAAGCGCTGCGCCAAGGCCGGTAAAGCAGGGCGAGTGCAGGTTTCATGCGGCATCGCCTTGCAACAATCCGGCGTAGCGCCCGCTGGCGATCAGCAGCACATCACAGAACTCGCGCGCAGCGCCATGACCGCCAACGAGCGCCGTGACGTGATGCGCCATTGCCCGTACTTCTGCATGCGCATTGGCAGGCGCGCAACTGAAGGCAGCGCGGCGCATCACCGGCAAGTCCGGCCAGTCGTCGCCCATGGCGGCGGCTTGCTGCCAACTTAAACCCAAATCCTTCAAGGTGATTTCTGCGGCAGGCCATTTGTCTTCCGTGCCGTAATGCGCATGCTTGATGCCAAGGGCGGTGAGCCGGGTGCGCAGCGCGGGGCTGTCACGCCCGGTGATCACCGCAGGCGTGATGCCTACTTTTTGCAGCAGTTTGAGGCCGTGGCCGTCCAGCGTGTTAAAGCGTTTGAGGGTTTCACCCTGCTCGGACATGTACAGGCCGCCATCGGTCAGCACGCCGTCTACATCAAAAAACGCGACCTTGATGCCCTGGGCTTTGAGCAGCAGCTCTGGGGGGAAATTCAAGCTTGGCGAGTGGCCGCCCGCAGGCTGCAGCGCAGTACCCGAAGCGACAAGCGGGGGGGTCGTCACTAGATGACTTTCGCCCGCAACAAGTCGTTGCTGTTCAGTGCGCCGCAAAGCTTGCCTCTAGAGTCCACCACCAGCACACTGGTAATGCTGTGCTGCTCCATCAGCGCCACAGCCTCCACGGCCAAGGCATCGGCCAGCACGGTACGCGGCCTGGCATGCATCACGTCACCTGCCTGCAGGCTGCGCAGGTCAACGCCTGTTTCAACCAGACGGCGCAAGTCGCCGTCGGTAAAGATGCCCAGAACCTGACCTTGCTCGTCCACAACTGCCGATGCGCCCAGGCCTTTGACGCTCATCTCGCGCATCAGATCACTGAAGCTGGCATCCAGCGCTACAGACGGAACGTCGGGGTCACTTCTCATCACGTCACGCACCAGCGTCAGCAATTTGCGGCCCAGTGCACCACCCGGGTGAGAACGTGCAAAGTCATCCTGTTTGAAGCCGCGCGCATCAAGCAGCGCTACCGCCAGCGCATCGCCCATGGCCAGCTGGGCCGTGGTGCTGGCAGTGGGGGCCAAATTAAGCGGGCAGGCCTCTTGCGCCACACTGCTGTCCAGCGTGACGTGCGCATGCCGGGCCAGCGTTGACTGCGCGCCACCGGTGATAGCCACCAGCGGCACTCCCTGACGGCTGAGCACCGGCAGGATCACTGAAAACTCGGCGCTCTCGCCACTGTTGGACACCGCCAGCACCACGTCCACGCCGGTAATCATGCCCAGGTCGCCGTGGCTGGCTTCGCCGGGATGCACAAACATGGCGGCTGTACCGGTAGAGGCCAGCGTGGCGGCAATCTTGCGGCCGATGTGGCCGCTTTTACCCATGCCCATCACCACCACACGGCCCTGACAAGCCAGCATGATGCGCACGGCTTGCGCAAATTCTGGCCCCACACGTCCGGCCAGCGTGCTGACTGCCGCCGCTTCAATTTCAAAAGTTTTGCGCGCCAGCGATTGCGCCTGTGCAGCATCAAAAAGGGTCATGTCAAAACTCATCACCGCATTCTATAGAGGCTATCCACACCAGCTCATGGGTTAACACAGCCAGCGATTAACATCCGACCATGAACGCCCTGGAACTAACCCTGCTGTACCTGCTGGCCGCGGTGGTGGGGGTGACGCTTTTTCGCTGGCTCAAGTTGCCGCCCATGCTGGGCTACCTGGCTGTCGGCGTGGCGATTGGTCCGCATGCGCTGGCGCTGTCCAAAAACGCGGATGGTGTGCGCCATCTGGGCGAGTTTGGCGTGGTGTTTTTGATGTTCGTGATCGGACTTGAATTTAACCTGCCCAAGCTCAGGTCCATGCGCCGTCATGTGTTTGGTCTGGGGCTGCTTCAGGTGGTGCTGACGATCATGCTGGCCACGCTGGGCTCGCTGTTTTTGACCGTCCTGGCACCCACGCTGTGGAAGATGCCCTGGCAGACGGCTTTGGCCTTGTCGGGCGCCATGGCCATGAGCAGCACCGCGATTGTGGTCAAGCTGCTGGCTGACCGAATCGAGATGGAATCCGAACATGGCAAGCGCATCATGGGTGTGCTGCTGTTTCAGGACCTGGCCGTGGTGCCACTGCTGGTGCTGATCCCCGCCCTCGGTTCATCGCCCGACAAATTGTTGACGGCGCTGGCAGTGGCAGGCCTGAAAGCTGCCGTGCTGGTGGGGCTGCTGTTGGCCGGCGGCCAGCGCGTGATGCGCTGGTGGCTGACGATTGTGGCCAGGCGCAAAAGCGAAGAGCTGTTTGTCTTGAACCTGCTGTTGGTGACGCTGGCGCTGGCCTGGCTGACCGAGCTGGCGGGCCTGAGCCTGGCGCTGGGCGCTTTTATCGCTGGCATGCTGATTTCTGAAACCGAGTTCAAGCACCAGGTCGAGACCGACATCCGGCCTTTCCACGACGTGCTGCTGGGCTTGTTTTTCATCAGCATCGGCATGCTGCTGGACTGGTACATCGTGCTGGAGCGCTGGCCCCTCGTGCTGATGTTGGCCACCTTGCCGGTGCTGTTCAAGCTGCTGCTGGTCACCGGGCTGGCGCAGGCACTGGGTGCCACCACCGGCGTGGCGCTGCGCACCGGCCTTTACCTGGCCCAAGCCGGTGAGTTTGGCTTTGTGCTGCTGACCCTGAGCACTGAAAACCGGCTGGTGCCGCCCGATTTGCTGAATCCGATTTTGGCCAGCATGGTGCTTTCCATGCTGGCCACGCCATTTATTGTTTTGTACAGCAACCGCATCGTGATGAAGCTGGTTGCCAGTGAATGGCTGCAGCAGTCCCTGCAAATGACCAGCATTGCGCGCAAGTCCATCAACACCAGCAAGCACGTCATCATTTGTGGCTATGGCCGCTGCGGCCAAAACCTGGGCCACATGCTGGACCAAGAGGGCATCCAGTACATGGCGCTTGACCTTGACCCGGACCGCGTGCGCCAAGCGGCAGCTGCCGGTGATTCGGTGGTGTTTGGCGATGCGGTGCGCCTGCAGGCGCTGATGGCCGCAGGCCTGGCACGCGCCAGCGCCGTGGTGGTGACTTACCTGGACACCGCCAGCGCACTGAAGGTGCTGGCCAATGTGCGTGCCCACGCCCCCACCGTGCCCGTGATTGTGCGCACGGTCGATGACCATGACCTGGAAAAATTGCAGGCCGCAGGCGCCACCGAAGTCGTGCCCGAAGCGATTGAAGGCAGCCTGATGCTGGCCAGCCACGCGCTGGCCCTGGTGGGTGTGCCGATGCGCCGCGTGATACGGGTGGTGCAAGACCAGCGCGACAAGCGTTACAACCTGCTGCGCGGCTACTTTCGCGGGGCCGACGACGACACGGCAGATGAACAGGACGAGGAGCGCCTGTCGCCAGTCACGCTGCCGCTGGCCAGCCAATCAGCGGGCATGCCACTTGAATCGCTGATGCTGCACCGCACCGGCGTGCGCGTGGTCAGCCTGCGCCGAAGCGACGGCAAGACGCTGGAGCCTGACGGCAACACGGTACTTGAAGGCGGTGACACGCTGGTGCTGTCTGGCAAACCCGAGGCCCTGGCGCTGGCTGAAGAACGGCTGCTGAGCGCTCGCAGCACCAAGGCCGGCAAAAGTTGAAAGGAGCCCTTTGTGATGAATCGACGACAAACGCTGCAAATGATGGCGCTGGTCAGTGGCCATAACGCCCTGCCCCTGCTGGCGGCCACGCCTGCCCTGGCCGCGCTGCTCCGAGCGGGCAACTGCGCGCTGGTGATGCGCCATGCACAGACAACAGCAGGAATAGGCGATCCGCCCAACTTCAAACTGGACCAGTGCAGCACCCAGCGTAATTTGAGCGACGAAGGCCGCGCCCAGGCTGTGCGCATCGGCCAGTGGTTCAAGGCCAACCAGCTGCAGCCACGAAGCGTGCAAACCAGCCCCTGGTGCCGCTGCAAAGACACCGCCGAGCTGGCTTTTGGCAAATACACCGAACTCGGCGCACTGGCTTCGACCTTTGACAACAACCGGGTCCATCAGGACACCCAAACCCAGGCCCTGCGCACGCGGCTTGCTGTCATCCCGGCGGGCCAGTTTGAAGTCTGGGTCACGCACCAGGTCAATATCAGCGCCTTGACCGGCGAGCCCACCAGCATGGGCGAAGCCCTGATCGTCAACAACCAGGTCAGGGTACTGGGGCGAATGGCGTTTGCGGCTTGACTTAGGGCGGGTAAATGCTATTGAATCAATAGCTACTCACCCAGGTATCTATTGGCCTGCAGGCACTCAACATCAGGCGTGTTGCCCAATAGCGTCTGCCAGCACATTGACGATGCGGTCGATGTGCTCTTTTTCGACAATATAGGGCGGGCACACCACCAGGTTTTCACCGGCTGGCCGCACCAGCACGCCGTGGTGGTAGCAGGTCATGAAGATATCAAAAGCGCGTTTGCCGGGTGTGCCGGCAATCGGTGACAACTCAACCGCACCAGCCAGGCCCAGGGTGCGGATGCCGACGACGTTCGGCAAACCCATCAAGGCGCTGTGCATGGCATCGCCCAGCACTTTGCCCATCTGGCCTGCGCGTTCAAACAGCTTTTCTTGCTTGAACAGTTCAAGCGTGGCGATGGCCGCTGCGCAGGCCACCGGGTGACCGGAGTAGGTGTAGCCATGGAAAAACTCGATCGCATGCTCTGGCGCGTTTGAATGGGCACCCATCATGGTGTCGTAAATCCGGTCAGAGCAAATCACACCGCCCAGCGGAATCACGCCGTTGGTCACGCACTTGGCAAAGTTCAGCATGTCGGGCACCACGCCGTAAAAGTCCGCCCCAAAGTTGCAGCCCAGCCGGCCAAAGCCGGTGATCACCTCGTCAAAAATCAGCAAAATGCCGTGCTTGTTGCAAATCTCGCGCAGCCGCTTGACGTAGCCTTGCGGCGGCAAATACCAGCCTGCGCTGCCTGATATCGGCTCAATGATGATGGCGGCAATATTGCTGGGGTCATGCAGCGGCAAGATTCGGTTTTCAAGTTCGGCCAGCAGGTCTTCTGTCCATACCGGCTCTTCGCCATGGATGTAGGCATGACCGGCATGTTCAGGGTGCAGCGGGTCATGGATAAACCGCATGTGGTCTACCCGAGGCAGCAAGGCCGTGCCGTAAGCCTTGCGGTTGGCCGGTATACCGCCCACACTCATGCCGCCAAAGCCCACGCCGTGATAGCCGCGCTCGCGACCGATGAACACATTGCGGTGGCCCTCGCCGCGTGCGCGGTGGTAGGCCAGCGCCACCTTGAGCGATGTGTCGGCCGCCTCGCTGCCAGAGTTGCAAAACAGCACCTTGTTCAGGTCGCCCGGCGCCATGGCGGCAATCATCTCGGCAGCCACAAAGGCCTGGTCGTTGCTGGCCTGAAAGGCGGTGGCGTAGTCGAGCGTGTCGAGCTGCTTTTTGATGGCCTCGTTGATGGGCTTTCGGTTGTGCCCTGCGGCCACACACCACAGGCTGGAAATTCCATCGATCACCTGCTTGCCGTCATGGGTGGTGAACATCATGCCGTCGGCAGCGACAAACACGCGCGGGTCTTTGGCAAAGCTGCGGTTCGGGGTAAACGGCAACCACTGGTGGTCCATGTTGAAGGTTTGGTAAGCCATGCGGATCTCCTGTGGGAATTGAGCTATTTTGTCACTGCACGACGCGCGCTTTGACCTGCGACAATTCCAGCACTATGAACCACGCTTTTATTCTTACCCTGTCCTGCCCTGACCGCATGGGCATCGTTCACGCTGTTTCGGGCTTTTTGATGGAACGCAACGGCAACATTGAAGAGGCCGCGCAGTACAGCGACCCGGCCACGGGTCTGTTTTTCATGCGGGTGCAGTTTGCGTGTGACCAGTTGACCCATGACGAACTCAAAACCCAACTTGCCGCGTTTGCTGAACCGTTTGCCATGAACTGGAAGCTGCATTCCACCCAAGACGCGATGCGTACCGTCATCATGGTCAGCCGAGACGGGCATTGCCTGAATGACATTTTGTTCCGCTGGAAGTCTGGCCTGCTGCCGATTGACGTGCGCGCCATCATCAGCAACCACCGCGACTTTTACCAGCTGGCGGCCAGCTACAACGTGCCGTTTCACCACATCACCGTCAGCGCTGATACAAAAGCACAGGCCGAAGCCAAGCAACTCGAGATCATTGACAGCGAAGGCGCGGAACTCGTCGTGCTGGCACGCTACATGCAGGTGCTGAGCAACAACCTGTGCAAAAAGCTCTCCAGCCGGGCGATCAACATTCACCACAGCATGTTGCCCAGCTTCAAGGGTGCCAAGCCGTATCACCAAGCCCACGTTCGCGGTGTCAAGGTCATTGGCGCTACCGCGCATTACGTGACGGCCGACCTCGACGAAGGCCCGATCATCGAACAGGACGTGACGCGGGTAGACCACAAAGAAACAGTAGAAAACCTGACCGCGCGCGGCAAAGACACCGAGAGCCGCGTGCTGGCGCAGGCGGTGAAGTGGCACAGCGAACATCGTGTTTTACTCAATGGGCACAAGACCGTGGTGTTTAAGTGACCCCCCGAAACGCCTGCGGCGTCTCCCCCCAGGGGGCGGCCACCAGCGGCCCGGCACAGCCGGTTCCGCGGCGGCCACTTGATAAGAAGCACTGCCATGACCACACGTATTCCGCCCATCCAGTGCCTGCTGACGTTTGAAACGCTGGCGCGGCTGCGCAGCGTGACGCAGGCGGCTGAAGAGTTGTGCGTCACGCCCAGCGCGGTGAGCCACCGCGTCAAACAGCTGGAGCAAATCATTGGCACCAAGCTGTTTGGCCGGGCTGATTTTTCATTGACCACTGAGGGCAGCGAGTACCTGGCGCATGTGCGCGACGGGCTGGCCACGCTGCAAAAATTTCCGGGCCCGGCTGGGCAAAGCGCCAACCCTGGCAAGCGCAAGCTGCGGCTGGCCGTGACGCCCACTTTTGCCCGATCGATTCTGATACCGCGCCTGCGCCAGTTCACCGAAGCCTATCCCGAGATTGACCTGACACTGCAAGTGTCCATCCCCCTGCTGGATGTGGTGGCAGAAGACGCCGACCTGACGATCCGTTTTGGCACCGGGCGCTACGCCGACGTCGAGCATATTTGCCTGATGAAGGACGAGGTGACACTGCTCGCATCGCCGGCCTTTGTGCGCGACCATGGCCCATTTGAAACAGCGCAAGACATTGAAGGCGAAAACCTGCTGCGCTCGCCGCTGGAGCCGTGGCGCACCTGGTTTGCGGCCCAGCATCTGGACTGGCCTGAGCCCATGGAAGGCTCGCAATTCAATGATATTGGCCTGATGTGCGATGCCGCCGCTGCGGGCATGGGCATCGCGCTGATAAGGCTGAAGCTGGGCGCGCCCTGGTTAGACAATGGCGCATTGGTGCGGCTGGGTCACAACGCCGTGTACTCGGGCAACGTCCCCAGCCCGCATGCGCACTACCTGTGCTGGCGCACTGGCACGATGGACAGATGGGAATGCGCCGCATTTGTGGAATGGCTGCGTAAAAGTCTGGGGTCTTGAGGCCGGGTTTCATGCCCGGCGTTAAATTTCTTCAACTCCACAAGTCAGTGATGGACTAAAGTCAGGGTTCAACAGGAATCTGACCATGAATGCACCCCTGACAGCAGAGCAGCAATTTTCAATGGAACGCGCCGAGCGGCAAGCACGGGTGGTGCGCGAGCTGCAAGCCATTGTGCCGGCCCATGCGCTGCTGTGGAATAACGAAGACACCACGCCATATGAATGCGATGGCCTGACGGCCTACCGTCAGCGCCCGCTGGTGGTGGTGTTGCCAGAAACCTATGCGCAAATCCAGGCTGTTCTTAAAACTTGCCACGCGCTGGATGTGCCTGTGGTGGCGCGCGGTGCAGGCACCGGCCTGTCAGGTGGGGCGATGCCGCACAAGCTGGGCGTGACGCTGTCGCTGGCCAAATTCAACAAAATTTTGAAGCTGGACCCCTTGAGCCGTACCGCTGTGGTGCAAGGCGGCGTGCGTAACCTGGCCATCTCTGAAGCCGCCGCGCCTTACGGCTTGTACTACGCCCCCGACCCATCAAGCCAGATTGCCTGCACCATTGGCGGCAATGTGGCCGAGAACTCGGGCGGTGTGCATTGCCTGAAATATGGCTTGACGGTGCACAACGTCATCAAGGTCAAGGGATTCACGATCGAGGGGGAAAGCGTTGAATTTGGCAGCGATGCGCTGGACGCGCCGGGCTACGACCTGCTCAGCATCGTCATTGGCAGCGAGGGCATGCTGGCCATCACGACGGAGGTCACCGTCAAGCTGATCCCCAAGCCACAACTGGCACGCTGCATCATGGCCAGCTTTGACGACTTGCGCAAAGCCGGCGATGCAGTGGCGGCGGTGATTGCGGCAGGCATCATTCCGGCCGGGCTGGAGATGATGGACAAACCCATGACGGCGGCGGTTGAAGACTTTGTACATGCCGGTTACGACCTGACAGCCGAAGCGATTTTGCTGTGCGAGAGCGACGGCACCGCAGAAGAAGTAGAAGAAGAAATTGGCCGCATGAGCGAGGTGCTCACACGTTGTGGCGCAACCGCGATTGCCGTCAGCCAGAGCGAAGCCGAGCGCCTGAAGTTCTGGTCAGGCCGCAAAAATGCTTTTCCGGCCAGCGGCCGCATGAGCCCCGACTACATGTGCATGGACTCAACCATTCCGCGCAAGCGCCTGGCCGATATTTTGCTGGCCATTGGCGAGATGGAAAAGAAGTACCAGCTGCGCTGCGCCAATGTGTTTCATGCAGGTGATGGCAACCTGCATCCGCTGATCCTGTTTGATGCCAACGACGCCGACCAATTGCACCGATGCGAGCTGTTTGGCGCAGAGATTCTGGAAACCAGCGTGGCCATGGGCGGTACGGTGACGGGCGAGCATGGTGTGGGCGTGGAAAAGCTCAACTCCATGTGCGTGCAGTTTTCAAATGAAGAAAACGAGCAGATGTTTGGCGTCAAGCGCGCGTTTGACAGCAAGGGCTTGCTCAACCCAGGCAAGGTGATTCCCACGCTGAATCGCTGTGCTGAATACGGAAAAATGCTGGTGCGTGGCGGCAAGATGTCTCATCCTGATCTGCCGCGATTCTGAGCATGAACGCCCTGCGCGGCCTCGCCTGCTTGCTGGTTTGCCAGTCCGTCGGTGAGCTGTTGGCGCGCGGCTTGACACTGCCTTTTCCCGGGCCGGTGGTGGGCATGCTGTTGCTGTTGCTGGTATTGCGTTGGCCCGTGGTTCGTGCGTCCGTCGGCCCGTGTGCAGACTTTTTACTGTCGCACCTGTCTTTGCTCTTTGTCCCGGTGGGCGTGGGCGTGATGACCCATTTGTCGCTCGTCAACCAGTATGGCTTTCGCATGCTGCTGGTGATTGTGCTGTCGACACTGGTGGGTTTGGCTGTCACAGTGCTGAGCTTGTATGGACTCAATAGAGCCAAAGACAACAAAAAAGGGCTAAGCGATGCCTAAGTTTGTCGAGCTTTGGGTCTACCTGTCCGCCACGCCCCTGTTTGGCTTGACCGCAACACTGCTCGTTTATGTGCTTGCCCAAACCATCTACACGCGTCTTCATCAGGCACCGTGGGCCAACCCGGTGCTGTGGACAGTGCTGGTGCTGGCCGCAGGCTTGTTGCTTTCTGGCGTGCCCTATCCCACCTACTTTGCCGGTGCGCAGTTCATTCACTTTTTGCTTGGCCCCGCCGTGGTGGCACTGGCCTGGCCACTGTGGCAACGCCGCGCCGAATTGCGTCAGCGCTGGCCCGGGCTGCTCACAGCCGCCATGGCAGGCGGCCTGGCCGCGAGTGCTTCTGCCTGGCTGCTGGCATGGACTGTTGGCTTGCCTGCCGAGGTGATGCTGTCACTGGTGCCCAAGTCAGTCACCGCGCCTGTAGCCATGGGCATCGCTGAAAAAATCGGCGGTATTCCCGCGCTGGCGGCGGTGTTTGCTGTCCTCACCGGGCTGGTCGGTGCGCTGGCCGGGAAATATCTGTTTGATGCCCTGCGCATCCCCATGACCCCCGCTGGCTGGGCTGCGCGTGGGTTTGCACTGGGCACTGCGGCGCACGGCATTGGCGCTGCCCGCGCCCTGCAGGTCAACGCCGATGCAGGGGCTTACGCGGCGCTGGCGCTTGGCCTGCAGGTGCTGCTGGCAGCACTGTTGATGCCGTTTTTGGTGCCACTTCTTTTGAAGTTTTTTTAAGCTGGGCCATGACTTACCTGCTCAAGATTTTTTCTGCTGACGACGTGACCGAGACCGAACGCGCGCTTGCCGTCCAGCGGTTCCGCTCAGCGCTGGAGGAAACGCTAGGCGACGCTTCGCTGGTAATGCCCTGCTACCACGCGTATCAAAAGCTTTTTCAGCAGCACGGCGAGCAACCACGCCCCTGGCCGATCTCGGCGTCAGAGCAACTGCTGGCCGAGCAATGGGAAGCCGCTGAACTGGCAGCAACACATGCTGCTTTTGGTGTGAACCGTTATCTGGGCGATGCCGATTTTGAAATTCAGCCGGCAGGTTGATGCTCAAAACGACAAGCGGTCTTTGCATAAGGTCTCATTTTCTACAACCAATTGCAATAAATGACGAGGCGTAAGGGGTGGATTTTTTCTCACGCGTTTGTGGTGATGCTTGAGCGCCTACCCAATGACGCACTCGAAGCATCAGACAAGTCTTCATGAAGCAGTTGCACCAGCTCCTTTGGCAGCCTGAGGATAATGGCGTCGTATCCGCTGTGCAATAGCCATAAACGCATTGACCGTGGGGTTGGTATTGGCAGGGTTAAATGCTAGGCCCAAAGAGTATTTCACCGCCGAATTGCGCCGCCGAACTTGTAGATAAGTGACGTGTTCGGTCTGGACAGCCTGCATGGCTTGCGGCACCAGCGCAATTCCCAAGCCACTGCTGACCAGCGCCAAAATGGTTTGCATTTCAGATGCGACCTGTATAAATTTTGGAACAAAGCCACATTGATGGCAAGCGGCCATGACAACACTTTCAAAGCCTGGTCCTTCACTAAATGGGAAGCCAACAAAAGACTCTTGCGCAAGATCTCTGAGCTGCACCCGCTTTTGGCTGGCCAAAGCATGAGACATCGGCACTGCCAGCATCAGTTCCTGATCACAAAATCTATCGACGCGAAAACCCACTGCATCATGCAGCGGCGGCACCACAATACCCACGTCTGTGGCGCCACTTAACAACGAGGCCTTTTGCTGAGATGTGGTGTCGCTGGTCAGCACCAGCGTGACGTCCGGGTAGTCCTGGCGAAATGCTCGCAGCAGGTCGGGCACAACATTGAGCGCAGCACTGGGCACAAACGACAGCCGCAAAGTACCGAGCTTGCCTGCCCCCGCCTTTTGAGCAATCTCGATCGACAACTGGGCGTGCGCCAATGTGCGTTTGGCTTCGCGTAGAAAAGCTTCGCCTGCAACCGTCAGGCGCACATGGTGACGATTGCGGTCAAGCAAGGTAACGCCTACATCCGCCTCCAGCTTTTGCACGGCGATGCTCAGCGGTGGCTGCGACACGTGCAGGCGATCAGCAGCCCGCCGGAAACTGCGTTCTTCCGCAACGGCAACAAACTGCCTGAGTTGACGTAAATCCATGCTTTGATCTTAACTTTGGTGATTCATTTCGATTATCACCACTGAATTAAAACAGTATTAGACGAATGGGTGATGCCGCCTTAAGATGACTCGACACTCAAATTCACGCGCAGGAAAGTACTGTCATGCAAGCTTCGCTCCTAGAGGAACTGAACCCCGTTCCCAACCCTTATCCGATCAAATCGGACGTTGAATACCCGGAAGTCTGGCGACTTTGCGAGCAGGCCCGTGATCTGGCCTGGAACCCGCTGTCGATTGATTTTTCGGACCTTGTTGATGCAGACTTACCCGCAGAAGTGCGGGAGGCTGGCTCAGAGTGGTGGAGCCTGCGCGCCTGGATGGAGCATGGCGCGATTCCCTACGGTGCCGAGCGACTGCGCGAGGCTATTTTTGACCATCAGCCATTTGAAATCAAGCAGCACATCATCAACTTCATTGCCGAAGAATTGCGCCACCATGAAACGTCATTTTTGGTGGCGCGAGGGCTGGGCGCTTACCAAAACGAGCCGCGTGCTGACTACTTCAAGTCCGTGATTCCCCGTTTTCACGACGAGAAGGACGAAAAGGCCATGTCATTTTTCGCGGGCCTGGCTGTCAACACTTTGTTTGAGCAACTCTCAGGTGAGTTACTCAAGGCGCGGTATGAGAACGCGCGCTACAAATCCATCCGCACGGCCTGCCAGCTTATCCTACGCGACGAAGCGCGGCACATCCATTTTGGGCGCATCATCATGCGCCGCTTCTTTGAAGAGTTGAGCCCACACGACAAGGATCTGATTGGCAAAAAGTTTGCCAAAAAGCTGCGCGGCAGTTTGCTCAATGGCGTGTATGCCGTCGTCAACTTGCCTGAACACGAACGTGCACGCGCCGGCCACAACCGGTCTTTGGCTGCACAGCACGGCTTGGGCGCGACACACCCTGACGAAGAGATTTTTATCATCAAGCGCTCGCTTGACCAGATCCGTGAGGAGATTGCACCTTATGGTGTGGAGATCCCGGAAATCCCCGAGGTCGATCGAGTCGCTGTTGTTCATTAAGGCTGATGCGTTTGAAAACCGAGCGTCGATGGCTACTGGTTGCAGCGCTGGCTTGCATGTGCGGTTCTGCTTGCGCGCAAACCACTTTTCCTGCACGCCCAGTCACACTGGTGGTACCTTACCCACCAGGCGGTTCGGCTGACATTCTTGCGCGAGCTGTCGGGCAAAAGCTGGGCACCATGTGGGGCCAGAGCGTCATCATTGACAACCGCGCTGGCGCGGGTACGGCCATCGGTGCCAAGGCGGTCGCTGTCGCTCCGGCTGATGGTTACACCCTGCTGATGGGGACCGTCAGCTCGCACGCTATCAACCCAGCCATGAACAAGGTGGGTTACGACCCGGTCAAAGACTTTACAGCCGTGGCGCCCATAGCGTCGATTGCTTTCGTACTGGTCACCCAGCCAACGCTACCAGCAGCCAAGGTGCAAGACGTGGTGGCACTGGCCAAAGCCAAGCCTGGCGACATCAGCTATGCCTCTGCCGGGCCGGGTACGTCCAACCATCTGGCGGGCGCCTTGTTTGAAAGTGCTTCAAACATCAGCCTGCTACATGTGCCTTACAAAGGCAGTGCGCCTGCGCTGAATGACGTTTTGGCCGGGCACGTCAAATTGATGTTTGACCTGCAGGCTACAGCCTTGCCGCACATCGCATCTGGCAAGCTCAAAGCCCTCGCCGTGACCAGCAGGGAGCGCAGCCCGCAACTGCCCAGCGTGCCCACCATGGCCGAGTCTGGCGTTCCGGGCTACGAGGTCAGCGCCTGGTTTGGCGTCTTTGCGCCGGCAGGTATTCCAGCGGCGGTGACTGACAAGCTCAACCAGTCCTTGACGGCCGTACTTAAAACCCCTGACCTTCAAAAGCAGTTGCGTGACCTCGGCGCAGAACCCGAGTTTGCAACGCCAGATGTATTTTCGACCTATGTGCGCAGCGAATCTGCCAAGTGGACGCAAGTGGTGAAGGCCGTCAATTTGTCACCTTGATGTGTTGGGTCGTCGGAAATTTTTAATTTTTTACGTCATCATTAAAAGGAGATCGTCATGAGCACTGCGTATTTATTTCGTCCCAGTCTGGTCGTACTTTCTGCTTCGTTGCTGGCACTGCCCATAGCGGCACATGCTCAGTCAGAGATCAACATTCCGGTTCTCGTTCCTGTCACTGGTTTTCTGGCGTTAGAAGGCACCAGCCAGCGCAACGGCGCCCTGCTGGCGATTAAAAATGCACCAGCCTCGGTCAAGATCAAATCTGAAGTGAGCGACACGGGCGCCTCCCCCGAGGGGGCCACCACCGCTCTGGAGCGGTCCCTGGCGCGCGGCAAAGTCACCGCAGTTGCTGCCTCCATGCTGGGCCCCCAGATGCTCGCCATGCTGCCCATTGCACTTGAAAACAAAATCCCACTGGCCACTGTGTCAGGCACCGCCAGCATCACCGAAAAAGGCAACCCCTACGTTTTCCGTTTCTTTCCTGGCGATGCGGTAGCCAAAAACGCACACGTCCGCTACGTTCTTGAAGAACTCAAAATGAAACGTGTGGCCATCGTCTACCAAACCACCGCATACGGCCAGGGCGGTCACGGGCACATTGTTGACTTGCTGAAAAAAGCAGGCCTCACGCCCGTCATGGAAGAAGCCCTCGACGTGACGGTCAAGGACATGTCAGCGGCCATTGGCAAGGTCAAGGCCGCCCGGCCTGATGTGGTGATGCTGCATCTGCATGGCGGTCCATCTGCCCTCTTTATAAAACAGGCTGCGGCGGCCAAACTGAACCTGCCCATTGTCGCGGGGTCTGGTGTGGCACAGCCCTCGACGGCTGCACTGCTTGATCCAGCGGAACTCAAAGGTATATGTGCTGAAACCAACGCCGCGCCACTGGCAGGTGGCGGTTCCGATATGGCCAATTTTCTGGCGCAATACAGGGCTGAATTCAAGTCCGAGCCGGACGGTTTTGCAGTAGGTCAGTACGACGCCACCAACATGATCATCAATGCCGCGATGAAGGGTGCCAAAACACCAGAAGACATGCGCAAAGCCCTGTCTGAGAACTCCTATAAGGGCTTGGCTATGACGTATAAGTCGGACGGCAGGGGCAACATGGCCAACTCGGCCATGATCATTTGCTACGGCGACAACCGCACACCGCAAATCGCCAAACGCTACTGATGGACGTTGCAGGCTGACATGCTGCAAATACTGGTCAATGCGCTGGCTCTGGGCGCATCCTATGCACTTCTGGCACTGGGTTTTGTCCTGATTCTGAACGCGACGAGTGCCGTCAACTTTACCCATGGCGATATGGTGATGGCTGGCGGTTACGTCACGATTGCCCTGTTCAGCTTGCTGCCCTTGCCGGGCGTGTTGCTGCTGCCTGCGGTCATGCTGGTGATGGCGCTGCTCGGGTTTGTGTTTTCGTATCTTGCGTATTTTCCGCTGAAAGACAGGCCGCCCGTGTCGGTGTTTATTTCGACCATCGCGCTGGGCATCGTGTTTCAAAACTCGGCCAATGCCATCAACGGCGCAGAACCGCACAAAGGCCCGCCGCTTTTGGGTGAGGGCTCGCTCAGCCTGGCAGGCATCACGGTTGGCCAGCAAGCCCTCAGCATCATCGTTATCGCCGCCATGCTGATTGCTGCGCAGCACTTGCTTCTTAACCGTACTGGCCTGGGGCGAAAGCTGCGCGCCACTGCACAAGACAGGCCGATGGCAGAGGCCATGGGAATTCGTGTGAACAGCATGATTGCGCTGACCTTTGCGATTGGCTCGGCGTTAGCGGGCGCTGCCGGCCTGATGCTGTCGAACACGTTTTTTGTGTCGCCCACCGACGGTTCGAACTACATCATCAAGGCCTATATTGCGGTCACGATTGGCGGCTGGGGCAGCCTGAGCGGTGCGGTGTGCGGCGCACTCATCATTGCACTGTTTGAGGTATTGCTGCCATCACTACCGGTACTTGTGCCCTTGCTGAAAGATGTCACGCCCTGGCTGTTCACGCAAACAGCATCGACTATTTTGCTGTACGTCTGCCTGCTGGCCATCATGTTCTTCAGGCCGCAAGGCCTGTTTGGTGAGAAGGTACAAAAACGGGTATGAATGCCTCTTTGACTTGGGCCAGCAAGGGCATACGTCCGCTGTTGATATTGGGTGTCCTCGGGTTGGTGGTGTGGGCGTCAAGCATTTCATCGGCTTACCAGATGCGCCTGTTTACTATCGTTGGCATTTACGCGCTGCTGGCTTTGGGCTTTCAATTCATCTTTGGCCACGCGGGCGCGCTGGCATTGACGCAAGGCAGTTTTTTTGGGGTGGGCGCGTATGTCACCGGCATCCTGAGTGTGCGTTACGGCTGGGGAGCTGAATACACGCTATTTTTGTCTCTCCTGCTGCCCGTCATGCTGGCGGCGGTGGTTGCTGCGCCCGTGCTGCGACTGGAGTCGCATTATTTTGCATTGGCCACATTGGGCATTGGCCAGGTGCTGCTGCTGGTGGCCATTGGCTGGCAAGACTTGACGGGCGGCTCGAACGGCTTGTCTGGCATTGCCGGGCTAACGATCTTTGGGTTTGAGATTAAAAAAGGCCAGGGCATCATGCTGGCGGTGTGGGGCTGCGTGGCCGTGGGCGCGCTGCTGTCATGGCGTATCACCCGGGGGCTGTACGGTGCTGCGCTGCAAATCTCACGGGAAAATCCTGTCGCTGCGCAGGCCATAGGTATAGATACTGCACGCCTGCGCTACGCCACTTTTTTGTTGTCGTCGCTGTTTGCCGGGCTGGCGGGAGCGTTGTATGCCCACACCATTCGCGTCGTGTCGGTTGAGGTGCTGGAGTTTCCCATCATGGTCGCCTGCTTGACGATTGCAGTGCTGGGCGGCCGCACCCATGTGGCGGGTGCGATTTTGGGTGCGGTACTGATTGTGAATTTGCCCGAGTGGTTTCGCGATCTTGAAAAATACTATCTGATTGCCTACGGCGTGGCGCTGCTGTTCGCCGTCATCGTGGCGCCATATGGCTTGATTGGTTTGCTGGAGCAGTGGCGTGCCAAACTCTTCCCGGAGCGTGCAAGCACGCCGCATCAACCGATTGCTTTGCCAGCACGTGCCGCGCTGCCGATGCATAGCGGCCCGTTGCTGGATGTACAAGACATTCGCAAACGCTTTGGCGGCCTGAAGGCGCTGGACGGCGTATCACTCAAGGTGGCGCAGGGTGAAATCTTGGGCCTGATTGGCCCCAATGGTTCGGGCAAGACAACGCTGCTCAACGTCATCACTGGTATTTACCGCGCAGAAGGTGGCGCCGTGCAGCTCAATGGCGTAGCGATTCATGAGGAGGCCAGCTTTAACATCGCCAGCAGTGGCGTGGCACGTACGTTTCAAAATATCAATCTCGTCGATGACATGACGGTACTCGACAACATTGCAGTGGCGCGCTATGGCTTTGAAAAAGCGGGGCTGCTGCAAGCTGCTGGCGCAGGTTGGCAACAACCCGCATGGCAGCGAGCGCGCGGCAATGCGGCGTATTTGCTCGAAGCCTTGGGCATTGGCCACACGGCGCAGTCTCATGCCGGCGGCCTGGCATACGGCATCAAGCGCAAGGTCGAAATTGCGCGCGCGCTGGCGCTGGAGCCGACCCTGCTGTTGCTGGACGAGCCCGCCGCCGGCCTGAATGAAAACGAGCAACTTGACCTGGCCGACAGGCTGCGCGCCTTTGCCAAGACCGGCTTGTCGATTTTGGTGATTGAACACAACATGCCGTTTTTGATGCCACTGGCCGAGCGCATGGTCTGCCTGGACCATGGGGTGGTGATTGCCCAGGGCACGCCGGCCGAGATACGAGCCAACCCGCTGGTGATTGCGGCCTATCTGGGTGCACCGGAAGACGTTCAAGCATGACGCACCTGCTCGACATTCAAAACCTGGCCGCCAGCTACGGCCAGATACAGGCGCTGCGCGGTGTCAGTTTGACAGTTGACGCGGGCGAAGCTGTGGCCCTGGTGGGTGCCAACGGCGCAGGGAAATCAACGCTGATGAAATGCATCATGGGCATGCTGGCAGGCGCAGCAGGCGATGTGCGTTTTGATGGCCAAAGTATCAGCAGTCTGCCGGTATCCAGCAGGGCCGACATTGGCATTGGTTATTCGCCCGAAGGCAGACGCGTGTTTCCCGGTCTGACGGTACATGAAAACCTGCTGGTCGCCAGCCGCGACAAGGACAGCGGACGTGCACGGGCTGAAGAGGTATATACCTTCTTCCCGGCCTTGAGAGAAAAAATCAGCGCCATGGGATGGGCCTTGTCGGGTGGCCAGCAGCAGATGCTGGCCATTGGCCGTGCGCTGATGCTGCGGCCACGCTTGCTTTTGCTCGATGAGCCGTCGCTGGGCTTGTCGCCGATCTTGATGACCGAGGTGCTCAATCGCGTCAAGGACATCACCGCGTCAGGTACAGCCGTGCTGCTGGCCGAGCAAAATGTGCATAAGGCTTTATCGGTGTCGCACCGCGCTTACGTGATCCAGCTGGGACTGATGGTGCGCAGCAGCGCGTCCAGCGAGTTGCTGGCGTCGGGTGATTTGAGCAGCGCGTTTTTAGGCGAAAGTTCTCCGTCAGCCGCAACACCAAAGATTATTTAAGGAAAGTTGATGTCCACTTCATACAGCCCCGCCGACTACGCCACATTGCTGTCAGTCATGCCCGAAGGCAGTGTCTATATCAACGGCAGTTTTGTTAAAACGACTGACCAGCACGGGGTGTTTGGTAAGGCCGATGGCCAGCTGATAACCCATTGCGGCTATGCCTCTGGCCGCGACTTAAATGACGCTGTTGCTTCCGCCAAATCGGCGCTGCCCGCATGGGCTGGCAAGGCTCCGGCAGAGCGTGGCAAAGTGTTGCTCGCCATGGCAAATGTTTTGCAGGCACGCTTCCGCGAATTTGTGGCGCTTGAATCCCACCACGGCGGCAAAACCATTGCCGATGCTGAAATTGACATTCGCACCAGCATCGGTACGCTGCAATGGTTTGCGGGCTGCGCCGAGCGGCTCGATGGCCGCGTGGTAGCCAGCGCCAGCAGCATTCACCGCTTTGTGCGGCGTGAGCCGCTGGGTGTGTGCGGTTTGATTCTGCCGTGGAACTTTCCCCTGCTGCTGATGCTGTGGAAGCTGGCGCCCGCGCTGGCATCGGGCAACACCGTTGTCGTCAAGCCCGCCAGTGAAACACCGCTGTCAACGCTGCTGTTTGCTGCACTGGCGGTTGATGCTGGTTTGCCGCATGGTGTTTTCAATGTGGTGGCTGGCTCGGGTCGGGGTATTGGCATGCAGCTGGCTACGCATGCAGACATTGCCAAGGTGTCGTTTACCGGCTCAACAGAAGTTGGCATTCAGGTGGCGCAAGCTGCGGCCAAAAGCGTCAAGCGGGTCACTCTTGAACTGGGCGGTAAATCACCCGCAGTGATTTTGGCTGATGCCGACTTGGACCGCGCCGCCATTGGCACAGCGGCTGGCGTGTTTGGCCATGCCGGGCAAAAGTGTGCGGCGCGTACGCGCTGCATTGTGGTCGAATCAGTCGCCGATGCGCTGGTTGAAAAGATACTCGCCCGCGCCAAGATGCTGAAGGTTGGCAACCCGATGGATGCCAGCACCACACTCGGCCCAGTCATCAACGCCGCCGCGCAGCAAAATATATTGAACTACTGCAACGGCGCAGTAGCTGAAGGGGCCAAGTTGGTGTGCGGTGGCAAGGCCCCCGAGGGCTTGCCCGGCCCGTTTGTCGAGGCCACCATTTTTGACCACGCCAGCAATCGGATGAAGATCGCGCGTGAAGAGATTTTTGGCCCGGTACTGACCGTCATCCGCGTCAAGGACATGGAAGAAGCGATTGCAGTGGCTAACGACTCTGACTATGGTTTGGCTGCTACGGTGTGGACGCAATCCTTGGCCCGTGCCCATCAATTAGCAGCACGCATTGAAGCCGGTACCGTTTCTGTCAACACCCCCGCCGTGATTGGCATTGAAATGCCTTTTGGTGGCTACAAGCAAAGTGGCTATGGCCGCGAGCTGGGGGTGGAGGGGCTGGACGCTTACCTGCAGCACAAGAGTGTTGTGATGGATATTTCTTAACCTTTTTGACACCCATGACCAATACCTGCACACCCTTTACCTTCGTCCACTCCAACCGCCGCATCATCTCTGCCTGGAAGGGCATTGACAAACTCAGCGACCTGGCGCGTGAGGCCAAGACCACAAGCGCCGCCGTGGTGATGGACGCATTTTTTGAAAATACCGAAGTCGCCGCCCATATTTGCCAGCTGCTGCATGATGCCACCGGCAGCACGCCTGCTGTGCACTTTGTACCTGCGCATGAGCCCGACACCGCCACCATTGAAGCCTGCCGCGATGTGCTGGCCGCTTGCAGCCCCGACTTTATTGTGGCGCTGGGGGGAGGATCGGCCATGGACACGGCCAAGGTCGCGCGTCTGCTGCTGGCCAACCCCGGCACAGCTGAATCAGTGTCGGGTTTTGGCAAGTTCTTCAAGCCGCATGCCAGCGTGCTGGTGGCCGTGCCCACCACGGCCGGTACGGGAAGCGAGGTGTCTGAATCCGCCGTGGCGGGCAAAGCGGGCTCGGACATCAAACTGATATTTCGCTCACCTGAAATGACGCCGCACATTGCCCTGCTCGACGGCAGCCTGAGTCTTTCAGCGCCCGCCAAAGTCACCGCTGCTTCGGGCTACGACGCGGTCACCCATGCGGTCGAGGCTTATGTGTCAAAAGCTGCGTCCGTGATGAGTGACCCGTTTGCTGAATCGGCCATGCGCCTGTTGGGCAAGTGGCTGCCCGTTGCCTACAAAGAGCCCTCGCATCAAGACGCGCGCAGCTGGTGCCTGATTGCCTCTTGCCAGGCGGCCATTGCCTTTAACAGCGCCAACCTGGGCCTGGCGCACGCGCTCGCTGCGCCGCTGGGCGCGCTTTACCATGTGCCTCACGGCTTGGGCAATGCGCTGGCACTGCCGGCGGTGGCAGCTTTCAATGAAGCCGCCATGGGGCCCAAAGCTGCTGTGGTGGCCCATGCTTTGGGTGCCATGTCAGCAGCGGCGGCCTTGTCAAAGCTGCGCTGGCAGCTGGACCTGGACTTGAGCCTGGACGGTTTTGTCACCACCGACGAAGCCCGCGAGCAACTGGCGCAGGCGGCCATGAAAAGCGGCCAGGTGCGCATGAATCCGCGGCTGGCCACCATTGACGACATGCGAGGCATTGTTGCCGCTATGCGCACGCCAACTGGTGGTTAAACTCAACGAGCAAATAAACATCCACATGACAAGCCAAAAACTCAACCCTAGCGCCATCGCCGCACCCGCAGGCATGTACAGCCACGGCGTCCTGGCTCCCAGCGCCGGGCAGTGGCTGTGTGTGTCGGGCCAAATCGGCATGCGGCCTGATGGCAGCCTGGGCACCGGCTTTGCCGAACAGGCCCGCATTGCCTGGGAAAACCTGATGGCCGTGCTGGCAGCGGCCCAGATGGACGAAAGCCACTTGGTCAAGCTCACCAGCTATCTGGTGGACGGTGCGGACCTGAAAGACCTGAACCCAGTACGCTCGGTGTTTTTGAAAGACGCCCGCCCGGCATCTACCCTGGTGGTTGTCAAAGCATTGGCCAAGCCCGAATGGCTGTTTGAAGTCGAAGCCGTGGCTTACAAACCTTGAGGTCATGACCCAGCTACCGCTGCCCACGCAGCAACTGATGGCTCGTATTGGCCCGATATGGGGCACCGACATCCGTGGCCACAGCCAGATGGTCAAAGACGCTTACGCGCCGCTGCTGGCGGCCGCCGACAACAGCGGCATCAGCGTGACGCGCGACCTGCCTTACGGCCCTCACCCACGGCAGGTGCTGGACATTTTTCAGCCGTCTTCTGCACACCATGCCGGCGTGGTCGTGTTTGTGCATGGCGGCGCTTTTGTGCGCGGTGACAAACAAGCCAGTCCTGAGATTTACGACAACCTGATGTTCTGGTTTGCCAAACAGGGCTATGTGGGCATCAACATCGAATACCGGCTGGCGCCGGAGTCGACCTTCCCCGGCGGGGCCGACGATGTGGCTCGGGCGATGGCCTGGCTGACGCAGAACGTGGCGGCCCATGGCGGCAACCCAGCCAGGCTTTTCTTGATCGGCCACTCGGCAGGCGGCACGCATGTGGCCAGCTATGTGTTTGACCCGGGTCTTGCGTATCACGGGCAATACACGGCCGGTGCGGTGCTGATATCGGCCCGACTGCGCGCCGATGTGTCCCCAGATAACCCCAACGCCGATGCGGTGCGGGCTTATTTTGGCCAGGACGCAGCGCTGTACGACCAGCGCTCACCGGTCAGCCACGCGGCCTCTAGCCGCCTGCCGGTTTTCATCGTCACCGCAGAGTTTGAAAACCCGCTGCTCGACGTGTATGGCCTGGAGATGGCCCACCAGCTCAGCCTGGCACGCAGGCAAGCCCCGCGTTACCGCCAGATGCGCGGCCACAACCACATGTCAGTGGTGGCGCATTTCAACAGCGGCGAGGACGCGCTGGGCCGCGAGATTCTTGATTTCTTTGAGACGGACTGCTGATTGGCAGGCCGCTCAACTCAAATGCTTGCCCACAATCCCCGCCAGCTCAAACATCGTCACTTGCGGCTTGCCGAACACGGCCAATAGCTTGGCGTCGGCGTTGATGTTGCGCTTGTTGCTGGCATCTTGCAGGTTTTCGGCCTTGATGTAGTCCCACAGCTTTTTGATCACCTGGGTCCGCACAACGGCTTCGGCGCCGATAACGGCGGCCAGCGCGTCGCTGGGCGTCAATCCAGAGCCTGGCTTGGCGACTCTGGCTACTTTGGGCTTGGCGACTTTTACAGCGGGTGCTTTTTTCGCCGCGACTTTTTTGGCAGCGGGCTTGGCTCCAGATTTCACCGCCACGGTTTTGCCGAACGGTGTTTTGATGGTGGCCGTACCGGTTTTCGCGGCAGCCGGTTTGCGCGGCGGGAACTTTGAAGGTGCAAACTCAAAATTGACTTTGCCTGCGGCGGCGTCCCATGCCAGCATGGCCTTGAACGCGCGGCGGGTGCGCATCGACACGAACTTGTCGAGCAAATCCGTTTTGCCGGTGTCCAGCAATTTCACCATCTGCTCGCGCTCAATCGGCTGCTGCAAGATGACCTGGCCGGTTTTGAAGTCACAACTCGGGGTGGGCTGCTCAAGCGTTGGCAC
Source organism: Comamonadaceae bacterium (assembly GCA_947478725.1). Lineage (GTDB taxonomy): Bacteria > Pseudomonadota > Gammaproteobacteria > Burkholderiales > Burkholderiaceae_C > Polaromonas. The sequence goes on from CANJWZ010000009.1 coordinate 98,368, forward strand.
CGACTTGTCGCAGACGTAGTTTTTGCCGTGTTCAAACACCATGCCGCCATGCTCAGTACCGCATTTGGAGCACTTGCCAAGTGGTTGCTGGGCGCTGAAGTCCACAATCTCGCCGGTCTCGGCGTTCTTGTCGTCGCCAAAATCAAACTCCAGCTTGTAGTTTTTCGTTTCTTCGTCAAACTTGATGACCATCTCTGCCGTGAAAGGCCAGCCCGCTTTGGACCTGAAGCCATCAAGCGGGCCAATCTTTTTATCGCGCAAAAACTGTTCGACCTCGGCGTTTTCAAAGGTGCGGCCAGCCGGCGTTTTGCCGAATGAAAAGCCGCAGCCAGAAGATTCGGCAGACCCCTCACCCTGCCCTCTCCCACCAGGGGAGAGGGTTCCAGCAAGACCGGTGCAGGTGTAGCGGCGGTAGTTTTCTTTGACCACACCGCCACAGTTGGGGCAGGGTTCGGACAGCGTGGCGTAGTCGCCGGGGATGCTGTCTTTGTCGTAGCCCTTGGCTTTGGCCACCATGCGCTCGGTCATGGCGGCAATCTCGGCCATGAAGGCTTCACGGCTCAGCTTGCCTTGCTCCATTTGCGCGAGCTTGAACTCCCACTCGCCGGTCAGCTCGGCCTTGGACAACTCCTGCACATCCAACCCGCGCAGCAGCGTCATCAACTGAAACGCCTTGGCGGTGGGGATCAGTTCGCGGCCTTCGCGCAGCATGTATTTTTCAGCGATCAAGCCTTCAATCGTGGCGGCGCGGGTGGCGGGCGTGCCCAGGCCTTTTTCCTGCATGGCTTCGCGCAGTTCGTCGTCGTCAATGGTTTTGCCAGCGCCTTCCATCGCGCCCAGCAGGGTGGCCTCGCTGTAGCGGGCCGGGGGCCGGGTTTTCAGGCCTTTGGCGTCGACACTTTCGGCGCGCACCATTTCGCCCGGCTTGACGGCCACCAGCGTTTTGCTGTCTTTCTCGTCGGTGTTTTCGTCCTCGGCTTCCTTGCCGTAAATGGCCAGCCAGCCCGGCTTGACCAGCACCTTGCCTTCTGTCTTGAAACTATGCGCCATACAAAGCGAAATCCGTGTGGTCACCAGGTATTCAGCCGACGGGTAAAACACCGCCATGAAGCGCTTGACCACCAGGTCGTACAGCTTTTGCTCGGCCTCGCTCAAACCACTCGGCGCTTCCAGCGTAGGGATGATGGCGAAGTGATCGCTAACTTTGGCGTTGTCAAAAATGCGTTTGTTGGGCTTGATGTAATTGCCGTTCAGCGCCACCAGGGCATGTGGCGCCAGGTGCCGCATGCTAGAGTCGGCCAGCATTTCAAAGGTCTTTTTAACGACCGGCAAATAGTCTTCCGGCAGGGCGCGCGAATCGGTACGCGGGTAGGTCAGCGCCTTGTGGCGCTCGTACAGGCTTTGCGCAATTTGCAGCGTGGTTTTGGCCGAAAAGCCAAACTTGCCATTGGCCTCGCGCTGCAGCGATGTCAGGTCAAACAACTGGCCCGCAGCTTGGGTGGTGGGCTTGCTTTCTTCTGTCACGGTGGCTGACTTGCCGCGCACCGCCTCGGCAATGGCGAGGGCCTCGCGCTGCGACCAGACGCGGTCGGCTTTCAGCTCGGCATCGGGCTCGGCGTTGTCAGCGTTTGCCACCGCCTTCTTCCACGTCGGGTCAAACCACTTGGCCGGGTATTGCCCTGCTTCGGCCAAAAATGAGGCGTGAATTTCCCAGTAATCCCGGGACACAAACTTGCGGATTTTTTCTTCCCGCTCCACCACCACGCTCAGCGTGGGCGTTTGCACGCGGCCAACGGTGGTTAAAAAGAAACCGCCGTCGCGCGAGTTGAAAGCCGTCATGGCGCGCGTGCCATTGATGCCGACCATCCAGTCGGCCTCAGACCGTGAGCGTGCCGCATCGGCCAGGCCCTGCATCTGCTTTTCGGTGCGCAAACTGTCAAAACCATCGCGAATCGCGGCGGGCGTCATCGACTGCAGCCACAGACGTTTGACCGGGTGCTTGGACTTGGCGTACTGCTGGATGAGCCGGAAAATCAGCTCGCCCTCGCGGCCCGCGTCGCAGGCATTGACGATGTTGCCCACGTCCTTGCGCTTGGTCAGCTTGACGATGGCATTGAGCCGCGTCTTGGTTTTGTCCATTGGCTTCAAGTCAAAGTAGGGCGGCAACACCGGCAGGTTGGCAAAGCTCCATTTGCCGCGCTTGACGTCAAACTCTTCCGGCGCCTGAATCTCGACCAGATGGCCGACCGCAGACGTGACCAGCCAGTCGTCACTTTCAAAATACTCGTCGTGCTTTTCAAACTTGCCGGCGGTAGGCGTGATGGCGCGCACGATGTCTTGCGCGACGGATGGCTTTTCTGCGATGACGAGAGTTTTCATATTCATATGTACTTCTTCAAACCTTCAATATCCTCGGGGAACATTTCCCCGCCTTCGGCAAAAACGACTTTGCCTTCGCGGCCCTTGGCCTTGTCCAGCTTCAGCACCACCACCACCGGCAGACCCTTGGGTTTTGGCAGCATCTTAGCCACATCGCCCACCAGCATGGCCGCCGGGAAGCTGTAGCCTTTGCTTTTCATATAGCCGCTGGCGGCGCTTTCCTGCTTGTCAATCGACAGGGCCAGCACACCCAGGCCGTTGGCTTTTTGGGCGCGCCACAGAGCTTCTATGTGGGGCGACTGCACCGCACAAAAAGGGCACCAGCTAGCCCACCAGTACACCACAAGCGTGCTGACGGCCTGATTTTGCGGCGTCCAGACAGCACCGCCGAGCAGCGTCACATCCGGCAGGCTCACGACGCTGCCCAGCTGGGGCAAGGGGGGTTGCGGGGTCTGGGCCCAGGCAGGTGTCAGCCATGCCAAGGCACTGATCTTGAGCAGGTTTCTGCGGCTGGCGACGGCAATGCGCATGGCTGACTCCTTGAAAAATCGCATCACTACAATACGGGCTTCTCGCGCACGCACACACGTGCGGGCGCTGGCAGGCGCATGCGCACACGCGCGCACCTGCATGAATTAACCATACCTCAAAAATTTTCGGAAATGTTTTGCCGTGCTCAAAAGTCAAGTCGCCAGCGCCTCCACCACATCAGATAAAAGCTCTTCACCCGACGCCCGCCGCATTCAAACCCGCCGCTCAGGTGTGCACGGCAAGGGCGTTTTTGCCCTGACAGATCTGGCCGAGGGCGAGACCATCATTGAGTATGTGGGCGAGGTCATCAGCTGGAAAGAAGCGCTGCGCCGCCACCCGCACGACCCGACAGACCCGAACCACACGTTTTACTTTCACATGGACGAAAAGCATGTGATTGACGCCAAACATGGCGGCAACTCGTCGCGCTGGATCAACCACGCCTGCAAGCCCAACTGCGAAGCCGACGAGGATGGCGGCCGCGTGTTCATCAAGGCGCTGCGCAACATCACCGCCGGTGAAGAGCTGTTTTATGACTACGGCCTGATCATTGACGCCAAGTACACCAAAAAGCTGCTGGCCGAATACCCGTGCTGGTGCGGGGCTAAGAAGTGTCGCGGCACGCTGCTCGCACCCAAAGACAAAGACGACAAGAAGAAGAAGAAAAAGAAAGACAAGAAAAAACACTGAAAAGGCTGACCTTGCTGAGCGTTGATCCCATCCGCTGGCCTTTGGAGGCCATCTGGCAGACTGTAGAGCCTCATCTGCCGGGCTTTACCTGCGAGGCATTGCCGACGATCGACTCCACCAATACCGAGCTGATGCGGCGCTTTAAAGCGGGGCAGCCCGAACCCACGCTGCTGGTGGCCGAGCAGCAAAGCGCCGGGCGCGGCCGGCTGGGCCGCCAGTGGCATAGCCAGCGTGGTGACAGCCTGATGTTTTCATTGGGCATGCCGCTGGCACCCGCCGACTGGTCGGGCCTGTCGCTGGCGGTTGGCGTCAGTTTGGCGGAAAGCCTGGACGCTGCCAACGCACCGGCGCACCACATCGGCCTGAAATGGCCCAACGACTTGTGGCTGGTGACAAAACACCCGCACGCCATGGATGAGCGCAAGCTGGGCGGCATTTTGGTGGAAACCGCCACCTTTGAAGGCACGCGCTACCTGGTCATTGGGGTGGGCATCAATGTGCGTGCGCTTGATGTGCCGCTGCAAGAATCGACCGCCGTTGCCCCCACCTGCCTGCAAAATTTGCAGCCTGATGCCGACGTGGCCAGCACGCTGCTGCGTGTGCTGCCGCCCTTGGTGCAAACCGTGCAGGCCTTTGAGCAGTTCGGATTTGCACCTTTTCAAGCCCGCTTTGCCCGGCGTGACGTGCTGGCAGGGCGCGACGTGCAGTTGTCAGATGGCACCCAGGGCCAGGCCCACGGCGTCACAGAATCTGGCGCCTTGCTGGTGCATACTGCTGGCGGTATGAAAGACATCACCAGCTCTGAAGTTTCTGTGCGGCCAGTGACCGGCCACGTGCCCCCCGGGGACATGCGGCCATGTTGAGACTGATCGTGTTGCTGCTGGTGCTGGCCAACGCCGGCTACTATGCCTGGTCGCACGGCCTGTTGGCAGCCTACGGCTTGGCCCCCACCAGCCAGACCGAGCCGCAGCGCCTGGCCCAGCAGATCAATCCGGAGGCCATGCGCATCCTGAGCCCGGCAGAGGCGCTTCAGTTTGAAAACCCGCAGGCGCCTGCATCCGCCGCCCTGGCATCAAACGCTGCCGGATGCTTGCAAGTAGGCCTGTTTAACGAAGAACAAAGCTTGGTGCTTCGCGAGCGCCTGGTCAGCCTGCTGCCTGCTGGCAGCTGGGTGCTGGAAAGCGCAGCAAGCCCCGCCCGCTGGCTGGTTTACATGGGCAAGTTCAGCTCGGCTGATGCGGTGGACAAAAAGAAGGCCGAGCTGCGCGGTTTGAAGGTGACGTTTGATACCCCGAACAACACCGCGCTGGAGCCTGGCCTGTCGCTGGGCAGCTTCAAGACCCAAGCCGAGGCCGACGCCGAACTGGCCCGCATCGCCCAAAAAGGCGTTAAAACCGCCAGAGTGATTCAGGAGCGGGCCGAGCAGCGCGGCCAAAAGCTCAAGCTGCCAACGGTCAATGCCGCCCTGCGCGCCCAGCTCGACGCCATCAAGCCGCAACTGGCTGGCAAGGCGCTTCAACCCTGTTCATAGCAGGCACCTGAGATCTGAAACGCTATTAAATTCGGAGCGACTCGCGCATATCTGCATTGGGCCAAAGCCCGACTTAATACCCTAAACTATCCTTTTTTGAGCCCCACACCATGAAAATCGACAAAGACACCGCCGTGACCCTGCAATTCAAGGTCACCGACCTGCAAGGCAAGCTGATTGAAGATGGCAAAGAACCCAGCGTGTACCTGCACGGTGGCTACGGCAACACCCTGCCCAAAATTGAAGAGGCCCTGACCGGTCAGGAAAGTGGCTACCAGGTCACGCTCGACTTGCAGCCGCAGGACGCCTTTGGCGTGCGCGACGAAAGCCTGCTGCGCACGCTGCCAAAAAAACAGTTTCCGCCCGGCGTGAAGGTCGGCGGCCAGCTCGAGGGGCGCGGCGAGGACGGGCAGATGACCATCTTCAACGTCATGAAGATCAAGGGCGACACCGTGATGCTGGACGGCAACCACCCGCTGGCAGGCAAGGCGCTGCGCTTTGCCATCAAGGTGCTGGACGTGCGCCAGGCCAGCGAAGAAGAAATTGCGCATCAGCATGTGCATGGTGCGCATGGGCACCAGCATTAAGGCTGCAAACTTGGACGGGCGATGAACTGCAAGCGATGGGTCATCTCGGCCTTGTTGCCATTGGCAAGCCTGGTGTGCGCCTCTGACATGCAGCGGATCGGCCTGTTCGAGCTGGACCGCACGGAAGTCAGCATCGGCCAGTACCGAAGTTTTGTTGAGGCCACCAACACCATCACAGCCGCAGAACGTGCGGGCGGCGGCAGCACCTTTGAGGCCGGCTGGGAGCAACGCAAAGGCTGGAACTGGCGCGCCCCATTTGGCCGCCCCGGCATGCCCAGCGAGCCAGCGGTTCACATCAACCACGCTGAAGCGCAGGCTTTTTGCCGATGGGCTGGCAAGCGCTTGCCTACCGATGCCGAGTGGGGGGAGGCCGCCTATACCGAGCGGCGCGCCCATCCGCCAGCAGGACTCACCACCGGCCAGACCTACCCTTACCCGACCGGGGACAGCCCGTTGGGCGCAAACTGCCTGGGTGATTGCGGCAGCGTGGCCACAGTGGCCTATGCGGTCACCAGCCGGGGCCGGGGCCATGCGCCGGTCGGCACCACGCGGGCCGGTGTCAATGGCCTGTATGACATGGGCGGCAATGCCTGGGAATGGGTAGACAGCGGGCCAGCGCCCGACAAGCGCACCCGGGGCGGCAGCTGGTGGTACGGCGCTGGCCCCATGCGCGACAGCCATGTCCAGAGCAAGCCTGCCAACACCTCGGTGGTTTACATCGGCTTTCGCTGCGCCCGGGATGCGCCCTGACTCCGGTTGCTGGTCAGTTGCTCTGTATTTAGTCGCTGCTGGCGCAGATATTGATTGGTCTAGCGGTGCGCATGGGGCACCAGCATTGACGCAGCTCTAAGGCAGCACCGCGCACGAATGCGGCAGCCCGTGCTTGACTTTGCCTCAAGCGTTCCTAAAATCCAGCGCATGTTCGTCACATTTCGTCGCGTGCTGGTACTGGCTGTTGCATTGAGCTTTGTCAATGCTGCGGCCCAAACCAATCCCGAAGCCAGGCTGGCGCTCATCATCGGCAACGCAACGTACAAGTCGTCGCCGCTCAGCAACCCGGTCAACGACGCCAGACTGATGGACAAGGTCTTGAAGGACGCCGGCTTCACGACCATCAAGGCGGAGAACGCCTCCATTCGCGACATGCGTCGGCTTGTCAGAGACTTTGGCGACAAATTAAAAGCCTCTGGCGGGGTGGGTTTGTTTTATTACGCCGGCCACGGCGTTCAGGTCAGGGGCGAAAACTTTCTTGTTTCCACCGACTCCG
>CANJWZ010000010.1 GCA_947478725.1 Comamonadaceae bacterium
GGCTTCGGCCTGCCGCAGAAAGCCAATGATCTGCTCTTCGCTGTATTTGCTTGTTCTCATGTCCATCATTCTCCGGGTTGATGGACTTCTTGGAAATATGACTGGTACGGTTTATGGGGGGCAGGTCAACGGCACCATCAGACGGGGTAGCCCCGTGGATGAGATAGTGAAGTATGTCCGGGAGCAAAGTATTGAATTGGTGGTTGTGGGTCACAAACACAAAGACAGATGGCTTGAAAGATGGTGGGGTGGTTCTTTATCAAAGGCCCTGATAGAAGAGTCACCCTGCAGCGTGTTGGTGGTCATTACCCACTAAATGCCCACTGGTATTCCCCCAAATCAGTAGACAAATATGATGTCAAAACTGAAATGGAGAAATGCAAATGCAGCGACAACAGCTAGAGGCGGCAGTTGCAGCGGCCGACGCTCAAAAGGGGGAAGCCATAGCCGTCCCATCAACAATCATCTTGTTAATCCGGCGCGCATCCTCAAAGTTTCTGTCATTGGCACATGAAAATTCATGCTTGCTATGCCAAGGAAAGCTTAGTAGCGGTTCAAGGGACGTGCTGAACGTAAACTGACCAACACTTGCGAAGCACTGGCGATGTAACTCCCCGGCACTTGCGCATAGCGAAGCCGAGCTGTGCGCACTGACTGACACTACATAGCTGGCAAAACGAAAGCGGTGATGTGGGGTGGGCTGACCCGCAGCGCGCAGCGCAGTTCAAACAAAAAGGCGGCACGCACTGCATGACCGCGCTGGTGGCGGCGAGGGCAGACAGTCGTGCGCCGAATTGAATTGATTCCTCTTACGCAAGCGCAAATTCTTAGGGGGGTTGTTTGGGGGGTAAAGTGAGTTTTTTTCATCTCCCATAGGGGAAATGGCGGAAGCTGTGAACGGAGTTTGCCAGTCGTCTGATGGCCGAAGGTGTCGACGTGAACTATCGGTTTTACGCCGATATGGACCACCGCTCCTTTACTGGTCAGGTGCCTGCGAACCTGCGACTCAAGCACTATTTGATGCAGCCTTCTGGCTGGGCTCATGGCGGCACTAACGACGGCACGACATTCATTTTCTGCTGGCGAGGCGGCGTCGATCCAGCGTCCTTGCAACCCATCGATATCTTTTGAGGCAATTAAAACGTGGGAAAATTCAACGCCAAGACTACCAGTAGAACCGGATCAGGGGTTCAACGAGATCCCTGGCATGGGAACTGAAACCGACAAGGGTGGTTTTGCAAAGATCGCTTTGCAAGGATCTCGACATGAATTTTTAGTAGGATTTTGGTCCCAGTGATGCACTGTTTATGAGCATCAGCGAGCGGTAAACCCGCCATCTACCAGCTGGTAGCTGCCGGTGACAAATGAGGCGCGGTCGGACAGCAGGAAACCTACCATCTCAGCAACTTCTTCGGGTTGGCCGAGGCGGCCTATCGGGTGGTTGGCGATCAGGGCCGGTAGCGCTGCCTGGTCCAGCACCTGCAGCAAGGGCGTATCGATATAGCCCGGCCCGACAGAGTTCACGCGTATACCTTTGGCTGAATAGGCGATGGCCGCGCTTTTGGTCAGGCCGACCACACCGTGCTTGGCCGCCACATAGGCAGGTGACAGTGCCGATCCCACGCTGCCCAGCACCGATGCGATGTTGACGATGGCGCCGCCGCCGGCATTCAGCATCGCCGGTATCTCAAACTTCATGGCGTAGAAAACCGCGTTCAGGTTCACGTCGATCACGCGATGCCAGTTTTCAAAGGTCTGCTCGGCCAGCGGAATCCGTATGCCGCTGATGCCGGCATTGTTGACGGCCAGGTGCAGCGCGCCGAATTGTTTGACCGTAAAGGCAATCATTGCCTCTACTGCGGCCATATTCGCCAGGTCAACCGTATGCGCCACGGACTGTCCGCCATCGGCCTTGAGCTCGTCGGCTATGTGGGCTGCGCCGGCGCCGTCAATGTCGGCCACCACCACCTGCGCGCCGCCCGCGGCCAGCAGGCGCGCCACGCAGGCGCCTATGCCCGAGGCGCCGCCCGTGACCAGCGCTACCTTACCGGAAAATTCGTTGTAGCGCGGGTTGGTCATACCGACTAGTCCCGCTGTGTTTTAACTGTCGAGCGCCGTTTCATTCGTCGCAACCACTCGCCGATTTCGCCGGCAATCCCGCGCTGAAAGAGCACGACGACGACGATGAAGATGGTGCCTTGCACGACAGGCACCCACTGCGCCAGCCCGGTAAGGTAGTTTTGCATGGTGATGATGAAGGCTGCGCCTATCACCGGGCCGAACACCGTGCCTATGCCGCCAACCAGCGTCATCAGGATCACTTCACCCGACAGGCCCCAGCTAACATCCACCAGTGATGCCAGCTGAAAGACCAGCACCTTCAGCGCGCCCGCCAGCCCTGCTAGCGTGGCAGACAGCACAAAGGCAACCAGCTTGTATTGGTGTACGCGGTAGCCCAGAGACACCGCGCGCGGCTCGTTCTCGCGTATGGCCTGTAGCACCTGCCCGAACGGCGAGTGAATGGTGCGATAGATTAAAAGGAAGCAGACCGTAAACACGGCTAATACCACGTAATAAAGCGCCTTGTCGTCGGAGATGTTGATCAAGCCAAACACGGGCCTGCGCGGGATGGCGGAGATGCCATCCTCGCCTCCTGTGAAATGCGCGCCTACACAAAAGAAGAAAAACATCTGAGCCAGCGCCAGCGTGATCATGGCGAAATAAATACCCTGTCGCTTGATGACGATCAGGCCGACCAGCAGGCCCATCACGGTGGCGCTGACCATGCCGGTCAGGATGGCCAGCTCGGGCGACCAACCCCAGACCTTGATGGCGTGGCCTGTCACGTAAGCGGCACCGCCAAAGAACATGGCGTGACCAAAGGAAAGCAGTCCGACATAGCCGACCAGCAGGTTGAAGGCCATGGCAAAGATGGCAAAACACAGCAGCTTGGTGAGAAATGCCGGGTATACGAGCAGTGGCGCACAGGTGCCCACCAGCAGCAGCAGGGCAAAGGCAATCAGGTCAGCGCGGCGCATGGGTTTCCTTGGGTGTCCAGTGTGTCAAGGTTAAGCGTGTCATTGGGTTTTTCCGAACAGGCCAGAGGGCTTGAGCAATAGCACAAAGGTCATGATGAGAAAGATAGCCACGCTGGAGCCTTGCGGGTAATACACCTTGGTCAGCGCCTCTATCATGCCGAGACCAAAGCCTGTGAGAATGGCGCCGAAGAGCGAGCCCATGCCGCCAATCACCACGACGGCGAACACGGTGATGATGAGCCCCGAACCCATGGACGGCTTGACCTGGTCCATGGGTGCGGCCAGCACGCCTGCAAGTGCGGCCAGTGCCACGCCCATGCCGTAGGTGATGGTGATCATGCGCGGTACGTTCACACCAAAGGCACGCACCAGTTCGGGCTTTTCGGTTGCTGCGCGCAGGTATGCGCCCAAGCGTGTGCGCTCAATAGCGAACCACGTCACGGCGCACATGACGATGGAAAAAGTGACGACCCAGGCGCGGTAGTAGGGTAAAAACATGAAGCCAAGGTTGAAGCCCCCTGGCATCGGATTGTCGTAGGGCATGCCGGACGAGCCGAACAGGATGGCCAACAGGCCTTCAAACACCAGCGCCATGCCGAATGTCAGCAGCAACTGGTAAAGATCGCTCATACCGTACAGCCGGCGAAGCAGTGTCTTTTCAAGCGCCACGCCGATCAATCCGACCAGCAGCGGCGCCAGCACCAGTGAACCCCAGTAGGGGATACCAAAGTAGCGCAGCAAGGCCCATGCGCCGAAAGCACCGAGCGTGAACTGCGCGCCGTGCGTGAAGTTGACCACGTTCAGCAGGCCGAAAATCACTGCCAGGCCCAAGCTGAGCATGGCGTAAAACGAGCCGCTGATCAGACCCAGGGTTAACTGCCCCATCAGGGCCGGTAGTGGCACACCGAAAACATCCGTCATGTCTGGGCTCCGTTTTTGTCGTTCATACGCTCAGGTATCTGTCGAGCCGCTCGGGTGTGGCGCTAAGTTGCTCGTTTGATACTTCATCGACGACATGGCCGTGTTCGACCACATAGTGGCGGTCGGCGACCGACATCGCAAAGCGCAGGTTCTGTTCGACCAGCACGATGGTGTAGCCGCGCTGCTTGAGTGTGCGGATGATCTCTCCGATGTGCTGCACGATGATGGGTGCCAGACCTTCGGTGGGTTCGTCCAGCAGCAGGGTTTTGGCACCGGTACGCAAGATGCGTGCGATCGCCAGCATCTGTTGCTCGCCGCCGGACAGCTTGGTGCCCTGGCTTTTTGCGCGCTCCTTGAGGCGCGGGAACAATGCATGAATTTCATCGACAGTCATGCCACCTGGCTTCAAAATAGGCGGCAGCAGCAGGTTCTCGTGTACTGTCAGGGCCGAGAAGATTCCGCGCTCTTCTGGGCAATAACCCAAGCCTATGGAGGCAATCCGGTCAGAAGTCATGGCGATGGTTTCAACACCTTCCACAACCACCGAGCCACTGCGTTTGCCGAGGATGCCGATGATGGCGCGCAGGGTACTTGTCTTGCCCGCGCCGTTGCGGCCCAGTAGAGTCACAACTTCGCCGCTGTGTACTTTAAAGTTCATACCGTGCAATACATGCGACTGGCCATAGTGGCCGTGCAAGTCGCGCACGATGATGGGGGGTGCGACGATCTCGGTCATTCGGGTGTCCCGATGTATGCGGCCATAACTTCGCTGTTTTTCGAGACCTGGTCATAAGTGCCTTCGGCAAGGACCTCGCCGCGTGCCAGTACCGTGATGGTGTCCGCAAGGTCGGACACAAACCCTAGGTTGTGTTCGACCATCAAAACGGTGCGTGATGCTGCCACTCGCTTGATGAGCGTGGCGACAACGCCGATGTCTTCGCGGCCCATGCCCGAAGTGGGTTCATCAAGCAGCAGCATGGTCGGGTCGAGCGCGAGGGTGGTGGCAATCTCCAGTGCACGCTTGCGGCCATAGGACAGGTCTCCAGCATTTTCAAAAGCATAATCAATCAGGCCGACATCTGCCAGCAGTGCCATCGCCTTGTCATTGAACTGATCCAGCATCGTGTCGTCACGCCAGAAGTGAAAGGACTGGCCCACGGGCCGTTGCAGAGCCACACGAACGTTGTCGAGCACTGTCATCAGCGGGAACACCGCCGAAATCTGGAAGCTGCGCACCATGCCTAGGCGTGCCACGTCAGCGGGGGCCATACGGGTGATGTCGCGTCCATTGAAAACGATGCTGCCGCTGGTGGGTTCCAGAAACTTCGTCAGCAGGTTAAAGCAAGTTGTCTTGCCGGCGCCGTTGGGGCCAATCAACGCATGCACGGTACCGCGCTTGACCTTCAGGTTGACGCTGTTGACGGCCGTGAAACCCTTGAACTGTTTGGACAGTGCTGTGGTTTCAATGATGTAGTCGTCACTCATGCATGACCCTCTCGTCCCTGTTTTTTGTTTGGCATGGGCTATGCGGCTGTGTTTGCACTGTTCGCTCGCCTGCCCATGCCTGCATCACGTATGGGTGATGCGCTTACTTGACCAGAGGACAAGCCTTGCTGGCAGGCTGGAAGGCTTCATTCGCAGGAATGGTGGCAACAACCTTCGAAAGGTCCCACTCGCCTTTGGACTCGGCAGGCGTTTTGGTCTGGAGCACATAGACCTCGCGCATGACTTGGCCATCCTCACGGATTTTTGCGTTCTTTGTCATGAAGTCATTGACGGGCAACTCTTTCATCTTTGCCATCACTTTGGCCGAGTCGTCGGTACCGGCGGCGGCCACTGCCTTGAGGTAGTGGCTGACTGCACCGTAGACGCTGGCCTGCATCATATTGGGCATCTTGCCATGACGATCCTTGTAACGCGCAGCGAATTTGCGCGTGCCATCGTTCTGGTCCCAGTAAAACGCCGATGTTTCAAGCAGGCCCTGACCAATTTTCAGTCCAATCGCCTTGGTATCGTGCAGCGTCAGGCTCAGAGGCGCAATAGCCTGCTTGCCTGAAATGCCGAATTCTTCAGCCTGTTTGATGGCCGCAGCGGCATGCGCTGTGGTAGTGGCCAGTGCGATCACGTCGGCCTTGGAGGCCTGCGCCTGCAGCAACTGTGAAGAAAAGTCTGTAGAGCTGATGACGTGGGGTGTGGAGCCGATCACTTTGCCGCCCCCAGCCTCAATGAGCTGTGTCGTGTCGCGCTGAACATTTTTACCGTAGGTGTAGTCAATGGTGATGAAGTACCAGCTCTTGCCACCTTTGGCCTGCAGCGCCTTGACGATACCGACTGACTGCATGTAGCTGTTGTAAACCCAGCTGATGCTGTTGGGCGAACATTTCACGCCGGTCAAATCGCTGCTGGCAGAGCTGGTGAAGATGGCCAGGCGGTCTTTTTCCCTGGCCAGGTCCTGTACCCCCAGTGCCACAGTGGTGACGCCGATGTCGAAAATGGTGCGCACGCCGCCGTCAAACCATTTGCGGGCTATGTTCAGGCCGACGTCGGGTTTGTTCAGGTGATCGCCTTCGAGCAACTGGATGGGGCGACCCAGCACCTTGCCGCCAAAATCTTCAATCGCCAGCTTGGCTGACACGACTGAGCCAGGGCCTGACAGGTCAATGTAAGGGCCAGACATGTCGCTGAGAATGCCGATTTGCAGCGGTGCGGGGGCCTGTGCCTGCAGCAGGCTTGAGAAACCCAAGGTGCCGGCGCATAGTACGGCAACCATCGTCATGCGGCGCAACGTGGCGGGTTGGCTGTTGGTCGTTTTGAATTTCAACATAAAGTCTCCTGATGTGGACTTGCGTCCTTTGGTTTAACGATGGGTAACTTGGAAATGGATAACTCTGATAACTAACCGAAAGTGATGCTTGGTTTTGCGGCCGATGGCATCAAGCGTGGTGCACATACTTATGGTGCATGAAGGCGGCCAGGCCTTCACTGCCGCCTTCGTAACCTATACCGCTTTCCTTGATTCCGCCGAAAGGTGCCTCAACATGCGAGACTGCGAAAGAATTAATTCCTATGCCGCCGGCGTCGAGTTCTTCGCTCACGGTGACGGCTGTCGCCGCGGATTGCGTGAAGGCATAGGCGGCCAGGCCGTAGGGTAGGCGATTGGCTTCGGCAATCGCGTCTTCGGTGCGCGAGAAGCGGCTGACAAGCGCAACAGGGCCAAAGGGTTCGACGCACATCGGACCGGCGCTGATGGGGGTGTCAACCAATATCGTCGGGCGAAAGAAGTTGCCGGTGTTGCCAAGCCGTTCGCCGCCAGCATACAGTTCACCGCCAGCGGAGGTGGCGTCCTTGACGAGTTGCTCCATCGCCTCAACACGACGGCCGTTGGCGAGCGGACCCATTTGGCTGCTGGGTGCGTTGCCTGGGCCGATCACGACATCGCCCAGAGCTTTTGCAAAGCGTTTGACGAACTCGTCATGGATGGATTCGTGTACCAGGAAACGTGTTGGTGAGGTGCAGACCTGACCGGCGTTGCGCGTCTTGCCTTGCACACAGGTAGCAACGGCACGGTCCATGTCGGCATCGGCGAAAATCAGCGCTGCTGAATGGCCACCGAGTTCAAGCGTGCAGGGCTTGACGCCTTCGGCCGCCAGGAGCGCAAGCTGCTTGCCCACGGGCACCGAGCCTGTAAAGGTGATCTTGCGAATAATCGGCGAGGCAATCAGATGTTCTGAAATATCTTGCGGCACACCCAGCACCATGTTGAGTACACCGGAGGGCAAACCGGCTTCTGCCAGTACTGCTGCCAGTGCAAGCGCAGACGCTGGTGTTTCTTCAGACGGCTTCATGACCATGGTGCAGCCGGCAGCCAGAGCCGGTGCAATCTTGCGGGCTGGCAGCAGGCTGGGGAAGTTCCACGGTGTGAAGGCTGCGACCGGGCCTAGCGGTTGTGGCAACACCATTTGTCGCGCGCCCGGAAGACGGGCCGGCATGATGCGGCCGTTGGCGCGACGGCCTTCTGCGGCATACCATTCAAAGGTTTCTGCGGACAACATGAATTCAAGTTTGGCTTCGGCCAGCGTCTTGCCTTGCTCCAAGCTCATGATGCGGGCCAGTTCATCGGCGCGCTGACGCAGAAGGTGGGCCGCAGCAGTGAGGATGTTTCCGCGATCGACTGCCGACATACGGCGCCATGGGCCAAACGCATTGAAAGCAGCGGCCAGCGCATCGTCTAGATCTTGCTTGCTGGCGCGGGGCACTTCAGCCAGCACTTCATGCGTGGCAGGGTTGGAAACCTGGCCCGCGGTGCCATCCCCGCCAAGGCGCCATTCACCACCAATGAATTGCAGCGGCAAAGGGTAAGCACCAGGACCTGACCCCGTTTTTGAAAATGGCGATGAGCTGCCCGACTTCATGTCTGTATCTCCTGTAGCTTCACGTCATCATGGAATACGTACGCACCTACTACTATTTGCTAGCGGATAGTAATTTAGCATAAGTTATGCCTTAAAAAGTCAAAACTTTGCTCCTTTCGTTCCGCTTGATCTGCAAAATCGAACCGGTTATGCATCGAGTTTGAAGCCATGGGCAGCGTTTGGCCGAAGAAGTGACTCGGTGTGATCCACAACCTGAAGTTACGCTTCATTGGCCTTCATGACAACTCAAATGAATTGAAGGATTATTCAATTTCCAGTATCAATCTGCCTAAGCTACAGCTGTCTCAGATGGCGAGACCGTGCTGACGGCCGGCAATGATCAGCAATCCCGGCGGCTCCTATCAACAACAGGTCGCGGTGTTGAAGGATCCTTAAGCTGGCACGCGAAATTTTGTAGAAGATTCCGCGATTGGACGCACGCACGACACCTGTTCTAACCAGTGCGATCCACGCGGCTGCGAAAACCCGAGCGTCCGACCAAAATTCGGACTCCATGCCGAGCAGCTGAGGTCTGATAGCTTGGCTGGTTTGGCGGCCCCGTCAATCAAGGGATGTTTTGCACCGATTGCCGTAATATACAAAATGAACAATAATTTCCATTGTTCAATTAAGTATTGCTGCCGTCGTGAAAATCAACTTCAAGCTCTTCACCACATTTCTTGCCGTGGCAGAAAACGCCAGTTTTCGCAAAGCTGCTGAGCAAACCCACCTGTCACTGCCGGCCGTCAGCATGCAGATTAAGCAGCTGGAGGAAAGGTTGGGCGTTGCCGTGTTTCAGCGAACCACACGTCGGGTGGAATTGACGCGGGAAGGCGAGGATCTGATGATCAGCACCCGCAAGGCGCTTGCGGAACTTGAGGGTGCCTTGGCACGTATCCAGCAGGCGGCTGAGGTGCAGCAGGGTCAGTTGTCACTGGGCTGCGTGCCCACTGTGGCCGGTACGCGGTTACCCGCCTTGCTGGTGGCATTTGCAAAAACCTATCCTGCCATTTCCGTGAGCGTGCGTGAGCTTTCGCAGCCCGATCTACTTGAGGCGGTACGACGCCGTGAGGTTGACTTCGGCATCGGCCCCATGCCCGAAAAACACGGAGATCTCGAGTTTGAACCGATATTCGTTGACGATAGCGTTGCGCTCATGCCAGCAGCGTTGGTATCGCTAGACAAGACCAGTATTTCCCTGCGCGAGCTTTCCCGGCTACCACTGCCGCTGTTGTCCCTTGGCGCATCCCAGTTTCAGCGAAAGTTAAACCAGGCACTGGAGGATGACGACATGTCGCCAAGTATGAGTTACGTGGTCACCCACGTTAACACCCTGGTGGCTATGGCAGAAGCCGGACTGGGCATTTGCATCCTTCCAGCGATGGCTGCACCGCCCAGGACAAAACTGAAAAGCCTTCGCATTGTTCGCCCCTCACTGTCTCGCACGATTGCCATCATGAAAATAAAGAGCCACACTCTGTCGCCTTCGGCTGCACGCTTCGTCCAGTTGTGCGGCATGTTGGAGCCGCTACCAGGCAAGAAGACTGGCTAGTTACCGCCGGTCAATCGGCATACGGCTAATTTTTAACCACACCAGTATTTATCGGCAGTTCTTTCTGTTACGTCTTTTTAAGAACTGCGCGACGGTTATGAGCGCTGAGGCAAAACAGGGCTTACTCATCGATCGGATTCTGTCCAGAAAAGCTGAATAGTCGTTCACGTTATTTGATTTGTGTGCACAAATATTCTTATCTACTATCTGTTGCAGTCTGACCCGCTTGAGGCTACAGCAACCAACGGTACCCATGTCCAGCAAAACCATTCAATATGTCGTCAAAGACAGCGTCGCCGAAATTTTCTTTAATAATCCGCCTGTAAACGGTCTGTCTCACGAGGTTATGGATGCGTTGATGGCGGCGTTGTTGCGAGCCAGAGACGATGCCCAGGTGCGTGCAGTCATCATCGCCAGCGCTATTCCCGGGCGATTCTGTGGGGGGCTGGATCTGGGGGTCTTCTTGGACAGCACGCCAGCGCAAAAGCATGCCATGGTCGATAAGCTGTATGCGAAGCTGTGCGATCTGCAGTTTGACCTGGGCAAGCCCTGCATTGCTGCGATCACTGGCGCGGCTCGCGGCGGCGGTATGTCGCTGGCGATCTCGTGCGACATGATGGTCGCGGCAGATAATTCCACCTTCGGCTACCCAGAGCTCGACATTGGCCTCGTGCCTGCCATCCACTACGCGACGCTGCATCGAATTGTGGGTCGCTATCGCGCGTTTGATCTGCTGTTCACTGGTCGCGTCTTCAGTGCGCAGGAGGCAGCTTCACTCGGACTCGTGAGCCGCTTGGCGCCCGAAGACCAAGTCATGGCGGAGGCTCGCAAAGTGGCGCAGGTGCTGGCCAGCAAGTCGCCACAGCTGATGGCTTTGGGCAAGACGGCCTTCACCCGAGCGATCGATAGCGACTATCGCAAGAGCATCGCCTCCGCCGTTGACCTGGTGAGCACGACAACCGGCATGGAAGATTCGGTCGAGGGCCTCAAGGCCTTTGTGGAGAAACGCAAACCCGTCTGGAAAAACCCCTGAAGCAGCCTTGAGGTCATGGTGACCAAGGCATGAGCCCCCACAAAACGGAGACAGGTATGACAATGACCAAAACCATATTCGCTGCACTCACCCTGGCTGCTGCACTTTCCCCAGTGGGTGCGTTTGCGCAGGCAGACTTTCCGTCGCGACCCATCACCATCATCGTGCCTTATGGTCCTGGCAGTGCCACTGACAATACAGCAAGGCCGATTGCGCAGGCACTGAGTAAATCGTTAGGCCAGAGCGTCATCATTGACAACAAGGCGGGCGCCAACGGCGTCATCGGCACCCAGGCCGGCGCGCGTGCCAAGCCTGATGGTTATACGCTGCTGGTAGGCTCCAGTACCACGCTGGCCGCCAACGCTGGACTGTTCAAGACGCTCCCCTATGACACGCAGAAAGACTTCCAGGCCGTGTCGGGACTCGGGTCAACGTCGATGATGTTCCTGGTGCGTTCGGATTTTGCGGCCAAAGATATCAAGAGCTTTCTGGCCTACGCCTCGAAGCAATCTGCGCCTGTGCCAGTCGCCTACGGATCGTCGAGCGCGCAGGTTGCGCTGGCCTTGCTGACCAAGATCAGCGGCGTGAAGTTCACGGCCATACCGTACAAAGGCACGCCGCAGGCCATCACCGACCTGCTGGGCGGACAGGTACCGGTGGCGATTGTGGATGTGGGCAATGGCGTGCCGCACCTGAAGTCCGGCAAGGCCAATGCCTTGGCCGTGTCGGCCGCCACACGTAGCACGGCCGCGCCCGAAGTGCCGACGCTCGCCGAAACCTGGCCCGGCACGCAACTGGTTACCTGGATCGGACTCGTTGCGCCCGCGGGCACACCCATGACTATCGTGGAGAAGCTCAACGCGGCCATCACCTCTGCCCTGGCGTCGCCCGAAGTCAGACAGCAATACGCGGCAGCCGTGACCGAGGTCGAGCCCGTCAGCCACCAGGAGTTAACGCGGCGCATGCAGCGCGACCGGACGCTATGGCTCGAACTGATCAAGGAGGCGGGCATTCAGCCTGAATGACGATGGCAAAGATGCCAACCAAGGGGGCGCTCGACGGCCTGCGCGTGCTGGACCTTTCCCGCGTGCTTGCCGGCCCGCTGGCAGCGCAGGTTCTGGCTGACCTGGGAGCCGATGTCATCAAGGTCGAGCGGCCGGGCAGGGGAGACGACTCGCGTGAATGGGCGCCGCCATTCATGTCGTCCACACCCAAAGACCCGTTGGACGAGTCTGCGTATTTCTGGACCTGCAACCGCGGCAAGCGGTCGATAGAAATCGACATCGCCTCGCCGCAAGGCCGCATTCTTGCAGCACGCCTGGCCGCCAAATGCGATGTGGTCATCGAGAACTACAAGGTCGGTACGCTGGCGCGGTATGGCCTGGACTACTCGACGCTCTCGCAGGACAATCCAGGGTTGATCTATTGCTCGATCACCGGTTTTGGACAGACGGGTCCTTACAGCGCCCGGCCGGGATACGACACCATCGTGCAGGCTATTGGTGGCCTGATGAGCATCACTGGTAACCCGGATGGCACGGACGGCGCTGGGCCGCGCAAGTCCGGCGTGGCCGTAGCAGATCAGATGACGGCGCTGTACTCCACCATTGCCATCCTTGCTGCTGTCAACGAGCGCCACCGCTCGGGCCTGGGGCAGTTCATCGACATGTCGCTGCTGGACGTGCAGGTGGCAGCGCTGTCCAACCTGGGCATGAATTATCTGGCAACTGGCAGGGTGCCACTGCGCGGCGGTAACCGGCTCACCACGGTGTACCCTAGCGACAACTTCTGCTGTAGTGATGGCGACATCATGCTTATCGTGGGCAATGACGCGCAGTTCGGCAGCATGTGCCAGGCGCTGGGCTTGGACGGTCTGGCAAGCGATCCCCGATTTGCACGGAACGAGGCGCGGCTGCGCCATGTGGAAGAGCTCGGGCCGCTGATCGCCAGTGCAATAGCTAATCTTACTGTTGCCCAATGTCAGGCGCTGCTAGACGAGGCGGGCGTTCCTGCCGGACCCATCAACAACTTGCAACAGGTTTTCGCCGACCCGCAGGTCATCGAGCGCGGCATGGTGCGTGAACTCGGCGAAGCAGGAGGCAAGCCCGCCCGCATGATCGCTAGCCCCATCCGCATGTCACGCACGCCCCTGACCTACCAACGCCCGCCGCCCAAGCTCGGCGAGCACGGCGACGAAATACTGCGTGACGTACTTGGAGTTTGAACTTCAGCCCTTCGGTTTTTTCAGCAGCAAATACTTTTGCAACCCGTCCATCACCAGCTCTCCTCGCTGGTTGTGGACGGTGGACTTTAGCGTCAGCAGTCCGGTTGTCCGCTGAGGCACGATCTCACAAACCTCCAGCGTCACATACAGCGTATCCCCCACAAACACCATGCCCAGAAAGCGGCTGCTCTGCTCGATGAAGCCTTTGAGCGAGTCCTCGACATAGTGTGCGAACAATCCTGCGCCACCGCAGGTCTGGGCCACAACCTGAAAGCCGTGGGCCAGCATGTGGGGCATGCCACGCGCGCGGCAGTATTCAACGTCGTAATGCACAGGGTGGTTGTCGCCGCTCGCCAGCTGGAAGGCGGCGAATAACGCATCAGTCATGGTGCGCGAAGGCAGGATGAATTTTTCACCCACGGTGAAGTCCTCGAGCCAGCGTGTGGCGCACATGCGGTGGTTGCGCGGGTCGAAGGTGGTGGTCAGATGCGGGGTGATTGGTGTTGTCATGACATTTCAGCCTGGTTGATATCGGCGCTCGATCGCATAGATTAGATTAGATTCGATGTCTTTACCCTTGAAGCTATGGGTCAGTTCAATTGATGCCCAGCCGTAGCGCAAAGTGGCCGGCCATAACCTGGAAAACGGCCCACGCGAGATCAAGGGGCAGGGCTCGTCTAACATCACATCATCTTACGGTTTGAGGCCGAGGTCTTTCACCAAGGTGGCCGTGACAGCACTTTCGGTCTGGAATGATTTGACGAGCGAGTCCCCATCGACCCAGGCTGCCTGGATGCCGACGCTTGTGAGTTTGTCGTTCAGGTCGGGTGTGGAGAGAATGGCTTCCAGATCGGCTTTGATCTTGTCCACGATCGGCTTTGGCATTCCGCGCGGTCCCATCATCACATGCGTCAGCGTGACACGCTGATCGCGGATTCCCTGCTCTAGAAGCGTTGGTACCTGGGGCAGGGTTTTGAGGCGGGTGAGCGTGCTGACCCCTAGGGCCCTCAGCTTGCCCGACTGTATAAATGCCAGATTGTTGGTCACGCCATCTACGCCGACCTGAATTTCATCGCCCAAAAGGCCCTTGGTCGTATCAACACCACTCTTGTAGGGAACCCAGGTGAACTTGATCTTTGCCTCGCGGGCAAACTGTTCTTGAAGAATGTGGGTCACTGTAGCCGGTCCACCCGCATTGAGTACACCAGGCTTGCTACGAGCCAGTGCGATCAGCTCCGGGATAGTTTTGACTGGCAGATTCTCATTGACGAGTATCAGCATCGGTACCGCTGTCGTCTGGCCAATGATCGTGAAATCGTTGGCTGGGTCATATGGCACCTTCATGGTGTGCGGGGTTAACGTCAGTGTTGAATTAATGGCGAGAAGCAGGGTGTAGCCGTCAGGCACTGCACGCTGCACCTCCGAAGCAGCAATCACCGTATCGCCGCCAGGTTTGTTGTCGACCAATACTTGTTGACCCCACTTGTCAGAAAGTTTTTGTGCAATCGTTCTTGCGACCACATCCGCAGAGCCACCGGCTCCAAATGGAATCACAAGCCGGACTGGCCGCATCGGAAATGTTTGTGCATGGGCGGGCAAAGCCGACGCCAGCAACAAAACGGG
The DNA here is from genome assembly GCA_947478725.1 of Comamonadaceae bacterium. Taxonomy (GTDB): domain Bacteria; phylum Pseudomonadota; class Gammaproteobacteria; order Burkholderiales; family Burkholderiaceae_C; genus Polaromonas. The sequence continues at coordinate 14,804 of CANJWZ010000010.1, forward strand.
CGCGAGCAAGGCCACAGAGCGTCGTGTGAAAAACATGTTGTGTCTCCTGAATTTTTTTAAAGCATTGGAATCGAATGTGTGCTTAACGCGTGAAGAGTCTACGGAATCGTTATCCTGCCCACAATTCATAAGATTTGAATCATTGTTATCAAACAGGCCACCTTTCAAATATCCACCGCAACGCGCATTTATTCCCACATGCGTTGTATTTTTTAGCGCAACAAATGAGAGACTGGCATTAAGATTCTCGCCAACACGTCTGACTCACTTGCCCTGAAAAATGAGCCAAGCGCGTGATTCAATCTGAATACCCCTATGAATGAGCCAACGCACAATGACTTTGAATGTTGACGTCGTTAAAAATTGGGCCTTCCCGGTTCTGCGACAGAAATACACGGCGAAAGACACCATTCTTTATGCGCTCTCCTTGAGCTGTGGAATGCAAGGCGATCACCCTGGCGATCTGTCTTTTGTTTATGAAAAAAACCTGCAGGCCATACCAACGCTGGTGAACAACCTGTGCCATCCCGGGTTTTGGATATCAGACCCCCTCACAGGCATTGATTCAAGTCGTGCGGTGCATGCTCATCATCGGGTTGACTTTCATTCATTGGTGCCAGCGGCGGGAAGCGTACGCGCACAAACAAAAATCCTCGACATCATCGACCGGGGTAGCGGCAAGGGAGCCATGCTGGTTTTTGGTCGTGAGATCTACGACGACAGCACCAATATCCTCATTGCTACCATCAGACACAGCACGCTGTGTCGTGCAGATGGCGGATTCAGCAACAATCCTTATGCCGGTAGAGCGGACGCTAAGTCGGTTTCTGAGCAGCAGCCGGACCGTGCGCCAGATCACGTGGTGGAATATGTCGCCAGCCCACAGGCGGCGCTTATTTACAGGCTCGGAGCAGATCCGAATCCGCTTCACATTGACCCGGCTGTAGCGAAAGCTGCAGGATTTGACCGGCCAATCATGCACGGGCTATGCACTTTTGGAATGGTCGCACGCGGCGCCATCGAGTTTCTGTGCGGTGGGATGGCCTCAAATCTTCGATCCGTTGAGATCCGCTTTCTTGCGCCGATGTTTCCCGGAGAACGGCTTCGGATCGAATGGACAGTAGCAGCCGCCAGTGCCCGATATCAGGTGCGTATTCCTGATCGGAATTCGGTGCTGATCGCCAGCGGATCCGTGAGTGGTAGCTGGTGATCAAGACAGGCGTCCTGCAACTTGATCACCATTCTCAAAAAATGACGCTCTAAACCGGATCCCAATCGAACACGTCCTGCGAACGGTCAAGCTTGTAGAAGCTGGGCCGCATGGCTGGCATGGCGCGTTCCGCGACTGACTGTGGTGTCCAGCCTTCGGCGGTATGCATGGAGCGGATCGGGCGCATCTGACTCATGAGAAAAATTTCATTGGCCCTCACAGCGAAGATCTGGCCAGAGACATCTTTGGCTGCATCACTGGCCAGGTACACGGCCAGAGGCGCGATTTTCGATGACTCCATTTTTTGCAGTCTGGCTACCCGAGCTTTCTGCTCGTCTGTTTCCGTCGCTATGCCGCCTATCATCCGGCTCCAGGCGAACGGGGCGATGCAGTTTGACCGCACGTTGAACCTAGCCATGTCCATCGCAATTGACTTGGAGAGCGCGGCGAGTCCAAGCTTTGCCGCCGAATAGTTGGCCTGTCCCAGGTTGCCAATGAGACCGGATGTCGAGACCATGTGAATGTATGACCCTGACTCCTGGGCCTTGAAATGTGGCGCGGCAGCGCGGGAAATATAAAAGGGGCCATTCAAGTGAACGTCAATCACCGCACGCCATTCATCGACACTCATATTGAAGAAAAATCGATCTCGAAGAATGCCGGCGTTATTGATCACGCAGTCGATCTGCCCATAAGTTTCCACTGCCTGACGAATCATGTTGTTTGCACCGTCCCAGTCAGCCACGCTGTCACCGTTGGCAACAGCCTGGCCGCCGGCAGCGACCACTTCATCAGCAACTGTTTGTGCGCGAGCGACATCCCGCCCCTCACCGTTCATGGAGGTTCCCAAGTCATTGACGATGACTTTTGCGCCTTCAGCGCCCAGTGCGAGAGCGAAATCGCGGCCAATCCCGCCACCTGCACCCGTTACCAGCACTACCTTGTCTTTGACAAAACTGCCCTTGTCCATCTCGGTCTCCAATCGAATTATTCGCTCGCCAGGTCGGGGTTCATGTGTGCTGTGGCGCGCGCTTCCACGCTGTGCCACACCTCTTCGGACATGGGGTTACGGGATTCTTCGAGGATGTGTCCTACCAATCCGACTGCACGCCCCATGACACCCAGACCCCGGCAGATCTTCCAGTCGAAGTTCATTTCGCAACAGAGGGCACCGATTGCGCCAGTTGCATTTACAGGCAGAACTTTGCCGCTTTTCCCAGCCGCGTCCTCGGCGATGGCCAGCATGAGCTTGACGTAAGGCCCATCGAATCCTGTTTCTTTTGCAATCTGCAGCAAACGCGGCGTGCGGGGATCAATCGGCTTGTGAAATGGGTGCCCGATGCCTGGGACAATTTTTTTCTGCGACCTGAATGCATCGACCGCGCCAGATGCCAGCGATCGAAAGTTGGCCTCGGCGTCGGCTTCTGGCATCGTTTCTGACAGCATTTTCGCCGCTCCCTCAATGCTGCCAACGAAGACCGTGCCCAGACCGTTAAGCCCCGCTGCCACAGCGCCCTGAAGAGACTCTGGCGCGCCAAGGTAGGTCATGCGTGCAACGATAGAGCTGGGGGTAAGCCCATGCTCAACGAGGGTTACAACCATGGCATTGAACATTCTCGACTCATTCGGGTTGGGGAATCGTCCGGTGAGTTCTAAAAACCCCATGTCGCCAAGATTCAGATTACCTAAAATATCGTTGACAAAATCTTTCCCAAACACCGTAATGCTAGAGGCGTTGCTCCAGCCAATGTTGGTACTGATTTCCTTTTTCTTTCTGCTCATTTGGTAGCCTTGATGGTTGGTTCGTCAGCTATGGTAAGTGCGGTAGCCTATGTAATAAGTCAAATAAACTGACTAATTATTCAATTTATACGATTAAATAGTGGCAACAATTGGGACACCACCATTTGGGCATCGTCATGAAGATCAATTTCAAACTCCTGCAGACATTTCTGGCCGTCGCTGAACACTCCAGCTTCAAAAAGGCCGCTGATGCGCTGTTCATTTCAATGCCCGCAGTGAGCATGCAGATCAAGCAGCTTGAAGAGCAGCTGGGCGTTGCTCTCTTTCAGCGGACGACCAGGAAGGTTGAGCTCACAGCCGAAGGCGAGCAGCTCATGATCACTGCCCGAAGGGCCATGGCAGAACTTGAGTCCGGTCTTGCACGTCTTCAAAAAATCGTCGATGTCCAGCAAGGCCATCTGTCGTTTGGATGTGTGCCAACCATCGCCAGTACCCGTCTGCCTGCCATTCTCACTGAGTTTGCGAAAAAGTATCCTGGTGTGTCGGTGCATGTGAGGGAGCTGGCCCAACGTGAGCTTGTAGAGGCCGTGCGACGAAGCGAGGTGGATTTCGGTATATGCCCCGTAGAGGAAAAGAGCGACCTGGAATTTTCGTCAATTTTTATCGATGAATACGTGGCGTTGCTGCCGAAAACTTACGAAGACAAGGGAAGGGCAGGCATTTCCCTGCGCGAGCTTTCGAAGATGCCCTTGCTGACGCTTGGAACGTCCACCCTTTTTCGGGAACATCTGAATGAAGCGCTAAGCACAAATGGGCTGGTGTCGGAGCACAACTATGAATTTACACATGTCACAACATTGGTGGCTATGGCCGAGGCCGGTCTGGGCATTGCAATTCTCCCAAGGGTAGCCATACCCGGTAAGACAAGACTAAAAACCGTCAGGATTATCAATCCGGCCTTGACCCGAACCGTTGGCATCGTGAAGATCAAGGGACACACACTTTCTCCAGCAGCAGCACGACTCGTTGAACTTTGCAATCAGCAACTCGCTTCAAAGTAGCTTTGTGCGCTGCACGGCCGGGCAAACAAATCACGCGGATTGAAGAATCACTAAGATTATTTGACTTGTGATTCAAGCCTTTGCTTCGTACATTCTGGATTGATGAATATCCATTTCCGGGTATTTGTGCGTTGGATGCAGAAGCTGTGAGGAACAATATGCAGGTAAAACGGATGGCGGGTGCCCTGGGTGCGGAAATTTTGGGCGTTGATCTTTCAAAAGGCCTGTCTGATAACTTGGCACGCGACATCAGGCAGGTTCTGCTGGACCATCAGGTTATCTTTTTGAAAAAGCAGGACTTGAGCCCCCAGCAGTTTCTCGATTTTGCCAAAGCAATGGGTGAGCCGATCGAATACCCTTTTGTTAAAGGCCTTGAGGGCTTTCCGTACATCATCGAGGTCAAGAAACTCGAACATGAGAAAGTAAACTTTGGCGGTATCTGGCATTCAGACACCACCTATTTGGAGGAGCCGCCCATGGGATCCATGCTACTTTCCCGAGAAGTACCGCCCTTTGGTGGTGACACCCTATTCGCCAATCAATACCTTGCCTACGAGTCGCTTTCGAGTGTGATGAAGAAGATTCTGGATGGACTCGTCGGCATCAGCAGCTCGGCACGTGCTGACGTTTCAAAAACCCGGGAGGACCGAATCAAGTCAGATGGAAAGGATGTCGTCCCGCAAGAGTTCAGGGCAGAGCATCCCATCGTGCGGACCCACCCTGAAACCGGTCGAAAAGCCCTGTACGTGAACACGGCTCACACCTCTGGCATCAAGAGCATGCTGGACGAGGAAAGCACACCCATCTTGGAGTATCTGTTTAAGCACCAGGTCAAGCCGGAGTTCACTTGTCGCTTCCAATGGGAGCCCAATGCAATCGCCTTTTGGGACAACCGCTGCACCCAGCACAACCCGGTCAACGACTATCACGGCTATCGCAGGGTCATGAACCGAATCACCCTCAAAGGCGACAAGCCCCATTGATCCAGATAAGCCGGAACGCCGGTGCGCGGCGGTCTCTGCATGCATGGTCACAAGCCGCCCGGTGTTTTAGATAGTGATCTGCAGGCCAATAAAGTCAGAAAGAATGTTATGAGTCAATACAGGATTGCCGTGCTGGCAGGAGATGGCATAGGCAAAGAGGTCATGCCTGAAGGGCTGGCGGTGCTCGACGCCGTGGCGCGAAAGTACGGTGTCTCCTTTGACTTCGATCACTTCGATTTTGCGTCATGCGACTACCGCGCCAAACATGGAAACATGATGCCTGAAAATTGGAAAGACCAGATTGGCGGGCACGATGCGATCTTTTTCGGTGCTGTCGGCGCACCTGCACAGGTGCCCGATCACATCTCAGTCTGGGAGTCACTTCTCACCATCCGCCGCGAGTTTGATCAATACGTGAATCTCAGGCCAGCAAGGCTGATGCCTGGGGTTCCATCACCGCTTGTCGGCCGTAAAGAGGGCGACATTGACTTCTACATCGTTCGCGAAAATACCGAGGGCGAATACAGCAACGCGGGCGGTCGTATGTTCGCTGGGACAGAACGGGAAATGGCCATTCAGGAATCCGTTTTTACCCGCGTCGGAACTGACCGTGTACTCAAGTATGCATACGAGCTTGCGTCAAAGCGACCGAAAAAACACCTGACATCGGCCACCAAGTCGAACGGAATTTCTATCACCATGCCGTTCTGGGATGAGCGGGTAGAGGCTATGGCAAAAAATTATCCTGACGTTCGTACCGACAAGTTTCACATCGACATACTCACTGCAAACTTCGTCCTGCATCCTGACTGGTTCGATGTTGTTGTCGCCAGCAACCTTTTCGGCGACATCCTGTCCGACTTGGGGCCTGCGTGCACTGGAACCATCGGCATAGCCCCTTCGGGCAATATCAATCCGGCTCGAACCCACCCGAGCCTTTTTGAGCCCGTACACGGATCTGCACCTGATATTGCGGGCAAGGGTATTGCCAATCCAATTGGACAGATCTGGTCTGGCGCGTTGATGCTTGAATTTCTTGGTCACCAAGATGCGCACGATGCGGTTCTCAAGGCCATTCGGGAAGTTCTGGCAGCAGGACCTGCACATGCTCCATTGACTCGCGACATGGGTGGAACCGGCAGCACACGCGATCTTGGAAAGACGATCGCCGCCGCTATCCGGTAGCCCGTTGCAATGACCGCATCTTTACCCGGCAAGGTTCGTGGCAATCGGAGCCAACAGGAGTCAGCTGACACCGCTTTAGCAGACCCACCAGCTCGTAGCACTGGTGCCGAAATTCTGGTCGATACCCTGGTGGAGATCGGCGTTGACACGCTGTTTGGCTACCCGGGCGGCGCTGTACTACCCGTGTACGATGCGCTGTTTCAGGACGCGCGGCTGCGTCATGTACTGGTACGGCACGAACAGGCCGCAGTTCACGCGGCTGAAGGCTACGCAAGGAGCACGGGCAAGGTAGGGGTTGTCTTGGTCACCTCTGGACCCGGCGTATGCAATACCATCTCCGGCTTGGTTGATGCATTGTGTGATTCGATTCCCATTGTTTGCATCAGCGGGCAGGTATCGTCAAAGCTGATCGGCACCGATGCTTTCCAAGAGTGCGATGCTGTCGGTCTGACCAAAGCCGCCACGCGGTGGAACCACCAAATCAGCCATATCGGCGAAGTCGCTGAAGTGGTTCGCAAGGCGTTCGCGGTGGCGGCCGGTGGACGGCCTGGTCCGGTGGTGATTGATTTCCCAAAAGATATCCAGCAGGAGCTTTCCTTGCCGCAACCGGCGCGCGATATGCCGCAAGCGGACGTTGTACCGCCGCTGCAACCATCGGGTGAAAACATTCATGCCGCAGCAGAATTGATTCGCCATTCGCGTCGGCCGATTTTTTATGGGGGTGGCGGTCTGGTCAACTCAGGCGAAGCTGCCTGCGCTGGTTTCACGCGCCTGGTCAAAGCCACTGGCGCGCCTTGCACATTGACTCTGATGGGTCTGGGTGCTTTCCCGGCTAGTCACGACAGCTTTCTCGGCATGCTGGGCATGCATGGCACAGTAGAGGCTAACCTGGCGATGCACGAGGCCGATCTGATCGTTTGCGTCGGCGCGCGCTTTGACGACCGCATCACTGGTCGTCTGGAAGACTTTGCGCCCTTTGCAAAAAAAATCCATATTGACATCGACCCGTCGTCGATCAATAAGATCATCCAGGTCGACGTGCCCATCGTGGGTGATTGCGGTGAAATACTTGCGCTGATTGAAGCTGAACTGGCCGGTGTGTCCTTAGCTGCTGACCTGCAGGCCTGGTGGAAGCGGATCGCTCAATGGCGCGAGGCGGACTGTTTTGCGTTTGCCGACCACGACACAGCCATCCGCCCCCAAAATCTTTTACACACGCTCGACAAGTTGTTGCACCAGCGCGGTGATGACTACATCGTCTCTACGGATGTTGGTCAACACCAAATGTGGGCGGCGCAGTATCTGCGGTTTGACAAGCCAGGGCGCTGGCTGACGTCGGGCGGTGCTGGCACCATGGGCTATGGTCTGCCAGCCGCGCTTGGCGCGCAGATCGCCCATCCTGACAAGACAGTCGTTTGTGTCAGCGGCGATGCGTCTGTGCTCATGAACATCCAGGAACTGGCCACCGGCAAGCAGCACGGATTGCCGGTCAAGCTGATCATCTCAAACAACGGCTACATGGGCATGGTAAGGCAGTGGCAGCAGTTAAACCACGGCAGCCGCTACAGCCACAGCTATACCGACTCGCTGCCTGATTTTGTGGCGCTGGCTGCTGCCTTTGGCTGGCGCGGCGCCAAGGTCAGTGACCCGGCCGAGCTGGAGCAGGCCCTGAAGAGTTGCCTTGCGCATGACGGGCCTTACTTGTTGGATGTGGCCGTCGCTGCACAGGAGAACTGCTTCCCGATGATGGCGAGTGGTGCGGGTCACCATGAAATCATGCTGGACAAAGACCGGCTTTATGAAAATCCGCTCCCTGAGTGATGGGCTGCTTGGAAGAATAAGGGGTGCGGTTTATGGGGCGCAGGACGGGCCGTCTTGCTGAATTCAGTCATTCCGGCTTGACGACGACCCGCCCGACAAACCGCCGAAGTTCGAGATCGTCAATGATCTGGTTAATTTCGTTCATCGGTTTAGTAGAAACAGGTATCGGCTGCAAGAGGCCATCTGACGCAAAGCGGATAAGCTCCTTGAGTTCATCAAGCGTGCCGACATGAGAGCCGCGAATGGTGAGATTTCTGGGAGACAACATGGCCAGAGGAATCTCCAGGCTGCCGCCCATCATCCCGACGATGACGATGACGGAGCCCTTGACCGCAACTGCCATCGCGAGCTCAGCAGTTTGACGCGTGCCGACAAAATCAATGATGCCTCTTATTGGCCCACCTGCCGCACGTTTGAGGTCTGCCGCTACATCGCTGCCGCTGCTGTTGAATATCTGGTGCGCGCCAAGAGCAGAAGCCGCCTGAAGTTTGTCATCATCAAGGTCAGCGACGATCAGCTCCGCCTTCGTCACCAGTGGTGCAATCGATACCGCCGCCAGTCCCAGGCCTCCGGCACCAATGATCAGCAGCCGGTCGGTTGAGGTCATGGCTGGCATCTTCTTCAAGGCGCCGTAAGAAGTCAGACCCGAGCAGGCAAATGTTGCAGCAAGATTCAGGTCCACGTCATGGGACGCGACGATGTATCGACTTTTCGGCACCAGGACGTATTGGCTGAAACCGCCATCACGCCGCGAGCCAAGGCTGCGCTGTGCTTCGCAGTCGGTGTCCCGTTCGTCCAGGCAGTGCGAGCAGACGCCGCATCCGATCCAGGGGTAGACCACCACCGGCTCCCCAATTGTCAGACCTTTGACGTCGCCACCCACGGCAGCGACGGTACCAGCCATCTCGTGGCCCAGTGTCATTGGTAATTTGGAGCCAAATTGTTCGGCGGTCAGTTTTTTGCCGCCCCCAAGATCAAAATATCCTGCACGAATATGCACATCGCTGTGACACACACCCGCGGCAATGATCTTGACGAGCACTTCGTCGCCTTGCGGCACCGGTTTTTCGAGCAGTCGAAGCTGTAGTGGCTTGCCCCACTCGACGATCTGGTAACTGTTCAAGTGATCCCCTTGTGAACTGACATATTCATAGCGCTACATGTGCGGAAAAATGCTTAGTCGCCAGCTGCTTTTCTTGCTGCAATAGCTGATCAGCTGAGTCTGACGACCACCGACTTTGTATTGAGATAGTGATCCATGTGCTCGGTGCCGGACTCACGGCCATAGCCGCTCATTTTGTAGCCGCCAAAAGGAATGGCCGGGTCGAGCTGCAGGTAGCAATTGACCCATACCGTGCCGGCCTTGAGGGCGCCAGCAACCTGGTGTGCCTTGCTCACGTCGCGCGTCCAGACGCCGGAACCAAGGCCGTAGCTGGTGTTGTTGGCGCGCTGGACAACTTCTTCCACGCTGTCGAAGGGCATGGCACTGATGACGGGGCCAAAAATTTCCTCCCGCACGATTTTCATGTCGTCCCGTGCGCCCGAAAACACAGTCGGTTGCACATAACATCCGTTCGCGAGTTCTCCGGTGTTTGCACTTGCGCCGCCTGAAAGTGCTTTGGCGCCTTCTTCATGCCCGCTTTTGATGTATCCCATCACCTTGTCGAACTGCAGCCTTGAAGCCAGCGGCCCCAGCTCTGTCGACGGGTCCAGCGGAGAGCCGACGCGCATCTTGCCTGCCAGTTCAGCGACACGGTGAACAAATTCGTCATGGATGCTGCGCTCTACAAACAGTCGGCTGCCGGCGATACATATCTGCCCGCAATTGGTAAACACGGCCATGGCTGCTCCGGCCACGGCCGCATCAAGGTCGGCATCGGCGAAGATGATGTCGGGTGACTTGCCACCCAGCTCCAGTGAGAGCCGTTTCAGGTTACCGGCTGATGCTCGAACGATGGCCTGGCCTGTCGCGGTAGAGCCGGTAAAGCCCACCTTGTCAATGTCTGGATGCGCCGCGACGGCTGCACCTGTGGCTCCTGCGCCAGTGACCACGTTCATCACGCCGGGTGGAAAACCGGCTTCTTCTATCAGTTCTGCCAATTTCAGCGGGGAAAGGCTGGCCTGCTCGGAAGGTTTCAGCACTAAAGTACAACCTGTAGCCAGAGCCGGTGCAACTTTCCATACTGCTTGGCTGAGTGGGCCGTTCCATGGAACGATGGCGCCGACCACGCCGACAGGCTCCTTGACTGTGTAAGACAGTACGGAACCAGGCAGTGAGTTTGAAATGTTCTGTCCATGAATAGCGGTGGCTAATCCGGCGTAAAAGCGGATCATGCCAACGACTCTTTGCCGGCCGGCAGAGCTGCGTGAAATGGGCATTCCCATTTCCAGGGTGTCCAGCATCGCGAACTCGTCGTAGTCACGGTCGATGAGATCGGCCAGTTTAAGCAGCAGCCGCTGGCGTTCGACCGGTTTGGTACTTCCCCAGGTGGTATTGAATGCGTTGCGTGCGGCCTTAACGGCAGCATCTACATCACTTTCACCAGCTTCAGCGATGTGCGCCAGGACTTCGCCCGTGGCCGGGTTGATGCTTTCAAAAGTCTTGCCGGATGCGGCGTTAACCCATTTGCCGTTGATCAGCAGCTTTTTTGCGGCCATTGAGGCAAGGGCCTTGGGCACTTTGGGAGTTGCCACTGTGGTCAGTGTTTCGTTCACTTCATCTCCATGTAAATTGCTTGTTCAAATTCATTCTGCTCTGGACGTATGCGAGCCAGCGCCGTGCGGATCACTGCCGTTCAATGCCCGCTTTTTTAATCAATTCAACCCAACGCGGATTGTCTGTGCGTATGCGTTCTTCCAACTGCTTGCTGTCCATCGGCATGACCTTGGTATTCAGAACCTGAAACCGCGCCTTGACCCCTGTTGTCGCCATCGCAGACCGTATGGCCGAGTTCAGAGAAGCGACTATGGGCGCTGGCGTACCGGCTGGCGCCATGACGGATATAAGCGTCTCTAGCGTGCCGCTAGCCCGAGGAAAAGCCTCTTGCAAAGTCGGTACATCAGGCGCACCTTCGTAGCGGCTTGCAGATGAAATAGCGAGAGCTCGCGCCTTTTGCCCGTTTATCTGTGCCATTGCGCTCCCGATGTCCACCACAGCGACTTGGATCTGTCCGCCCAACATGTCAGTCAGGGCTTGAGGAATGCCACGGTAAGCTATGCCAAGAGGTTCCGATTTGGTGACGGTTGAAAACAATGCCACGGCAACCTGGCCGCTTGGTGAGCCATAACCCATACTGACGGGCTGGGCGCTTGTCCGCTGTGCTGCTGCCAGATCGGCAACTGTCCGGTACGGGGAAGACTGCGATACCATGAACATCATTGCGGTTGAGCCGACGTTTGCTACTGGTGTGAAACTCGTAACGGGATCGTATGACAACTCCTTGAACAGACTGTCGGCCACAAACATGACTGAAGAGCCGACCAGAAGCGTGTACCCATCTGGTTTTGCCTTTGCCACATACGCGGCTCCAATCGTGCCTTGGGCGCCAGCCTTGTTCTCCACAATCACCGGCTTGCCAAGCGATTGCGTCAGCGCATTGGCAAGCACGCGGGTCACGGCATCGGTCACTGACCCCGCCGGAAACGGTGCGACCAGCGTGATGGGACGCGATGGGAAGTCGCCGGTCTGCGCAAAAGGCGCTGACATGGCGCCCGAAAGCAGCAGTGCCACACCAGCGGCGATGGCGAATCTGCGATTGAGCATTGCTTGTCTCCTGCGAACTTGGATGTTGTCTGGATGGCTAAGGTACCCCTCAATGCCCTTCATTACAAATCAAATGAATTGAAGGACTATTCAAAATTCAATAGTAATTCGCAAGGTCATGACCCGATCAAGAAAGGTTGCAAATCAAAAATAGCTTTGAGTCCTAGTGATGCTGGCGTCAGATTTTCTGAACAATCATTCCGTTTATTTGACTTGTTGCATAGGGTCCGAGCCCATAGCATTCGACCCGTGATTGAGCTCGCAGCCTGCGCATGTCAAGCTAGGTACAGTGTCTGCAACATCGCTCTTGACTGGTAGTATGCATCAATATAATATGCAAGAGATAAGGAGACATGATGATGAACATGAGATGCTTTCACCTGCCAGGTTTTCGCGCGAAACTGATGCCGATGGACAAACCCTTGCCTCAACCGACCGGATCTGAGGTCGTTCTCAAGGTGCTTGCCGCCGGTGTATGTCATAGCGATGTACACATCTGGGAGGGTGGTTATGACCTGGGCAATGACCAGACCATGTCGTTTGAGGGACGCGTGAAATTTCCGCTGACCATGGGCCATGAATCGAGTGGTCAAGTTGTTGCCGTCGGCCCGGATTCAAAAGATGTGAAGGTGGGCGACAAATGCCTGATTTGCAGCTGGATAGGTTGCCGCGAATGCGCCTTTTGCAAGCAGGGAGATGAGCACCTGTGCACCGCGCCGCGATTTTTGGGCGTTAACCGAGAAGGCGGTTATGCCGACCATATCGTGGTACCACATGACCGTTACCTCATAGACCTTAAAGGCGTAGACCCTGTTGCCGCAGCGCCGCTGGCCTGCTCGGGACTCACCACCTACAGCGCATTGAAAAAAGCCGGCCCACGACTGGCCGACGACCCGGTACTCGTCATTGGCGCTGGTGGTCTGGGCATGATGGCCATCAACTTGGTCAGGGTGATGGGCGGCAAGGGAGCGGTTGTGGTCGAGCTGGACCCGCTCAAACGCCAGGCGGCTCTGGATGCGGGAGCGATTGCAGCCATAGACCCGAAGGCGCCTGACGTTGATAAGCAGATTCGTCACGCGCTGGGTGCGCCGGTTTATTTTGTACTCGACCTGGTGGGTAGCGGCGAAACGGCTGCACTTGGTTTCAGGTTGCTGGATAAGGGTGGCAAGCTGGTGGTTGTGGGACTTTTTGGCGGCGCAATGTCGCTTTCGGTCCCCATGGTCACCATGCGCGCGGCAAGTATTGTCGGCAGCTACATTGGCAGCCCGGGTGAGTTGCGCGAGCTGGTGCAGCTGGTGCAGACCAAAGGCATGCCGGTGATTCCACTGGACAAACGCCGGTTAGAAGACGCCAACGAGGCGCTAGCAGACCTGCGAGCAGGCAAGGTGATGGGCCGCGTGGTGCTGGTGCCCTGAAGGAGGTTGCGAAACATGCCCTTACACCCCTTCGTTATAAAGATGATGGACGCAGCGCGCGCTGCAAACCGGCCGGCGTTGTCTGGCGGGTCGCCGCAGCAGGCGCGCGACCTGGTGGCGAGTGGCCGCAGTGGTCTGGGCGCGGGTCCTGAGGTTGGCAATGTCTCCGACTTCAAGATACCCATGCGATCAGGTTCGGTGCCGGCGCGACTGTACCGCTCCCAAAATGCCGAGCATGGCCTGACCGTTTACTTTCACGGTGGCGGCTGGGTATGTGGCACGCTAGACGATTACGACATCCTGGCGCGCAACCTGGTGCATTACAGCGACTGCGCTGTGCTGATGGTGGACTATCGCCTTGCGCCGGAGTTTGCGTTTCCGGCCGGCCTTGAAGATGCCGAAGACGCGATCACCTGGGCCGCGAAAGAGCTTGAAACTCTCATGGGCAAGCGTCTTCCACTGGCAGTCGGTGGCGATAGTGCGGGCGGCAATCTGGCTACCGCGGCGCTCAACAGCCTGCGCGGCAAGGTTGACTGCGCGCTGCAGCTGTTGCTATACCCGGTGACGGATGCCAACACGGAGCGGTCAAGTTACATCGACTTTGGCGAGGGACTGCCGCTGACGCGCTCAGACATGCAGTGGTTCTTCGGCCATTACGCCCCGAAGGCGCTGTGGGCGGACCCGCGTATCTCACCACTGCAACACCCGTCGTTGGCAGGCAGTCCACCGGCCTGGATTGCCACCGCTGAGTACGACGTTCTGCGCGACGAGGGTGAAGACTACGCCCGTCGGTTGAAAGAGGCGGGCGTTCATGTCGAGCTGCGCCGGGTCGAGGGACTGGCGCACGGTTTTGCCCGTCTGTCTAACCACGTCGAGCAGGTTGCTGAGCTGCTGCAAGAAGCAGGCGCAGCGCTCAAAGGCTATTGCGACGCGCGCGCAAAAAAATAAACTACCGCAGTTGGTGCTGCATTGATTGCTTCATGAAACCACAGAACAAAGAGAGATGACGATGTCAGATGACAAACAAGCTGGCAGGACTGCCGATACTGACCGCTACGATGCAGTGATCGTGGGAGCCGGATTCGCCGGCCTGTACATGCTTTACCGACTTCAGAAGCTGGGCATGAAGGTTAAGGTTTTTGAGTCTGGTGACAACGTGGGTGGCACTTGGTACTGGAACCGTTACCCGGGTGCCCGCTGTGACGTCGAGAGCATGGAGTACTCATACTCCTTTTCAGAAGAGCTACAGCAGGAGTGGAAATGGAGCGAGCGCTACGCGACCCAGCCTGAGATCCTCAAGTACATACACCACGTGGCGGACCGCTTTGACCTGCGCCGCCATGTCCAGCTTGAGACCCGGGTTGAAGGCGCAGAGTTTGACCCGGTTGCAAACATCTGGACGGTCAAAACCAACCAGGGCGATGCCGTGCAGGCGCCGTTCTGCATCATGGCAACGGGTTGCTTGTCGACTGCTAAGCTGCCCGAAGTGGCGGGTCTCGACAGCTTCCGGGGCAAGTGGTACCACACCGGCTTCTGGCCGCAGGAGGCGGTTGACCTGACTGGCAAGCGCGTTGGCGTGATTGGCACAGGTTCATCCGGTATACAGCTGATTCCGCAGGTGGCAAAGCAGGCCAAAGAGCTTTACGTCTTTCAGCGCACGGCCAACTACAGCCTGCCTGCACGCAACAAGACGATTACGCCTGAAATGGAAACATCCACCAAGCAGCGTTATCCTCAGGTACGCAAGCAGGCGCGTGAATCGCCTTCCGGCGTCTCGTACTTCAACGTACCCACCAAGTCTGCGCTGGAGGTGTCTGCCGAAGAGCGCGAGGGTACTTACGAAGCGCTGTGGAACGATGGCGGCATAGGTCTGACGCGCGCCTTCAACGATTTGCTGGTGAGCGAGAAGGCTAACCAGACGGCAGCCGACTTTGTACGGGGCAAGATCCGCAGCATCGTCAAGGACCCTAAAGTCGCTGATTTGCTGGCACCCACCTACCGCATTGGCACCAAACGCCTGTGTGCCGATTCGGACTACTTCCAGACCTTCAATCAGCCGCATGTGCATCTGGTCGACATCAAGAAAGCCCCCATTACCAACATCAGGCCAGACGGCGTTAGCACGCCGGATGGCGACTACGCGCTGGACGCGATCATCTTTGCCACTGGCTTTGACGCGATGACCGGTACGCTGCTGGCAATGGACATTCGTGTGAAGGGTGGTGCAAACCTGCGCGACCAGTGGGAGCACGGCCCGCGTACTTATTTAGGCATCATGACGGCAGGCCTGCCCAACCTGTTCATGATTACCGCGCCGGGTAGCCCGTCGGTCTTGAGCAATGTGGTGGTGTCCATCGAGCAGCATGTCGAATGGATTACCGATTGCCTGACCTATCTGCGCAAGAACAATGTCCAGCGCATAGACCCAGAAACAGGCGCGCAGGAAGCCTGGGTCTCACACGTCAACGAGCTGGCCGATCGCACCCTGATGCCCAAGGGCGCATCCTGGTATGTCGGCGCCAATGTGCCCGGCAAGCCTCGCGTCTTCATGCCTTATGTCGGCGGCGTTGGCGTCTACCGCAAGAAGTGCGCTGAGGTAGCGGCCAACGGCTACACGGGTTTTAACCTGTCAGCTCGTCAGCCAGGGTAGCCAAACACAATATTCAGCAGGCACGAAGCGCCACGACGAAACCGCTTGATTCGGTCTAGCGCAGATATGTCGTTGGCTAAAGCCTAGGTCTTGTTTAATCGGTAATGATGCCGGATACATGCGGCTCGATTGAGGCGGGCACGTTCATCTGTGCTTCATAAGGTCCACAAAGCGACCGCACGAGTAATTCGGCAAGTCGGCAAACCCATCACCTCGTCAACCGGGTTTAAGGCCGGCGCCTTGGATCAGACGCCCCCATTTTTCTTTCTCGCTGGCGGTGAATGCCTTGAGCTGCTCGCCAGTAATTGCCACGGGGTCTATGCCCAGTTGAAGCAGTTTTTCCTGCACATCTGGTCGTCCTAGCGTAGCGGCGACTGCGGCTGTCAAAGTTCGCGCCGCATCAGGCGGCAGGCCTTTCGGTGCATACAACACTGTCCAGCCTACCAGTTCGTAGCCCGCTATGCCCTGTTCTGCAATCGACTTCACGCCGGGCAACAGCCTGCTTGACTTGGCAGAAGTAACGCCCAATGCCTTGACCTGACCATTCAGGACAGCAGTGCGCAAAGAGGTAATGGTGTCGACCATGTATTCAACCTGGCCACCTATCACTGCGGTAAGTGCCTGCGCACTGCCTTTGAAATCCACAGGAAACATCGGCGCCTCCGCGCGTTGCTTGAACAGCTCATGCGCCATGCGGCAGGTCGTTGTTGAAATCGCCACATTGAGTGCGTCCGGCTTCACGCGAGAGGCACGCACCAGATCGGAAATGTTATTGATCGTGTTGTTTGGTGCGGTGACATACACGAGAGGCAATATGCCAACCATTCCGATAGGCTCGAAATCGGTCTGTGGATCAAACCCTGGATTGGTGTACAAAAATGAGTTGGCCGCATGTGTCGCGTTGGTACCAATAAGTAGGGTGTAGCCGTCGGGCGCCGATTTGGCTGCTAGTTGTGTGCCAATGTTGCCGCCGGCACCCGGCCGGTTATCAACAACAATTGTCTGCTTTAAGGATTTGCCCAGTTCGTCGCCTAAAAAGCGTGCAGCAATATCAGTGCCCTGGCCGACCGCGTAAGGAACGATGAGCTTGATCGGCCTTGAGGGATAAACCTGTGCATGGCCAGCCAACGCGGAGGCGGCGAATATTAAAAAAGTCAGGCTCTTGAATAATGTCATCATGTTGTCTCCAAAACTGTTTGTATTGAACTTTGGCGCGAGGTACTTGCTTGAGCTTTGAAATATCAAGTTAGCCTCCGCGCAGGCCACTAGGGTCCGATTCATCCTAGGTTTTTTCCTTCAGCAGATCCTGTATTTCCTGGTCGCTATATCCCAGCTCCTGAAGTATTTCCTGGCTGTGCTCGCCATGTAGCGGCGGGGGCCTGCGCAGTTGTGTGCGCTCGCCGTCAAAGCGCAGAGGCTGTGCGACGCCCTTGAGATTTCCAAGCACCGGGTGGTTGTAGTCAAAGTTCATCCCACTTTCTCGCGTGTGCGGATGCTCTGACAGTTCGCCGAGCGTGTGCAGTGGCGAAGCCGGTATGCCGGCTTCGTCGAGCTGTTTTAACCAAGCATCTCGCCCTCGGCTCAGCAATGCTCGCGCGACAAGCGCAACGGTTTTAGCACGATTGCGTACCCGGTCGGCATTGGTTCTGTAATCTGGATGGTCGACGATGTCGTTCATTGCGCTCATCGCACAGAATCTCTTCCAAAGGGTGTCGTTGGCAACTCCGAGGATCAGGGGTTTGTCTGCCGTTTCAAACACTTGGTACGGGCACAGCGACTCGTGGCCAGATCCTGGCTTTTCGGGTTCCGTACCCCGCTCCCAGAAGCTTTGCAGGAAATAGCCCAGCAGGCCGGTCGCCGTGTCAAACAGCGAGGCTTCAACAGTGCCGCCATCACCGGTGCGTTCGCGACGGTAAAGCGCGGCGAGTATGCCTATCAGCGCCTGAAGGCCAGTGGCCTGATCGACGGGTGAAAATGGGCTGCGTACCGGCGGCCCGTTAGGCTCGCCGGTGATAGCGAGCATGCCGGTGAAGGATTGCAAAATGACATCGTAGCCCTTGCCATCACGCATCGGTCCCTGACTGCCAAAGCCCGAGATGTCGCAGTAAATCAGACGCGCGTTGCAACTGCGTAAAGTCTTTGCATCTACCCCCAGTTTTTCTGCAACCCCAGGGCCGAAGCTGGCCACTGCGATATCTGCCCATTTCGCGAGCCGGTGGATCACGTCGCGGCCTGCCTCGGTTTTCAAATCTACGCAAAGACTGCGCTTATTGCGGTTGGCGCTCAAAAAAACGGCCCCTGTCGTGTTGTTTCCAGCCTCGCGGAACGGCGGCCAGCGGCGCGTTTCGTCCCCCTGATCTGGCGTTTCGATTTTGATGACATCGGCTCCCATGTCGCCTAGGTACTGTGCACACAGAGGTCCTGCCAGCACTTTTGAAAGGTCAAGTACGCGAATGCCGGCAAGGGGTGAGGGATTCATTGGAGAACTTTCTGTTCTGGGTGGAAAAGTTGCCAGAAGGGGCGTCTGAAGCGCTTGTGGCCTGCGAAAAGGTGAGCGGTAGTCTCTCCTGCATGGGGCTCAACTGTCGCCTATTTCCAGATCAACTTGCACCGGAATTCAGGCCAAAAAAACCGTGACGAGCAAACATCAAAACGCTACCTTTGAAGAGCCTTTGAGCTGAAGTATTTCACGCGCTTCATCAGGCGTTGCAATCGCCAGCCCCAGGCCTTCGAGTATCTCGCGCACCTTCAACACCTGCTCGGCATTGCTGGTGGCCAGCTTTCCCTTGGCAATCCATAGATTGTCTTCAAGACCAACTCGCACATTACCGCCCATCGAAGCGGCCATGGCGGCAATCTTCATCTGGCTGGCGCCCGCCCCCAGCACAGACCATCGGTAGCTGTCCCCAAAGAGACGGTCGGCGGTGCGCTTCATGTGCATGACGTCATCAGGGTGTGTGCCTATGCCGCCCAAGATACCGAACACGGTTTGGATAAAAATGGGCGCCTTGACCAAGCCACGCTCGACAAAGTGCGCCAAGTTGTAAAGGTGTGAGGTGTCATAGCATTCAAACTCGTACCGCGTGTCATTGACCGAGAGTTCGGTCAGCACGGTTTCAAGGTCGCCATAGGTATTGCGAAATATCAGGTCCTTGCTGCCTTCAAGGTAAGGCTTTTCCCAGTCGAATTTGAACTCCTTGTAGCGGTTCAGCATGGGAAAGAGGCCGAAGTTCATGGTGCCCATGTTCATCGATGCCACTTCGGGCTTGAGCACCTTGGCGGGCTGCATGCGCTCCTGCACCGTCATGTAGGGCGAGCCGCCTGTCGTCAGATTGATGATGGCTTTGCTGCGCGCCTTGATCTGCTTCAGGAAGGGTTCGAAGGCCGCAGGTCGCTGGTCGGGCTTGCCGGTGACAGGGTCCCGTGCGTGCAGGTGGATGATCGCGGCACCCGCTTCGCACGCGGCAATCGAAGCCTCCGCAATTTCGTCTGCCGTGATCGGCAAATGTGCCGACATGGAGGGTGTGTGAATGGCGCCCGTTACAGCGCAACTGATGATGATTTTTTCCTGCTGGAACATCTTTGTCTCCTGGGCTAACGGTTGGTAAGGCTGCGTTGTTGAAGGCGGGTCATCGTTCACACCGCTTACTTCCCGCCCTAAGTACATTTGTCAGCGGAGTGCATAAGTGGTTCTAATGGAAAACTGGATGCATTCAATCCATATGCTAAACGCGAATAACCCGTTTGCCGAAATTTTCTCCTCGATAGAGACCGGCAATAGCATCAGGGGCGGCGGCCATCCCGTCGAGGATTTCTTCCCGGTAGCGCAGGCTGCCAGAGCGCACCCAGCGAGCCAGTTTTGAGATAGCTTCTTCATAGCGGTGCTCGTAGTCCCACACCAGAAAGCCCTGCATGCGCGCAGCTTTGTTTAAAAGGTGTCGCTCAACCCTTGGACCGCTAGGCCAGGGCTCCCAGTTAGAGATCGAAGCTGTGCCGCAAATGACGATCCTTGCGCGCTTGTTGATGTGGCGCACAACCGAATCGGAGATGGGGCCTGATGTGTTGTCGTAATACACGTCAACGCCATCAGGGCAGGCCAGTGCCAGTGCTTCGGCAAAACCAGCAGCTTTGTAATCAACCGCTGAGTCATAGCCGAATTCATCCCGACACATCTGCATCTTTACCGGTCCGCCAGTGATGGCAACGGTGCGGCAGCCCATCAGTTTTGCGATTTGCCCTGCAGCCGACCCCACCGAGCCAGCGCCGGTGGACACCACCACCGTGTCACCAGGACGCGGCTCGCCCACCTCGGTGAGCGCGAAATAAGCGGTTACGCCGTTTATTCCCAAAACACCAAGAGAAAGGGACAGAGGCAGATCGTGCTCAAGCACCTTGCGGCGTATGGTGCTGCCATCGCTCACAGCATAAGTCTGCCAACCCAGCATGCCCATCACGCGATCGCCTTCTGCATAGGCTTGGTGACGCGAAGCCACCACCACGCCCGCAGCAAAGCTGCGCATGACGCTGCCCAAAGGAACAGGGTCAGAGTAATTCGCTGCCGCATTGACCCAGCCCCGCATGGCCGGTTCTACCGACAGAAATTCGTTGCGGACCAGAAATTGCCCGGACTCCAGAGCCGGCATTGCGGTTTCAACGATCTGAAAATGTTCCGCTTGTGGGATTCCATTGGGCCGGGAGGTGAGTAACACCTGCGTGTTGGTTTCAGAAGGTATTGACATTCGCTGAAATATTAAAAAGGGTTAGTCTCAGTTCGCACTCAAAAGAATTCAATGTCCGCTGGCCCGTACTTTGCGCGACGCGCAGATCGGTCCCATGTCACGTCGGGAGTGCTGAGCTGGCGCCCGACTGCGCCTATGAGCAACTGAAGGCTCCAACTTCATGTTTCTGATAGGTATCAACCAGATAACTTCGACTCTGATTTGCAGACTTTTTGATGGAAAAGACGACAGCCATGACGAGAAAGTAAAGTCCAGAAATAAGGTACTATTCAATACTGTATGCAATCATATCAAATAAAAGGGTGACAATGGCTGGACTTTATTTTGAGCAATTTCAGGTAGGACAGGTTTTCAGGCACGACATCCGGAGAACGGTGACCGAAACCGATAACGTTCTTTTCAGCACGATGACCCACAATCCTGCGGCAATTCATCTTGACGCCGAATATGCAAAAGGCACCGAGTTCGGCAAGCCGCTGATGAACAGCGTTTTTACCCTGGGCCTGATGGTTGGCATATCGGTCGGTGACACCACACTTGGCACGACCGTAGGTAACCTCGGTTGGGACGAAGTTCGCTTTCCGAAGCCTGTTTTTGCAGGCGATACGCTGCATGTAGAAACTGCGGTGCTTGAAAAGCGGGAAAGCAAGTCCCGTCCACTCAACGGCATTGTGGTGTTCCAGCACACCGCCTGGAACCAGCGCAACGAAGTGGTTGCCACCTGCAAAAGGGTTGCGTTGATGCACAAAATTCCTTTAGCCAGCATGGAAAATAAGACCTGACTTATGAAAATTTCCGTCTCTCCTACCGGTGGTGGTTTCAGCAATGCGCCAGACCCTTGTGCGCCGCTTCGTTCCATGCTGTTTATCCCGGCCGACAGTGAGCGAAAATTGTCCAAGGGCGAAGCCACGGGAGCAGACGCCCTCATCCTTGACCTTGAAGATGCGGTGGCGCCGTCGCGTACCCATATTGCACGCGAGATGGCGCTGGACTACCTGCGCAGCCGCAGCCAGCGCGGCAAGCAACAACTCTGGGTTCGGATTAACCCGTTGTCCACACCGGCAGCCCTTCTTGACTTGGCAATTGTGGCTGGTGCGCCAGACGGCATTGTCCTGCCCAAGGTCAATTCAGCGCTGGATATTGTCCAGCTTGCACACTACCTGGATGCGCTGGAGTCTCGGGAGGGCGTCAGGCAGGGTTCGATCCGCATCATGCCGGTGGCCACCGAAACTGCTCAGTCTTTGTTCACGCTGGGTTCGTACGAAGGATGCAGCGCGAGGCTCGCTGCTTTGACCTGGGGGGCGGAAGATATTGCAGCTGCGCTTGGCGCCAGCACCAATCGCCGAGCCGACGGCGAATACGATTCTGTTTATCAGCTGGCTCGTGCGCTCTGCCTGGCGGGGGCAGTGGCCGCTGGCGTCCAGCCCATTGACACCATCTGGGGTGATTTTGGCGATGAAGCCGGTCTGGTCCGCGACGCGAAAGCTGCTAGACAGCGGGGATTCACCGGAAAAATGGCCATCCATCCGAATCAGGTGGGAGCCATCAATGCAGCCTTCACTCCAAGTGACGAGGAACTGGCCTGGTCACGAAGAGTTGTTGAATTGTTTGCAAGTAATCCAGGTATGGGAACGGTTGGGCTGGAGGGAAAAATGCTCGACATGCCCCATCTAAAGCAGGCCCAGCGCGTTCTCGCTCTAGCCCAGCGATTTGCCGCTTAAGCAGCGTTCGCCTTCGAGCCAAAGCGGCGGCAAATATTATTTTCTCGACAGCTGTTGCGCTAATTGATCTGTGACTTGTGCACCGTTGTTTTTAAAAGTGAGTGCCGTTCGCCACTGTTGCCTGTTGAGGCTGGTTTGAGATGCCTCTTTCGTGCACTCGGCCGATGATCAGTACGATCTGGGCAGCTGCAACACTTTTTCCGCAATAAAAGAAAGTATCAGCTGTGGCGACACAGGCGCAATGCGCGGAAGCATGGATTCGCGGAAATATCGCTCGACGTGATACTCCTTTGCGTAGCCCATGCCACCATGGGTGAGCACTGCGGTTTCGCAAGCACGAAAGCCTGCCTCGGCACAAAGGAATTTCGCCGCATTGGCTTCGGCGCCGCACGTCCGTCCCTGGTCGTACAGCCAGGCTGCACGCTGGTACAGCAGGGTGCCGGCTTCCAGCTCAACCCAGCGTTCGGCAAGAGGGTGCTGAATACCCTGATTTTTGCCAATAGGCCGGTCGAACACGATGCGTTCGCCCGCATACTTTGCAGCTCGCTTGAGTGCAACCCGGCCCAGGCCAATGGCTTCCGCAGCTAGCAGGACGCGTTCCGGGTTCAGCCCGTGGAGAATG
Source organism: Comamonadaceae bacterium (assembly GCA_947478725.1). Classification (GTDB taxonomy): domain Bacteria; phylum Pseudomonadota; class Gammaproteobacteria; order Burkholderiales; family Burkholderiaceae_C; genus Polaromonas. Next base: position 37,717 of record CANJWZ010000010.1, read on the forward strand.
TATTCAAAACCCCGGCCTTCCTCGCCAATTCGGTCCTCGACTGGAATCTCGAGCCCGTCAATGAAAAGCTGATTGGAATCGACAGCCTTGCGTCCGAGTTTTTCAATTTCCCGGACCTCGATCTTCGTCCGGTCGAGGTCGGTGTAAAAAAGGCTGAGTCCATGCGTGGGAGAGGTGACCTCCTCGATTGGGGTCGTGCGCGCGAGCAAAAGGATTTTATGGGCCACTTGCGCAGTGGATATCCAAACTTTTTGTCCATTGACAATGTAGCGGTCTCCCTTGCGGACTGCCATGGTTTTGAGCTTGAGGGTGTTCAGGCCGGTGTTGGGTTCTGTAACGCCAAAACATGCCTTAGCCTCTCCGTTGATGATGGGCGGCAACCAACGGCGTTTTTGCTCGTCGTTGCCGTACATCACGACAGGATGCAGGCCAAACACGTTCATGTGAATCGCAGAGGCACCCGAAAGACCAGCCCCAGAACGGGAAACCGTCTCCATCATCAAGCAGGCTTCGGCAATCCCAAGTCCTGATCCGCCGTACTCCAAGGGCATGGCAATACCAAGCCAGCCAGCTTTTGCAATTGCTGCATAAAAATCTTCGGGAAAACCGCCTTCACGGTCTTTGCGGAGCCAGTAGTCATCGTTAAAGTCTTTGCAGACTTCCCCGATAGCGTTCCTGATTGAGATCTGATCTTCTGTGAAATCGAAATTCATATGTTGTCCGCCAGCAAGACGGCTTAGTTTGACGAATGCATATTATATGCAAGCGGACAATATGCGTGCTGAAAGGAAAATAGAAAGTTATTTCCTCAACCAAGTAGTCGCCAATCAGTGAAAAAGCTTGCCAACATCGATGAAAAGGAAACGGCTGTTCTGCTCAGGCGACCGACGCGTCCCCCTTGATTGTCAGCAAATTGTGTTTGACGAGAGTGAGCATTTCTACAAGCGCCAGGCGCGATGTATTGTCTAGGCCTTCGAGGATTCGTTCGCTCATTTCATGGCTGCGAAGACGCATGTCTGCAATGATCTGTGTACCTTTTAAATTCAGGAAAATACGCTTCACCCGGCGATCGCTATCGTCTGGACGACGGGCTATGAATTCCGAAGCTTCTAGCCTGTCTATCAGTCCGCCCAAAGCAGCCTTGCCGATATCGAGAACGTTCGCAAGATCGCTCTGTATCATCCCGTCATGGCGCGACAGGTGCGCAAGAATCCACCATTGCGATCGCGTCATGCCCATCGGTTTCATAAACTCATCGAACACACTTCGTCTGAGCCTGGATACATCGTGCATCAAAAAGCCAAGCCTGCTGTCCCAGTTTTCGCTGTCAGCGGGTTTGGTGCCGGGCTTCGTAGATCTGCCTTTGGTTGGCCTGAGTCTTTCTTGTGGCGAGTCGCGTTTCACGGAGTACTCCTCATGTCATGTCGCGATGGGCACGGGTAAGTCACCAGTATATTTTACGCTAGCGTCCCTTTTCTAGATGGCGGTTTTGACAAAGTCAAGAAAGGGCCATCCCGCGGTTTAGGCTGGTGGTGAAATGGCTGCTTTTACTACTTCTTATGGTGCCGTATCGGTCGGATGAGTGGGTTTAACTGTCAAAGTGCAAACAGCAAACAGCAATTTTTTTAGAGTGACTTTCGCTGCGGGCAAAACACTTAGCTGGCCAAAGCTTAGGCCGGCAACAACATCCGGGCAGCTTCAAGCGTCATGCAGACGCAGTCTATCCCGGGGCTTTGTGCATGCAGCCTGAGGGCAGCTGGTGCGCAACTGCGACCAAGCCGACCCGGAGGCCCACGCCTGCGGTGGGTTTTGAACGCTTGTATCTGAAAAGCAATTTCAAATTATTTGCCAAACGAATTTTCGAATACAACTTTCTCTTTCATTAAATGATTGATCTTATCAACGCTCAGTCCTGCTTCCGTCAGCAACTCTCGCGTGTGCTGACCTAGCGTAGGCGGAGCCTTGCGCCCGCCGACGAGTGGCATACCATTGGAATGGATCGGCGTCAGGACTTGGTCGATTTGTCCAAGTTCGATATGTTCAACCTGAGTTATCAAAGCCAGGTGAGCTAATTGTGGATCAGCAAAAACGTCACTCATGCTATTGATAGGGCCGGCAGGAATGCCGGCGTCAACAAAGATAGCCGTCCATTGCTCACGCGTTCGCATACTCAGCCGATGATCGATCAGGCTCTTGAAAACAGACTGGTTTTCATGGCGGCTCGCATTATCCTGAAAACGTGGATCAGATTTAAGTTCAGGACTACCGATCAAGTCACACAATTTAAGCCACATTTTCAGGTCGCGGCTCCAATATTTAAGTCACCATCGGAAGCACGGAAAACGCCATAAGGTGAAATGATGGGGTGTGAATTTCCGCTCAGCATGTCGCCTTTTGGCATGAGAGACTTGATATCAGAATCATCAGATGTATTTGTATCGTCATTTAATATCATGTATTTTCTCTGCCACAACCTCAAGATTTACCTTGATCTTGACAAGGGTTTGTATCGGCACTTCAAGCTCAAGCGAAACGTAAACCAGTCGGGTCTCACAGCGTGGCCGGTGTTGCTCTGTCCACCGGCGCGGTGTTGCTACTCCGCCTTCAGCTGCGCCGCTTGGACGGCTCGCGCCATCACCTCTATTTCGCGCTCTAGTGCCTTGCCTAGCTCGGAGGGTCCGCCGCCGATCGGTTCGACTGCAGCGCCGTACAGACGCTTCACCACATCCGGTAGCTTCACCACTTCGGCGAGCTCGCGACTGACTCGGTCAATGGCGATGGTTGGCGTGCCGGCGGCGGCAAGCACGGTGAGGATCGTGGCAAAGTCAAAACCCGGCACCAATTCAGCGATCAGCGGCACGTCTGGTGCCAGCGGCGAACGATTGGCCGCATTCGAAGCCAGCACCTTCACTTGGCCGTTCTGCACAAAGCCCGCTATCGACGGCATGGCGGCAATCGAGAAGTCGACCTGACCACTGACCAGAGCCGGCGTCGACTGCCCCGATCCGCGGTAGGGCACGTGCCGGATGTCGAGGTTGAGAGCCGCCTTCAAGGCCTCCATGGTGAGTTGATGATTGCTGCCGATGCCAGAGGATCCATAGGTGTATTCGCCAGGCTTCTTGCGCACCGCCGCCACAAAGTCCTGGAGCGTGTTGACGCCGGTCTTTGGGTGGGCCACCAAGTACAGCGACGAGCGGCCGACCAAGGCGACCGGCAGCAAATCCTTTCCCAGCTTGTAGTTGGTACCCTTGTTGATATGCGGACTGATAGAAAGCATGGCGCCGTCGGACAGGATAAATGCGTGGCCATCGGTGGGCGTGCTTTGCAGCAGCCCGTTGTAGGCGGCTGCGCCGGAAGCACCAGGCCGGTTTTCCACCACCACTGGCTGGCCGAGCCGCTCGCTGAGCTGGGGCGTCAACACGCGGGCGACCACGTCGGGTTGGCCACCAGCCGCATAAGGCACGATGAACTTCACCGGCTTGCTGGGGAACGGTGCCTGCGCCCACGCAAAGTCAGGCAGAATGCCGGCGGCGCCAGTCGCTATCGCGGCAGTAGTGAAGCTTCGACGATTCATGTGTGTCTCCTCTAAGAGTCAGTTAAAACTAGTGCGCGGGTGCGCCGTACAGGACGACCAGTGTGATACCAGTCAGGGTGATCGCAATGCCGAGCACTGTGACCCAGCTCAGACGCTCGTGATTGCCCAATGCAAAGTAGCTGACCGGCAACACCACCAGTGGCGTGCACATCGAGATCAGCGCTGCCATGCTGGCCGGGATGTATTTCATGGACGCGATGACCAGCGCCTGAGCCAGGAAATGGCAGCAGCCGACTCCGAAAAAGATACGGGCCGCCTTGGGGTTGGACCGCGCCTGTCGAACGTATTCAGACATTTGCCGGTGATTGGCCAGCGCCAGTACCAGCAGGCCGGCCACAGCCCCGATCAGGGCGCCCATCAACGCCTCGTTCCACTGGCGTACGCCGGAAGCGCGGAACACATGACTTAACGAATAGGCTGACGCTGAGCCCACGCCGATCAGCAGGGTTGCGGACATGAAGCTGCGCCGCGAGCCTTCCCGCATCACCAAGGCTGGCCGTGCCGTCTTTCGCTGAGAACGGGCAATGCCTATGCTCATGGCCAATAGCCCCGCGATTCCCAGTGCGATGCCGACGAAACCGATGGTGCCGATCACTTCCCCCAAAAAGATCCAACCTAAGGCAGCGGTGATCAAGGGGCTGATGGTTTGCAGGCCGGCTGTCCCGCTCGGGCCTAGCCGCTCAATCGACTTGAAGACGAGCCAGCGGCCTAGATAAGTCGAACAGATGCCAGCCAGAGCGAAGGAAACGACGGACCAGAGGGTCGGCACGCTGACCCCCCGACCGACCACCCACTGCATCAGCACGATGATGATCCCGACGGGTACCCCGGCAGCGGCTGCCAGCAAAGATCCTGGCCCGCTACTCATGTCCTTAGCCGCGGCGGCAATCGTTACCATGCAGGCGCCATAGATCGCCATGGCTATGAAGGCCAGCGTGACTCCTAATAGAACATCGTAAGACAAAGCAGAGTTCAGGCTAACAGGTTTGGGCTCTTAAGGCCTGCGTTCAGCGTAGCATCGCGCCGCCGTCGACGGCGAAGCACTGGCCTGTGATCCAGCTGGATTTGTCAGAGACAAGATAGGACACCAGTCCGCAAATGTCCTCTGGCTCCCCCACTCGTTTTAGTGGAATTTCGCCGGCACGTGCCTGCAGTAGCTTGGCGTAGTCCTCGCCTGACATCCCGGCCGCCAGGTAAATGTCACTGCGCACCAGGCCGGGGGCAATGCAGTTCACCCGCGCACCGTGCTCAGCCGCCTCAATGGCGAGCGAGCGGCTGAAGGCTTCCACTGCCCCCTTGGTGGCCGTGTAGGCGGCCGAGCCGGCACGTGGACGTTGCGCCAATGTGCTGCTGAAGGTGAGCAAGCTGCCCCTGCTGGCGTAAAGCAGAGGCATGAAGGCCTGCGCCACGTAGAGAGTGCCCAGCAAGTTGATACGCACCATCTCTTCGACCTCGACCATGTCCGCCTCAACAAAGCTGCTGCGCTGCAACGCGACGCCGGCGCAATGCACCAGAACGTCCAAGCGGCCGTGGCTTTCAGCCACCGCTTGCTTCAAGCGCTGCACGTCCGTCGCGTCGGCAACATCGCAGCGGACAGCACCCATCCCACGCGCTTGCATCGCGTCGAGTTTGTTCTGGCGCCGGCCGCATACGACGACCTCAAAGCCGTCGCTTTGCAGGCCTAATGCAATCTCCTCGCCGAGGCCAGCGCTGCCGCCGGTCACCAAGGCTACTTTTTTCTGACCCATCTTTGTCCCTTGTTGCGCAACGCTCACGCCGCAAGCGGCTGGCCGGAAGCCAGCAGAGCCGCCGTGCGCACGGCCGACAGCATGCTGGCGTGCTGCGCCACGCCGCGGCCAGCGATGTCGTAAGCCGTGCCGTGCGGTACATTCAGCATGACAAAAGGCAAGCCTACATACACGGTACAGGCACCTTCGAACCCCACCGTCTTGACTGCGATCTGACCCTGGTCGTGGAACATGGTGACCACCACATCCCACTGGCCTTGCATGCACTGGCGAAAAACCGCGTCAGGCACGAGTGGCCCGTGTGCGTCGATTCCACGGGCACGTGCTTTCTCCACAGCCGGGCCCACACGCTCCTGATCCTGTGGGAACATGGCGTGCGGATTAATGCCGGCGACGGCGATTCTCGGCTTCTCAAAACCCCAAGCGCGCAAGTTCGCGTTGGCCAGCTCGATCACCTGAAAGATGCGCTCTGGCGTTGCCATGGTGATGGCATCAGTCAAAGACACGTGTTCCGTCAGCGGCACGACCCGTAGCTTGCCGCTCATTCTCAGCATGAAGGTGCCGGCCGGTTGCAGATCGTCGATATCCTTGATCTTGCCGGTGGCCATGAGCGAAGCGCTTTCTACCGGCCCCATCACCAAGCCTTGCAGGCGGCCGGAGCGGCCCAACTCCTCGCCGCGTGCAATCCATTGCAGTACCGCGTTCCCGGAGTTAGCAGAAGCCTTGCCGATTTCGCAGCGGTCCACATCAAAGCCGCCCGGGTCGACCACCCCGATCACGCCAGCAGGAAGCTGCTCGGAAGGATCAGTGACAGGCTCAAAACGCAGACTCAGGCCGCACACGACGGCGGCGCGGCGCAGTACGCCAAGGTCGCCGATCAGCACGGTACGGCAGACACCGGCTAGTTCAGGTGCGGCCGCCGTGCGCACGCAGACCTCAGGGCCGACGCCGGCAGGATCGCCGATCATCATTCCGACCACGGGTAGTTGGCTCATGGCTGGCACCTGTTTGCTAGACCGTTCACGACGCGAAGAAGTCCATCACCAACGACAAGAACTGGTTTTTGCGCTCAATCTGGGTCCAGTGACCGCACTCCCCAAAGACGTGCAGATCGGAGTGCTTTAGCAGCGAATGCAGCTTCAGACTGTTAGACAAAGGCACGATCTGGTCGTCGCGGCCATGAATCACGAGAGCGCGTTGAGTGATCTTGCGGATGTCAGCTTCGGGCGTTGCCAATGCCTTTGCGTGGCGCTGGCGCGGCGCCGCGAACATTTGTGAGTAGGTCTCGTGAAAGCCGGTGCGGATGCTGGCTTCGTAACGCGACTTGACCAAGTCATCGGTGATGATACTGGTGTCATAGGCAAAGGTCATGGCCATCTTGCGCATGTTCTCAACCGACGGTTCATAGCCCCAAACGGCGTCCAGCCCCGGGGTTACCTCAAAATCGACGCCGGCGGCACCCATCAATACGAAGCGGTCCACCCGTTCCGGATGGCGCGCCGTCAGAGCCAGCGTCAGCGCGCCGCCGAACGAGTTACCCACGAAGCGGGCCTTTTTCACGCCTACCGCATCCATCCACTCGATCAGGTGACGGACCCAGAAGTCAAGATCGTAGACGGTGTCGGATTTGCGCTCGGTATACCCGAAGCCAGCAATATCGGGTGCCAATACGCGGTATTTCTGGGCCAGCACCGGAATCGACAGGCGCCAATTGGCATAGGCCGTGACCCCAGGACCAGAGCCGTGAATCAAGATCACCGGCTCGCCTGACCCGGACTCTAAGTAATTGGTTTGAAGGCCGGCCGCAACGATGGCGTGGCCGATTTCAGGATTGGTATTGGACATGTGGTTCTCGTTAAGGTGGGTTAGATAATAAAAGTCAAGTTCGGCATCGGGATGTCGTGGTTGGCCAGGAAGACGTGCTTTTCACGCATGCGAAGCACGCCATCCTGACGCTCCAGCAAGTGCGTCTGACGTCCGGCGAATGTGAGCTGACGGCCAGCGCGGACCTCGGTCAGGTTAAAGCGCGAAGTCACGCGGCCACCGCGATCTGCATCCCACTCCTGGAGAACGACGTTGCCAATCACCCGGCTCAGACGCGACTTCGGGTTCTGCGCATGCGCGAATTTGGTTCCGAGGCGGAACAGGCGCTCGTCGAGCTCAGGCCGGTTGTCGTTGATCAAGGCGATCTTGCGACCGACGGCCTCTTCGTCGCTGTTGCAGGGCACCCAGTAAAGAAGTTCCTCGGTCCACAGCGCAAACCACTCCTTGTACTGGTGTTGGTCCGCGAGCTCGGCCTCTCGGAACAAGAACAGTTCCACTTCACGCAGGGCGGCCCACTGGGCTAGTTTTTGATTGTCCATAGGGGGGTCTCCAGAAATCATGCCGCTTGCGTCATCAGATGCAGCCAGTACTTCATCTGGCCACGCTGCGGCACTTCGTCGGTAATACGGCCCACCACACTGCCATCCGTGTCGACAAACTCGCGATGCATGCCGCGCGAGATTTCAATCCACGGATTTACCTCGGCCATCATGCCGCGCTGCACACGCTCAAAGATTTCGGCGTCGTCGGGCGACCCGGAACCTGCCGGACCGTAGAACGACTCGTGCTGGCGCACCCGCATGGTGTTGATCTCATCACTCACGCCGCCCAAGCGCACCATCGACATCGTCACTTGAGTCATGCCCGGGGCAATCGGGGTGATGATCCGCACCTGGTTGCCAATTAATTGCAGGTTTGGGAAGACGCCCAGGTGCGGGTCGCCCGACAGACTGATCAACAGCTCTGCACGCTCCTGCCCATAGGCCTTGTGCATATCCTCAACGTACTTCGCACCACCCGGCACCCTGGACAGAAATTCGGCATGCTTCTTGTAACTTTTGAGGCGCTGCGCGCGGAAGTCCAGCATGGCGTGGCCGTTGCCATAGTCGCGGGTGAGCGTTAACGCTTCATCACTGAAAGGATCTTCGCGGTGCATTGCGCCAATACCGGATTCGCTATTTCGCGCCCAGCCCGCCACCACTGAGGCGTGGACGAAGTTTGGGTGGTACCCGTCCATACCGACCAGCTTCCAGTTCCCCAGGTATTCGGTCTTGTTTGTGCCTGCGTCGAGGAAAATCTCGCCGGTCGGCGATGCATCCACCAGCATGTCAAATTGTGCTGCAGCACCGCCCAGGAACTCGACCAGCGACTCGCCTTCCGCCTTGATGCTGGCAAACACGAAGCCGCGATGGGATGCTACGCGTGGCACTTCGACCAATCCCATGTTTTCCATCTTGAAGTCGGGGCCGTAGCCACCCTTTTCGGTGACTTCCGCCAGGGCTCCGGTCAATTCATAGGTCCAGCCGTGGTACCAGCAGCGGAACATCCGAGTGTTACCGGACTCGGTCTCTACCACCTGCGCGCCGCGGTGGCGGCAGCGGTTGACGAGAACCCGCACCTTGTTGTCTTTGCCGCGCACCAGGATAACGGGCGTACGACCTATTGGGCGGGCTTGGTAGTCGCCTGGTTTTGGCACCTCGCTCTCGTGTCCGACATAGATCCAGGATCGATGAAAAATCCGGTCAATCTCCAAGTCGAAGATGGCTTGATTTGTGTAGGCGCGAGAATGGACGCGGCCATTTTGGACGAGCGATTGCAGATTCTCATGGGTGATAGCGTTAGCGCTGAACGGATCTGCGACCTGTTGCATCTGGAGCTTTCAGGAAATAAAACGGTTAATCGGAAAAACCGGCGTTAGTCCGGCTGAATTCCAGCGATACGGACCACCGACTCGTAGCGTGCGATGTCGCGCTGAACGGTTTCGGCCAGGGCTGCGGCCCCCCCCAGTTTGGGAGGCTCAACGCCAGCAGCGTTGAGTTTGGTAACGATGTCCGGCATTGCCAGTACCTTCGCAATCGCGGCAGCCAGTCTGTCAATCACCGGTTTAGGGGTGCCGGAGGGCACGAACAGCGCGTTCTCGCCAGGAAAATGGAAGTCTTTCAGGCCTGCATCGCCCATTGGCGGAAACTGCGGCAGTATGGTCATGCGCTCCCGGGTGTTGCCCGCAATAATCTTAATCCGGCCCTCCTTCGCGAACCCCACGATCGAGTTGTAGGCCGCAATAGCCATGTCCACCTGGCCGCTCACCAAGGCTGGAACCGACTGACCAGTACCTTTGTACGGCACGTGGAGGATGTCGAGTCCGAGTCCGCTCTTGAACGCTTCCATGCTGAGGTGGTGCAAGCTGCCAACGCCGGAGGAGCCATATGTGTATGCGCCTGGCTTTGCCTTGATGGCTGCTACCAACTCGTTCAAGTTTGATGCAGGAAACTTCCCGAACACGGACAGATACAGCGCCGAGTACGAGGCAATCGATACCGGCGCCATGTCTTTCTGGAAATTGTGCGGTAGCTTGGCTTTGGTCACACGATTAACCGCCCAGTGAGCAGCATCGGCCATCAAAAGCGTGTGGCCGTCTGCGGCGCCGTTGCGCACGATCTCGATCGCAGCTATACCGCTGGAACCGGGAATATTCTCCACCACGACCGACTGCCCCAATTCAGAACCTAATTGCTGAGCCAGGATTCGGGCCACCGTATCTGGTGAGCCGCCAGCGGCGTAGGGAACGACGATACGTAGCGGCTTTGCTGGAAAATTTTGTGCATGCACGGATGTGACTGTGACACCCATCGCAGCCACCGCTAACTGTCCTAAAACCTGACGTCGTTTCATAAATTTGTCTCTGATGTTTAAAGGCTTAACTTTTAATTACTTCAATTGTTGCAATATTATTAGGATCGAATTGTTTTTTCGACAGCGGGTTTACCCGTGATTTCAATGGACACTTTGAAAAAAAGGTTTGCCTTTCTTGCTTTTTTTGTTTCATAATCAAGACTATTAAAAAATTGAAGTACTGTGAAGAAGACCAATCAATCGACACCATTTGACGGAGCAGAGGCCGCGACGTCTGCCCCTGAGGATGCGCCGTTGCCGCACCTGAGCGATCAGGTCATGGTGGCTGCTGCGCTTGATAAGGCTTTGGACGGTACAGCGCTTTGGGTGCTGCTAGGCCTGTACCGTGCCTATGCGGTACTTGACCGCGACCAAGCCGAGGAGGTGGCCGGCATCGGCCTGTCGCCCCTGCAGTTCAACATCCTCACCGTACTGCAGCGAACTGGCCAACCCACCACCATGGGCGCCCTTGCGGGCATGCTGGTGGTGAAGCCGACAAATCTGTCGGGCAATATCAATACCTTGATCGAACGCGGCCTGGTCAAGCGCGAGCTCAACGCGGCGGACCAGCGCTGGCTTTTGGCCGTGCTGACGCCTGAGGGGAAGGAATTCCTTGCCGAGCACCTACCGGACCACTGGCGGCGGCTGGAGCGGCTGATGTACGGGCTTTCGCGTGAGAAGCGAATCCAGTTGGTCAGTCTGCTCAGGGAATTGCTTGTCTCCATTGAAGACGAGCAGGCACGCGGACGCGCCGCAGACAAAAGCGAGAAGAAATCCCGCGCGGCCTGACCTTGGCGCGCCATATTACTAACCAGTCATCAGTAACCAGTAACGCTTGGAAGCACCTATGGCAGAAATTCTCGGACTGGGCCTGTCCCACTATCCACCGCTGTCCTCCCCAGACGCGGCGATGGCGACCATCTTGCGCATGACGCTGGCCGACCCCGGTATTCCGAGCGACATGAAGTTGCCCGAAAACTGGCCGGTGGCCGCACAAGCCGAGTGGGGTAGCGACCAGGGCGTGGCAGCCGCTGCTGTCCACCGCGCTGCCTTAGTGGAACAGTTCCGCAAGGTGCGAAAGGCGCTTGACGACTTTAACCCCGATGTGGTGCTGATCTGGGGCGACGACCAGTACGAAAATTTCAAGGAAGACGTGATCCCGCCGTTCACTGTCTGCGCCTATGACGACATGGACCTCTATCCGTGGCGGCATGCTATGGGGTCCTCCATGATGAGCGGCAAACCTAATGCATGGGGGGAGGGCGCAGACAAGCACTATCGCCTGCGCGGTCGGCGCGATATTGCCAAGCACCTCGTCAGTGGTCTGATTGAAGCTGACTTTGATACGGCCTATGCCTACAAGCCGCTTCATCACGAGAGCTTGGCCCACGCTTTCACGAACGCCATTTTGTACCTGGACTATGACCGGGTGGGATGGGACTATCCCACCATCGCCGTTCCTATCAACTGCTACGGTCGCAAGGTGATTTCGGCGCGTGGTTTCATGACTGATTTTGGCAAACAGATCGAGCCAGACCCACCCGGGCCATCTCCAAAGCGATGCATGGACATGGGCGCTGCCACTGCGCGCATCCTGCGCGATTCGCCATGGCGCGTGGCCGTGGTGGCGTCTTCCAGCTGGTCGCACGCGTTCCTGTGCGACCACACATGGCGCCTGCGCCCGGACACCCCGGCTGACCGCAACCTTTACCGCGCGCTGCTAGAAGGTGATTACGCCAGCTGGCGTAACTCCCGAACAGAGGACTTCGAAGCCGCAGGCCAGCAGGAACTGCTGAACTGGTGCCCGATGCTGGGCGCGATGGAGGAGCTGGGAGCCAAGCTCGACTGGAGCAATTTTATTGAGACCAACGTCTTCAACTCCAACAAGGTGTTTGCTGTTTTTCATCAGACCACATGAGCAAGCTCCCGAGCGCAGAACGCCAAAGTGTCGTCATCGTCGGAGCCGGATTGGCGGGCTTCAATGTGGCGAGCGCGCTCGTGCAACGGGGTTATGAGGGCGAGGTCACGTTGGTGGGTGACGAGCCCTGGCAACCGTATGATCGGCCGCCACTGTCCAAGCAGTTCCAGCTGGACGGCGACGAGTCGCAGATTTGGCTTTTGCCAGAATTGCCGCCCAAGGTCAAGCAGCTACGCCAGCGCAAAGCCATGGCCATCGATCCGCAGCGCAAGGAGCTGCGCTTGGATGACGGAAGCACACTGCCTTGGGACCGGCTGGTACTGGCCACCGGCACCCGGCCGCTTCGGCTGGCCCAACTCGATGCTCTGCCCCGCGTGCTGACCCTGCGCACGTTGGGCGACGCCCGTGCCATCCGCGAGGCCCTGACATCTGTTGCCAGCCTGCTGGTGATAGGCGGCGGGCCGATCGGGCTGGAGCTTGCGGCCAGCGCCGCCGCTTTGGGCCGGCAATCGACTGTGGTCGAGAAGTCCGATCGGTTGATGAGCCGCAGCGCGCCGGCCGCCATGGCCGATATCCTCCTTGAATACCACCGTAGCCGCGGCATAGCGATCCATCTCAGTCGCACAGTGGTCGCGCTCGACGAAGGCAGCCAAGAGGCGGTGCTGGACGACGGTCAGCGGGTGCCGGCCGGCCTGGTGGTGGTCGGTATTGGTGTGCGGGCCAACGACGAGCTGGCGGCGGATGCCGGCATTGCCTGCGACGATGGGGTGTTTGTCGATGGCTGGTGCCGCACCACCGCACCTGACGTGTTCGCGGTGGGCGACGTGACGCGCCAGCGCAATCCGGTGACCGGTCGCTTCGAACGCATCGAAACCTGGGCCAACGCTCAGGGTCAGGCGCAGGCGCTGGCGGCAATCTGGTGCAACCCCGGTGAAGCCAAGGCGTACGACGCGGTGCCGTGGTTCTGGTCAGACCAGGGCAGCGCCCGGCTGCAGTGCGCTGGCGCGCTAACCGGCGAGCAGCAGGTATGGCGCGTAGACGCCGCAGGTGGCCGCGTGCTGCTGCACTGGAGCGGTGGGCTGGTCACCGGCGTTGCCGCCCTGAACGCGACGCGCGACTTTGGACCGCTCAAGAAACTGATCGTGCCGCGTGCCACCATCACCCCCGAACAATTTAGCGCGCCGGAGGCGAACATCCGCGCCTTGGTGCAGCAAGCGCTGGCCGCCTGAGAGGACATTCATCATGACAATTAACAGCCAGTTCATTCCCCTTTGCAGCCTAGATGCCGTGGCGGACGGCGGCATTGGTATGGGCTACCTGCCGGACGGCCGCCGCGTGGCCGTGTACCTGGCGGAAGGCAACGTCTATGCCACCGATGACCGCTGTACCCACGGCAACTCCTCACTGACCGAGGATGGTTGCCTGGAGGGCCACATCGTCGAATGCGGGATGCACTTAGGCACCTTCGATGTGCGCACTGGCAAGGCCGTCGGACCGCCGTGTACTCAAGCCCTGCGCACCTACCCAGTGGAGATCCGCGACGGCCAAGTGATGCTGTCGGACGCATCGCTGGTCGCCGAGTTAAAAGCATGACCGCCGCATTTCAAAGCGCTGGCTGCGATTGCGGCTTGGTCGATGCCCACACGCACTGGGTCCCCCACCAGTTTCCAGCCTACGTGGGCCAACGCAAAAGCGTCGCTTGGCCATCGATGGCGCCGGGCGACGCTGCCTGCGACCGCAACGTGATGCTCGATGGGCGGGTCTACCGCACCGTGCCCGACTCAAGCTGGGACGCCGGCCGTAGGCTGCAGGAAATGACGCCTACGGGCGTCACGCACCAAGTGGTATCGCCGATGCCGGAGCTGCTGTCGTACTGGCTGGCAGCCGACGACGCTCTGTCGCTTAATTCTTTTATGAACGAGGAACTAGCGGCAATGGTCAGTGCCGACCCAGCGCACTTCACCGGTTTGGGCGCAGTGCCGCTGCAGGATGTGGAACTGGCCATTGGCGAGCTGGAACGCTGCATGAAACTGGGGCTGGCGGGTGTGGAGCTCGGCAGTAATATTAATGGCAAACCGCTTGGTCACGCCGACCATGAGCCTTTCTTTGCTGCCGCCCAATCGCTTGGCGCTGCCATCTTCGTCCACGCCTTGCGACCTGCGGGCATGGACCGGCTGGTCGGCCCGCCACTGCTTGAACAGGTGCTAGCCTTTCCCGGCGAAGTCGGCCTGGCCGCCGCCTCGCTGCTCACGTCCGGGACACTGGCGCGGCTACCGAAGCTGCGCATTGCCTTTAGCCATGGCGGCGGCTCGCTGGCGATGCTGCTGCCGCGCCTGCAGCACGGCTGGCAACAATTGCCGCCGATTCGCAAGCTCATGGACCAGTCGCCGCGCGAGCTGGTTCGGCAACTGTTCGTCGACAACTTGGTGTACGACACCGACACCATCCGCATCTTGCTGCAGGTCTTCGGCACGACGCAGGTACTGGCCGGCACCGACTACCCATTCCCAATCATGGACCGCGAGCCGGCCCGCCGTATCGACCAACTGAGCTTGGACGACGCGACTCGCCGACTGCTGCGGCATGACAACGCGCTGCGCTGGCTTGGCCGAGACAGCGCTTGATCCCCTTTCACGACCCAAGGAGAATCCCCATGTCCCATCAATCTGAAGCCATCCAGCAGGCAGCGCAGGCGCTTGCGCTTGCAAGGGCAAACCGACGCAGCATCCCGCCGGTGTCTACCAGCCACGGCATCGCCAGTCTCGATGCGGCTTACGCAGTCGCCGAGGTAAACACGCGCGCCCGGCTGGAATCCGGCCGCCGAGTCGTCGGCTTGAAGGTGGGCCTGACCTCAAAGGCGGTGCAGCAGCAACTGGGCGTGGACCAGCCGGATTTTGGCGTGCTTTTCGACGACATGGAATTTCTCAACGGGCAAGACGTACCGACCACCCGACTGCTGCAGCCGAAGGTAGAAGCCGAGATCGCCTTCGTTGTAGGTCGGGATGTCCCTGGCAGCGCGCCGAGCTACTCGGAATTCCTGGCTTGCCTGAGCTATGCGCTGCCGGCAATCGAGATCGTTGACAGCGCCATTACTGATTGGAAAATCACCTTGGTCGACACCGTGGCTGACAACGCCTCTTCGGGGCTTTATGTGCTGGGCGACCAGCCAGTGCCGATCGGCGCGCTGTCGCTCGGCGCCATCGGCATGCAGATGGACAAGAACGGTCAGACTGTCTCGACCGGCAGCGGCGCGGCCTGCCTCGGCCATCCGCTGCGGGCCGCCTTCTGGCTGGCCCGCACCATGGCCGCCCGTGGTCAGGGCTTGCGCGAGGGCCAGGTGATCCTGTCGGGCGCGCTCGGCCCGATGGTTCCTGTGGCCGCTGGCGATCTGGTCCAGGCCTCGGTCGGCGCTCTGGGCAGTGTTTCCTGCCGCTTCATCTGAAACGCGCGCACTTATCCTGTCCATGACATCGATGTCTTTACGCCCCCTGGTCACATAAATATGCAAACCGCTGCCCCCATCCCTCTCCCGGCTTCTTGGCACGACGACTTGCAGCTCGGTTACGCCCCGATGGACCATATTCACGAAGAGTTTGTGGTCTTGCTTGATGCGCTGCTCGCGGCTACCGACGAAGGCGTGGCCGCAGCGTTAGCTGCTGTGCATGTTCATTCGCGTGAACATTTCGCCAGCGAGGACCAGTGGATGCAGGAGACAGACTTTCCCGCTCGCGATTGCCACGCCGACGAGCACGCCGCCGTGCTGCAAAGCATGGAAGCCGTGACCCGCCAAGTGGCCGGTGGTGATTTCGAAGCTGGCCGCCACCTGGGACGCGCGCTGGCTGACTGGTTTCCCGGCCATGCGGTTTACTTGGATTCGGCTCTAGCGCACTGGATGTGCAGCAAGCGCTTGGGCGGCAAGCCAGTGGTGTTGCGCCGCTTCACTTCGGCGCGGGATGCATGATCACGCGTCTTCGGATGCCCAGGGTAAATAACGAACGCTGACCGTGTGTCGTAAAACGCCTTCTCGCCGGTGGACATAGCGCGCCCTCGGATTGTGGGCGGTATCGGAATCACGTCCGTTACCTCAATGAGCCGTTCAGATGGTGACTGTCATTCAAAACTGAGCCAATCCATCTAAGGTCGCCGGCAACAGATTTTATTTTTTTGATTTTTTGTTTTGAAAGATCGCTAATTTGATGCTGTTGGCCATTGCTTCGTATCCAGCAGGGCTTGGATGCAGATGATCGCCCGAATCAAACTCAGGCTTCGATTTGCTTGGCGTCGCTGAATCTCGCACGACAGCGTCAAAATCCAACACGTTGTCATACTCTTTGCTGTCTCGGATCCAAGCATTTAAGGCTTGACGCTTGGCTTCTCCTTCTGGTGTCCAGTAAGCAGCACCTTCAAAGGGTGTGAGCGTCGCACCAATCACTTTGATTCCCCGAGCCCTGTACAGAACC
Source organism: Comamonadaceae bacterium (assembly GCA_947478725.1). Lineage (GTDB taxonomy): Bacteria > Pseudomonadota > Gammaproteobacteria > Burkholderiales > Burkholderiaceae_C > Polaromonas. Next base: position 54,154 of record CANJWZ010000010.1, read on the forward strand.
AGTTCGTATCGGGCGATGATGGGTAAGGCAGGAATCCGTGCGAGCATAAGTGGGCGCAAGAGTGCCTACGACAATGCCATGGCTGAAAGCTTCTTCTCGAACCTGAAAAATGAGCTGGTTCACCACTGTGACTTTGCCACCCGCGAGGAGGCGAGGACGGCTATCTTTGACTATATTGAGCTGTTCTACAACCGCCGCCGCATTCATCAGTCACTCAACTACCATTGCCCTGTGCAATTTGAGCGGATGTATGACGGTGCTTAATTTGACTGTCCGGGAAATCCGGGTTACCTCAGGTTCAAACGAGATGACCGCTTCCAATGGCCGGAGGAGAGACGCTTCTTAACACTGCACCAACCAATTTTGGCTGGGACGATATAGCGCCACGGACCCCTGTAGAGCGAATGCTAAAAATAGTCTGCGCCAAGTAACTCTGACCACGAAAACCACAGCTGTCATCCAAGTCAAAGGTGACGCAGGCAGGTCAACCGTGTCCACCAACCTAGCAGGTGAGCTGGCGCTGACCAGCATCGAGTTTTCAGGCAGATAGTGACGAGAATAAAGGGAGTCCTACGGTCCTACTTCCACGCCGGCTGCGCGCTCCATGTGACGAATTACCTGTGTCATATCTTGGTCGGGTCCGTCTTGCTCGATTGCAGTCATATATATAGAGGCGATTAGTTGACTCATCGGCGCCGATAGCCCCATTCGGAAAGATTCCTGAACGCACATTGCCAAATCCTTGTGGACGACTTCCAAACGCCCCCCGTAGTTAAATAAGCGAGGTAGCAGGTGATCAGGAATTTTGGTTAACGTCGCACTATTTTGGCCTGTCCCGCTGTTAAGAACCTCCAGCATTTGATGTGGATCCAAGCCGGCCTTCACCCCAAAGACAAGAAGTTCCGATGCAACAGCAAGATTGGCAGCTGAGAGCATGTTGTTAATCAGTTTGAGGGTTTGTGCGAGCCCAGGCGATGCTCCAAGGTAAATAACTGTACTTGAATAACATCGAATCATTGCTTTAACACTTTCGAATAAATCACGTGCCCCTGAAACCATGACAGTCAAATTGCCAGAGCTTGCCCGAGGTACGCCACCTGTCACAGGGGCATCCAATATTGAGATACCCTGTTTAGAAAGCGTTAAATGCATCTTTTGTACCAGAGCAGGCCCTGTGGTGCCAACATGTACGACATGGCGCACGCGACCGCCATAAGTTAATCCATCTGTAGAAAGTATGGATTGCTCGTAGCTATCTAGGGTGGGTAGGCACGCGAAGACTATGTCTGCGCAGGCACCAAGCTCTTTCGCTGTGCGGACAGTTTTTGCTCGACCCTCAAAACTTTCAAGAGCCATAGCATTCAGGTCGCAAATGACAAGCGGATACTTTTCTAGCATTCGCTCAGCCATCGGGCGACCGATAGAGCCCACTCCTATAAATCCTATGATGGGTGAGTCATTATTGGCCACGCCTATGTTCCTTGTTAAGTAATTTAATACTTATTAAATTAGCGTATTTTTTTCATGAAATCAGAATCTGAAACACTACTGTATTTATTTTGAAAAAATAAATACTGTATTTAATTTTATATTCCTGTTGGATTAATTATTATAATTTATATTGGAAATATAAGGGCATGATCAATTACATCAGTGTCAGCGACGACGATTCTTTGTTTTAACAGTAAATTTTCACCTTCCCAGAAAAGTTGGTCGTAGGCAGATCCACATAATAATATTGATGAGGTGCGGTCTAATAAAGATTGAATAACTAGAACGTTCTGACGTGTATGAATTAGTCCGTTAGATATTTGGGATATTTTCAATCCTGAGTTGAATCGGCGGGATCGTTGTGGTCCAAATTTTTGCGTTTTTAAAATCCCTAGAACACGATCATCGAGCATTCCTTTACCCTCGGCTTGTATTAAACATAAACTAGAATTTTCATCATAATTTTCACGTGAAATTATTTTATAAAGGCATTTTTCGGTGAAGAAATCTGGCCACTCATTGATACGCTCATCATCAAGTGTTTCCATATAATTTGAATAAAAATCTTGTATGGCATTAAATTCTCTACGATGGGAGTTGGCGTAAGAATAAGTACTCACTTTTAAATCTCCATTATTTTTCGGTAATATTGATACATTCCTCGAGTCGTGGATTCCGATGCTTGATTGTTGGCGTTTTCAATTGAGCGACCACCCATGAGACTCAAGGCATATCCTTCACTTGCTGACATCTCGAATCCCTGTTGCGCCATTCGTATGACCTCCGCGTCATCTGCTGATACCAAACCCGATGGGCCAAAAAGATTGGCATGTCGTACTCGTCGTTCACGCATTTCGTCGTCGTCGTCATCAAACCCAATATGTGTCCAAATGAAGTCGAATGAACCAGGCCCACGCGGAACGATCTGTCGCGCTTGAATGGAATTAACCTGCTGTAGTAGTATCACGCTGGGAAAAATAGTACTCGAGCCCATTGTTTCGTCACCACTCAATTCCTTGACTGCCTGGATAAGTCGCGGATCTTGTAGGTTGAGCGAAGCATCAAATCCAGGTAATGAGGACGCCACCGCGTTAGCACCACCCGAGGCCATGATCGAAGTTATACAGGCATGACGACCGCTCTCATCCATTTCCATTGCTGTTTTTTGATCCGGTCGAAATAAACCAAAGGTCGCAAAAAAAGCATGTAGAAGTGCCCCATGATATGCATCCTTATTATTCTCAAGAACCAGCTTCCAGTTTCCATCAACCCGTTGACGGTTATAACCGATAACTCGTAACTTTTTCCCGGAAAAAATTCGTTCGTAATGTCGCCACATCTTGGGTCCGATGTATTCGCGAAATGGGGGTGTTTGTATCGAAAAGCTAGCCCAAACGACACCATTGACAACTTCGACCTTAAGTTGGCGAAGATTGTGGTCGCTTGTTTTGAAATCCTTGGGCATGCCACCTTCGCCATTTATACCTCTACGAAATGGCACGCCCATTAGATTGCCATTTAAGTCATAGGTCCACTGGTGATAGGGGCACGTTAGTTCGGCTGACTTGCCGGACCGGTTCCAACAAACTTTTGTGCCACGATGAGCGCAGCGATTTTCCATGACGGATATTTGATCTGCAGAGTTGCGCACCATGATCACTGGTCGCTGCCCGAGGATAAGAGTTCGATAATTACCTGGTTCAGGAACCTCAATTTCGAGACCACAATAAATCCAGTGATCTCCGTACCATATATTCTCCAACTCTTTCAAGTAGATATCTGGATCTGTGTAGATCCAATAGGGTACCAATGCAGTATCGTTTAAATTCCAATTACTTTTTTCTTTAATCATTTTGTTACTTTAATCATAAATTATTATCGGTCCATATCTTTGCTGCGTCATCAGTGCTGGCAATTAGGCGACATTTTCTAAGTAATTCATGCGCAAAAGTTTCACCAAGTACGGCCCGTACTTGGTTTAAAAACTTAAAATCTATTTGTTCGTCTGTCAAAGGATTTTCTAGGCTGCCAATACCATGTTTAACTCTAAAGGACAATTTTTCTCCATCGACCAGAGTGATCTGAATTTCGGCTGCGTCCGAGTCCATTTTTGGTATCCCGATAACTTGGCAGCGATGACGCAATGCGCGCACAGCATCATCGTCAATGGTCTTCTGCATGCCTTGCTCAATCCCGGCCACCCCTTGCAGTAAAGTCGCAGCTGCCCAGTGTTGGACGCTGACTTGGGCTTCAAATTCAGTGCGCGGTTCCTTTCTGTCTGCGAGTGCTACGGTCAATTCAGGCACGAAAAGGCAGACAGATACTATGTTGTTTAAGTCAAGGACATGCTGAGACCGAACTTGAAGGCAAGCGTCGATCACCGCATGGATCACGATACCGCAAGGGTAGGCTTTGAATGCAATTGATAAAAGTTCAAACCTCTTGCCCAAGTCCGCTTCTAGGCTGGGGATGTGTGCGATCCTTGCAAACAAGTTTAAAAACCCGTTTTTACCTTCTAACGCGTTGTTAGGTCCTGTGAATCCGTTAAGTGCAAGTTTTACCGCTTGAACGCCCGTGGCTGCGGCCTGAGCCGGCACGAGGTGCATGGTCATGGTTCCATGCGCCACCCGAAGGCCTGACGATAGGGATGCCGCAATGCCTATAGCTGAGCAAAGCACAGTGGGATTAAGGTCCAAGAGCTTGCCGCATGCAACCGCAGCACCGATGGCACCAGTGACACCAGATTGCGACCACCCTATGTCGCCCTGGGCCGGATTTACCGATATCGCTTTGCTCAAGCGACACATAACCTCAAGACCCCAAGCAAAAGCAAGCAAGAATCGTTGACCATCTACCTTCGGCAACGTACCAGCCATTGCAACGAGTGCTGAGCCGACAATGCTGCTAGGGTGAACTATCGCTTCTGCATGTGTATCGTCGTATGCGTAGACGGATGCTCCTACTGCGTTTAACAGTGCTGATAGTTGCTCATGCGCCAGGGTAGGACGTCCAATCACGGCTGAGGTGCCTGAACTTACGGGAACGGATAAAGCGCGCTCCGCGCACTCAACAGCATAATGGCGAGAACCAGCGGCTGCACACCCAACAAAATTGACAAATGCGCTAAGCGTGTGCTCAGAGACCTCTTTTGGAAGGTCACTCCAATGTGCTCGTGCAATTTGACAAGCTATACGGTAAGTTAGTGAACTTAAATCAGCTTGCATTTTTTGCAATCTGTACTGTTGGCGAATATTGCTTAATATTTCGCTAGATGGTTATAGGCCTTTGGTATAGCCAGCATCAATATCAATTAGTGCACCGTGCATCAAACGGCCTGAAGGAGAGGTCATGTAAGCAATCAGTTCGGCGATTTCGGAGGGCTCCCCAAAACGAGTTATCCGGTGTTCTGCATGCATCCGGTTGGCGGCTTCTTCCGTACTGACGGACCACTTCACAGCCGCATCGTCAATCCGTTTGTTTAATCGGTCTGTTTTTATAAGTCCAGGATTGATGCAATTCACTTGAACGCCATCCTCAATACCAAGTTGCGCCAAAGCTTTTGTGAATGCCATCATTGCGGCATTCACAGATCCCCCTATGGTGAACCGTGAGTCGGGGGTGTGTCCTCCTGCCCCAGCAATATTGATAATTGAACCCTGACGGCGTTTTAGTTCAGGCCAAGCAGCCTTACAAAGTCGAGTGGCACCGAATAGTTTGACTGCATATCCGCTGTCCCAGTCTTCATCAGTCAGCTCAAGAAAGTCGCCGGTTTTTGTCGTTCCGGCGTTATTAACCACGATGTCAATACCCCCGAATAACGATGTTGCAGCAGACACTAATGGACCAGGTGCGCAATCGGGGGTGGCTAGGGCTTTAACTTTGGCCCCCATTTTTCTTGCCTCTTGGACGGTTCCTTCCAGTGCTTCTTCGGTTTGGGCTGTCAGCACCAGATGGGCTCCACTTTGAGCTAATCGAAGCGCAATGGCTCTTCCGATACCCCGGCTAGCGCCGGTCACAATTGCTACTTTTTCGTGTAGATAGCTTTGAGCTTCAGACGGAGTCAAGTGTGCTAGCTTTTCCATAAACCAAGTCCTTCAAATTACTTCGTGCGAGCGTAGATGTTTAAATACTGAATAAGCCAAAAATCATGATACCGCCGGTCGCCAGACCATAAGTCGTTTTTCAACCAGTGTGACTAGAGAGTCAAGTGCAAGTGCAAATAGCGTGAGTACAATAATTCCAGCAAATACGGTATTTACATCGAATACAGCCTCCGCCTGCAATATAAGGTAGCCAATACCTCTTGCAGAACCTAGATACTCACCGATTACCGCACCGACAAATGCCATTCCAATCGCAGTATGCAGACTAGAAAATAGCCAACTTGTTGCTGATGGAAAGTATACCGATTGCAATAATTGTCGCCTGTTTGCTCCTAGCATACGAGCACTTGAAAGAATATTAGAGTTAACCTCGCGTACGCCTTGAAATACATTAAAAAATACCACACAAAAAACCAGGGTCAAGCCAAGCATCACTTTTGACCATATTCCAAGTCCAAACCATACAACAAATATCGGTCCTAATATAACGCGTGGCATTGCATTTAATGCTTTAATGTAGGGGTCGAGTAGAAGCGAGGCTGTATTATTGAGTCCAAGCCAGAGGCCAGTCACCAGGCCGAGTGCGAGACCACTAAAAAAAGCGATTAACGTTTCGAGTAAAGTTATTCCAAGGTGTTCATAGATCACGCCCGTTGAAAACCAAATCCAAATTTGGAGAATAATTTTAATAGGCTCTCCAAAAAAGAAGGTTGGTAATATTTTAAACTGTACTAAAAAGTGCCAAATTGAAAGTAATGCCAATAGCATAACAAATTGATAAATTCTAATATTTATTGAGCTTATATTTTTAGATATAGATGTTGACATCTTTCACGGCTCCTACTGAGTACGCATTTTTGAATAGGCTTTTAGAACTTCATCTCGCATGGTGTGCCAAATAATTTTGTGAAGCTCTAAAAATCTTTGAGTCATCCGAATTTCAGCAACATCACGGGGTCTAGGCAAATCAATTTTGAAATCACCTATGGGGTGTGTCTCTGGTCCTGCTGAAAGGACGATAACTCGATCCGATAAAGATATAGCCTCCTCAAGGTCATGAGTAATAAAAATGACCGATTTTTTATCTGAATTCCAAAGTTCGAGTAGCTCATTTTCCATCATTTGGCGAGTTTGAATGTCTAGTGCGCTAAATGGCTCGTCCATCAATAGTATTTTAGGATTGAGAATTAGCGTCTGAGCCAGGGCAGTCCGTTTACGCATACCACCAGATAATTGGTATGGATATTTGTGCCCATGGCCACTGAGTCCAACTCGCTCAAGCCACTCATTTCCCTGTCGAAGAGCTTCAGCCTTTAGAACGCCACGGTATTCAAGTCCAATTATTACATTGGATAATGCAGTCCGCCAAGGCATAAGTGATTCCGCTTGAAACAGATAGCCAGCCTTTTGATTAAGTCCGTTTAGCGGATCACCATATACGTGCACAGTTCCACCGCTTGGTGCTAAGAGACCGGCTGCTATATTGAGCAGAGTCGACTTACCACATCCAGTTGGCCCGACGATGGAAACAAATTCACCATCCGCCACAACTATGGAGGAGGGGGCTATTGCTTTGTAATCACCGAAGTTGCAAGCGACATTTTTTAGTGCCAATGCCGGATGATTGGAATAAGCATCAGTTGTCATTTTCTAAAATCTTTTAAGAGTGCCTTTTCTACAAACTGGTTATCGTATGTTTTAGATAGATCAAATTTTGAAGCTTGTATTTCTTTGTCGTATGTCATCAGTCCGTCATAAAGGGTCTTTGTGCCCTCCTCAGTCATTCGTCCATCGCGTGAGAACCCTGCTTGGTTCCTAGCGATACTATTGAGATAAAGTTCTCGATTCGCCTTCCAGTATGCCTCTGGTATCGTTGCCAATATTTCTTCTGGTTTTGCAGTTTCCATCCACTTGAGCGCACGAACAATTCCGTTGACTATAGCTTGGCAGACCGCTGGATTTTTTTGAATAAAATCAGCTGTCGTGTAAAGAGTTAAAAAAGTGAAATCCCGTTTGTAATATTTTTTTGCAGCTTCAATATTGCGCAGATCGATAACGGTTTTGATGTCGCCGCTTTGCTCCAGTTCTGAAATGACGGGGTCAAAGTTTACTATCGCTTGTAGCTCACCTCCATGCCGAACTGCAGCAACTGCACCTGCAGCATTTCCAATACCAATGATTGATACATCGCTAGGCTTCAAACCATTTTGAACGAGCACCTGATTTAGGAACAAATGCGTTGATGATCCAGGTGCTGAAACACCGATCTTTGCGCCTTTGAGGTCTTTAATATTTTTGAACTTCGACTCAAAGTTCTTAGTGATCGCCAGCACGATTCCAGGCGCATTACTGAATGCGACGATTGATCGTAAATCCATCCCCTTGGCTTGCATAATCAAGGTATGTTCGTGTACGCCAATAACCATTTCCGAATTGCGGCCAACCAAAGACTGCAATCCTTTTGCACCCGAGCCGTAATCAGTTACCTCCAAGTCTAAACCTTCATCTTTGATATAACCTTTGCCACGAGCTACATTCATCGCCAGCAGGGCAAGTTGACTCGATGAACCTGCAACCCCTAGCGTTGCTTTCAATCTTGGCGTTGTTTGAGCCTTTGCCCCCCCTGCAAATGTCAACGTCAATGCGATAGAAATTACTAATTTAGTAATCAGCCATGCCTGTTTGGTTAGTGCGTTGTCATCCTTGCTTGCCATTGCGTTTGAATTCATCATTTCGCTCCTTTTTAATATTCACCACGACTAAGTTGAAAAAGCTTGATGGATCTAGTGAAAAATTTACTAATTTCTACTTTAAATAAGATTGATTGATCAGTCAACTTTTACAAAAATCTCATCCATACAATTAACGTAAAAACAGCGTTCCGTCGATCGCTACAAAGCGCTTGATAACGTGCTAACTTGGTCAGTCAGATTCCTATAGCTGATGCGGGCCTAAAGCGTATCGATGGCAAATTTTTCGACCTAGCGTACAGCTGGGCGATTGAGAAATTAGTGGAGTACATTTTCAGAATCGAAATTTAAAAATATCTGCAATCACCGCCGCAGTGCGGGCAGACCTCCGTAAGCACTCCACCCAGCCCCTGCGAGCCAGCCGCAATCAACCGGCAAGTTGATGCCCGTGATCGCAGACGATGCACTGGATGCCAAAAAGATGACGGCTCTTGCGATTTCAGCCGGTTCGACAAGCCGTTGCAGAGCGGCTGTCGAGGTCATGGCGGAGGCTTGCATGAATCCGCCTTCAATGGCTGCGACCATACCTTCGGTTCGTGTGAATCCTGGAGAGACGGCATTTACCCGTATTCCTGAAGGGCCCCACTCGGCAGCGAGTGTTTCCGTCATGGAGATAACGGCCGCCTTAGCTGGCGCATAAGCATGAAGCGGCATGGAACGGATGCCGGCCACCGAGGCAATATTCACGATAGAGCCATGACCCCTGGTTAGCATGGCACGTGCGAAACTGATGCAAGAAACATAGGTTCCGCGTTGGTCCACACGGATGATCTCATCCCATTTGCGCATGGGCATGTCGTACACACCGGCCCGGCCCTGCACAATACCGGCACAATTGACCAGCACCGACACTGGCCCCATCTCCGCCTCGATTAGCTGTGCAACATTCGCCATTTTCTCGTCATCAGCAATATCGCACTCAAATGCAAGTCCTCCGAATTCTTGTGCGACTTTAAGCGCGGATTCAGAATTACGGTCAAGAACCGCGACGCGAGCTCCTTGCTGTGCCAATTCACGGCTGCATGCGGCACCTATTCCGCTACCGCCTCCGGTAACAACAGCGAGTGTGTCTTTCAGGCTAGTTTGTTTTTGCATGTTTTGAATTTTCGGCAATTTGTAAACTGCCCACATTCAAGCTGGGGGCGTTGAGTTGGCCTTCACAGTTCATTCGAAAAGCGGCAATAACAGGCGTTGGAAGGGCAGGCATGCTATCGCCACTTTCGTTCACAACCTGCGCCGCAAAGACACCGCGCGCTGCAAAATGCGGGTCTGCCACTGCGGCCTCCAAACCTGCCGCGAGGGAGCAACAGCAATCCCTACCGACAAGTTTTTGTGACCATGTCAACGAATCTTGTGATGCAATGATTCTTGAGATTTCCATCATCGTGGCGAGGGGGTCCATTTCGTCGTCACGCAAGGCTTCCCTAAGTCCAATGACATCGCAAAAGACTGTCCAGAACTTTGGTTCAAGTGCTGCAACAATGAGCGCTTTTTTATCACGGGTAGCATAAACATGGTAACGGGGCGATGCACCAGTGACTAAGTCTGTGCCATTGCCCGGCCAACGACCCGTTGAAAACCCGGCTGCCAGCGCCCAGTAGGAAAAAACAAACATGTTTTCACTCATGGCGATATCGATATGACGTCCGCTACCGGAACGCCTCCGATCTTCCAGCGCTAGCAAGATGTTTATCACGGCCGGAAAGGAGCCGCCGCCAATATCGCCGATTGGCGTTGGCGGCAATACGGCGTGCGAAACGTCGCCCATCGAGAGTGCCAGTAACCCTGTATCACCAGCGTAGTTAAGGTCATGCCCTGCATCGCCTGCGCGCGGGCCAATTTGTCCATAGCCTGTGATCGAGCAATAGATCAGCTGCGGGTTGATTTGCGATAAAGCTGCGTAGCCCAAACCGAGGCGATCCATGACGCCAGGCCGAAATTGCTCGACAACGATGTCAGCCTTGCGCACAAGTTCGAGTATTTCATTTAGCGCCTTTGTATCCTTGAGGTCTACCGCAAGGCTTTGCTTGCCACGATTGAGCATTGCAAAAATGGCGCTGTCCTGTCCCCACTTTGGCTCATAGGACCGCATAGCATCACCGGTCGGGGGTTCGATCTTTATCACTTCGGCGCCTGCCTCTGCCAGCATTAATGTTGCCATCGGCCCAGGCAACAGCGTCGAGAAATCAAGAACCAGCAACCCTTCGAGTGGCTTCATTCGGCGCTATCTCCATGCTTTAAATAGTCAGTTCTCGCCAAGGTATGCCTTTTGGACCCGCTCATCGAGCCGAATGTCTGATGCCTTGCCTTCAGCGGAGATTTCGCCGGTGGCCATGACATAGGCATAGTCGGATAGCGATAACGCAGCATCAGCACGCTGCTCAACCAGCAGCATGGTCAGCCCTTCACTGCGAAGCCGTTCTAGGGTTTCAAAGACCCTGTCAATGATGATGGGTGCGAGCCCAAGGGAAGGCTCATCCAGCAGGAGTAGCCGTGGTTCCGCCATTAGCGCTCGGCCCATTGCCACCATCTGCTGCTCGCCACCTGAAAGGGTGGCTGCTCGTTGCTGTGCACGTTCTGCCAGATTTGGAAAGAGGTCGAGCACAAATTTTTTGCGGCTGGCTACTGAGCTCTTTCTAGACGTCCGGGAGCTGTAAGCGCCAAGCACGAGATTTTCATCAACGGTCAGCGAACCGAACAGCTTGCGCCCCTCCGGAACTTGGATGACACCGAGCTCTACCATGTCGGCTGCCGAAAGTGACGTGACGTCCCGGCCTTCGAATTCAATAAGGCCAGATCCGACAGGAAGCAATCTGGAAATGGTGTTGACCAGTGTGGATTTTCCGGCTCCGTTGGCGCCGATAAGGGCAACCACTTTGCCAGCCCCTATGAAGACCGATACACCGTGAAGTGCCTCACTTTTTCCGTAGCCAGCTCTAAGATTTTCAATACGGAGCATGAGCAGCCTTTTTCCCAAGATATGCCTCGACAACCAGCGGGTTGGACCGAACCTCCTCCGGTGTACCTTCGGCTATGCGGGCACCATGGTCGAGAACCACGATGCGTTCGCAAAGCTTCATAATGAATTTCATATCGTGCTCAACGATAAGGATTGCTGTGCCTTGCGCGTTGATGGCGCGCAGCACTTCAAACAGGTGCCCAGTTTCCGAGCCGTTCAGACCGGCGGCGGGTTCATCGAGCAGCAGTAGTTTGGGCCGGGCAATCATGGCACGGGCTAACTCCAGCAATCGTTGCTGCCCGTGCGGCAAATGAGCTGCAGGCTCACCTGAACGGGCCGCAAGGCCGACGAAATCCAACCAATAGGTCGACGTTTCTCGCAGTTTTCGGTCATCCTCAAGAACTCTAGGCAACCTGAGCATGGATGCAAGAAACCCCTGAGTGGTTCCAGAATGTCCGCCGAGCATTACATTGTCCATGACGGGCAAATGGCCGAAAAGCCTGACGATCTGGAAGGTGCGCGTCATGCCGACTGCACTGCGTCCGTGGGCGGGAACCTTGCCCATGTCATGACCGTTAAATAGAATCTGGCCGCTTGAAAGTGATGCCAAGCCTGAGAGTAGATTGAAAAGCGTGGATTTTCCAGCACCATTCGGGCCTATTACTCCAACAACCTGTTTTGCATTCACCTCAAATGAGACGTCATTTACTGCCGTCAGGCCGCCGAATCGTTTGGTGACATTCGTTGCAGAAAGAAGTGCGTTACTGCTCATGTTGAGTCTGCCTTGGCGGCGTCAGTAGAGCCTGTATTTGGCTGCGCGAGCGCCAAGGTGGGCATGCTATTGCGTTCAAAAAGACCCGCAATTCCACGCGGCAAAAAGGTGATGAACAAAAGAAGAAGAACACCGTAAATTAGGGTTTCATACTCTTGAAGGCCGGTCAAGAATTGCGGGGCTAAAACGATAATCGCCGCACCGAAAAATGGCCCTACGCGACTTGCAAGTCCACCGATCACCGATAGGGTGAGAAGGTTGACGACCATGCCAATATTCGAATATGACGGATCGACGTTGCGGCTGACAATGGCAAACAAAATCCCGGCAACTGCGGAAAATACAGATGCAAGCATGAACGCGCTGACTTTGTATCGCACAACGTTCACGCCGAGGCTTGACGCTGCAGTTTCATCCGCCTTAACTGCTTGAAGGGCGCGCCCGATATGTGTGGACTTGATGAAAATTTGCACCAGAAACGCCACCACAGCGATCGCAAAGATGAAGTAGTAAATCTCTATTCGCTCAAGCCGCATCCCAAAAAGCACAGGTGGTGGAACTTGCAGTCCGGAACTGCCCCCCGTGAATCCGGTCCAACGCACTGCGACGTCATGCACGATCATTGCAAACATCAACGTGGCCATAGCCAGATAGTGTGTGCGTAGACGCAACACGGGTATGGCAACAACTAGACTCACGACAACACTGACTGTAATTCCGGCAAGCATAGCGATGGGTAGTGGTGCGGCGAAGTGAATTTGAACCAGCGCGAAGGCGTAGGCGCCCAGGGCGAAGAATGCTTGCTGCCCAAGAGACAACTGCCCTCCAAGTCCAAAGAGAATGTTGAAACCCATGCCAAAAATGGCGTAGATGCAGATCAGCATGGCCAGCCTTAACTGAAAGCCGCCATGGATCAGCACTGGAAGGGCTAGGCCAAGAACCAAGATAAGGATTGCCGGAAGCCAGTTGCGCATGAAATGCTGGCTCATTTGTGGGTCGCTTCCCATTCCCCAAGCAGGCCGGCTGGTCGAACCATCATCGTCACCAAGATCAGACCAAAGATAATGGGCTCGGCATAAAAACTGCTGCCGTAATAAGCGACGACAGCCTCAAGTAGGCCGATAACGATACCGCCTGCAGCAGCAGCAAACGGGCTACCCATACCCCCCAGAATCACCGCCATGAAACCCTTGATGGTCAGGACTAGACCCATCGCCACATGGCCACCTAGAAATGGCCCTACCAGTATTCCTGCGAGGCCGCCAACAACCGCACTGAAGACAAATGCAAATGCGATGACGCGTTCGGCCCGTATGCCCATTAGTTTCGAAATATTCGGATCCACGCCTACCGCACGAATCGCTAGGCCAAAGTGCGTTCTGTACAAAAGGAGCCAGATCACCAGCATGGATATAGCGAAGCAGCTGATGATGGCCAATTGCTGGGGCGTAGATGTAATGCCAGCAAGAGAGATGCTATTGAGCGAGAAAGCATTTGGGACAAACAGTTGGTTAGGGCCCCAAACCAAAAGCGCACCGCCGGTCATGATGGATGCACATGCAAGGGTGCCTATCATGACGGTCAAAGGGTCTGCATTGCGCTTAATTAGCGGACGATAGGCGAAGCGCTCGATCAGAAAGCCGCCTATGGCGCAAACGAAAAGTACAAGCGGAATGCTAATAGACATCGGCAGCGAAAAGGTCGTCACAAAAAGCACGGTGGAGAGTGCTCCAAGCATGACGAACTCCCCTTGTGCAAAGTTGATCACCCGGCTGGCTCCATATGTCATTGCCAGCGACAAACCAACCAGAGCGTAGACACTCCCGTTGGTGAGCCCGGAAAGGACTAGAACCGCCAGTGTTTCCAAGCTCACCATAGCGCTCCGTGGAAGTGTGTGTTTACCGGGTTAAAAGATGCCTAATGGTGAAGCAACTATTTTTTGACCGCAAATGCTTTCAAATCCGCCTTGACAAGTTTGCCGCCACGGACTTCCGACCAAACGAAAAGACTATCGCCCTGAAGCCCTTGGTGGCTGCCAGCGCTGAATTTGAGTTTGTTGCCCGGAGTTCCCTGCAGGCTGTCGAAAGTGCCCACGGTTTCCATCGCATCGCGTAGCGCGATCCGAGCTGCCGGCAAATTATTGGCGTCAAGCGCGGCCATGACTTTCCTGTCTGCCATTGCTTTGATTGCTGCCTTGGCGCCGTCATAGCCCATTGCGATGTACATCGTTGGTGGCCTTACGCCATGTGATGCAGCAAATTTTTCCAACATGGCTTTGACATCGGCTCTTTGCGTATCGACGGTGTTTGGAACCAAGACGCCTTCAGCCGCATTGCCGGCGAGTTGCCTGAACGCTTCAAATAACGCGACTCGGGCAATGATTGTTGGCGTTGCGACATTCAGTTGGGACATCGTGCGCAGTACACGGCCACCATCGGCCGGATAGGGCCAAGCAACGATGACATCTGGTTTTGCCTGACGGACTTTCAGGACCTGTGGAGAAACGTCGGTAGCGTTTACCTCGTAAACTTCATTGATGACGACTTCAATGCTACGCGCCTTCAGCGCTGCTGTAATTGCAGAGGCGCCATCAAGTCCGAAGGGCAGGGAGTTGTTGATGATTCCGACACGTTTGAAGCCCGAATTGGCGATCAGTGTAGCGACTGCAGCTGCATCTTGGCTGTTTGACGGACCGAATCTAAAGAAATAGGGCGTTGATGGATTGGTGAAATTATCAGCCGCAGCGGACATGCTGAAGAACGGCACTTTCGCTTCATTGGCGATAACAATGGTGCCCGGAACCGCCCCTGAAACATTTCCGCCAAAGATGGCAATAGCTTTATCGTCTTCAATTGCGCGGGTAACGAGACTTGTTGTGAGCCGCGGGTCAACCTTTCCGTCATACACCACAAGCTTGATCTGCTTGCCATTTACCCCACCAGCGGCATTTGCTTCGGCGACGGCTACCTTGACACCATTGAGGCTGTCATTGCCGGCTTCAGCTACAAGTGCGGAGAGATCATCTATATAACCCAACACAATTTGATCCGCAGCAAAACTGAGTGTTGATCCCACTAAAAAGGCTGTAGTCGCACCCGAAATAAGTAGTTGTCTGATGAGTTTCATGTTGTCTCCTATCGTGGTTTTAAAATTACGATCACAAGATGCTGCGGAGCCCAGATCGAGCGCTGCACTAGTAGATATAGAGGGGCAAAAAAATTCTATATCTGATTGTTCAATCAGTCAATAGACGCTATTATTCATTCTTGTCCTAACAACTCAGGCCGCCATCATCAAGGTGCGGAAGAGGTATTGCACCCAGGACCGGCTGCAGTTGGAAGATCGCGGCATGGCAGGTGGCCGTTGAGCGCACTCATTTCTAGACAGGTGACCACAAATGTTACGCAAGATTTTCAAT
Source organism: Comamonadaceae bacterium (assembly GCA_947478725.1). Classification (GTDB taxonomy): domain Bacteria; phylum Pseudomonadota; class Gammaproteobacteria; order Burkholderiales; family Burkholderiaceae_C; genus Polaromonas. The sequence goes on from CANJWZ010000010.1 coordinate 69,647, forward strand.
TCGGAGCATGAGGACTTCAGGGCCGGTATCCGTAATTTCATTGAGCGTGAAATCACTCCCCACATTGATGAATGGGAAAAGGCTGGCATGGTGCCCCGCGAGATTTGGCGGAAATGCGGTGAGATGGGGATGCTCTGCCCTGACGTGGCGGAAGCCTACGGTGGTCCTGGGGGCGATTTTCTATTTAACGCCATCGTGCATGAGGAGTTAGCACAGGGTGCTGCAGTGAGCTTGTCCGCATGTCTGATCGCGCACAGCGACATCATTGCAGCCTATCTTTCGGAACTTGGTAGTGAAGAACAAAAGAAAAAATGGCTTCCGAAAATGGTGAGTGGGGAAGTGATCGCAGCCATTGGCATGTCCGAGCCTGAGGCAGGCAGCGATCTCAAGTCGATTCGAACCACTGCGCGTCCCGATGGCAAGGGCGGCTATCTTCTGACAGGACAAAAGACGTTCATTACCAATGGCTACAACGCAGATTTGGTAGTCGTGGCTTGCAAAACAAATGAAAAAGGCATCAGCCTATTTCTTGTGGATACCAAATTGCCTGGCTTTCGTAGGGGGCGGCTCCTCCAGAAGGTAGGCCAAAAAGCGGGTGACACTGCCGAACTTTTTTTTGACGATATTCCCCTCAGCGTATCTGACGCACTCGGTGAGCTTGGATCGGGTTTCAAGAACATGATGAAGCTGATGCCTCGAGAGCGGCTGGCTATTGTCGTCACTGCAATTGCAGAGGCAGAGACAGCTTATGAGCTGGCATTGGCTTATGTACGCGAACGCAAGGCATTTGGTCAGCGCATTGTCGATTTCCAGGCGATACGGTTCAAGCTTGCCGAAATAGCTGCCGATCTGCAGGTGGCACGTGTTTTTGTCGACCGCTGCATGGAGGAAGAAGCGGCTGGAAGCTTCGACATTAAATCGGCTGCTATTTCCAAATTCTGGGTCACGGACATCTCCTGTAAGGCGATTGACGACTGTCTGCAATTGTTCGGTGGTTACGGGTATATGCGTGAATATCCGATCTCTCGTCTCTGGACTGATTCAAGGATCCATCGAATTTACGGCGGCACGAATGAAATCATGAAGGAAATTATCGGTCGCCAACTGGCTTCCTGAACTGCGCTGAAAGAACATGACCTCATACGCATCCGTATTTCGGGAAAATCTCATGAAGGGGAAGGTTTTCATCGTTACTGGCGGTGGAAGTGGCTTGGGTCGCTGCATGTCCCATGAGATTTCTTCGCTCGGAGGTGCTGTGGCTCTCGTTGGGCGCACGAGGGAAAAACTCGAAGGGGTCGCCACTGAAATTCGAGAAGATGGCGGTCATGCATCCGTACACCCTTGCGATATTCGGGACGAGGCGGGTGTCGCCGATATGGTGTCTTCTGTACTTGCATTGCACGGTCGGATTGACGGTCTTGTAAATAATGCTGGCGGGCAATACATTCAGCCTATTCGTGACATTAAGCTTAAAGGATGGAACTCGGTTTTAAATACCAACTTAACAGGTGGATTTCTTGTCTCCCGTGAGGTCTACCGTAAATGGATGGAGGCTAACGGAGGCGCAATTGTCAATATCATTGCTGACATTTGGGGCGGGTGGCCGGGTTCGGCTCACTCGGGGGCTGCACGAGCCGGTATGCTTTCCTTTACGGAGTCTGCTGCTACTGAATGGGCGCAATCGGGTGTGAGAGTCAATGCTGTTGCGCCTGGCTGGATCGGCTCCTCTGGGCTGGATAACTATCCTCCTGAGCAACAAGCCATGTTCAGACAATTCCGACACAATGTGCCTTTAAAAAGGCTAGGCACCGAGGCCGAAGTATCCGCTGCGGTCCTTTTTCTTTTGTCTCCTGCTGCCTCTTTTACTACGGGTTCATACCTACGTGTCGATGGAGGGGTGCCTAACGCTAGGCCGGTTTGGCAACTAAAAGAGCATTCCAACTCCCTACCATTCAACGGTTTTCATCGAAGCAAGTTGCCCCGAGCATTGAATGATCCGTGATCCTATTTGGAACGGAATAATTTGCAATGGAAGTGGGTTCGTGACTGTTTTTTTAATGAACCTTAAAAAGTGATTGATTAATCAGTCAATATTGATACAATCAAAATTTTCAACGTTCCTCATCTTCTGGGGGCGCCTAGGTGTGATGAAAACTGGCTGATAGTGAGCAGTTTTTTCTCGGGTATCAGCTGGCCTGCAGTTCAACGGAGATTCTTGGAACTTTAATCATGACAACAGATAACCGTGCAATTGACTACTGGACAAATATCTTCACGCCGGAGGGCTTGCGTGAGATGTATCTTGAAAATGAGGAGCTGAGCAAGCTGGTTACTTGGTGGAAGATGGATGAGCGTTTGCTCGGTTATTCACCACAAGAGTTTGTTCAACTGCTTGATAAAACAGAAATTGCCAAGGTTTATGTTCCAAGCTTCAAAATGTGGAGCTTTAAGCATAAGGCCCCGTTACTTGACGTGAAGGCTTCTGCTATTCGTGACCTGATGGAGCGCTGCAAGGGTCGCGTCGGTGGTATGTTCGGCGTTGATGTCACGTTGGGCATGGACGGGGTGCGGGAGCTAGAAATCGCCGTTAAGGAGTGGGGTTTTGAGGCTGCACACATACATTCATACGGGCTCGGCATGCCTCTGAACCATCGAGATTTCTATCCTTTCTATGCCAAGTGCGTTGAACTCGATATACCGGTTGTCGTTCAGTCGGGTCATTCTGCGGAACGTATGCCCTCGGCGATGGCGCAACCAATTCTCTTAGATGATATTGCCCTGTATTTCCCTGAACTGAGAATCGTTGCTTCTCATACAGGCTGGCCATGGGTACAGGAACTCATCGCCCTCGCTTGGAAGCACCCCAACCTCTACATTGGAGCTGGCGCTCATGCTCCAAAGTATTGGGATCCTGCGCTGGTTCAGTTCCTGAATAGCCGTGGCAAGGGAAAAGTACTGTGGGGTACCGACTTTCCTGTCATCAAGCATGCCGACAGTATGGAGCAGGTCAAGGCTATTGAGTTGAAGCCGGAAGCTCGAGAGCTGCTAATGTACAAAGCCGCGCGCAACGTATTTCGCACACTCTAAGCAGCCGAGCGGAAAGTATGATCAAGGCCCAGATTGGAGCGGTTCCTGCGGCAACCGGTACCGATGATCGCAGCCGCTTGCGGGAAATGTTTGCCCCCTCCAAAAGCTATGCCGATAGCAAGATAATGCAGCTGGGCGATGCCATCCGAAAGCACTTTAAAGCAGGGTTGACGGTTCACTTCGGGTACGCCGGCGCAACGCCAATGGCTGCCAGTAACGCATTAGTGCGGGTTTTTGCAGGTACCCGTCCCGACTTTTCTGAACTTTGACGTCTTCGTGAAAGGGGGGATGAAAAATGCTCGACTTGGATGTTACTGACGGCATTGCAAGGATCACGCTGTGCAGTCCACCCGTGAATGCGCTGTCTCGACCTTGGGCTGATCGATTCTTCGCCATTTTGGATGATCTTGAATCTCGCAATGACTGGAGGGTTCTGGTGCTACAGAGCAATCAGAAAGTTTTTTCTGCAGGTGGGGACATCAAGCAGTACGCCAGTCGCCTTGATCGCGAAGATGCCGGAGAGATGCTCGCTCAGGAAGCTGCTTATTACCAGAAACTATTTTCCCGAATTAGCTCTTTGCCACAAGTCTCCATCGCCGTGATTGGTGGAGTCGCTGCGGGAGGAGGTATGGAACTCGCTCTCGCTTGCGATCTACGCATTGCTTCTGAAATCACAAAAGTGGGACTTCCTGAAGTAGGCGTTGGCTTGCTTCCTGCCGGCGGGGGAACCCAGCGAATGACCCAGCGTTGCGGTGCTGGTGTGGCGCTCCGCCTAATTGGACTGGCTGAGCTGATCACAGGGCGGGAAGCCCTTGTCATTGGTCTCGTTGAGTGGGCCGTACCTCCTGCAGAGCTAGCCGATATGGCTAACGGCATTGCGCAACGCCTTGCCAACCAGCCACCTGAAGCGCTTCAGGCCGCCAAAGCTTGCATAGCTGCTGCGTCTGATCCATTGCGTGATGGCTTTGCTTTTGAACTTACATTCCCACCGAACCTGATGAGGACTTCAGTCACACAAGCAAGAATTCGCGATTTTCTGGCAAAGCATAGGTGAGCTCTGCTTTAGCGGGGGCCCATTTTTCACACGTTTAACATGATCCTGAAAGGTAAATGAAATGAAATTGAACGTTGCAGGCAAGAGCGTCGTAATTACCGGTGGTGCATCCAACATCGGTCGTGCAATCGTGCACGCATTTGCAGAGGAGGGCGCCAAAATAACTATTGCCGATATTGATGTCGTTCAGGGCGAGAAGGTTGCCGAAGAAGCGCGAAAAAAAGGTGCCCAATCGGTCATTGTCCAAAAGACTGACGTTTCCAAACTTGATGATGTGAATGCACTGGTTGCACGTGTTACCGCCGAGCATGGCGCTTGCGATATCTTGGTGAACAATGTCGGATGGACTGCGATAGGCTTGTTTGTAGATCAATCCAGGGAGCAATGGCAACGCGAAATAGAAATCAATTTGTGGGGAATGATCAATTGCACCCGCGCTGTACTCGACGGCATGATCGAACGCAAATCAGGTGTTGTCGTTAGTCTTGGCTCGGATGCCGGTCGCATGGGCGAGCACAAAGAAGGCGTCTACGCCGCCTGCAAAGCAGGGGTCGCAGCGTTGACCAAAACACTTGCACGCGAGTACGGTAAATACAACCTCAGATTTAATGTCGTTAACCCAGGCACCACCATGCCTGAATCGGATTCCGAGGCCGGAGAGCAAAGTATGTGGCGCAATGGTCAGAGCCCGTGGCGAACAGAGGAAATGCGCGCGAAAGTTGCAAAAGCTTATCCGTTGCGTCGTATTGCCAAGGCCTCTGAAGTCGCGTCTGTGGTTCTTTTTCTTGCCTCTGATGGCGCGAGCTTCATGACCGGGCAGACGATCAGTGCCAGTGGCGGTTATACGATGATTTGATTGAAGTCAATGGCAATTCGTCATTTGGCTGCCTGTTGCAGGTATCAGCTTTTCAGTGAGATGGAGCAAGAAGATGGGCTTTCAGACGATCTTGGACGAATCTCGGTCTCGTGACTATATTGACCGTGGGCTATGGATAAACCGTACGCTCATTGACGTTTTTGACGAGCATGTCAAAAAAACCCCAGACAAGACACTTGTTGTCGCTGCAGGGGGCATCCGGTGGACGTATAGGGAGGTGGCGGAAAAAGTTGAAATCTTGGCTGCCAACCTAGCCCAATTAGGCATTGGTCATGGCGATGTCGTTTCGGCCCAGATGCCCAATTGGGGTGAGTTCCTGCTGATTCACCTTGCGGCAACAAGACTTGGTGCGGTAACGAATGCACTGCTTCCGATTTATCGTGCAAAAGACATCACCCACATCCTTGGACTGGCTAAAACCAAGCTGGTCATTATTCCTGGCGTTTTTCGTGGGTACGACTATCCTGAAACATACCGCCAGCTAAAACCAAAATTAATTGATTTAGCACACGTTTTTGTGGTCGGAGAAGGATGCCCAGAAGACATGTCGCCGTTCTCAGAGTTGCTTGAGGACTGCAGTGCGCCGAGGGTTGCGCGCAGGACGTTCGACGGCGATGACGTCACCATCCTGATCTTCACGTCAGGCACCGAGTCTTTGCCAAAGGGGGTTATGCACAGCCATAACACCTTGATGTACGGCAATCTCGCAGGAGCAAAACGCCTTGGCCTAACTTCAGATGAGGTCGTTTGGGCCGTCTCGCCTATCACCCATGCAACCGGAATTCACTGGAATCTTCGTCAAGCAATCCTACTTGGCGCCACTGTGGTCATACAGGAAAGCTGGGACCCCGAAATTGCGCTCGAATTGATTGAGAAAGAGCGCTGTACTTATACATGCGCTGCCACGCCATTTGCGACCTTGCTACTAGATTCCCCATCGTTGAGTAGACGGGATATTTCAAGCTTTCGGGTTTTCCTTTGTGGTGGTGCCGCGATTCCAGCAACACTGGGCGCCGAAGTGCGTAACAAGCTCGGTTGCAATCTTATCCCATGCTGGGGAATGTCAGAGTGCTTTGCTGCAACCATGGGTTCTGTCAACGATCCTGATGACCGTCGGTGGGGAACTGATGGCAGCGCCATGTCAGGTGCCGAAGTTGCGATCTTCGACGAGGAACGCACCATTCGCTTGTTGCCTGGTGAAACCGGGGAAATTGCTACGCGTGGCCCCCACGTTTGCCTCGGATATTTCAGGGATCAGCAGCGTACATCTGAGACGTTCACTGCAGACGGGTGGTTATTTTCTGGTGACTTGGGCATTCTTGATGCAGGCGGCTATTTGAGGGTCGTGGGTCGAAAAAAAGACATCATTAACCGCGGTGGGCTGAAAGTGAGTGCTCGAGAAGTCGAGGAGATGATTGCAAAAAATTCTGCTGTCGTTGCTGTTGCTTTGGTCGGTGTTCCAGACCGGAGACTTGGGGAGAAATCGTGTGCTTTTGTCGTGGTTCGTGAGGGTAAGACCCTAACATTGGACGCACTGATCCAATACCTCAATGGGTTTGGGATTGCCAAGTACAAATTGCCCGAGTACCTGCAAATTTTGAAAGAATTGCCCATGACGCCTACTGGGAAGATTCAAAAATTTAAGCTAAAGGACGACTTCATAGCGAGGCGCTGATCCTCTTGTAAACTCACAAGGCCACGTAGTGAAAAAGATAACATCGCGGACAGAGTTGCGCCGTTTTGACATCGGTATCCCAGAAGGTACCAGTGGTCACTATTGATGTAATTAAGTCGGATTTTTTGCATCCCACGGCCAGCCAGATCGAACATAGTCAAATTTGGGAATTCACATGAAACGGCCGATCACAAGTCAGATACAAAATGAAGTGCTTATCGCAGATAGGCGTGAGCGGATAGTCCGTGCTGCGATCACAGTGTTCCGTAGTTCAGGCTTTCACAAGGCAACCACCAAGGATATTGCACTTAAGGCCGATATGACACAGAGCAATCTGTACAACTACATCAATTCAAAGCAGGATGTACTTTTCCTTGTATGCGAGCATCTCGTAAAACTTTACCAAACAGCTGTTGATGAATCCTTGGCTAAAAGTGAAGATTCGCATACCAGGTTGGTCGAAGCGCTACGTGCGATCATTTCCGTTATGAGTGCACATCGTGGCGAGGTACAACTTCTATATAACGAGACTCACGCCCTAGAAAAGTCCGACCGAAAAATAATTTTGACTTCAATTGCGAAGCTCATCAAAGGTTTTCAGACGCTAATCAAGAGCTATGAGGCAGATGGTGGTTCTTGTCTAATTAAAAATCACCGCATTTCGGCCAACTTCCTATCTTTTGTACCCGCAATGGTTGCGTTGAGGTCTTGGGATCTTACTGTGCACGCGGGACAAGAGGAAATTGAGTCATCCATTCTCAGCTTCACTCTTTCGGGGCTTGGGATTCCATTGAAATTCTCTGCTCCGATTGAACTAGTTCAATAACAGTGTTCTCCCGACCTATGTCAAGCCAGGGCTGAAGGGCATCTTTTTTATTTTCCGAGGTGCTTGTCAAAGAATTTGGCGATGTCAGTGAAGGCTTCTTTGGTCTCAGGCGCATCCGGGTTAAATCCATACTGCGCATGCGATTGGCCTTCGTAGACATTTAAATCTGCGGTCACTCCCGCGCGACGCAACTTACGATGCGTTCTTACCGTGTTGGATAAAAACAAGTCTCGCGTACCGGATGTCAAGATGGCGGGAGGAAAGTTTGCAAAATCACCATAAATTGGAGACAGTTGGGGGTCTTTCAGATCCCTGCCTGCCGCATACAACAGCGCAGCACGTCCAAGCCAGCCGTCCCAGGTGACCAACACGTTGTCAACCCATTCATTCGTTTCGTAGGTGTCACCAATTTTCGCAATATCAGACCATGGTGTTCCGGGTGCAATTGCAGCAGGAAGGTCCACTTTTTCAGTTTTAGCCCGATGTATCAAAGCTAGCGTCATGGCGCCACCCGTTGAGGTGCCAAACACAGCCATCTTTTTGGCTTTGTTTGTTTTCAGAAGTTCTTTCCAAACCGCCATGGAGTCATCCATCGCTGCTGGGTAGGGATGGTCAGGTGGCATGCGGTAATCCACGGAAACCACCTTGTATCCGCCGAAGCTTGCCAACAACATGGCCTCAGGAAGTGCTGACTCACCAGGTCCAAACACGTAGCCACCACCATGAATATGCATCAACAATCGATTTTTATTCTTTGGATTTGGCTTATTGGGCGTCACAACAAAAACGTCCACACCTGCCATCTTGGCAGCAGTCACACTGACGCCTAATTTTTCTTTCAAGGCAGGAATGCCCTTGATGACAAGCGCTGCGCGTTGATTCACCAACGCTTTCCATTCGGCGGCATTTTTTGGATCAGCATTGAAATGTGGTGGGTAAGCGCCACCAATTAAGGCCTGCATCTGTGGGCTGACCTCATTTGTCGGTGTTGACGTGGCGTGAGCCGGAGATTTTCTGATTCCTGGTGTCGCATTGGCCTGAGCCTGTGATGTGGCCAGTTCTGCATAACCAGCCGGTTGTGCGAAAACCGGGACGGAAAATACCGTCAGAAGCATCAGCATCAGCGCGTTTGTTTTTTTCATGTTGAGTCTCCATCAAGTGTTTTTTTAGGGCCTTTGATGATGGCTCTTCTTTTGTTCTTGAACCACCCTAAATACCCTTACCCAGCACTTAAAAATCAGACCCATCGTGGGCAAAAAGCCGAGGGACGCTCAAAGGCCTTGCTCCTTTCAAACCCGGTCTGGCTTACGCGAGACAATGCGTCATGAGCAAAGCCTTCACCAAAGAGTCTGATTCTGACGAGGACGAACCGGTTTTGCCGCCGCTGCCTGCGGGCGGCAAAAACTACATCACGCCGGCCGGTTATGCGCGCCTGCGCGATGAGCTGCTTGACCTGATGGATGTGGAGCGGCCCAAGATCGTCGATGTGGTGCACTGGGCGGCCAGCAATGGTGACCGGTCTGAAAACGGCGACTACCTGTATGGCAAAAAGCGCTTGCGAGAGATTGACCGGCGCATCCGTTTTTTAACCCAGCGGCTGGAGATCGCAGACATCACCGAGCCGTCCGTTCACTATGGCAAAGACCAAGTTTTTTTTGGCTGCACGGTGGCTTACGAGGACGATGAGGGCACGGAGCGCAGCATCACCATTTTGGGCATTGACGAGGCCGACACCCTGGCCGGTCAGGTGAGTTGGGTGTCTCCCGTGGCCAGGGCACTGCTCAAGGCGCGGGTGGGTGATGAGGTCAGCTTGCCAACACCGGATGGCGTGCGGGTGTTGAGCGTACTGCGGGTTGACTACCCAGAGCCCGGCTCAAAACCAGATCCAAGCTAACTGCCGGGCCGGATTCGGTGCACCCGTAGTACAGACGAGGTTCGCTTGACGTTTCTCAGAACGATAGCCAGATGCGCCCTGTCGCGCACGGCGATGCCAAAGCGCAGTTCGGTGGCGTCCTGAGCGCGTTCCTGGCCCATGTTGACGTGGGTGATATCGGCCTCTGCTGTGGCCAGCGCTGCCGCCACCCGGGCCAGCACGCCTTTGCCATTGGCAACGGTGATGAGCAGCTCGGTTTCAAACAGTCGCACAGGCTCGTCTGACCAGTCGACGGCAATAAAGCGTTCGCTGTCGCGGTGCTGTAGACGCTTGGCCACGGCGCAATCGTCGGCATGCACGACCAGGGCTTCGCCGCGCCCGAGGTAGCCCAAAATACCGTCGCCCGGGATCGGCTTGCAGCAATTGGCAAACTGGACTGATGCACCTTCGCTGCCGTCCAGCACCAGTGAGCCCTGCGACACCGATTCATGCGCGGTGTAGCGTTCGCGGCTCAGCAGCAGGGCGTCTGGCTTTTCGCCTTTTTCAGCCAGCAGCACCACGATGCGCTTGGCCACCATGCTGGCAATCCGCTTTCCCAAGCCAATGTCTGTCAGCAAATCTGCGCGCGACCGGTTGCCGCTAAAGCGCAAGATTTTTTCCCACAGCAGGCGGTTGGGCGCGCTGTCGTCCGGCAGGTGTTCAATGCCTTCTGCGCGCAGTGACTGGCTCAGCATTTTCTCGCCCAGATCTTGCGATTCCACCAGCGCCATGGTTTTCAGGTGATGACGAATCTTGGACCGGGCTTTGCCTGTCCTGATAAAACTGAGCCAGCCGGGGTTGGGGCTGGCCACATCGGTGGTGATGATTTCAATCACGTCGCCGTTGTGCAGCTCAGAGCGCAGTGGCACCTGTTCGCCATTGACTTTGGCGGCTACTGCGCGATGGCCAATGTCGCTGTGAATGGCGTAAGCAAAGTCCACAATCGTCGCGCCGCGCGGCATCGCCATGATCTGGCTTTTGGGCGTGAACACATACACCGCATCCGGGAAGAGATCAATCTTGACGTGATCCCAAAACTCGGCGGCATCGCGCGTTTCATGCTGAATGTCCAGCAGCGACTGCAACCACTGCGACCCAAGCCGCTGCGACGCGTCACTGGTTGGATCTTTGGCTTTGTAGAGCCAGTGAGCGGCCACGCCCGATTCAGCCACGACATGCATCGCCTCGGTGCGCATCTGAAACTCAATATTGGTGCCAAACGGCCCGACAAGCGTGGTGTGCAGCGACTGGTAGCCATTGATTTTCGGAATGGCAATGTAGTCCTTGAACTTGCCCGGCAAGGGCTTGTAATGCTGATGCAGCACACCCATGGCGGTGTAGCAGGCGTTGAGCCGGTCAACAATCACGCGAAAGCCGTAAATGTCGGTCACCTGCGCAAACGACAAGTGTTTTTCGTCCATCTTGCGGTAGATCGAGTACAGCGTCTTTTCACGGCCAGAGATTTGTACTGCGATGTTTTCGCTTGCAAAAGCTGATTCGACTTCAGCCCGCACCCGCTTGATAACGTCCCGCCTGCGGCCACGGGCCTTGAGCAGCGCTTTGCTCAAAGTCGCATAACGCCAAGGATGCAGGTGCTGAAACGACAACTCCTGCAGTTCGCGATAGGTGGTGTTCAGGCCAAGGCGGTGAGCAATGGGGACGTAAATGTCCAGCGTTTCGCGTGAAATTCGCGCCCATTTTTCACGCGGCGCGTCGCCAAGTGTCCGCATGTTGTGGGTGCGGTCGGCTAGCTTGATCAAAATAACCCGCACATCGCGCGCCATGGCCAGCAGCATTTTTCTGAAAGACTCGGCCTGGTTTTCTTCTCGGGTGTTGAACTCCAGCTTTTCCAGCTTGGTCAGCCCATCCACCAGCTCGGCAACTGAAGGGCCAAAGCGCTCGATCAGTTCAGGCTTGGTCACGCCGCAGTCTTCCATTGCATCATGCAGCAGTGCTGCCATCAGGGCTTGTGCATCGAGCTTCCATTCGGCGCATTGCTGGGCGACTGCGATCGGGTGGGTGATGTACGGCTCGCCGCTGTTGCGCAGCTGGCCCAGATGTGCTTCGTCAGCAAAACGGTAGGCGCGGCGGATGTTGTCAACATCCAGAGAACTCATGTAGTCCAGCTTGGCCGTCAGCGCGGCAAAGCTGGCCGCAGCAGCGTTGGCTGCTGCCGGCGTGGTCTTGTTGACAGCGGGCTTGGCCGGCCGGGTATGCCTGGCTGATGTGGCCAAGGGCTTGGGTGGAAGCAGTGCGCTCATGCCTCAAATGTATCGCGGGGCGCTTACAACATAAAGCCAATGGACATTACGCTGCGTCAACGGTGGGCTCTGAAAGCAAAAAAGCACCGGCAAGCGGTGCTTTTTCAGGCGGGAGTGATCTGAATCAGCCGGGGACTTTTTTCAGCATTTCCAGGCCAATCTTGCCTTCTGCAATTTCGCGAAGGGCGGTGACGCCAGGCTTGTTTTTGCTGTCAATCTTGGCGGTGTGGCCTTGGCTCAGCATGCGTGCGCGGTAGGTCGCAGCCAAGACCAGCTGGAAGCGGTTCGGGATTTTTGCGAGGCAGTCTTCAACAGTGATGCGGGCCATGGAGTTCTCCGTGTGGGGTCAAAATTCAAGGATGTTCAAACAATATGCAGGGCTTTGAAAGTCTCGGCTCTTGCGATGCGCTGGGCTGAAAACTTCAGCCGCTGGGCGTGCACGATGGTTTTCAAGTCGAAAACGGCACGTTCAAACAACTCGTTGATTATAACGAAGTCGAATTCCCGGGCCTGCGCCATCTCGTTGGCGGCATTTTTCAGGCGCAACTCGATGATGTCGGCCGCGTCTTCGCCACGCCGCTGCAGGCGCGAGCGCAGTTCTTCCCAGCTGGGCGGCAGGATAAAAATCAGCACCGCATTGGCAAAGATCCGCTTGATATTGATCGCGCCCTGAAAGTCAATTTCCAGAATCACATCTGCGCCATGGGTCATTCGCTCCTCGATAGCCTGGCGTGACGTGCCGTAGCGCTGGCCGTGCACATGTGCCCATTCCAGAAACGAGTCGCGCAGAACCATGGCATCAAATTCGTCCGGGGAAATGAAAAAATATTCCCGGCCGTGTTTTTCCTGTCCGCGTGGGGCTCGAGTGGTGTGCGACACCGCCGGCTGGATGCGCGCATCTATCTCCATCAGTGCCTTGACCAGGCTGGACTTGCCCGCCCCGCTGGGTGCTGCTACAACAAATAGGTTACCGGGATAGTCCATGTTTTATCGCTTCTTGGCGGCGTCATTCAATATTTTGTACTTGTTCACGAATCTGCTCTATCAGCACCTTCATGTCGACCGACATTCGCGTCAGTTCGAGCGATGCCGATTTCGAGCCAAGGGTATTGGCCTCACGGTGCAGCTCCTGGATCAGAAAGTCAAGCCGTTTGCCCAGTTCGCCTCCGGCTTCCAGCAGACGGTCAATTTCGTCAAGATGCGACGCCAGCCGCGTGACTTCTTCGGCCACATCAATGCGAATTGCAAAGCTGGTCGCCTCGTTCAAGGCCCGGTCATGGGCTGACTCTGGCATCACAGCGCCATCTGCCAGGGCCATGGCTTCTTTGAAGCGTTCCAGAAATTTGGCCTTCTGTTGTTCCACCAGTCTGGGCACCAGCGGCACGACCTGATTCGACAGGGCACGCAGTTGGGCCGTACGGTCTGTCAGCATGTCCTTGAGGCGGCTGCCTTCGCGCTGGCGGGCAGCCATCAGCTCTTTCAGGGCCTTTTTAGCCAGTTTGAGCAATTCGTCCGTGTTGTCATGCGGCTTTTTGTCTTCATGGGTGGCGATGCGCAACACATCGGCCACACTGAGCGGGGTAGCTTGCGGTAGCCACGACTTGACGGTGTCCTCCAGAGAACCCAGGCGCTGTAAGGTGGCCGATGAGGGGGCCTGCAAGCTGCTGGCAGAGCTGGCGCTGAGTGCCACACGCAGCTCAATTTTGCCGCGCTTGAGCTTGGCCGTGAGCAGCTCACGCAGCGCAGGCTCGAGCTGGCGCAGCTCGTCTGGCAAACGAAATGCCAGGTCCAGAAAACGGCTGTTAACCGAGCGAATTTCCACGCCCAGCAGCACATTTACCTGCTGGTTTGGCTCGCCCTGCGCCCCTGCGGCATGGCCGCTTGACTGGACGGCTGCATAGCCTGTCATGCTGTAAACTGACATTGAGTATTTAAGCTTTCAGTAAAAACAGGACTTCAAGGGCAGGCGTGGGTGCCTTTTACCTCTGCATACCTTCAAATTATGTCAAAGGTCAAACCAGCACCCTTGCCACCCGATACTGTGATCGGTGGCTATCGGGTTGTGCGCAAGTTGTCTGCTGGCGGCTTTGGGGTAGTTTACTTGGCCGTTGACAACGAAGGCCAGCAGGTCGCCATCAAGGAGTACCTGCCCGCATCTCTGGCAGGCCGACAACCAGGCGAATTGTTGCCGCAGGTACAGCCCGAGAAGTTGTCGCTTTACCGGCTGGGGCTGAAGAGTTTTTTTGAAGAAGGCCGCTCGTTGGCCCAGATTTCACACGGCTCAGTGGTCAGTGTGCTTAATTTCTTTCGCGAAAACGAAACCGTCTACATGGTGATGAACTACCTGGAAGGTGGCACGCTGCAGGACTTCATCATCACCGCGCGTGAACTGAAAAAACAGAAAGTTTTTCGCGAATCAACGATCCGTTCGCTGTTTGACGAAATCCTGCGCGGCTTGCGCATCGTGCACCAGCACAAAATGCTGCACCTGGACATCAAACCTGCCAATATTTTTGTCACCGACGACAACCGTGCGGTCTTGATTGACTTTGGCGCCGCGCGCGAGGTGCTGAGCAAGGAAGGCAATTTCATCCGCCCCATGTACACCCCCGGCTTTGCTGCGCCAGAAATGTACCGGCGTGATTCGTCGATGGGCCCGTGGACAGATGTTTATGCGATTGGTGCCTGCATGTACGCCACCATGCAGGGCTACCCGCCAAACGACGCGCCACAGAGGCTTGAAAAAGACCGTTTGTCGCTGGCCCTGTCGCGCCAAAGAGGTGTGTACTCTGACAACCTGATTGAAGTCGTCGAATGGTGCATGGCGCTGGACCCGCTGTCCAGGCCGCAGTCGGTGTTTGCGCTGCAAAAAGAACTCAGTCGTGAGGGCGAGCGCCGCTATACCAAGCTCAGCGTCAGTGAAAAAGTCAGGCTGCAGTTTGACAACATGGTGTCTGACACCAAAAAAGCGGCTGAGAAAGCGGCTAACGCCGTCACCCGCTTTCAATGAAATTTTCTGTTTTTCAAGTCAGCCGACGTGGCGGGCGCGAAAAAAACGAAGACCGGATGGGCTATTGCTACACCCGTGAGTCCGGCCTGTTTGTGCTGGCCGATGGCATGGGGGGCCACCCGGAAGGCGAAGTCGCGGCGCAACTGGCGCTGCAAACCGTTTCGGCCGTTTATCAGAAAGAAGCGCGCCCAGCCATCAAGGACACGACCGAATTTTTATCCAGTGCATTGATGGCGGCGCACGACCAGATTGTTCGCTATGGCAGCGAAAAAGGCATGCTTGATTCACCGCGGACCACGCTGGTCGCGTGCATTTTGCAAGGTACGTGCGCCACTTGGGTGCATTGTGGCGATTCGCGCCTGTACGTGGTGCGTCACGGCGAACTGCTGATGCGCACGCGCGATCATTCGTACCTTGAAAAGCAAAGCGAAGGCGGCGCGCGCTTGGAGCACATCACGCGTAACATTCTGTTTACCTGCCTGGGGTCGGCCACCAAACCGGTTTTTGATGTCACCGGTCCCGTCATGCTGCAACAAGGCGACAAATTGCTGCTTTGCTCTGATGGTTTGTGGGGCAGTCTGTCCGACGACGAAATTGTCAAACACCTGGCTGGAAAAGGCGTGTCAGTTGCTGTGCCAGACCTGGTTGAAAATGCGCTGCGCGTGGCAGGTGAGCAAAGCGATAACGTGACCGCGCTGGCGATGGAATGGGAAACCCCCGACGCGTTTGAATCGACGCTAGGCATATCGACTGACAGTATTTCCGACGTTGTGTTTGCGTCTACCATTCAGGCAGGCGGGATGGACACATGTGCGGATGACCTGGACGAGGCGACGATTGAACGATCGATTGCCGAAATCAACGAAGCTATTCGCCGGTCCGCCGCCAGAAAAGCCTGAACGGCATCAATCAGGCGTGCTTTGAGTGCCCTTATTTCCCTTTTTTCCTCCTTTTCATTAAAGAGTTTTAGCCATGAGTTCATTTGAAAGAAGCAGCGCGCGCGCTGCCCATGCCTTGCGTCCTGTCCGCATCACGCGTAACTACACCGCCTATGCTGAAGGGTCGGTGTTGATTGAGTTTGGCGGCACCAAAGTGCTGTGTACCGCATCGGTTGAAGAAAAAGTACCCGGCCACAAAAAAGGCAGTGGCGAAGGCTGGGTCACGGCCGAATACGGCATGCTGCCGCGCGCCACCCATACGCGCAGCGACCGCGAAGCGGCGCGCGGCAAACAAAGCGGCCGCACCCAGGAAATCCAGCGCCTGATTGGGCGCTCGCTGCGCACGGTGTTTGATTTGAAAAAACTGGGTGAACGAACCATCTACCTCGACTGCGATGTGATTCAGGCTGACGGCGGCACACGCACGGCCGCCATCACTGGCGCATTTGTCGCCGCGCAAGATGCGGTCAGCAAACTGATGGCGGAGGGCAAGCTCAAAGAGACACCGATCCTTGACCATGTGGCTGCCATTTCGGTCGGCATTGTGCAGGGCACACCGCTGCTGGACCTCGAGTACATCGAAGACTCGGCCTGCGACACCGATATGAACGTCGTGATGACGGGCGCTGGCCATTTTGTGGAAGTGCAGGGCACGGCCGAAGGCGCTGCCTTTACCCGCGCCGAGATGGATGCGCTGCTGGCGCTGGCTGAAAAAGGCATCCGTGAGCTGGTCGGCATGCAACGGCAATCGCTATTCAATGCATAGCTGCTTACCCAGGTATTTATTGAGCTAAAGAGTATTTCCACCATGAAAATTGTGCTTGCCTCGAACAATTCAGGCAAATTGGCAGAGCTGCAGGCGATGTTCAGCCCGCTGGGCGTGCAGTTGCTGCGCCAGTCTGATTTGGACATTGGCGAGGCAGAAGAGCCGTTTCGCACCTTTGTCGAAAACGCCTTGGCCAAAGCCCGGCACGCTGCCCGCGCCAGCGGCTTGCCTGCTGTGGCTGATGATGCCGGTTTGTGTGTTGATGCTTTTGGCGGCTTGCCGGGTGTGGACACCGCTTTTTATGCGACGCAGTTCGGTTACGCCAAGGGAGACGACAACAACGTCAAGGCGCTGCTCGAGCAAATGGCGGCGATTGACAACCGCCGCGCCGCATTGGTCAGCACACTCGTGGCGGTGCGGTCTGCGGATGACCCGGAGCCGCTGATAGCCGCAGGCCGCGTGGTCGGTGAGATCACTCGCGCGCCATTGGGCAGCAACGGTTTTGGCTTCGACCCGGTGATGTTGATTCCGGAGTTTGGCAAAACCTTCGCGCAACTGCCAGTCGACGTTAAAAATGCCAACAGCCATCGGGGCAAGGCGGCCCGGCAAATGCTGGACCTGATACGCCAGCAGTGGTTGATATGACCCCCACGTTCGTCGCTTCGCGTACATCTCTGCCCCCCGAGGGGGCTGGCCTGGCTTGGGGCGGCCCGGCGCTGGCGGCCCAATGACAAGGCAAGACATTCAGCATTACATGCGGCCCGGCACGCTACAGCTCAAAAGCTTGCCGCCGTTATCGCTCTACGTGCATTTGCCATGGTGCATCAAGAAGTGCCCGTACTGCGACTTTAATTCCCACGAACTAGCCCCCACGGTCGCGCACCATGTGTCGCTTCCTGCCCCCCGAGGTGGCGCCTCCGGCTTGGGGCGGCCCGGCGCCGGAGCAATCGGCGAGTTGCCCGAACAGCGCTATATCGACGCGCTGGTCGCTGACCTGGAGGCATCCCTGCCGCTGATTTGGGGCCGCACCGTTCACAGCATTTTCATCGGCGGCGGTACGCCCAGTCTGTTTTCGCCACAAGCCATCGACAGACTGCTGGCAGACATCCGCGCCCGGCTCAAACTGAACCCCGATTGTGAAGTCACGCTGGAGGCCAACCCCGGTACCTTTGAAAAAGACCGCT
Source organism: Comamonadaceae bacterium (assembly GCA_947478725.1). Lineage (GTDB taxonomy): Bacteria > Pseudomonadota > Gammaproteobacteria > Burkholderiales > Burkholderiaceae_C > Polaromonas. Next base: position 87,237 of record CANJWZ010000010.1, read on the forward strand.
TCAAAGCCTTCAGAAGCGCAGGTGTCAATCGGCTGTCGATTGGCGTGCAAAGCTTCAATGACCAGCACCTCAAAGCGCTGGGCCGCGTGCATGACCGTGCGCAGGCCATCGCTGCGGTTGAAGAGGCCGCGCACGCTTTTGACACCTTCAATCTGGACATCATGTATGCGCTGCCAGGCCAGACGCTACAAGATCTGGAGCAGGACATGCAGACGGCGCTCAGCCTGCAGCCACCGCATATCTCCATCTACCACCTGACGATTGAGCCCAACACCTACTTTGCCAAGTTTCCACCGGTCATCCCTGAAGAAGACATGGCCTACGACATGCTCGACAAAATCACCGAGATGACCGAGGCCGCTGGCTTGGGCCGTTACGAAATATCGGCCTACGCCAAACCCGGCCACCGCTGCTTTCACAACACCAACTATTGGCAGTTTGGCGACTACCTTGGTATTGGCGCGGGGGCTCACAGCAAGCTGAGTTTTGCGCACCGGGTGGTGCGGCAGGTGCGCGTGCGCGAGCCCAAGTTGTATATGGAAAAAGCGTTGATCGGCGACGCGGTGACGACGAACGCTGAAGTCAGCCGAGCCGACCTGCCATTTGAGTTCATGCTCAATGCGCTGCGCCTGAAAGACGGCTTCAAGCTGCAAGACTTTGCTGAAAAAACCGGCCTGCCCTTGACCTCGATAGCCAAGGGGCTCGATGAGGCCGAGCGCAAGGGCTTGATCGAACGGGACTTCGTCAATGTCAAGCCTACCGTTCGCGGCTTTGATTTTTTAAACGATTTGCAGCAGCTCTTTTTGGCCTAGCGTCACCCCCAAATTTATGGAAACCTCTAGCATCATCTTGTTGGCCGTCAGCGCATCCATCAGCTTCGCGCTGGGCCGGACCATCATGCACTTTCGCAATAAGAAGAAGAACGCTGAAAAAGAGCGGCTTCAAAAGCTTGCCGCTCAAGCCTTGAAAGACGCGCCACCTGAAGCAGTCTCAAAAAACAAGAGCAAACGCAAGCGGCAAATGCAAAACTTGCAACACGGTGCCCGGGACGAGCGTTAAAGCTCAAGGGCTGCCCACGGTGGCTTCGTCGTCGAACTAAACGAACGCGGCCCCTTCATGATGCGAGCCTTGTTCGCACTATTGTTGAGCGCGACGCATAGTACTTTGCCTGGATTCACGATCGGTGGCATCCATCGCACGCTGTCCATCCGAACAGGAGTTGCCGCTTTGAGGGCACTGGCAATCAGGCGTAGCGTCTCTTCGCCGCCAGCGATCACATCCATCATGCTTTGGGGCGGATCCGGCATGACGTCTGCGAGAACGACGACGCCCCCTGCTTTTTCAGCTGCCAGCAGCGCCTTGCCGTCGCGTTGCACGGTTCCTATCTTCATGCTTGTCTCCAAAAATCTTTTTGGAGATGGCAGTATAGTCACGACCTGCGTGTGCAGGGGGCGCAACGCGACATCGTTCCTTATTACGGAACGCTCTCGCCAACCGCGGCGGAAATCTCCGCACTGATGCGATGCAACAAATTCGCGAAATCATGTTCGTCGCGTACGTCCAGAAGACGGCCGAAGGTGGTTGCCGACAAAACGCCAAGTAGTCCCTGGCTTCCCGCGATGGGTACCGCTGGCGTCGCAGTTCTTACACGGCGCTCGCTAAGCCGAACGCACCGATGCCTTGATTCACCGCAACGACAGGGGTTCGCAATATGTATCCATTCGGTACAGCGAACGTCTGGCTGAAGCGGCGATCGAACCGTCGGTGGGCAGCCGGGGCGACAGTTATGACAACGCCTTGGCTGAAGCCATCAAGGGGCTGTACAAGGCCGAATTGATTCACCGCCGGGCACCGTGGAAGACCAAGCAATCGCTGGAACTGGCTACGTTTGAATGGGTGTCCTGGTTTAACCACCACCGACTGCTTGAGCCTATCGGATACATTCCTCCTGCTGAAGCTGAGGAAAATTACTATCGGCAATCAGGCAATCAGGCAATCAGGCAATCATGTCGGTCTGACTTCTGGGGGTCAGTTCATACCCGGGGCGATTCAATGCTGTTTGAAACGGCCCTTTAGGCGCTTGACTGCCGGTTCAAATCAATTGCGTGGTAACAATTTTGGTAACTGAACCACCAACAAGCTTTAAAGCCACATAAGACTATTTGAGTTGGCTGAAGCTATGTCCGTAGAACATTTAGCATACATGAGGGTTGCGGATGATGAATTTGAAAATACCATCTCCAGTTTCTCAATTACTTACTCTGTTTAGCGGCATTGCAAATGCGCAGGCCGCAATGTAGTTCAACGGCCCAGTGTGAAAGTAGGCCGCCTCTAAGCTGGAACGCTTAACACTGTCATGAGCAATCTTATAGAAGGTAAGTACCAGTAGATAAAACATAAATAAGGTTAAAAGTGAGCATTCAAGGTTTGACTCCAGCAAAGTAAGCCTGATTAGCTTTTTAGTTTTTTCGGCAAGCTGAATCTTGGAGTGTGGTACTCACCCAATGCAGTAGACAAATGTTATTGTCAAAATCTGAATGGGAGAAATGCAAATGCTAATAGCCGAATAGTTTATGCGATCAAACTGCCTATCCGTCAGTTTGATCGCTACATGAAGAATGGTTTTAGACTGAATTATTTATTAGTTCCATACGTTCCGGCGACTGAAGATAAACCAGCTGAAAGGCTTATATGCTCAAAATAAATATTGCTAAGTCATTGTTGTGCATCTTTCTACTAGGAGCTTCTTTTGCATACAGTCAGACGTGGCCATCGAAATCCATAACCCTAATCGTCCCTGCAGGTGCCGGAGGCTTTACAGATATAGTTGCCCGAAACGTCGCGGCGAAACTCTCATTAAAGCTTGGACAATCTGTAATTGTCGACAACCGCCCAGGAGCAAATGGAGTACTTGGCGTCGCCACAGCAGCGAAAGCTAGACCCGATGGATATTCGTTCATTCTCGGCACAAGTACAACGATGGCTGCGAATGTTTATCTATACAAAAATTTTCCTGTAGACCCGCTGCGCGATTTTGTTCCCCTCGCATTGATCGGAGACATCCCATTCGCGTATGCTGTTCCAGTCGATTCCCCGTTCAAAAGTATGGGTGACTTTATACGAGCTGCGAGATCGGCGCCAGGGAAGATCACTTACGGTTCAGGCACGAGCTCCGCTGTACTATGTGCTGAGATCTTGAAGGCTGAGGCGAAAATCGAATTGATGCGGATTCCATACAAAACTGGACCTCAAGCGCTTATCGATTTGATGGCAGGGCGGATCGATATGGTGTGTGAATCCATCGCCACCCTAATGGTAGATGCCACGGGGAATAAGAAGCTGCGAGCACTTGCTTTGGCTCAACCTCAACGAACTTCTTTTGCGCCGGATGTTGAGACTGTTGCGGAGGCCGGGTTTGGAAATGTGTACTACGCTGCCTGGCTTGGTTTCTGGGCTCCGTCGGGCACGCCGAAGGATATCGTGCAAAGGCTTAGCGGTGAATTGCTCGCCGTGCTGCGAGATCCAGAGTTTCGAGCTAGCATGCTGTTTTGGGGTTTGAGCGCCCCACCCGCCATAGAACCCGGCATTCTGGCCGAGGCACATCGTGAAGAAATAAAGAAGCTTGAGAAGCTCGTTAAATTGGGAATTATCGAGGCTCAGTAGAGCAACGATGCAGTTGGTTTGTGACTTCCTTTAGATAGAGTTTCTCATTGCAGTTCATCTAGACTTGGTAACCGGGAAGCGCAGTATGGGACCTTTGAGTGGATACAGAGTGATCGAGATCGCCAGTATCGGACCGATTCCAATGTGTGGAATGCTCCTCGCCGATCTGGGGGCTGATGTGATTCGAATTGATCGAATGCACGAGTCCGATCTCGGACTGCGACGTGACCCAGCGTTTGAACTTACAAGCAGAGGAAAACGGAGCATCGCTGTCGATCTGAAGAGGCCGGAAGGTGTCAATGCCGTTGTCAAACTGGCTTCAAAAGCAGACGTGCTCATCGAGGGGTTTAGGCCTGGCGTAATGGAGCGACTCGGACTGAGCCCTGAGGTATGCATCTCAGCCAATCCTGGGTTGATCTTTGGGCGTCTTACTGGGTGGGGGCAGACCGGGCCACTGGCCCAATCGGTGGGACATGACATGAACTTCATAGGGTTGACCGGTGTCCTCGACGCCATCGGCCTTTCCGGCGGCCCGCCAGTGCCCCCGCTGAACTTACTAGGGGACCTTGCAGGAGGTTCCCTTTTTATGGCTTTTGGCATCGCGGCCGCACTTGCCGCCCCGGGCGGGCGAGGAAGAGGGCAAGTCATTGATTTGGCTGTCGTGGATGGCGTCGCCGCACTAATGGCGACGATCCATGGCCAGTCGCTGGCTGGGGCATGGCCGCCCGGCCGGGGAAAGCATGTGCTTGGTGGCGGTGCCCCGTGGAACACGGTCTATGAAACCGGGGACGGACGGTTCATCGCCGTCTGCGCGATTGAACAGCGCTTCTACAACGCCCTGCTGGCAACATTGGAGCTCAATCCACAATCGCTTCCTGACCGGATGGATCCAATGCAGTGGCCAGCCTTGCGCGATGCCTTGAGCCAGGTTTTTCTCTCACGCACGATGCCTGAATGGACGTCTCTATTCGCGGGTTCGGATGCCTGCGTTTCTCCCATCCTGAGCGTTGCTGAGGCGCGGGAGCATCCTCATGCACTTGCGCGCGAGTCGTTCACGCGGTTGCATGGAAAGGATCAACCAGTACCAACGCCCAGGTACAGCCAAACTAAGTCGGAGACCACTGGAGAAACGATATCTAAACCTGGTCAACATACGCTAGAAATACTCCAAGAGCATGGATTTAGCGAAGACCACGTGGAACGGCTTCTAGCCGACAGAGTCGTGCTCGCCCCCGACTGAAAACTCAGCCTGGCTGCTATATGTTCTGCTCGGTCATCGCACTTCCTTCTAGAAGCATCTACAGAAATTAACTAACGTCATGGAAAAAGATCTAAATGAGAAAATCGCTTTAGTCTTGGGGTCGACCGGGAGTATCGGCTTCAGGACAGCTGAGATCTTCGCTCAGCGTGGCGCCAAGACAATACTGAACGGCCGCAGTGCGGAAGGCGGAGTAACCGCTGTTAGAAAGCTTTCAGAGCAAGATTTGCACTGCCATTTCGAGCAAGGTGACGCGTGCAACCACGATGACATGCTCAGGGTTGTCGGCAATGTCGTAACAAAACTTGGAGTGCCCGACATCTTGGTTTGTTCAGGTGGTACTGTGTATCCGGGACCAACGCCATTCTTGGAGCTTAGCCCTGAGCAAATCATAAATGGGATTCAGCAAAGGGTGGCATCACGTCTTCTTCCCGTGCATGCGATTGCGCCGAGAATGCGCGATCGCAAAGGCGGGGCCATCGTCTTCGTGACGTCGGATGCTGCGAGACATCCGACGCCCGGGGAGGTACTTGTGGGCGCAGCTGGCGCGGCAATCATGCTAGCGACTAAGGCGTTGGCAAAGGAAATGTCGCGATGGAACATTCGGGTCAACTGTGTCAATGTCACGATAACCTCGGACACGAAGAGATTCGATGAGATATTCAGTACCCCCGGGTTTTCAAAAAACCTTTTCTCCAAAGCACTTGAGCGCTTTCCTTCCGGAAAACCCCCAGCGGCGTCCAACGTTGCTGAGGCTATCGCATTTCTTGCCTCACCGAGGTCTGCTGAGATTACCGGGCAGACCATAAGTGTTAACGGCGGCCTATCGTTTGGAGGTTGGTGATGACAAAGCTAAATGACCGCACATCTGACCGCATGACACCGCTCCAGGGCACGAAGGTAATCGATCTTGGCACCCGAGTGGCTGCGCCGCACTGTGCAACTCTGCTTGGGGAGTTTGGTGCGCAAGTTATCAAGGTTGAAGTTCCAGGTAAAGGCGACCCCTACCGATACATGGGGACCACTCTCGATGGCGACCATGCAAGTTTGAGTTTCCAGAACGACAACCGGAATAAGCGAAGCCTCACGTTGGATCTCCGATCTGCCTCTGGTGTAATCATCTTCAAAGAGTTGATCAAAACAACAGACTTTGTCGTGGAAAACTTTCGGCCTGGAACGCTCGAAGAGTGGGGGCTGGGCTACGATGTCCTCAAGGCAATTAATCCGAGACTAATCCTAGTTCGCGTTTCTGCATACGGGCAGACGGGACCCTATCAAAAACGCCCAGGAGTCGCGCTCGTCGCGTACGGCTTTTCCGGCATCTCCTATCTTTGCGGCGATTCGAATGGCGCACCTGCGCATCCGGGAACACAGGCGCTTGGTGACTACATGGCAGGTCAGTCTGCTGCTCTTGGCGCATTGCTGGCTTATACAGCCCGGAGCAAGCATGGGGAGGGTCAAGTTGTCGATATCAGCCTGTACGAGAGTATCCTGAGGCTACTTGATGAACTGGTGCCTGCGTACGTGAGTACAGGTTTTGTGAGAGAACGTGAAGGCGCTAGCAGTCCGCATACTGTTCCTAGCAATCACTACCTGACCAAGGATGGCAAGTGGATAGTTGTGTCGACGGCTTCGCAAGACATCTTCTCGCGACTCAGTGTTGCCATGAGTCGTCCGGAGTTGACTTCTCGGTTTCCAAGTGGCCGGGCTAGGTTAGCAAATCGCGAAGAACTTGATTCGATAGTGGCCGAATGGGTGGGAGGTCTCACTCAGGATCAAGTCGTCGAGCTCAGCGAACTGCATGATTTTCCTGCCGGGCCCATTCTTAGCGTGCGCGATATCGTAGAAAACGAACACGTTCGATCACGAGGTTCCTTGCAGTCAGTAGCGGTAGATGACGGCAGAGAGATCACTGTGGTTGGTCCAGTTCCACGCTTAAGTCTCAATCCTGGCGTAGTTTCAAGTCTCGGTCCGCGATTGGGCGAACACACCGATGAAATAATGAAGGGACTGGGTTATTCACTTGATCAGATTGCAGAGTTCCGATCTTTTGGGGTGATCTAGAGAGAGGCATATGGGCTGCATTTGCATCAAAGGCAATAGCCTGAAGAAGATCAAGGCCGACTAAGTTGGGATCTCCAGTTCTCATATGGAGAAAATTATTTATCTATTGAATTGGGGCAACTCCACAACTTCAAACTTGAAGTTGATTTATGCCTACCAAAGCGGGTGACGTCCAATGATATGGCCGCGGACCGCTTACACACCATGCAAACGGGTCTCAACTGGATGAGGGCAATCACGCCGACTCCGGGTCACCGTCGGTAAGATAGTCCCACATCCTTTCCGCAACGCGGCCGGCCCATGTGCGCCGGCCGGCTGCCTCGGCCTCGGAGAGAAGCGGTGCGATCAGGCTCTCGCCCGCCGCCAGGACTGCTAGTTCGATAGTGCACATCTCTTCCAGGAACACACCCAAGGTCACCGCTTGCTTGATATTTGCGCCGACGACAACCGCCCCGTTGGCGCGCAGAATCACCCCTGAGAAACTGCCCAACTTGTCAGCCACCGCGGACGCCACCTCATCGGATCGCATCAGCGTGGGGTCATCGAAGAAGGGGGGCTCCGGATAAAAGAACACACTGAAGCCGTGTCGCGCCTTGGGCGACCTGCCCAGCACGGACATGGCCTGGACGCGCGGTGGGATAATGCGACAGATGGCATTGACATCTGGTCGCCGCTGATAGATTTGCTGGTGCACGCGTACTTCGCCCAATACGCCGTCGGGCAAGGTCCCCGAAATCGGCACTACCGTGCCATCCTCGCCGGGACGGATAGTGCCCATGGGTTTGGCCGCGCAGACCAGCATTTCGCTTTGGTTCAGCCGACTCGAACAGTGACCATAAGGTCCCACCAACCCGGCGCGAGCCAAAGCTCGCGACGCTTGGCGCACCTGGATTTCCACTTCTTCGTTCAATCTGCGCTACCTATTGCAGAGGTATGTTCTGGCTTTGGATGATCCGCTTCCAATGCACAATTTCCCTCGCAGCCAGCGACTTGAATTCATCGGGCGTACTGGCCTTGACTGTAGCGCCCATTGCTGCGAAGCGCTCCTTAATTTCCGGCAACTCGAGTACGTACTTAAGGTCTGCGTTGTACTGGCGAACGAGTTCGGGTGGCATTCCCTTGGGACCGATCAGACCCATCCACGACTCGTACTCCATGCCGGGTACGAACTTGGAAAGTGTGGGAATCCCGGGTAGATCCTCTAAGGGTGTCTTTCCCGTCACTGCCAGGGGCCTAAGAGTTCCCTGACGCACCTGTGGCACCAAGTAAGTGGCCGTGTCGATCATCAGGTCAACCTGGCCGCCGAGGACATCGGCCAAGGCCAGCGGGCTGCCCCTATAGGGAACGTGAACCATGTTCAGTCCCAGTTCGGCGTTGAGCCACTCGCCGACCAGATGGTGGCCCGTGCCAACTCCCACAGAGGAAAAACTGACCTTGTTGGGATTGGCCTTGGCAAACGCAATCAATTCCCCCATCGTCTTGAAGCGGGAGTTCGGTGCTGTAGCAATGACCATGCTGTACGCGGTCAGCATCGAAATCCAACTAAAGTCGTTTACAGCATCGAATGGCGAGAACTTCCGCATCGCTGCACCGGTCGAATGATTGCTGGCCGTAATTAGCAGCATGGCGCCGTCGGGCGCCGCCTTGGCGACCGCGTCTGCCGCAATAACGCCGCCCGCCCCCGTCCTGTTTTCGACGATGACGGGTTGCCCGAGACGTTCACCCAGTCGCTGGGAGATCAGCCGACCGATCAGATCGGTGCTGCCTCCCGCAGCGGATCCGCTGACCAGCTTTACTGTACGGCCCTGCGCGGCTGGGGCCGATTGCGAAAAAGCGGGAAGACACAGCATCGTGGCGATCACCAAAAGGCTGTTTCGCACTATTTTCGATAGGGGACGCTCAGTATTGGACATGTGACTCCTCAAGGGCGGCTGCCCTCGTTGAACAAGCCAGGATTCTGGAGATTGACTTGAGACACTTCGTAATCCCAGACACCCATATATGATTTTGGCAATCGCTTGAAATCTCTCGCTCGCACCGCCTCCTCGTGATTCAGTAGCTTGAGTTTTCCGGCCGCCATCGCCTTGAGCTGGACGCCTGCTGAAATCTCAATTTCCTTTGTCCGCACTACTACCTCCGGGATCGAAGTACCGCAGATCATGATTCCGTGGTGCTGCATCATCACGCTGCCCTTGTTGCCCAGAGCATCGACGAAGTCTTTCGCAGCATCGGGATCACGATGGGCATTATCGAAGTCCTCCAGCAGCGCCATGTCATCGTACGCACGCGCCGCCGAACGTTCAAATGGTTGCAGCACCTCGCCGATCGCCCCGAGTGCCAGGCAGTTATCCGAATGATGGTGCGTGATACACAAGATATCGGGCCTGGCTGCGTATAAAAAGCCTTCGATCTTCAGCGAATCATTGACCTCGCCGTCTCCGGTGATCACGTTGCAATCAAAATCGCACTCGCGAAGTCCGTCTTCGGTGACCTTCTCAAAGCTATCGCCCCATTGATAGCTCCAGAAGGTATTAGCACCCGGGAGTCGAGCCGTTAGGTGCCCCAGTAGGCCAACGCCAATTCCGTACCGCGCAAGGATGCGGTAACCGTAGACCAGATTGCGCTTGAGTTCCCTCAGGGCAGCATCACTATCATCATTAGCTGCTCTGAAGGAAGCCACATGAACACTTGCCATCACGGGTCTCCTTTAAGAAATCATAAAATTACTTTAAGGCAAGTCCCTCAGCATGTCAATGTCGTATGTACCGGTAATGAGAGCAAGGCACGGAACTGGCAGGCTGCTGAAATACTGACCATCAAATTGCTCTTGTCCACCGGCACAAGCGGATCGCGCCCTCTAAATTTCACGATTTGAAAGTCGGTTGGTTTTTGGGCTGATTTCGAGCGGTTTTGAGGGCCTATCCTGCTCTTTCCCGACCGTCATGGCCCCCGCAGACGGATTTGCCGCAAGATGCGCATGCGGGTGAAGTTGTAGGCGGTCATGGTGAGTACGAACAACTGGTCGACTTTCTTCAAGCCACGCACCATGACCTGGCGAATCGGCGCGATCAACTTGGCCCAGCCAAAGCCCTGCTCGATGAGCTTGCGCTTTTGCTAGACTCCAATCAAAATGTGAATCGGAGATTTTGAACGCACGCGATCAGAGCACGCAAGATATATAAAGATAAAGACGGAACTTCTATCTATGGCTGATTTCAGATTACTTAATTACTCGTTACTGCAAATTCCGAATGAAGTGAGGCCGGGTATTCTTGTCGGCGACCGCAACATCGTTGATCTGCGACAGGCACTTCCGCAGGTAGCATGGTGTAGTTCCACCCTCTCCGTACTCGGCGCTTGGGAAGAGGCGCTTCCCGCTCTACACGCATTGGCGGAGTCGCCACCCGGCCCTGCCATCGATCTTGATCAGGTCAAGCTGCGTGCCCCGCTTCTCTATCCACCCGCGATCTATTGCACCGGTGCCAATTACATGGCCCATGCGAAGGAGATGTCGACAGAAAACAAGGGAGTGGACAAGAGTACGACTCAGCCCTACCTGTTTCTTAAGTCCGGCCCGCACTGCGTCGTGGCTACCGGGGACGAAATCAGATTGCCCAGGATCTCCGAACAGGTGGATTGGGAGGGAGAATTCGCAGTTGTGATCGGCAAACCGGCACGCAACGTAAAAGTCGAAAATGCTATGCAGTACGTCGCGGGCTACACAATCATGAACGATTTGTCGGCACGAAACCTCAGCCACCGACCTGATTGGCCGCGCTGGGTCACGGATTGGTTCGGGCACAAGAACTTCGATGGTTCGGCGCCGATGGGTCCCTGGATTACGCCGGCCGATCAGATTTCCGATCATACCCAGTGCCACCTTCGCCTGTGGGTAAATGAGGAGAAGAAGCAGGACACATTAGTCGAAAACCTGATCTTTAACGTACCAGAAATTATCGAATACCTGAGCCGGCGCCTGACTTTGCAGCCCGGTGACGTTATCGCGACCGGCACACCCGCTGGAGTCGGCCGCCCGAAAGGCACCTTCCTCCAACCGGGCGACAAAGTACGAATCGAGATATCGGGTTTGGGTGTACTCGAAAATCCGGTGGTGCAAGGCGAGTGATTCGGTCGACCGCATTTCCCCGGTTCCAAATTTCGGGTAGTTGCCCCAACCACTAGGAGGCTTTGATGTCCGGCGCAAAAAACGAATCGTGCTACGACGTCGGCGGCGTCTTGCTACAAAGACCTTTTAAGATTCGGCGCCTGGGCCACTTCGGCCTGAACGTCGACGACACGACAGCAACCACTCGTTTTTACTGTGAGCTTCTCGGGTTCCGAATTTCCGATCCGATGGACATCGCGGAGCACAGTCCCAACCGGGACCATCTCAAGAGCGTCGGTGATACCCATCTTTACTTCACCCGGCACGGTACCGATCATCATTCATTCGTATTTTGTGATCGAAAGGTGTTCGAGGCTATGGGGCGCGGCTCAATGTCGCCACAGGATGTCACCGTCAACCAGCTGACGTGGCAGGTCGGAAGCCTGAAGGAGATTTCGTCGGCCATTGACTACTTCAACGAGCGGAAGGTTCCGATCAGTCGTGCAGGGCGCGATATGCCCGGGTCCAACTGGCACGTCTACCCGTTCGATCCGGAAGGCCATCGGAATGAGCTCTACTACGGGATCGAGCAGATTGGCTGGCTCGGCACCGCAAAACCCAAGGTCGCGTACGAGAGGCGTTTTTCGGAGCGTCCCTCGCTTCCGCAAATGCCCGAGTACCAGGAAATCGAGCATTTGCGGGAACAAGGCGTCGACCTCAGTTCGGGCTTTCGTCATCCGGAGACAGAGCCAGCGCGGTATGAAGTCGATGGGATCATGCTGCCACGCCCGTTCAAGGTTGTTCGTGTCGGGCCGATCGGCCTGTTCTGCAGGAATCTCGAGTCGATGGAGCGCTTCTACATCGACACGATGGGATTCGAGCTCACCGAGGAAGTGGTTTGGAAGGGACATCGGTGCGTTTTCCTGCGCACGGGCACCGAGCATCACTCGTTGGCGCTTTACCCGATCGCGCTTCGCGAGCAGCTCGGCTTCAGTCGGTCTACCACGCTGATGAGGTTCGGCGTGCAGTTGGGAACTTACCGACAACTGAGAAGCGCGCTGCGCTACCTCAAAGACCGAGGCTGCCGCATTCTCGATGTACCGCGCGAACTGACGCCCGGGGTCGAATATTGTGCGTATGTGCTCGATCCGTCGGGCCACGCGGTCCAGCTTTATTTCGCCATGCAGCAGGTCGGAACACCCGCGGCGCTCAGCGCGAATGCACCGGTTCCAACGAACTGGGAAAGCTGGCCTGAAACGGTGCACGCCGGGTCGGGCAGCTTTCTAGGCGAACCTTTTTTGGGGCCTTTGGGATAATTCTATGGAAATGAGTACAGAGCCGGTGCTGCGTGGCACTGTCGTCCTTATCACTGGCGGCTCCCGTGGCTTGGGTCGAGCCATGGCACTGGGACTTGCGCTGCAAGGCGCTCGCCTCGCACTGGTCGCACGGCCCAGCAGTGAGATCCCCATGAAGGAGACGCTCGATACCATCGCAACCGCGTCGCCCAAATGCGAGTGCCTGGCCTTGTACGGCGATGTGACCAGTGAAGAGGATTGCTCACGCTTCGTCCGCCAAACTGAGGCTCATTTCGGCAAGGTCGACGTCCTCATCAACAATGCTGGCCTGGGCATGCCGGAAGTCGGCCCGATGGTGGCTGGGGGCCGTCGCTTCGACCAGATCGATCCGAAGATGTGGCGCAGAATGATGGACGTGAACGTCAACGGAACTTGGCTCATGACCCGGGCGGTCTTGCCGGCGTTCTTGCGGAGCGGCTGGGGTCGTATTGTCAACCTCTCAACCAGCTATTCCACGATGGGTAGAGCGGGTTTCGCCCCGTATGGACCCTCCAAAGCGGCTGTAGAGATGATGACCGTTATCTGTGCCAGGGAGCTGGTTGGAACCGGCGTCACCGCCAACCTGCTGCTCCCCGGCGGCCCAGCCGATACGGCCATGGTCGCGACGCAAGATCGACCCGACCGCGAAAATCTCATTCGGCCCGAAACGATGGCCCCGCCGGCAGTTTGGCTCTGTTCGAAGGCTTCGGATGGCTTCACGGGAATGCGCGTGATCGCGAAAGCCTGGGATTCAAACCTGCCGTCAGCCGAGGCGGCCCAGGCTGCGTCGGGTCCCGCTCAGTTGGAAGACTAACGTCGCCGCCTGCGCAATTAGCCGTCCGTTGTCGCCCGCTTGGTTTGTACAACAGTCGATGAAATTATGGTCGGTGGCACCAAGATGGCGAGATTTTTGAGGACTCTGCGAAACTCATGGTCGAGGGAATGAAGGAGATCAGGATATGTGGTACATCTGCCTTAGAAAGAGAAGGAGTGTTCAGCCGGAAGGCCCGCGTGAAGTGAACCTCGACGTCCATCTCGCGTGGATGCGGGCTCAGCATCAAGCTGGAATTATTCTCTTTTCTGGTCCATCTGCAAGGCGGGGGCTTGGCATTTACGTCATCCGAGCCGATTCTGAAGAGGAGGCTGCCCATATTGCGTCGGCCGATCCATTCACCGCGGATGGACAGTGTGAGTTTGAACTTTTGGAATGGGACGTGAGGCAGGCCCTCGGGGTCGGGCCGTTCACCTCTGCCGACATCGAAAATCAGACCTTACGTTCGATACCCCGCGTATAGGTTGCGATGATGAAGCTGGTTGTAAACAGCCAAAACAGAAATTGTGGCTATTGCTTTAATTTCGCGCTTCATTGCGGGTTCCGAATGAGTCTTGTTTCTCGAATCTAACGCCCTAGCCTCATACGCGCGCGCGACTATTGCGCATCCACCCAAGCTTTACAGTTTGCATGCGCCCGAGGTGGAATGCGTTGCCAAAGGCAAGGCGCACAAACAGTACGAGTTTGACGTCAAGGTCGGCGTCGCCTCCACCAGCAAAGAAAGCTTTGTGCTGGCAGCCAAGTCATTGCCTGGCAATCCATACGACGGACACACCCTACAGGCCTGCATCGAACAGGCCAGACGGGTCACTGGCGTTGCGCCGAATGAAGCTTATGCAGACCGGGGGTACAAGCGACATGGCTGTCATACCGATTTCTTCAAGGTGTGGATATCAGGAAGCAAACCCGGTGTGACGCAGGCCATAGAGCGCAAGCTCAAGCGGCGCAACGCTGTTGCTGCCTCCCACATGTTTGAACCGATAGCAGCGCCCGAAATTCAATAACGCTCATCAACGGGGCATTAGCAAATGTCGGAAACGGGGTTTCTCAGGGACGACCAGACAGTGAACGCTGAGAGGCAGCATTGTTGCGAATGCCGATCCTCAAAAACACAGTCCGCCTTCCAAACCCTAATCCATCGTGGCGCAGTCTGAAAGCAATGTACTACTAAAAATGGCATTCCCATGACTGTGGCCAACTGGTTTGGCCTGGGCACACCAAAGGGCACGCCGCCCGAGATAGTGGCCTTTCTGCACAAGAACGTGGTTGATGCCCTGAAATCGCCTGAATTGGCAGCACGCATGAAAGCCATGGGTGCGGAAGTAGTGGGCAACTCCCCGATCGAGTTTGGCAACATCATGCGCGCAGACTTGCGGCAGTGGACCAAAGTGATCAGGGACGCCGATATCAAGAGCTGAGATCAGCTTCTGAGGTAACCCGGATTTCCCGGACAGCCAAATTAGGCACCGTAATACATCCGCTCAAATTGCACAAGGCAATGGTAATTCAGTGACTGATGAATCCTGCGGCGGTTGTAGAACAGCTCAATGTAGTCAAAGATAGCCGTCCTCGCCTCCTCGCGGGTGGCAAAGTCACAGTGGTGAACCAGCTCATTTTTCAGGTTCGAGAAGAAGCTTTCAGCCATGGCATTGTCGTAGGCACTCTTGCGCCCACTCATGCTCGCACGGATTCCTGCCTTACCCATCATCGCCCGATACGAACTGGTTCTGTACAGAATTCCTCGATCAGTGTGGTGAATCAAACCTGCAGCCGGGCGACGTTGCTCCAAAGCCATCGCCAGCGCAGACTCATGCAGCGGCCCGTTGGGGCGGTCCCCCATCGCCCAGCCCACCACTCGCCGGGAGTACACATCCAGCAGCATGGCCAGATGCAGCCAGCCTGGCGCGTGCGTATGAAGGTCATATCGCCGACCCACACCTTATCGGGTGCCGATGCGGTAAATGCCCGATTGAGCAAGTCAGGGGCGGCTTCAGGCGTTTTATGGTGCTCCATACTGACGCGAAAGCGCTGCTTGCGCCGCGCCTCAATGCCAGCTTCAGAGCGCAAACGGGCTACCCGGTGTTTGCCTGCGCTGATGCCCTGGGCTTGGAGATGTTTGTAGGTCTTGAGCGCGCCGTAAGCGCCTCGGTGTTGCTGGTGAATGGCCTCAATAGACTTCAGCAAACGCTCATTGGAGCACTCGCGCTGGCTGGGCCTGCGCGTTGACCAGTCGTAGTAGCCGCTGCGCGAGACGCCCAAACACCGACACAGAGCGGCAACGCCGTGGCAATGGCTGGTTTTATCAATGAAGGCGTACTTCACGGCAGTTGCCTGGCAAAGTACGCTGCGGCCTTTTTTAAGATGTCGCGCTCCTCTGTGACGCGGGCCAGCTCGCGCTTGAGTTGCTCCATCTAGGGCTGCTGGGCCAGCAGCTTTCTGCCGGGGCCATTAAATGCCGCCTGTGTGTCGCCTGCCTTGACGTCAAGTTCCGAGGCCCATTTGTAGAGTAAGTTGCGAGCAATACCCAGCTCTAGCGCGATCTGTGTGCCCGGCTTTTGCCCGCTCTTGAGCATCGCAATAGCGGCCAGCTTGAACTCTTTGCTAAAGCGCTGGCGCTGTCGGTTAGACCTTTGTTTGTCAATCGAATTACCCATAAAACATCCCCTAAAGTATTGTCTACTTTCAAAATGTCCGGGAAATCCGGGTTACCTCAGATCAAGGGTAAGTGCTAATAGTACTGGTGCGAAAAGGGTATCTACTAGATCTTCAAGATAATCTAGGAATTTATAAAGTATTAACGTATGTAGTCAATGGTGTACGGTAAATTTTGATGCTGACTTCAGAACAGTTCGTCTTGCAACTGAAGCACCTCGACATCTTCGTTGTGGATGGTGTTGGTCACCATCTGCTTGAGCGTGATTTTCTCAAACAAATTGACCTCCACGAGATGCAGAAAGTTGCGCAGCGAAATGCCCATACCGAGTTCTTTGTGAGCGATCAAAGCGATCAGGTAGACGCAAACGGCAATCCAGATTTGAGACTTCACCGCATTGAGCGAGTTGCCAAAGAAGTGCTTGACCATCAAGTTTTGCTTGAGCCATTTGAAGAACAATTCGATCTGCCAGCGTTGCTTGTAAATGGCCGCAATGGTCAGTGCGGACAGGTCCAACCGATTGCTCAAGAACACCTGATCGAGTTGCGTTTTCTCGTTGAAGAACTCGACCCTTCTCAGTGGTGCAGGGTAGGTCTTCTTGGACTTGTGAGTCAGCAATTGGATCGTCTGATCGGCGCGTATCCCTGTGCTGGGGTCGATGGGATGGCAGTCCATGGCCGTGAATTTCAGATTGTCTTTTCCCCTGACAACGAAGCTGCACTGGCGCTGAACCAAGGCATACAAACGGGCAAAGTCGACTTAGCCCCGGTTCAGCACCACTATGGAGCCCGGGGGCAGCCGCAAAGTGTCGAGCGCTTTGACCACTGCTTTGGTCGAGCGAAAGTCGGCCCATGGGAACAGCTTGAGACACAGATCGATGGTGGACGAGTCCATCGCATACAAGGGCTCTTTCAAGCCCAGTCCGATATCGTGGTCTTTGTGAAATGCGATGGCCAACTCGATCAAACGCTGAGCCAAGGATTCGAAGAGTTCGCTGCTGAGCCTTTCGTTGGCATCGGCCAAGGTGGATCGGGTCATGCGGTGGCGCAATCCGACGTGGTAAAGCTTGGATTTTTGAGAATTCAGGCACGCAATCAAGTCGCGCAAACCTTCGCGCCGCGTGAGCTGCGCGTAGGCCATGCAAATGAAGTGGCTCCATGCGGTGAAGTCCCTCGTCCAGCGGTTGGATTGGTACTTGTCGACGAGGTGTTCGAAGTGAGCAAACGGCACGAAGCCCAGCAATTGTGTAAACACCGTTCGACCAGAGTTCATGCTGCAAACCGCCCAAAAAGAGGTAACAGTACGCATTCGTGGCAAATTCGCGTTTCAAATCGCCGGAATCGAAAATCGGCTTGCAGGGCTTATGTGGCCTACGTTTGCGGACATCAAGCATGAAATTTACCGGACACTAGTAAACATTAATAAAAAGCAGTATTTGCGAGTTAAAGCGTCCCTTGAAATACTGAAAAAACAGACTTTTGGGTATTCATTTTGGGTTAATAGACATGACTAAATTGTTGGGTATAGATATCGGCGGAACTTTCACCGATTTATTCTTTATTGATGAAAAAAAAGGCAC
>CANJWZ010000011.1 GCA_947478725.1 Comamonadaceae bacterium
CGCTCGACCAAGGGCGCGTGTTTGCGGTGCCGCAGGTTGAACGAGTCGGGCCGGTTGATGCGGCCAATTTCGTAGATGTCGCGAAACCCACGGGTAGTGATCAAAGCCGTGCGGGCCCCACTGCGCTCGAGCATGGTGTTGATGGCCACGGTGGAGCCATGCAAGAACAAATGGGCCTGGGGCAAGGCCACACCGGCCTTGTCCATGCCATGCAAGATGCCTTGCACCAATTTATCCGGGGTGGTGAGGGTCTTGCCCAAAAGCAAGCGGCCTTGGCGCTCGTCAAAAGCGGCGACGTCCGTAAAGGTGCCGCCTATGTCGGCGGCAGCGCGCAATCGGTATGTGGTTTTCATGCCAAGTCATCCTAGGCGGGGCGGGGTATGCTGTCAATCATCGTTTTTGCAATGCAGTCATTACATATTTAACATACCTTTGATGAATGATTTATCCATGATGCGGCCGACAGCCTGGCAGTTGTTTTTGGACCTGGCCGAAGAGGGCAGCCTGAGCCGCTTGGCCTTGCGCCAAGAGCGTGCCCAACCCCAACTCAGCCGCCAATTGGCCGAACTCGAGGCCGCTTGCGGCACCCCCTTGTTTTTGCGCCATGCCCGTGGCCTGCAATTGAGCGAATATGGCCAATGGGTGCTGCCCTTGGTACGCGCATGGTTGGCCCAAACCCAGGCCTTGCAAAACGAAATGCGCCACGGCCTGGGGGTAGCGGTGGGTGAGGTGCGCTTGGGCGTCATCCCCTCCGCCGTGCGACCTTTGATCATGCCTGCCTTGGCCGCTTTGCGCGAACAGCACCCCTTGGTGCGGCTGACCGTGACCGAGGCCTTGGACAGCCAAATGGACCACAGCTTGCAAAGTGCCAGAGTGGACATGGCAGTGCGATATGTGCACCCAGCGGGTGTGCGCCCGGGCGACCAGGTATTGCAAAGCGTGGGCACCTATTTGGTGGGGCCGCCGGGCGACGCGTTGACGCGGCGAAAAACGGTGGCCTTCACTCGACTCCAAGGCCTGTCGTTGGTCTTGCCGTGCCGCCCCAGCGCATGGCGCGATACCCTCGATGACTTGGCCCAACAGCAAGGTTTTGCATTGAATGTTGCCTTGGAGGCCGACTCCTTGCTGGTGCAAAAAGAGTCGGCGATGCAAGGTGTGGCTCACACATTGCTGGGCCCATTGGCCTTGGAACCTGAGCGCAGCCATGGTCGTTTGCAAGTGGCTTTGCTGGTCGAGCCCGCGCTGCCGCGTTTGATCGTGCTGACCATGCGCCCGGGTTTGACACCCAATTTGGCACACCAAGCGGTGGCCGACGCCATCATGGCCAAGGCCCCACCCTCTGCACGTCAGGGAGGGTGACTGATCACCAGCTTTTTTGCAGTCCCAAGCCGAATTGTCCCTGGCCGATGGTCATCGCTGTCTCTCGTTGGGTAAGGGCTCAGGGCTGAGTTGGGGCAAGCCGGTCATGCCACTTCACATTTATAAAGTTGCGCATGCCCGTTGCGGTCGGAGGTGAAGATCACCCAGCGTCCATTGGTTTAAAAACGCGGGTGGGGATGAGTGATAAGTTTCTTGGCGGTGAAACGGTCGTGCCTATGCGCTGTTGCCACCTTGCGCGATGATGTTACGGATGATTTGGACGACCTTGTCCGGCACGTCTATGGCGTCGAGCGCTAGGCGTTCGTTGCGCTCTGCATTCGAACGGTCGAACGGCACTCGTACAGGTCGTGCGGAGGATACTGGCCGGGTTTCTCGAATGCTTTGCGCGTATTCAGCCACACGCGCAGGGAAATCATCACCAGCACTGAATAACGAAGGGTTCACAGCCAGAATGAAGAGACCGCTATCTCGCTGTGGCCCAGGGGCAATCACCTGCCCGGTCATCATGGCCAGCATCTGAATCATCATTGCCAAGCCTGAACCCTTGTGACCGCCCCAGACGGCGAATGCCCCGCCCAATGCTGCAGTGGGGTCGCGCGTCGGGCGCCCTTCGGCATCAAAGGCCTGGCCTTCGGGAAGCTGTTCGCCTAAACGCGCCTTTAGCGCGACTTCGCCGATCATCACATCGGAAGTACCAATATCCCAGATCACTGGTGTTGTGGTGGAAGGAAAACCGAAGGCAATTGGGTTGGTACCGTAGCGTCCTTGAGTACCGCCATACGGCGCTACCAGTTGGGTGCCGCTCCCGGCAATCATGCCGACCAGACCCTTCGCAACAATGCGTTCCAAGTAATAGGAATACATGCCGGTAAACCAGGTTTTGGAAGCCCCGATCATCCCCATACCGGTCTGGCTTGCCTTCTCCAACGCGATGTCTGTGCAGCGGGCACCCACCAAGTAACCCACGTTGTCGCCGCCATCCAGGCAAGCGGAGAAGGTCGTTTGTTGCAATAGGGTAATCGGGCGTCGTGGCTGGGAGGTTCGGCGAATCCTTTCGACTATCGAAATCGCTCGCGAGAGGCCGCCGTAGGCCAGCCCACGCAGCTCGCAATCGATCAGGTGATCGGCGATGATCGCTGATTCTTCTGGTGTGTGGCCCGCTGCGGCCATGCAGGCTTGTGCCAATTCGCGGGCTTCGTTGACTGTAAATCTCATGGTGCTCGCTGTGTTTGAATCTGCATCGTTCGACGCGGGTCCGAGAAGGTAGTGTTAGCCAAGGTGATGCCTATTGACTATTCATGCGGGCGGCACGCACCACTTCACCCCAGGTCTCGATTTCTTTGCGGATGAACGCCGATCCTTCTTCCGGTCCCATATCGATAATCCTGCCTCCCTGGTTGAGGAAGATGTCGAACAAGCCAGGTTTGGCCACCACGCGTGTCATCGCTTCACGAAGACGGAGCACCCGTTCCGGCGGCGTGGCCGAAGGTACCATCAGGGCATACCAGTTCTCGAATTCGATACCGCTCAAGCCGCCCTCAATCAGGCTGGGAATAGCGGGCATAGTTGGGTTGCGATTGCGGCTGGTTGTGGCGAGCGCGCGCATCTTGCCGGACTTAATATGAGGGGTCATCACGGCGGGATCAAGGATGGTGACATCGACTTCGTTGGCAAGGATCGCTAACATGGCCGGTGCAGCGCCGCGATAGTGCACCACTGTGAAGTCAAGCCCGGCGCGTTGGCGCATCATTTCGGCTAGAAGGTGCGGCGGTCCGCCGACGCCGGAAGTGGCCAGCGTGAGAGTGCCCGGTTTAGCTCGTACAAGCGTCAACAAGTCCGCCAAATTTTTAATTGGCAGACCTTCGCGAGATGCAAAAAGCAGCGGTGTGCCGAGAGTGATAGAAATCGGGATCAGATCGCGTCGTGTGTCATAGCCCAGTTTCGGCAAAAGAGTAACGTTTACCGCCAGCGCGCCAGTGGTGGCAAACACCATGGTGTTACCGTCTGGTACTGATTTGGCGGCTACCTCTACGCCCAACGACCCGCCAGCGCCGGTGCGGATGTCAACTATGATCGGTTGGCCCAACACTTCGCCGAGTGCACTCGCAATTAACCGTCCGCCCGCGTCCACCGGGCCACCGGCCGGAAAGGGAATGATGATGCGCATCGGGCGATCCGGCCATCCTTGTGCCATGGCTGAGTTAATCGTAAGAGGTACCAAGGCTGTGGAACCGATGAAACTCCGGCGATTCACCATTGAGGTCTCCTTTTTTCAACAAACGCGGTAATGCCTTCACGGGCTGAAGCCGTGGCGGCGGCAACTGAGATCACATCCACGCCGGTGGTAATAGCCGAGCGGTAATCGGTATCCTCGGTCTTCCAGATCATCTGCTTAGTTCGCGTCACCGCTTCGGGGCTGGCCACAAGCAAGGCTTCAAGTACGGCATCGACTTCGGCCTGCAGGTCAGCGGCCGGCACCGCGCGGGTGATAAGGCCTAAGCGTGCCGCTTCAGGCGCACGAATGTTTCGCGCCGTCAGGAGCAGTTCCACTGCCGCCTTGCGATGCACGCCGCGAATCAGCTGAATCGTCGTCTGCGTCGGCGGCAAGCCGATCTTCACCTCCGGATAGCCGATTAGGCATTCCTCTTCAGCAAGCGCAATGTCGGACCAGCCGGCGATCATGATGCCAGCCCCCAGTGCGTAACGCTCTAAAACCGAAACCACCGGCTTGGGACAATAGTACGCAGCCAGATTCAACTCCAGGAGGCGGGCATACGCGGCATTGAGCACATCCATACCGGCACCCTGAAGTGCCTGGATGTCGTTGATCTCGCGCCCCGCGCAGAAGATACCGCCTGTACCGCGCAGCACCACTATGCGACAGTGCCGGTCTTCTGCTGCCGCCTTGAAAGCAGCGGTTAGCGCTGCAATCATGTCGTCGTTAAGCGCATTGCGGTGCGCCGGGTTATTGATGTGAAAAGTGACAATGCCCCGGTCATCCCGTTCAATCTGGATACCATCTTTCATATTGCCTCCTCTGCACGCATTGATGCAATCTGTTCGGACGAATAGCCCAAGTCATCCCGTAGCACGCTTTCCGTGTGCTCACCCAGCTCCGGTGGCCGCCTGCCCGGTTGCGCAGGCGTGCCCGACATGTTGAGCGGCACACCTGCCAGCTTTAAAGTGCCACCGCGCCCGTCATCCACCTCATGCACCATGTTTATCGCTGCTAGTTGGGGGTGGGCGATGACTTGCGCTACATCCTGGACGGGGCTGCAGGGCACCCGCGCTGCGTCAAGCCGCTTGACCCACTCCTCGGTCGAATGGTCGAGAAACTTCGGCGATATCAGCGCGATCAACTCCTCACGCCGCTCGGAGCGGCCGCGCGCATCTGCGTACAAGGGGTTGGTTCCCAAAGCGGCCATTCCAATCGCTTCTGCTAGGCGCACCCACGCGGCGTCATTGGTCGCGCCGGCGAGCACCCAGCCATCTGAGGTGCGAAAAGCTTGGTAAGGGACAATGTGCCACACCGCCGAGCCAGTGCGCTGCGGCACCACCCCAGCCATCGTGTAGGCAGTAAAGTGGTATCCGAGTTGCGCCACTGCGGTTTGAAGGAGTGAAGCTTCAACATGCTGGCCCTTGGCTCTGCCCTGCGCGCGCGCAAGCAGCGCTGCACAGGCACCGGCAAAAGCCAGCATGCCAGTGCCCATGTCAATCACTGAGGGCCCTAACCGCGCCGGGCCGGCATCTCCTTCCCCCGTCATCGCCATCATGCCGCTAAAAGCTTGTAGCATGTTGTCGTATCCAGGTCGGTTGCGCAGCGGCCCGCGTGAGCCGTAACCCGTGATCGACAAGTGGATCAGATTCTCATTGATGGCAGAGAGCGTCTCCCAATTGAGGCCCAAGCGCGCAGCTGTATCCGGCGGAAAATTTTCGATCAGCACGTCGGAGCGACACACTAGGCGTGACAAGATTTCCTGGCCACGGGGGCTTTTCAGGTTGAGCGTCATGCCGCGCTTGCCGCGGTTGACCGACATGAAATTGGCGCTACGGCTATCAACCACTGGCAACCAGCGCCGGTTCTCGTCCCCTTCGCGGTCCTCAATTTTGATGACGTCTGCACCCATATCGGCGAACAACTGACCACACGAAGGGCCAGCGAGAACGCGACTTAAATCCAGCACCTTAATACCGGCTAAAGCGGTCATACCGTTTCTCTTTTATATTGACCAATATCGTTTCACTCGATTTTTGTCACTTCAGCAAACGAATTCTGCTCAGGCCCGGTGAAGCATTGAGCGGCATAACGCACCCGGCTGTCTTGGAAATAAGGCGAATAGGCATTTCAATCGAATTAAGCGAAGTGTGGCACCTTGGATCAGCCATAAATCAGCGGGGAAACCCTTGACCAGCGTAATTGAAACGATTTTTTGTGTTCAGTCACGCAAGGGTTTTTACTTGATTGTCGATTGATCAAAAGTACAACATACTGGCCTTGTGGTGTTTGGAATGCCTTGATGCCCTCCATCATTTCGTTTGCGGCGTCATTAAAAAGCCGCTGGCGGATAAGGGTCAACTATAGACTTGGCACGATTTATAAGTGAACTTTGGTGATTTGTGTAGTCAAGATTCATGCAAAAAGAAGATGCCCGCAAGCAGTCGCGCGAAGTACTGCACGAACGCTGCAAACAAGTTGTCCGCATGCACCGCAAAGGTGTCGGCGCGATGCGCATTGTTGAGCAAACGGGTTGGAGCTGGACGGCGGTCAACACCGCACTGCGCCTGGACGGCGAAGGCTCAGCGGCAACGCTCAAGCCCGGTCTTCGAGGTAAAAAGCCAGGCAGTGGCCGCAGCTTGACGCCTGCGCAAGAGCAGACCATCGGCCAGACGAGTTGTGACAAGCGCCCCCCGCCATTGAGGCCAAGGCCAAGGCTGAGGGTGCTGAGATTCACTGGGATGATGAGACCGCATTGGTCAACGCAGTCGTTAGGGGCAGGAGCTTCGCACCAGCAGGCAAAACACCTGTGACATTTGCTCTGGGCGGCACGCGTCACAAGCTGTCGATGATTGCCACGGTGAACAATCAGGGCAAGACGCGCTGGATAATCATTGTTGATTCGTTCAACCCGGACAAGCTGATCGAATTTTTTGAGGCCTTGATTAAAGACACAACCAAAAAGGTGTTCTTGATACTGGACAACTTGAGGGTTCATCACAGCAAACCGGTCAAAGCTTGGGCGATAGAAAATGCAAGAATGCAAAAAAGATCGAGTGGTTTTACTTGCCCAGCGACAGTCCTGAGCTCAATCCAGAGGAGTGCTTAAATGCAGACATCAAGCATGCGATCACATCAAAGGTGCCCGTACGAACAAAAGCAAAACTCGGGCAAGCCGCGACGCCGCACATGACGATGCTGCAGAAAACTCGCGAGCGGGTGAAGAAATATTTCGGTGACCCCAAAGTCGCTTACGCCGCTTTATGAATAACTAGTGCCGGATCAATAATATGCAAACTGCTTGCTCTGCCCCATCTGTGTTGTTTCAATTCATAGGCAAGACCGTTGCCATCAGTGGTGCATGCGGTGGAATAGGCAGCAAGGTCGCAGCCATGTTTTATGAGGCTGGAGCCAACCTGGTCCTGATTGACCAGGATGCATTTTTACTGGCGCAAGCCTTGCTGAATTTTCCGGAACGCGCCAGAACCGTGGTCTGTGATCAGTCGCAGCCTGCGCATATCGACCGGGCAGTCCAGGAAGTGGGGCGGGTTGATATTTTTATCAACAACGCTGGAATGGTCATGCGTAGCCCATTGTTTGATCTCACATCTCGCCAACTGCAGACCATCGTTGAAGTCAATCTCACCGGGGCCATGTTGATGGCTGTGGGTATGGCGCGGCTGATGGTTTCTCAAAAATCCGGCGTGGTGGTGAATGTGTGTTCGCAACATGCATTTTGTGCGGTCAAAGAGCGTGCTGCATACAGCGTCACCAAGGCGGGGCTTGCCCAGTTCACCCGCACAGCAGCCCACGAATGGGCCGAGCACGGCATTCGCGTCGTTGCCGTTGCACCCGGGCCCGTGGATACACCCATGACCGCAGGCCTCACCAGCAGCGGAGGGCGTCAAGCGCTTTTAGATCACATCCCGTTGGGGCGGTTTTCTTCAGCCGGTGAAATCGCTGGCCTGATCCTGTTTTTATCTTCTGACCTTGCTTCGACTGTGCTTGGTCAGACCCTGATCGCCGACGGCGGCTATGTTTTGGCTTAATTTTTAAATCTAACCCTGGGGATTCATCAAACGACGAACGATGCCGGCACTATTCAAGATAGTAGCCAGATCGCATTTCCGGCAGAAAATGCTGGTGGATGATGCCCATGCGCGTGCAATGCTGGCCGCTGCCAACATTGACTTGGTCTGCGCCAAGCAGGACAACAACCTTTTTTATCTGTCGGGTTACGCTTCAGATTCGTCACTCTGTCACTTTTATGATGAGTGGGCTTGTGCGTTGTATCCAGCATCGGCTGCCGCTGCGGGAGCCTTGATTGTCCCTGACTACGCTCTGGCTTACCAAGTCACCCGGCCTACCTCGATGCCTGATTTGCTGACTTACGGATCTGAGTGGTCCAGTGCCGGGATTTTGCTTACGGAGATCAATGCCGGGGTAGGGGTTGACACTGCGCTGCGCCATCCACTTCGCGAATTGATTCGCGCATAAAAATTCTGATGAAAACTTGCATCTCCTACCGGGTAACGCACTGCGACAGAGCAGACCGAAAGAACTGACGAACCATCGCGCAGTTCTTTTCTACGGGCCGTCTATCAGTCTGGTTTGATACCGTTTCGGTTGATGAAAACCGCCCAGTAATCACGCTCTTTTTTCAGGCTGGCTGCAAACTCTGCGGGTGTGTCGAATATCGGTATGAGTGCCAGTTCTCTGAGCCTTGTGGCGATGGCGGGTGATTTCATGACGCTGTTGATTGTTGCGCTCAGCTTGGCAGCGATTTGTGGTGGTACGCCTGCTGGGCCCACGATGCTGAAGGTCGTGCGGGCGGTCATGCCGTTAACGCCGGCTTTTTCAAACGAGGGCACGTTGGGTAGCAAATCGGTTTCACGATTGATCGCCAGCGCCACCACCTGACCAGAGCGTATAAATGGCTGGATGGTCGCAAGGTCTGGGTACATGAATTGCAGGCGACCGCTGATCAAGTCCTGGTAGGCGGGTGCGACGCCCTTGTAGGGCACATGTTCAAACTTAGCTCCGCTCAGAATTTCCAGCATTTTGACGCCCATAAAAGGCGGCGTCGCAACGCCTGCAGAACCGTAAAACGACTCCCCTGGTTTTTGCTTTCCCCGCTCAATCAATTGAGCCAAGGTACGGATGCCCGAGCCGGCGTGCGCCACGATCACCATTGGCGCGAAGACGCCCTGCGCAATCGGCGTGAAATCACGTTCGGCATCAAAAGGCAGCGAAGGATACAGGCCAGGGCTGATGGCAATCGAGGCGTTCGCGGTAACCATGAAGGTGTAGCCGTCAGGCGCAGATTTGGCCGTTGCGGCAGCGCCTATGTTGCCACTGGCACCCGCCCGGTTGTCCACCACAAAAGGTTGCCGCAGTTCGTCGCTCAAAGCTTGTGCGAGCAGCCGCCCGAAAACGTCTGTACCACCGCCAGGCGACGACGGCACGATGACCTTCACAGGCTTGCTAGGCCAGTTGTCTTGTGCGTTTGCAGGCACGACGATGGCCATAAAAGCCAGCACTGCCAACGCCATGACTGGCTGAACTAATTTTTGTCGTGATGTCATACATATCCTTTGTTGCCAAGCCATTAACTTCTTCGTATTGAATTGCGCAGCGCTACAAAAATAGTCATTCAAGCGAAATCTTGGCGCGCTTGATGACTTCTGCCTGTTTGCGTGAATCTGTTTCCATCATTTTGACAATTTCTGCTGGCTTGGCATTCATGGTTTCAAAGCCAAAGCTGGCAAAGCGCTCCCGGATAGCCGGGTCCTGCAGAACTTTCGCCATATCATCGTTGACGCGGCTGACGATGGCTGCCGGCGTCCCGCGTGGGGCCATCATGGCGACCCAGCCACCGACCTCCAGTCCGGGAGGGCCTCCCGCCTCAGCCATCGTGGGTATGTTTTCATAACCGGGAATGCGTTTGGGCCCGGCAACCGCGATGAATTTGAGTTTGCCGGCCTTGTACATGGCACCGGCTGATACCGCGCTGCCAAAAGCCCAGTCAGGCTCGCCGTTCGCAACGGCGCTGTAAAGCTGGCTGGTTTCCTTGAAGGGGATGTGGCGCATTTGTGTGCCGGTGGCACCCTCCAGCAAAGCCGCACCCAGATGGGCTGGACTGCCGACGTTCCAAGAGCCGTAGGTCAGCTCGCCGTTTTTCGCTTTTGCGGCTGCGATCAGGTCTGTCATGTTGTTCCATTTAGAGGTGCTTGGAACAGCCACAAAAAAGAACAACCTGTATTGCACGGCCACAGGGTCAAAGTCTTTCACAACGTCATAGGGCAGCTTGGGCATCAGATGCGGCAAGGCTGTCAGTTGCAAATTGTCGGCCTGCAAAAAGGTGTAGCCATCGGCGGGCGAGTTCTTGGCCGCCTGAAAGGCAATGACGCCGCCGCCGCCCGGCCTGTTGTCTATCAGTACCGGCTGCCCCCAGCTGCGCGACAACTGTTCACCCATGAGGCGCAGCACAACATCAGGGCCGCTGCCTGGCGGGAATGCGGTGATGATTTTCACGGGCCGCGTAGGAAAGGTCTGTGCAACTGCACTGCTTGCAAATACTGCAATTGCAAGCGCTGCAACTACCGACTGCAAGGTTTTCAAGTACTTCATTATTTCCTTTTGCCTGGGGATTGAGAGTTTTGACGATTGAACCGTAGTCGGGAAAAATTTGCAATCGGGCGAGCACCAAGGTGGTGGTAAATGCCTTGACCAATTCTGGAAAAGTGTTTTTTACAATTGAGCACGTTGCGGCTGTTTCAAGGGCAGGCCCGGTCTTGATTTGATAAGTACACTTAGCTGATACCATGGCCGACTTGGAGATATCGCTTGAAGATTTGCCGATTTGACGATAACCGCCTGGGCCTTGTTGAAGGCGATGTCCTGCGTGACGTGACCGCCGCACTCGACGTGTTGCCAAGCTACGGTTACCCCTTGCCACAGCTTGACCCATTGATCGCGAACCTCGATGCAGTGGTCGACCGCATCAAAACGCTGGCCCCTGCTGCGCCGGTATTGCCTTTGACGGGGCGCAAGTGGCTCGCGCCTGTGGCCAACCCCGGCAAAATTGTGGCTGCACCCGTCAACTACAAAAAGCACCTTCAGGAGGCACGTGACGATGCACAGATTCATCACAACAACCAGATTGCTGAAATTCAAAAGATCGGTCTTTTTCTGAAAGCCACCAGTTCTCTGGTGGGCGCAAGCCATGGTGTTGCGCTACAACATGCCGATCGCCGCAATGACCACGAGGCTGAATTGGTGGTGGTGATTGGCAAGGCCGGTCGCAACATCACAAGGGCCAACGCGCACCTGCATATTGCTGGTTATAGCAGTGGTCTGGACATGACCACCCGTGGCCCGGAGGAGCGCAGCTTGCGCAAATCGATTGATACCTACAGCGTGCTGGGGCCCTGGTTTGTCACGGCCGATGACATCACGGACCCTGCTAACCTTGGCTTTTCTCTTGCCGTGAATGGTGTGGTGAAACAGCAGGCCAACACGCGAGATCTGATTTTGAGCATCGGCGAGTTGATTGAGTTTGCCTCTTCTTTTTATAGCTTGCTGCCCGGTGACCTGATTTACACCGGTACCCCGGAGGGTGTGGGTCCGGTGCTGCCGGGCGATACCATCGTGACCGATTTTGAAGGTATTGGCCGCATGCATGTTGCAGTAACGTTAGCCTGAGGTGAAGAAATCATGACTGGAGATCGAATGATGAACAGCACACAACAAGAAGTTGTTGCCGGTCGCAAGGTGTTCTATGACAAGATTGGTTCTGCCAACTGCACACCTTTGTGGGAAGTCCTTCACAGTCTGGTCACGATCGTGCCCAACACGCCTTGCCTGCCCTATTTGTGGAATTGGTCGACTGTCTGGCCCTGGTTACAAGAAGCCGGACAGCTCATCACAGCCAAAGAAGCAGAGCGCCGTGTGCTGGTGCTGGAGAACCCGGGCTTGCGCGGCCGGACACGCATCACCCACAGCCTCTACGCGGGCTTGCAGTTGATCTTGCCCGGTGAGGTGGCTGCAGCGCACCGGCATTCCCAGTCGGCCCTGCGTTTCATCATGCATGGAGACGGTGCTTACACTGCTGTCGATGGTGAAAAGGTGGTGATGCACCCAGGCGATTTTGTGATCACGCCGTCATGGACTTACCATGACCATGGCAACGAGTCCAGTGAACCCATGGTGTGGCTTGACGGGCTGGACCTTCCCATTGTCGAACTGCTGGATGCGCAGTTTCGGCAAGACGGTGCTGACGACATGCAGCACATTGCCAGTGCTGCCAATGTCAATCTGGCGCGGTTTGGCAACACCATGAAACCCGTGCAGTACAAGGCACGCTCCAAAACCTCGCCACTGTTCTGGTATCCGTATGACCGCACTCTGGAGGCACTGACCATCCTGAGCGCTCACGAAGATCCGCACCCATGTTGGGGACACAAGTTGCAGTACACCAACCCGGTCACGGGGGACTGGGCCATACCTACCATGGGTACTTTCATGCAGTTGCTGCCGGCCGGCTTCGAGGGCAAAGCGTACCGGTCAACCGACTCCACCATCTTCACGGTGGTGGAGGGCAGCGGCACTTGCACCATCAACGGACAAGTCTTGAGCTTTGGCCCCAAAGACGTTTTTGTCTGCCCGTCATGGATGCCCTACACGCTGGCGGCAGATACCCAGGCCGTGCTGTTCAGTTTTTCAGATCGCCCAGTCCAGCAAGCGCTGGACTTGTGGCGAGAGTCTTTCTAGCGCCCAGGCGCCAGCAAGCTTCAAAAAAACGTCAGAGCACTTCGCTGGCAAAGTCAGCCAGCCGTGAACGCTCACCACGCGCCAATGTGATGTGTCCGCCATGCGGCCAGCCCTTGAACCGGTCAACGGCGTAGGTCATGCCCGACGAGCCTTCGGTCAAATACGGCGTGTCGATCTGCGCCAGGTTGCCCATGCAAATGATTTTGGTGCCAGGCCCGGCGCGTGTGATCAGCGTTTTCATCTGCTTGGGTGTCAGGTTTTGCGCCTCATCAATGATGACGTATTTGTTTAAAAACGTCCGGCCGCGCATGAAGTTCATGCTCTTGACCTTGATCCGTGAGCGAATCAGCTCGTTGGTGGCCGCACGGCCCCATTCGCCTGAACCGTTTTCGGTCTTGCCGAGCACTTCAAGGTTGTCGTCCAGCGCGCCCATCCATGGGCCCATTTTTTCCTCTTCGGTGCCGGGCAGAAAACCGATGTCTTCGCCGACCGATACCGTAGCCCGAGTCATGATGATCTCGGTGTAGCGGCGGTCGTCAAGCACCTGTGTCAGGCCACTGGCCAGCGCCATCAGCGTCTTGCCGCTGCCCGCCGTGCCCGCCAGCGTGACAAAGTCAACTTCCGGGTCCATCAGCAAATTCATGGCAAAGTTTTGTTCGCGGTTGCGAGTGGTCACGCCCCACACCGCGTTTTTCAGGTGGTTGAAATCCTTCAGGGTTTTCAATACCGCTGTTTTGGCACGTATTTCGGTGACACGTGCATAAAGAGGCGGCTCGCCAGGCGCTTCAAAAAATACGAATTGATTGATCAGCAGACTGGTCACGATCGGTCCGGTGATGCGGTAGAAGTTGTAGCTGCCCTGCTGCCAGCTCTCAATGGTTTTGCTTTGTCGTGTCCAGAAGTCGTTGGGCAGCGCCAGTACGCCGGAATACAGCAGATCGCCGTCGTCCAGTGTCTTGTCGTTCTGGTAATCGTCAGTGGCCAGGCCCAGCGCGCGGGCCTTGACGCGCATGTTGATATCTTTGGATACCAGCACCACCTCGCGCGGGGCATGTTGTTTGCGCAAGGCCTCCACGACCCCCAGAATCTGGTTGTCC
This sequence comes from Comamonadaceae bacterium, assembly GCA_947478725.1. Classification (GTDB taxonomy): domain Bacteria; phylum Pseudomonadota; class Gammaproteobacteria; order Burkholderiales; family Burkholderiaceae_C; genus Polaromonas. The sequence goes on from CANJWZ010000011.1 coordinate 13,465, forward strand.
GCCTTGCCTTGTGGCAGGCTGGTGGGCAGCGAGTAGTCCAGCGCTTGGGTTTGAAACAGCAGATTGCCCTTGGCTTCGCGGTGGCCGGTCGTGTCCAGCTTCAGGCCTTTGGTGATCTCGGCACCCTGCGCGCCTGCCAGCGCATCCAGCGAGCGGCTGGTTTGGCGAGCATTGCGGGCGACTTCGGTCATGCCTTTTTTATGACCGTCCAGTTCTTCCAGAACGATCATGGGCAAGAAAATGTCGTGTTCTTCAAATCTGAACAGGCACATCGGGTCGTGCATCAGCACGTTGGTATCGAGCACAAACAGTTTGGTCGGCCCAGTGTGTTTTGGCTTTTTAACGGGCTTTGGCTGGGCAGGCCGATGAGAGCGCACACCAGCGCTGTCATCGGGCCGCTTGCCCAGTTGCTGAATGCTATCTTTTTTATAGCTTTTTGCACTGGAATTGACTGGATTTAAAGCCTTTTTTGTGTCTGAAAAAGCCTCTGGATGGGTGGTTTTAGGTGCAGCCGCCGGCTTTGCGCTGGCTTTCGGCGATTTAGTGCTTTGGCGCTCAGGTGTGTCCAGACTATCCAGGGTGATCAGCGCTGCACGCTTGGCAGGTGGTGGGGGCAAGGGCATGTGCTATGAGCTCTTTAAGATGCGTTAAAAACAAAAAAGCCGCCAAGTTTAAGTGGCGGCTTTCTGGCGGCTTTCGCGGGTGAAGTGATTGGCGCGATCAACAAGATGCGACCATTATGCACAAATCCTGTGACGCTCCAGAAATGCTTCAGGCGGTCTTTTTCAGTGCTTTGACAGCCTTCAAAACGTCGTCCACATGGCCTACTACTTTCAGGCCGCGCCACTCTTGGGCCAGTGTGCCGTCAGCCGCCAACAAAAATGTGCTCCGTTCGATGCCTTTGACTTTTTTGCCGTACATGATTTTGTTTTTGACCACACCAAACATATGGCACATTTTTTCTTCGGTGTCGGCAATCAGCTCAAAAGGCAGTTCAAGCTTGGCTTTGAACTCGTCGTGTGACTTCATGTTGTCCCGGGACACGCCAAAAACTGTGGCCCCGGCTTTGACAAAGCTTTTGTAGTGGTCGCGAAACTGCATGGCTTCAGTGGTGCAGCCAGGGGTGTTGTCTTTTGGGTAAAAGTACAAAACAACCACTTTACCAATATGCGAGGTGTTGGAAACCTTCACGCCACCGGTGGCGTTCGCTTCAAATTCAGGGAGGAGCTTATTGACGACGACTGCCATACTGGTGGGATCCTGGGAGTAGTGATGGTGATGGACCTCTAGGCAAAACGGGCTGCCCCGGTTTGCACAACCCTAAATTTTACCCTGAAAGCCAGGCCGGCTCAGTCGCCTGTCTCGATCAGCAATGCTGCAATCACCTGACGCCCTTCGCCTGCCAGAACGTTGTACGTGCGGCAGGCGGCCAGTGTGTCCATGGTTTCTATGCCAATCCGGCTCTTCATAAGCGCACGCATGAAGGCCGCAGGCGCAAACCTGAGGCGTGTGCCGCTTCCAAAAATCACCAGTTCGGGCTTGGTTTGAGCCAACAGGGCGAAGTGGTTCTCAGTCAGGTCTTCAAAGCGAGTGCAGTCCCAGTCAAACTTTTCGCCGCGCGAGCCGATCACGATGCTGCGTTCGATTTTTTCAGCCACACCGTAGCGGCCCAAACCCACCCAGCCGGGCCCGTAGCCCAAAATGGATTGAACATCTAGCCTGTCAGGTTGAAGCTTCATGGATGGCAAGTTTATGGCAGATGCTGCCAGCCAGCGTTTGTGTGGTCAAATTATGGGTTCCGTTTTAAGGAATTCTCCAATGAAACCTGTCACCAAATCTGCCAAGCTGGCCAACGTGCTTTATGACATTCGTGGGCCCATCATGGACGCGGCACGCCAGATGGAAGACGAAGGCCAAAAGATCATCAAGCTCAATCTTGGCAACCTGGCGGTGTTTGGCTTTGATGCCCCTGAAGAGATCCAGCAGGACATGATTCGTAACCTGCCGAACTCGGCAGGTTACTCTGACAGCAAGGGTATTTTTGCGGCACGCAAGGCTGTGATGCACGAGACGCAAAAGCAGGGCATCAAAGGCGTGACACTGGACGACATCTACCTGGGCAATGGCGCGAGCGAACTCATCACCATGGCCACCAACGCGCTGCTCGACAACGGTGACGAGCTGCTGCTGCCGATGCCCGATTACCCGCTGTGGACGGCTGCAACCAGCCTGTCGGGTGGCACCCCCGTGCATTACCTGTGCGACGAGGCCAACGGCTGGATGCCCAATTTGGCTGACATACGCGCCAAGATCACGCCGCGTACCAAGGCGATTGTGGTGATCAACCCGAACAACCCGACGGGAGTGCTTTACTCAGACGAGTTGTTGATGGGCATCGTGGCGATTGCACGCGAGCATGGTCTCGTTATCCTGGCTGATGAGGTGTACGACAAGGTGCTTTATGAAGGTGCCAGGCACACGGCCATGGCTTGTCTGTCAACCGACGTGCTGACGCTGACCTTCAATTCACTGAGCAAAAGCTACCGCAGCTGCGGCTACCGCGCAGGCTGGATGGTCGTGTCGGGAGACAAACGCGCAGCTGCTGACTACATCGAAGGCCTGAACATGCTCAGCAACATGAAGCTGTGCTCCAACGTGCCGGGCCAGTGGGCCATTCAAACCGCACTCGGCGGCTACCAGAGCATCAACGATTTGACGTGTGAAGGCGGCAGGCTGCGCCGCCAGCGTGATCTGGCTTATGAGCTGATCACCGCCATTCCCGGTGTGAGCTGCGTCAAGCCGGTGGCTGCTCTATACATGTTCCCCAGGCTGGATCCGGTGATCTATCCGATCAAGGACGACCGCCAGTTTTTTCTGGAGCTGCTGCGCGAGACGCGCGTCATGCTGGTGCAGGGCACAGGTTTTAACTGGCCTGACCCGGACCATTTCCGCATCGTGTTTTTGCCGCATGAAGACGACCTGCGCGAGGCGATTGGCCGGATCGCCAAGTTTTTGGAGTCGTACCGCAATCGTGCAAGCATATCCCCCACGAAAACGAACGCTATTAAATTAGTAGCTGCTAGATCATAAATTTATTGGCCTAGCGGCTTATTCCTTAGTTAAAAAACATATGAAATCGATTCAAGTAGGTCTTCTGGGCGTTGGCACCGTCGGCAGTGGCGTTTTCAGTGTGCTGCAACGCAACCAAAGCGAGATTGTTCGCCGCGCAGGGCGCGGCATCGAAATTGCCATGGTCGCAGACCTGGATACGGCACGCGCCCAGGCCGTTGTCGGGCCAGCAGTCAAGGTGGTCAGCGATGCGCGTGCCGTGATTGCCAACCCTGACATTGACATCGTCATTGAGCTGATCGGTGGCTATGGCATTGCCAAGCAACTGGTGCTCGAGGCGATTGAAGCGGGCAAGCATGTGGTCACGGCCAACAAGGCGCTGCTGGCGGTGCATGGCTCCGAGATATTTGCTGCAGCCAGTCGCAAGGGTGTGATGGTCGCATTTGAAGCCGCTGTGGCGGGCGGCATACCCATCATCAAGTCACTGCGCGAGGGCTTGAGCGCCAACCGCATTCAGTGGATAGCCGGCATCATCAACGGCACGACCAATTTCATCCTGAGCGAGATGCGCGACAAGGGCCTGGACTTTGATGTGGTGCTCAAGCAGGCTCAGGCTCTGGGATATGCCGAGGCCGATCCGACTTTTGATATCGAAGGCGTCGACGCTGCGCACAAAGCAGCACTCATGTCAGCCATGGCGTTTGGCGTGCCGGTGCAGTTTGACAAAGCCTATGTAGAAGGCATTACCCAACTGGGTGCGCAAGACATCAAGTACGCCGAGCAGCTTGGCTACCGCATCAAGTTGCTTGGTATCACCAAAAAGACTGAGAAGGGCATTGAGCTGCGCGTTCATCCCACGCTGGTGCCCAACAAGCGCCTGATCGCCAATGTCGAAGGCGCGATGAACGCGGTGATGGTGCACGGCGATGCAGTCGGCACCACGCTGTACTACGGCAAAGGCGCAGGCAGCGAGCCGACCGCCAGCGCCGTGATTGCCGACCTGATTGACATTGCCCGTCTGCACAACGCCGACCCGGCCCAGCGCGTGCCGCATCTGGCTTTTCAGCCAGACGCCATGAGCAACGCGCCCGTACTCAGCATGGGCGAGGTTGTGACCAGCTACTACCTGCGCTTGAAGGTGGCCGACGAGGCTGGCGTGCTGGCCAACGTCACCAGCATCCTGGCCAAGGCCGGCATCAGCATCGACGCTGTGCTGCAGCGGGAGGCCGATGAAGTAGGCGGTGAAGGCGCCACGCAGACCGACCTGATCATCCTGACCCACGATTGTGTCGAAGCCAAGATGAACGAAGCCCTTAGCCAGATGCAGGTGCTTAAAACCGTACTGGGAACGATTGTTCGGATTCGCAAGGAAGAGTTGGCTTGATGCACTACCTTTCGACCCGTGGCGAGTCTGCTGCCAATGAGGCCCCGCGAAAATTTTGCGACATTCTGCTCGAAGGCCTGGCGCCTGATGGCGGTCTGTATTTGCCGGAGTATTACCCGCAAGTCACGCCCGCCATGCTCGATGCCTGGCGTCATTTGCCTTATGCGGATTTGGCGTTTGAAGTGTTGTCGCTTTATATCGATGACATTCCAGCGGCGGATTTAAAAGCCATTTGCCGCAAAACCTACACGCAGGATGTGTTTGGTACGGCCGCCATCGTGCCGCTTCGCCCGCTTGAAAAAGGCTTGTACCTTCAGGCTTTGTCAAACGGCCCGACGCTGGCATTTAAAGACATGGCCATGCAGTTGCTGGGCAATTTGTTTGAATACGAATTGGCGCGACGTGGTGAAGAGCTGAACATCCTGGGCGCCACCAGTGGCGACACCGGCAGCGCTGCTGAGTACGCGATGCGCGGCAAGCGCGGCGTGCGGGTGTTCATGACCTCCCCGCAGGGCCGAATGAGTCCTTTTCAGCAGGCGCAGATGTTCAGTTTGCAAGACGCGAACATCCACAATATCGCTGTTGAGGGTGTGTTTGACGATTGCCAGGACATCGTGAAGGCCGTGTCGAATGACCTGGACTTCAAGCGGCAGTACAAAATTGGTACCGTCAACTCGATCAATTGGGCTCGCCTCATGGCGCAAGTTGTGTACTACTTTGCCGGCTATTTACAAGCCCCCACGCTTGTCGCTTCGCGTACTGCGCTGCTCCCCGAGGGGGCCGCTGCGCCTGCGGACTGGCAAAGCCAGATCCGCGGCCCCGGCTTGAGGAGTTCAGGGGAATTGCCTAAGGTCAGCTTTACGGTACCCTCCGGTAATTTCGGTAATGTCTGCGCGGGTCATGTCGCCCGCATGATGGGCTTGCCAATTGACAAACTGGTCGTTGCGACCAATGAGAACGATGTGCTGGACGAGTTTTTCCGGACAGGTATTTACCGCGTCAGAACCAGCATTGACACGATGGAGACTTCGAGTCCGTCGATGGACATTTCCAAAGCATCGAACTTTGAACGCTTTGTGTTTGACATGCTCGGCCGTGACGGCGCGCAAACCAAAGCACTGTTTCATGACCAGCTCCATGCCAAAGGCAGCTTTGATTTGAGTGCCAACGAGGCCTTTCAATCGGCGGCTAAAACCTATGGTTTTCTGAGCGGCAAAAGCACCCATGTCAACCGCTTGGCCACCATTCAAAGCGTCTATGCGCAGTTCAATGACATCATCGACACCCATACTGCTGACGGTGTGAAAGTGGCGCGCGAGCACATGCAGCCTGGCGTGCCAATGATCGTGATGGAGACTGCCTTGCCGATCAAATTTGCCGAAACGATTGAAGAGGCACTCGGCAGGCTACCGCCGCGCCCGGCAAAATTTGAAGGCCTTGAAGCCCTGCCCAAACGCGTCAAACTGATGCCCGCCGATGCGGGGCAGATCAAGTCCTATATTGTTGAATGCGTGAACGGTATCAAGTCATGAACGTGGTTGGATTTGCCGGTTACTCCGGTTCAGGCAAAACCACGTTGGTCGAGCAATTGATTCCCGTGTTGAAAAAGCGCGGTTTGCGGGTGTCGGTTGTCAAGCATGCGCACCACAGTTTTGACATTGACCGCCCTGGTAAAGACACGCATCGCCACCGCGAGGCGGGTGCGTTTGAGGTGGTGGTCGCATCCAGCCACAGATTTGCCTTGATGCGTGAATTCGAAAAGCCATCGGCCATGACCGTGCATCAGCTGATTGCGGAGCTCTATGACGGCGTGGACTGGGTGCTGGTAGAAGGCTTCAAGGACAGCGACCTGCTCAAGATAGAAGTCTGGCGCGCGCCCACGGCAGACTACGCCGGCAAACCAGTCCGTTACATCGATGACGATTTCATTGTGGCGATCGCCACGGATGCCCCTGAGGCCTTGCCCCAAGCGACCCAGCGTCCGGTGCTTGATCTCAATGACCCTGAAGCGGTGGCTGACTATTTGCTCGGTGCACAAGATCGTTTTACTTACAGCTTTGATTGATGCCGCCGATCACACCCCGCCAGCCCCTGAAGCCCCTTGACGAAGCATTGGTTGAACTGCTGGGGCATGCTGCGCCCTCTGATAAAACAGAAACAGTGTCAACTTTTGATGCCGATGGCCGCGTACTGGCAGAAGACCTTGTCGCTGCATTGGATGTGCCTGCGCACGACAACAGTTCCATGGACGGATACGCGGTACGCAGTGCAGATTGGCAAAACGCCGAAACAGTGCTGCATGTCAACCAGCGCATCGCCGCGGGCAGCAACGGTAGCGTGCTCGCGGCCATGTCTGCGGCGCGCATCTTCACGGGTGCGCCGATTCCCGATGGTGCTGATGCGGTGGTGATGCAGGAAGACTGCACCACGCCCGGGCCTGAACAGGTGTGTGTTGCCACCCAACCCCAAGTTGGGCAGTGGATCAGGCGGCGTGGTGAAGACGTGACATCTGGTCGCACCGTGCTCCCAAAAGGGGAGCTTTTAGCCCCCGAATCTATTGGCTTGGCGGCCAGTGTTGGTTATGCAGCGCTGCGTGTGGTGGCTCCTGTTCGGGTGGCCCTGTTTTCCACCGGTGACGAGTTGGTGATGCCTGGCGATGTCGCACCCCAGGACATGTTACCGGGCGCGATTTACAACTCCAACCGGTTTTTTCTGCGTGCCTTGTTGCAACGACTGGGCTGCACCGTGACCGACATGGGCATCGTGCCAGACAAACTTGCTGCGACAAAAGAGGCCTTGTTAACCGCAAGCAGCGCGCATGATCTGGTGCTGACCAGTGGTGGCGTGTCTGTGGGTGAAGAAGACCACATCAAACCTGCTGTCCAGGCACTTGGTCAGCTCAATCTGTGGCAAATCGCCATCAAGCCAGGCAAGCCGTTTGCCTATGGGAAAATCCAGAACGCGCACTTTATCGGCTTGCCCGGCAACCCTGTATCGAGCTATGTGACCTTCTTGCTGCTGGTCAGGCCGTTCATTCGGCAGCTTCAGGGCGTTACCCGGTTTGCTCCTGAATCGATAGCTGCTAGAGCAGACTTTGATTGGACAAAAGCCGATAAACGCAGGGAATTTTTGCGCGCAAGACGAAATTCGGCAGGGGGCCTGGACTTGTTTGTCAACCAAAGCTCCGGTGTTCTCACCTCGGCCGTCTGGTCCGATGGTCTGGTCGACAACCCAGCTGGCAGAACCATTGCGCGTGGCGACATGGTTCAGTTCATGCCGCTGTCATCACTGATGTTCTGAAAGGCCGACGATGCTGGTGACCATCAAATACTTTGCCTCCGTTCGTGAGGCGATCGGGTGCGCCAGCGAACAGCGTGAAACGGCAGCCACCAGCCTGGCTGGCCTGCGTGACGAACTGCTGGCAGCCGGCCCCGCCTACGCCTGCCTCAGCCGTGAAAGGGCAGTGCGCATGGCGCTGGGTCAAATGATGAGCGACGAAGCTGCTCTGTTGACACCCGGCTGCGAAGTTGCATTTTTCCCGCCTGTGACGGGTGGCTGACATGAGCGGCCGCGTGTCTATTCAAACAGAAGACTTCAACCTGGCCATGGAGGTGGAAGCGCTCAGAAAAGGTGACAAGCGCGTGGGTGCTGTGTGTACCTTCACAGGCACAGTGCGGGACCGCAATGATGGTCTCGGTGTCAGCAGCATGGAACTGGAACACTACCCCGGCATGACTGAAAAAGCCATTGAAGCGATGATTGACGAGGCACTGAATCGCTTTGATATCTTTGGCGCGCGTGTTGTGCATCGTGTGGGCGTTCTGTTGCCGCTGGACCAGGTGGTGATGGTGGCAGTGACCTCAGCGCATCGGGGTGAGAGCTTCAAGGCCTGCGAGTTTTTGATGGATTACCTCAAAACCCAGGCACCGTTTTGGAAGAAAGAGCAAACACCCGAGGGTGCGCGTTGGGTAGACGCGCGAGTCACCGACGACGCGGCTTTGGCCAAGTGGGGCATTGAACTGAAAAACAGCTAATGCTCTGCGCGCGTGGCAGGCATCAGGTTTGAGTGGGCGGCACGAAGGCGGCCCGTGCCTGGTCTTCCAGGCCCTGTGTCAGTTGCATCAGTAAAAGCGTCAACTGCGTTTGCTGCTCTTCAGACAGGGGCGCCATGAGCCTTTCATAGGCCCGGTCTGCGGGTTCAGTGGCCCGCTGCAAGAGTGCCTTGCCCTCAGGCGATAGCAGGACAGCCATGTTGCGTTTGCTGGTCAGGGCCGCCGCGCGTTGCACCAATCCGCGCCCCTCCAGTCCGCGCAGCACACGCAGCACCGTCACCTTGTCAAAACCCAAAGCGCGTGCCAGGCTGGACTGGTCCAGCCCCGGCGCGCTGGCCAAAACGGTCAGCACACCAAACTGGGCTGGCGTCAGGCCCACGCTCCTGCACTCGTCTTCGAACATGGCAGCCGATATCTGATGCGCCCGCCGCAGCAAAAAGCCCGGCCGCGTATATAGGCGGGCCAGATCTTTTGAAGCTTGTGTGAAGGGTTCATTCATAACAAATTCTTAGCATCTCCGATTGTCTTCCACGGCGGCAGGGGTTTGAGCTTGTTTTCCAGCCAGTCCAGCAACATGCGTATTCGGGGCAATTCAATCCGGCTGGCAGGAACCAGGGCCTTGAGCCAAATGTCAGGGATCCTGAAATCTTCAAGAACTTCAACCAGTTCACCCTTTCTCAGGGCCTTTTCTGTCAGGTAATCAGGCAGCACGGCGATCCCGCTACCGGCCAGCGCTGCCTTGTAAATGGCGGCGCCGTCATTGGTACGCAGTTTGGAATGCACGTCGATACCCATCAAACCCTGCGCGCTTTCGAACTCCCAGCGCGGCCCCGACGTGGTGAACACCAAGCAGTCATGGCTTTCCAAGTCAGCGGGGTGCTGCGGTGTCCCTCTGCGCGCCAGATAAGCGGGCGAGGTACACAAGCGCCGCCCGAGTGGGTACAGCGGGATGTCTTGCACGCCGCCATAAAGCTCAGGTCTGGCACCCATCGCAATGTCAAAGCCTTCTTCTATCGGGTTGACCGAACGGTCTGCCAGCACGATGTCCATGCTGATCATGGGCTGGCCCTGCAAAAACTGGGTTAAAAGATTTGACAGGTACAAAATGCCCAGCGTGGTGGGCACCTTGACGCGTATGTGTCCCTCCAGTTCACCGCTGGCACGGGCCATGCCGGCCAGGGCATCGTCGACCTGCCGCACGGCTTCTTTGACCGTGCGCAGGTAGCGCTCACCGACATCGGTCAGCGTCAGTTTTCGGGTGGTGCGGGCAAACAAGGGCGCGCGAATACGCCACTCGAGCTGGTCAATGCGCTTGGAGATCACCGATGGCACCAGCCCGAGCTGTCGGGCCGCACCCGAGAAGCTGCCCGCATCTGCCGTGGCGACAAAAGCCTTCAAATTTGCCAGAGTGTCCATCGAGCCTGCCCATGATTCATCGCGATTTGGAAAAGGTGTAGCTTAAAAACAGACGATTGTGTCTTATTTTGGGTTAATTACAATGTGGAGATGCGCTTGCCTTCACAACAGCTTGGCCGCGCAAACGATGGAGTCAAACATGCAAGTTGCAAAACAAGATATCCGAGACCAGCGTTTCAATCATGGCTGCATCAAACAACGGCCGGGTCTGGCTGTTGTCAACACATGATCCAACCCGAACGGCGCAGCGGCGCGCATTACTTCCTTGAAGGCCTGACCGAGCTCGGCATCGGATACGTTTTTTCAAATCTTGGCACTGACCATGTCTCCATCATTGAAGAGCTGGCACGCTGGGACCAGGAGGGCAAACCGCACCCCGAGATGATGTTGGTGCCGCATGAGAATGTGGCCATTCACATGGCCGCCGGTTTTGCGGCCGTCACCGGTCGTGGCCAGGCGGTGATGGTCCACGTTGATGCGGGTACCGCCAATGCGGCGATGGGCATGCACAACATGTTTCGCGGTCGTCTGCCCGTGATGCTGATTGCGGGCAAAGCCCCTTACACCCTGCGCGGCGAGCTGCCCGGCTCACGCGACAACTATGTGCATTTTGTGCAAGATCCGTTTGACATGGCCAGCCTGGTCAGGCCGTATGTGAAGTGGGACTACTCGCTGCCCAGCGGTGTGATTGCCAAGGAAGTTTTGCGACGCGGCCATTCTGTGATGCAAAGCGACCCGCCAGGGCCGGTTTACCTGACCCTGCCGCGTGAAATGCTGGCCGAGACGGTTGCCAGTGAGACCGTGCAGTCGTTCAGCAGCGAGCGTTACGGTGCGGTGCTGGCTGGCGGCATTGACGACGAGCGTGCTCAAGCGATCGCCGCGCAGCTGATGGCGGCCGACAACCCCATCGTCGTGACGTCTTACCTCGGTCGCAAGGCCGAGGCAGTGGCTGCGCTGGAAGACTTGGCCTTGTTATGCGGCATTCGCGTCTTCGAGTTCAGTCCCAGTCACCTGAACATCAACCGATCATCGCCGTGCTTTGCTGGTTTTGAGCCCGGCAAGGAGGCGGGTAAAGCAGATGTCGGCCTGCTGCTGGATGTCGATGTGCCCTGGTTGCCCAAGTATGCAGAGCTCAGCAGCCAGACGCGCTGGATGCACATTGATGTCGATCCGATCAAAAAAGACTTTCCCATGTGGGGCTTTGCCACCGACATGCGGGTGCAAGCCGACTGCGCCACCGTGCTGCGTCAGGTCGCGACAGTCGTGCGTGCCAAAGCAGACGAAGCTTTTCATCACAAAGTCTCAGGGCGTATGGCGGGCTGGCTGGCTGCGTCGACTCAGCGCAAAGACGGCGTTTTTCGCGCAGCGCAAGACCATGGCAAGCCAGGCGCCATCACCGCAGCCTGGCTTTGCAGTGCTTTGGGCGCTGCCATCTCAGCCGATGACATCGTCATCAATGAAGCCATACGCAACACGGTCGCGGTGCTGAACCAGATACCGCGTTCCAAGCCGCTGACCCTGTTTTGCGGCGCAGGTGGGGGCCTGGGCTACAGCGGCGGCATGGCGCTGGGCGCTCAATTGGCCAACCCCAAGGTACGGGTCGTGCAAATCGTTGGTGACGGCGGTTTTCATTTTTCAACACCCACGTCGGTCTATGCGACTGCACAGCGCTACGGTTTGCCGATCTTCACCATTGTGCTGGACAACGGTGGCTGGCAGGCTGTGAAAGAGGCGGTGCTGCGCGTCTATCCTGAGGGTGCAGCAGCCAGCACGGACGAGTTTCAGGCGCGGCTGCAAAACCAGGACCGGCAGTTTGAAAAAGTAGCCGCTGCCTTTGGCGCCTACGGTGAATGCGTGCGCGAGCCAGACGATGTCGAAGCGGCCATTGCGCGTTGCCTGGCTGCGGTAGATTCTGGTCGGGCCGCGGTGCTCAATGTCCAGATTGGATTGCAATAAGAACTTTTGAAGATGACATGCGTTTTTTATTCACCAGAAAGCAGGAGACATAGATGCTGACAAAACACAATTTTCGTCTGGTTCATTGGATGATGGCAGCACTGTCATGCGTGCCGCTGGCAGGCTTGGCAGCCGACTACCCCACCAAGCCCGTCACCATCGTGGTGGGGTACTCCGCCGGCGGCGGTGTGGACGCGATGGCGCGCATTTTGGCGGAAAAGCTGCCTGCCGTGATTGGCCAGCCGGTGATTGTCGAAAATCGTCCCAGCGTGGGCGCGATTGTCGGCAGCACTTATGTGGCCAAGTCCAAGCCCGACGGCTACACGCTGATGATGGGCGCGCCCGGGCCGATGATTTTTAACCACGCGGTCTATGCGAAGCTGCCCTATGGCCCGCAAGACTTCACGCCGATTTCGTTTGTCAGCGATTCGCCGTTGGTGCTGCTGGTCAACGTCAACAACCCGGCCAAAACCGTGCAGGAACTGGTCAATCAGTCCAAACAGAACCCTGACAAAGCCAACTACGGCGCGAGTTCTGCATCGTTTCAGCTGATCACTGAATTGCTGAACAAAAAAACCGGTGGAAAGTTTACGCACATTCCCTACAAGGGGGCCAATGACTCAGTGACGGCAGTGATGGCGGGCGATGTGACGATGACGCTGGCCGACGCGGGTCCGGCCTTCGTTGGGATGCAAAGTGGGCGTGTCAAAGCGCTGGCGGTGACATCAGCCACACGCATGAAAGACTACCCCAACGTTCCGACATTGACCGAGCTTGGCATCGACCTGAAGGTGTCGCTTTGGATTGGCCTGTTGGCCCCTGCCGGCACGCCTGCAGATATTGTCAAGGTGTTGCAAGACGGTGTTGCCAAAGTGGTCGCCATGCCAGATGTGCAGAAAAAAATCAGCGGCATGTCAGTCATCCCCATGAGCAACACATCGGATGAGTTTGCCAAAATCATTGCCGCAGAAATTCCCGTCTGGAAGCAACTGGCGATCGACAACAACATCAAAGCCAACTAGTCCCGGTTTATTTTCATTTATCCATCCCGCCACCAAAGAAACGACCCATGCACCCCAAATCAAAAGACTACCAGCGCATCGCTACCGAAGAGGCCTTTGCGCCACCCGAACTGCTTGCGATTTATCGCAAAATCATCGCCAAAGGCAATGTCGACCCCGGCTTTAATGGCTTGATGGGTTTTTACATGACCAGCCCCAGCGAGCGCGCCCAGCACATCATGCGCTGCCTGACCGACATGGACGATTTGCGCATACAGCACATGGACGAATGCGGTATTGACCGCCAGGTGCTGGCCATGACATCACCGGGCGTACAGGTGATGGACAAGGAAACAGCCGTTGCCTTTGCGATCACCGGCAATGACTTTCTGGCCGACGCCATCAAGCGCCACCCCACACGCTACACCGGCATGATTTCAGTCGCACCGCAAGACCCCGCTGCTGCTGCCAAGGAGATCGAGCGCGGGGTGACGCAACTGGGCATGAATGCGATTGTGATCAACTCGCACACCCAAGGCGAGTATTTGTCAGACCAGAAATTCTGGGATATTTTTGCGGCCGCTGAAGCCCATGACGCGCCGATTTATCTTCACCCCAACTCGCTGCCCAAAAACATGATCGAGCCATTTCAGGAAGCAGGTCTGGACGGTGCGATTTACGGCTTTGGTGTCGAGACCGGCCTGCACGCGATGCGCATCATCACGTCAGGCGCGTTTGACCGCTTTCCGAAGCTCAAGATGATCATTGGCCATATGGGTGAGGCGTTGCCCTACTGGATGTACCGCCTGAACTACATGCACCGCGCCACCGTGGCTTCCAAGCGTTACGACAGCATGAAGCCCATCAAGAAGACGCCGGGTGAGTACTTGAAAGAAAACTTCTACATCACCAACAGTGGTGTGGCGTGGGAACCCGCCATCAAGTTTGCACAACAGGTGCTGGGTGTAGACCGGGTGCTGTACGCCATGGACTATCCTTACCAACATCAGCTGGATGAAGTCATTGCCATGGACAATATGACCATGAGTGCCGAGGACAAAAAGAAATTTTTCCAAACCAATGCTGAAACAGTTTTTAAAATCAAATAAAAGTTTCTGAAAAACGCTTTTGAACCGTTTGGCAGCTTGACGGTCTATCGGCTGGCGCTGCCCCTTTTGACGATGAGACAGGAAACCCCATGAAACACACAACCATCCGTGCCTTTGCGTCCAGTGCTTTGCTGGCCGTCAGCATGCTTGCACAGGCCCAGACCTGGCCCGGCCAAACCATCAAAATCATCGTGCCATTCACGCCTGGCACAGGCATGGACACCATTGCCCGAACCGTGTCGCCCAAGCTCAGCGAGCGCCTGGGTCAGCCGGTGGTGGTGCAAAACACGCCGGGTGCCAGTGGCAACATTGGAGCCGACAACGTTGCCAAGGCCACGCCCGATGGCTACACGCTTTTGATGGGTGCCAACACCATGCTGATGGCATCGCAGCTTTATAAAAACGTGCCTTTTAACCCGGTGGATGATTTTTCATCGGTGTCGATGGCCGCTTTCGGTACCCTCATGCTGGTGGCCAACCCCAAGACCGGCATCAAGTCGATGCAAGACTTGATTGACCAGGCCAAGGCCAAGCCCGGTTCTGTCGTTTACGGCTCACCAGGCATTGGTACGCCCCACCACATGGCGATGGAGCTCTTCAAAAGCAAAACCCAACTTTTCATGTTGCATGTGCCCTACAAAGGTACTGCGGGTTACGTCACCGACTTGCTGGCGGGCGAATTGATGGTGGGTTTTTTGCCGGTCCACGTGGCACAGGGCTTTGTTAGTTCTGGCAAATTGACCGCACTGGCGGTTGGCGGCAACGCACGTCACCCGGTGGCCGCCAACGTCGCGACCTTTCAGGAGTTAGGTGTGAAAGATGTCAATGTAGACATGTGGTATGCCTTTTTCGCGCCCAACAAAACCCCCGCGCCTGTGGTGAACCGCCTCAACACCGAGATCGCTGCCATCATGAAGCTGCCTGAAGTGCGCACGGTTCTGAGCAAAGCCGGACTCGATGCCGCCTCATCAAGCACGGGGGAGTTAACGACGACCGTCAAGCAGGACTACCAGCGCTGGGGCGCGGTCATCAAGCGCAACGGCATCACGGCTGAATAGCTGAAATCACATGTTCTGATCCTTCAGCGGGGTAAATCCGGCAGATTGTGTGTATGCTAACGGTTTTAAACCGGAGCTTACCCTGGACATCGCGAGCCTGAAAAGCGCTTTTCTCCCCCTAGCACCCGCAAGCACTCGCCATCACCCGCTTTGGCCAATACATGCACAGCGGGCCACGCGATCGGCCTGCGGCCAGATTTAGCCTGGCTCGCATTCATCGTGGCGGGCTGATATCGACCTTCCTATACGGGTGAGCACCTAAGAACTGGCTGCAAGGCCTTGCCCAAGCCCATCACCATCAGATCAGTATTTCAAGGACAGATATGCAAACCAATCGCCCGCTCTCGACCACAAGCCAGAATCCGCACGATGCCGACGTGATCATCGCCGGCGGTGGCCCCGTTGGCATGGGCTTAGCCATCGAGTTGGGACAGCGTGGCGTGCGCTGCATTGTCGTGGAGCGATACGACAAGCCGCAGCCCATCCCTAAAGGACAGAATCTGACCACCCGCACGATGGAGCATTTTCATGCCTGGGGTGCCGAAAAGCAGCTGCGCGCGGCCCGAACCATTCCTCCTGGATACGGCATTGGCGGTCTGACGACTTATGGCACCTTGCTCAGTCCCTATTACTACGACTGGCTCCAGCGCGAACTGGTCAAGCCCTACTATTCCCAGTCCAATGAGCGTTTGCCGCAGTACGCAACCGAAGCGGTGCTGCGTCAACGCGTATCCGAGCTTCCCAATGTGCAGACGATGTACGGATGGGAGGCTGACACGGTGGCCCAGGATGAGGCCGGTGTTTCGGTCTCGATCACGGAGCGCTCGAACCAAAACAAGCGCGTTTTGCGCGCAGCCTATGTCGTGGGTTCTGATGGCGCTCGGTCCCGGGTGCGGGAACAAGCCGGCATCTCCCAGTCCCGTACCAGCGATGACAGGCTGATGGTGCTGCTGGTCTTTCGGTCGACAGGACTTCACAAGTTGCTGGAGCGTTATCCGGACAAGGCTTTCTACAACGTCTTGCATCCGGGGCTCAAGGGGTACTGGAAGTTCTTCGGCCGTGTTGACCTTGGCAGCACCTGGTTCTTTCACGCACCGGTTCCAATTGGAACGACTGCGGATAACTTTGACTTTCACGCTTATCTTGAAGAAGCCGTCGGTGCGCCGATTGACATTGAGCTGCAGCACGTTGGTTTCTGGGATCTCAGGTTCATGCTCGCGGACGCCTACCGAAATGGCCGGATGTTCATCGCAGGCGACGCCGCCCACAGTCACCCACCCTACGGTGGCTATGGAATCAACTCGGGGCTGGAGGACGCCAGAAACCTTGGATGGAAACTCGCAGCCAGCTTGCAGGGTTGGGGCAGCGAAGGATTGCTGGATTCATACGACGCCGAGCGCCGGCCGGTGTTCAGGTCGACCATCGACGACTTTATTGCCAAGTCGATAGAGAACGACCGCAGCTTTCTGGACTCCCACGATCCTGAACGTGATCGAGGTGCGTTCGAGAAAGCATGGCGCGAACGGGCGGTAGGCGCCGTTGGCGAGGTCCATGCGTTTGAGCCGAACTATGAGGGCTCGCCGGGGGTGTCGTCCCATGCCGCGACCAAGGGCGCGTGCAGCGCCAAGGGCTCGCACCTTTTCGATGCGCGACCCGGTCACCATCTGGCGCCCGCGAAACTTCTCTCCGGAGAAAATATTTTTGAGGCGTTGGGAGCCGGTTTCACCCTGCTGGCAATTGGCGTGCCACAGCCCACACTCGACCGTTTCCGGAGTCTTGCGGCCGAGCAGAACCTGCCTTTGACCATTTGCACGGCCCCGCCTGAAGGCGAAGTCTTGCGCTATCGGGCCGCGCTCGTTCTGGTTCGGCCCGATGAGTTTGTGGCCTGGGTCGGCAACACGCCCGACATCAGTGACGCAGAGATTCGGGAAGTGCTGCAAGTTGTTCAGGCATGTGTCAACTGAATACCTGGGGTCGGCGAACTCACGGGCGGCGAGCCACACACTCCTCGACCACCTGATCGGCCAAGTGGCGTTGCCAATCATGGCTGGCGGGTCTGCTCCTGGTGCCGGACTTTGCGAAGCTGTCCTGCGCGGTTAATTGCCGGCAGTTTGCGCTGGCTCAAGGATGCTTGTCTTTGTCCCCTTGAAAATAAAGGGAATATCCCGAGCTAGGCATCAGTTAGAACAGCTGGAAGTCATCACCCATGCGCCAAGACAAACTCACCACCAAATTTCAGGAAGCCTTAAGCGACGCGCAGTCGCTGGCCCTGGCCAATGACAACGGTTATATCGAGCCGGTGCACTTGCTGGCCGCCATGATCAAGCAGGATGGTGGCCCGCGCGCCATGCTCGAAAAGGCCGGCGTCAACGTCGCAGGCCTGGAGCTGGCCACGCAGGCGGCTGTCAAAAAGCTCGCTCAGGTACAGGGCCAAGACCAGGTATCGGTCTCATCCGACCTGGCCAAACTGCTGCAAGCCACCGAAAAAGAAGGCCTCAAGCGCAATGACCAGTTCATCGCAGGCGAGCTGTATTTACTGGCCGTGGCCGACAGCAAGGCCGATATTGGAAAAATCGCCAAAGAAAACGGTCTCACCCGCAAGTCGCTGGAGGCAGCCATCGACGCTGTGCGCGGAGGGCAGGCGGTGAACAGCGCCGATGCGGAAGGCCAGCGTGAGGCCTTGAAAAAATACTGCATGGATCTGACCGAGCGCGCCCGCATGGGCAAGCTGGACCCGGTGATTGGCCGTGACGACGAGATCCGCCGCGCCATTCAGGTGCTGCAGCGCCGCACCAAAAATAACCCGGTGTTGATTGGGGAACCAGGGGTGGGCAAAACCGCGATTGTTGAAGGCCTGGCCCAGCGCATTGTGGCGGGCGAGGTGCCTGATTCATTGAAAAACAAGCGTGTGCTGAGCCTGGACATGGCCGCGCTGCTGGCAGGTGCCAAGTTCAGGGGCGAGTTTGAAGAGCGCCTGAAAACCGTGCTGAAAGAACTCGCGCAGGACGAAGGCCAGACGATTGTTTTCATTGACGAGCTACACACCATGGTGGGTGCAGGCAAGGCCGAAGGTGCCATGGATGCGGGAAACATGCTCAAACCCGCCCTGGCGCGCGGCGAGCTGCATTGCGTCGGCGCCACCACAATCGACGAATACCGCAAATACATTGAAAAAGACGCCGCGCTGGAGCGCCGCTTTCAAAAGATTCTGGTGGGCGAGCCAACGGTGGAAGCCACGATTGCCATTTTGCGCGGCCTCAAAGAAAAGTACGAGTTGCACCACGGCGTGCAGATCACCGACCCGGCCATTGTGGCGGCGGCAGAATTGAGCCACCGCTACATCACCGACCGCTTTTTGCCTGACAAGGCGATTGATTTGATCGACGAAGCGGCCAGCAAAATCAGCATTGAGCGCGACAGCAAGCCCGAGGTGATGGACAAGCTGGACCGCCGCCTGATTCAATTGCAGATCGAGCGTGAAGCCGTGCGGCGCGAGAAAGACGAAGCCTCCCAAAAACGCTTTGGTTTGATTGAAGACGAGATCACCAAGCTGCAAAAAGAAATTTCTGACCTTGATGCTATCTGGCAGGCTGAAAAAGCCCAGGCGCTGGGCAGCAAAGACGTGATGGAAGAGATTGACCGGATCAGGTTTCAGATTGAGGAGCAAACCCGCAAGGGTGACTTCAACAAAGTGGCCGAGCTGCAATACGGCAAGCTGCCCGACTTGGAAAAACGCCTCAAAGCGGCACAAGACAGCGAGGCCGCACCCAATGCCAACGCTGCGCCCAAACTCTTGCGGACGCAAGTCGGCGCTGAAGAAATCGCTGAGGTCGTGGCACGCTCTACCGGAATCCCGGTCAGCAAACTCATGCAGGGCGAGCGCGACAAACTGCTGCTGATGGAGGGCAAACTGCATGAGCGCGTGGTGGGGCAAAACGAAGCGATCGGTGCGGTGGCCAACGCCATTCGCCGGTCACGCTCCGGCTTGTCTGACCCGAATCGCCCCACTGGTTCGTTCCTTTTTCTTGGCCCCACCGGTGTGGGTAAAACAGAGCTTTGCAAAGCCCTCGCTGGCTTTTTGTTCGACAGTGAAGACCATCTGATTCGCGTCGATATGAGTGAGTTCATGGAAAAGCACAGCGTCGCCCGCCTGATTGGCGCACCACCTGGCTATGTGGGCTATGAGGAGGGCGGGTATTTGACCGAAGCCGTGCGCCGCAAGCCTTACAGCGTGCTGCTGCTGGACGAGGTTGAAAAAGCCCACCCTGACGTGTTCAACGTGTTGCTGCAAGTGCTCGACGATGGCCGCCTGACCGACGGCCAGGGCCACACCGTGGACTTTAAAAACACGGTGATCGTGATGACCAGCAACATCGGCTCGCCGATCATTCAAAGCATGGTCGGCAAGCCCTATGAGGAGATCAAGGACGCCGTGACAGACGAGCTGAAAAACTACTTCCGCCCCGAGTTTTTGAACCGGATTGACGAGACGGTGGTCTTTCATGCGCTCGATGCCAAAAACATCGAATCGATTGCGCGCATCCAGCTGAAGGTGCTGATGGCCAGGCTGGAGAAAATGGAGCTCACCATGCAGGTGTCAGAAGCTGCGATTGGCGAGCTGGCCAAGGTGGGATTCGATCCGGTGTTTGGCGCCAGGCCGCTCAAGCGCGCGATTCAGCAGCGGATTGAAAACCCACTGTCCAAGCTGCTGCTGGAAGGCAAGTTTCCGCCCAAGAG
Source organism: Comamonadaceae bacterium (assembly GCA_947478725.1). Taxonomy (GTDB): domain Bacteria; phylum Pseudomonadota; class Gammaproteobacteria; order Burkholderiales; family Burkholderiaceae_C; genus Polaromonas. Next base: position 33,247 of record CANJWZ010000011.1, read on the forward strand.
CATCATTCCTGTCGATGTCGATCCGATTCACGACCCTGGGGTGTTCAGTTTTGGCAAGGCAGGAAAGGCTAAGGGGTAACAGTGGTTGCTCCTGATTCAGGAGCTACTTGCCCATGTATTTATTGGCCTAGGGGCTGATTTGAGACTTAAAAAGCAGGAGAAGTGCTTTTTAAGTGCCACTCAAGGCTTGATCTGCTTGGACTTTTCAAGCTTCTTCAAGTCAAAGCCTTTTTTCTCCAGTCGCGCCAACAACTCGTCATACGCTTTGGCGCTGACCTCCGGCGTTCTGGACAAGACCCACAGGTACTCGCGTTTGGGTTCACTGACTGCCACCAACTGGTAGTCGGTGTCCAGATCAATGACCCAGTAATTGCCCCACACAAAGGGCAGCAACGACAGCCATTCAGGCGCAAAGCGGACCTGAAGCTTGGGGGAGGTGCTCTCGCCAATCTGGCGGGCCTGACCGATGGCTTCACTGACCTTGCCGTCTTCTTGTGTGCAACGGTTTTGTACCCGAACTGTTCCGTCTGACTGGGGTGAATATTGGGCGCTGGTGTTGCTGATGCACTTTCTTTGAAACCAGTTGGGGTATTTGGCGATCTCGTACCAGGTGCCCATGTAACGCGGCACGTTGACGCTGGCAACCGTGGTCAGTGCCTCTTGTGCGAACAGGTGGAAGGCTGAAACACTGAGCAGAAGTCCGATGAGTAATTTGTTCATGATGCTGTCAGTGCTTGCTCAATGTCGATTTAGTGTCGATTTAGTGTCGATTTAGTGTCGATTTAGTGTCGATTTAGTGTTGATTTAGCCTGCCAGTCCGGCGTAGACGGTTTGCACATCGTCGTTGGCATCAATCGCCGCCAAAAACGCTTCGACTTCCTCCATGTCTGCAGCGCTGAGTGTGGCCGGGTCCAACGGGTTTTTGGCCTTGTAGCCCAGCTTGGCCGACAGCACGGTAAAACCCTGGGCGGGCAGGGCGCGGCTGACCAAGTCCAGGTCGGTGGGGTCGGTCAAAAACAGGGTGTGGCCTTCCTCCTCGCCGGGCTCAAAGTCTTGCGCACCCGCCTCAATGGCGGCAGTCTCCGCATCTGACCCTGGCGCTGTGGGTTCGGCTTCAATCATGCCGACGTGGTCAAAGTCCCAGGACACCGAGCCTGAGGTGCCCAACTGTCCCTTGCGAAACAGCACCCGCACTTCAGACGCTGTGCGGTTGTGGTTGTCGGTCAGGCATTCCACCATCAATGGCACGCGGTGCGGTGCAAAGCCTTCGTAGATGACGTGTTCAAAATGCACGGCTTCGCTGCCGGTGCCCGAGCCTTTTTTAATCGCCCGGTCCAGCGTGTCTTTGGGCATGCTGACCTTGCGGGCCTGCTCGACCAGCAGCCGCAACCTGGCGTTGCCAGCAGGGTCAGCCCCACCGCGCGCCGCCACCATGATCTCCTTGGCCAGTTTGCCAAACACCCGACCCCGTGCGTTGGCGGCCAGTTCCTTGCCTTTGGCTTTCCATTGTGCGCCCATATATTGTTTCCTCGTGCTATTTAATTAGGAGCTGATTGCCCAGATATTCGTTGGTCTCGGGGCATATTTGACGCCCTGAAAGTACCGTTTCGAGCCTTTTGCCCAAAAACGCTCAGACCCGCTTCAAACGCGCCGTTGTGCGAAATAAAACCATTCCTGGCCGACTTCACCGCGTGGATTGGGAAAGACCACAAAGCCATCGCCCTGTGCTTTCACCTCGGCACCGTCATGCCGCACGCCAATCACATCGCCGGCTGTCACCGCGTCAAAGCTGCGCCACTCTCTGCTGAAGGTGTCGCCAGCATGCGCTTTGTCGGTCACGTCGATCAGCCGCAATATTTCTGGCGTGGTGTTCGGGGCTGAGGGTTGTGCATGGGTGATGCCCAGCAGGCCCAAGGCCTGCAAAATCGCATGCCGCGCTACGCTGATGCCAGCCGGGTCATCGTGCTGGCCGCATTCCAGCGTCACGGCATAGCCGCCGCGTGAGCGCATGTATTCGGTGGTGCCGACGCCGTAGTTGGGGTTGGTCACCAGTGTTTGCGAGCGTGCACTGATGTTGTCAGCTGCTGCGGCAGCGCGCCGCTGCACACCGCGTGCATAGGTGTCCAGCCAGCCCTCAACAATGCGCGGCGCGCCGGTGTGCAGGGCCAACTGCATTTCTTCTGCGGCCAGTGCAAAAGGTTCTAGAGTGCCTGTGTTGTTCTGCGGGCCTATCATCACAAACGGCGCGCCGCCGGTGTGAAACGAATGCAAGTCGAGCAGCACATCATGCGTATCGAGCAGCGGGCACAGCACATTCGCCAGCCGGTCCTCAAAGTCTTGCGGAATGGCACTGGGGGCCATGTTGCGGTTCAGGTTGCGATCACCAAAGCGCCGCTTGAGCTGGTACGCCAACGGGTTGGCGATGGGTACAAACGTGACCGAGCCGCGTTCAATCGCCAAACGGCCGCAGTCGATATCGCTCAATAGCTGCATGATGGCCTGCGTGCCGCAAATCTCGTTGCCATGCACAGCGCCCAGCACCAGCAGCGCCGGGCCGGGGGCCAGGCCATGAAAAGTGTGGGTGCGCAAGTGGGTCGGGATGTTTGGCTGATCAGTCATGGTTTGTTTATACCGCATGCGAGTGCGTCTACACTTTTAAAATGATCACCACACGGCAACTCGCCTACCAGTACGCCAACGGGCCAGAGATCAGGTTTGAAGACCTTGACGTGCCGCAGGGTGACGTGCTGTTGCTCACAGGCGCATCCGGTTCAGGCAAGTCGACCTGGCTGGCGCTGGCTGCTGGCTTGCTGCAAGCCAGCAGCGGCAGTATCACCGTCGCCGGGCAAGCCTTGAGGCGACTCAACAAGGTGCGAAGCGACGCATGGCGTGCCGAAGCGATTGGTTTTTTGCCACAAAAGCTGCATTTGAGTGCTGCGCTGAGCGTGCATGGCAACCTGGCGCTGGCGCAGTGGGCAGCGGGGCGAAAAACCGACGACAAAAGCATCCCAAAGGCGCTGACCGCGCTGGGTGTGCAGAACCTGGCACAGCGCAGGCCGTCACAGTTGTCAGGCGGGCAGGCCCAGCGGGTGGCGCTGGCGCGGGCAGTCCTGCTGGAGCCGCGGGTGATTCTGGCGGACGAGCCCACTGCCAGTTTGGACGATGAAGCTTGCGCAGCAGCACTGGTGCTGCTGATGGCCACAGCAGAGCGCTTGAATGCCACGCTGGTGGTGGCGACCCATGATTCGCGGGTCAAAAAGCACCTGGAAGCCGGTTCCAGATCATTTTTAAGTGTTGAATTGGTCCCTGAGCCAATAGATATATGTTCGGGTAGCTCCTGAATGTATAGCTGGTCATTGTCGCGGAAGGTGTCATGAAAACCATTGCCCTGTCCTGGCACTATCTGTGGTCTAGGCCGCTGGCTGCCAGTTTGAACCTGTTGCTGCTCGCGCTGGGTTTGGCGTCGATCACTTTTGTGCTGCTGGTCAGCCAGCAGATCAGCCGTGCGTTTGAACGTGACCTGGCCGGTATTGACGCGGTCGTAGGCGCCAAAGGCAGCCCGATGCAACTGATTTTGTCTGGCGTGTTTCACCTGGACGCTCCCACCGGCAACGTGCCGCTGGCGGCCATCAACGCCCTCGGGCAAAATCCGCAGGTGGCCAAACTGATTCCCATCAGCTTGGGGGACAACTTTCGCGGCTTTCGTATTGTTGGCACGTCCCTTGGCTATATCCAGCACTACAACGCACAACTGGCCAGCGGCGCGCTATGGGCCAAGCCCATGCAGGCCGTGATCGGCAGCCAGGTGGCACGGCAAACCGGTTTGAAAGTGGGCGACAGCTTTGCGGGCAGCCACGGTTTGGGTAGCGGTGGCGAAAGCCATGGGCAACTGGCCTACACGGTGGTAGGCGTGCTGGCAGCCAACGGCTCGGTGCTTGACCGCCTGGTGTTAACGGCAACAGAATCGGTCTGGGCTGTGCATGAAACCGAGACCGCGCTGGATGCCGGGGACCAGAAAATTCTCGAAGAAGAACGTGAGCTGACGCTTGCGCTGATTCAATACAAAACGCCTCTGGCGGCCGTCACGTTTCCGCGCTTTGTCAACACGACCACAGAAATGCAGGCCGCTGCGCCAGCGCTAGAGATCACCCGCTTGCTCGGCATGATTGGCGTGGGAACCGATGTGCTCAAAGCCTTGTCTGGAGTGCTCCTGCTGACGGCGGGTTTGAGTGTTTTTGTTGCCCTGTTGAGCGCCGTGCGCGAGCGTCGTGCCGACCTGGCCCTGCTGCGCATGCTGGGCGCGCCACCTCGCAAGATTGCCGGACTGCTGCTGTGTGAAGCACTGTGGCTGTCATTGCTGGCGTGTACATTAGGCGTTGCCGCGGGGCAGGGCTTGATGGCCCTGACCGCGTGGGCGCTTGAGACTGAGAAATCTGTCTTGATCGGTGCGCTGGTCTGGCCGGTTGAACTGTGGGTGGTGCCTCTGTTGGCCATGGGTGTTGCGCTGGCCGCCAGTGCGATGCCTGCCTGGGAGGCTTATCGCGTCAGTGTGTTTGAACTTCTTCAATCCAGGTAGGCTAAAGAAACGTAGTATGAAAAAATATTTATTGATGGCAGCTCTTTTTGCGGGCAATGCTTTTGCCGCACCAGCACACTCCGACAAGGAAACAAAGGACGACATTGCCCGCCACCGAGCAATGGCTGCCGCCCACGAAGGCGCTGCTAAGTGCCTGGAGTCAGGCAAAAAAGCCGACGTTTGCGAGAAGGAACTTCAGGCCGCCTGCAAGGGCCTTGCCGTAGGCAAATACTGCGGCATGAAACACGTACATTGAGAAAGATGGCTAACAAGGGCAAAATCAAAGTTGTGTTTGTTTTCAGGAGCAGGTGATGAAAGCTGGTTTTAAAGTGTGGCTGCTGATCATGGGCACGGCCTTGTCGATGGTGCTTGCGCCAAGCGGAGCCCAAACCTTGCCCTCATCCCCGGCTGCGCCACCAGGCTCCGGCCCCGGCGTTCATGGCGCAGGTAGCCCGTTTGCACCGCTGCAAGCGCGCAATGATGTGATTGCCTGGTCGGTGCTGACCGATGTCAAAACCAGGACTGAAAAAAACCGCATCGTGCCAGTCTTCAATGCCAGCCAAACGGCTTTAAACCAGAAAACCCAGCGTATTCAGGGCTTCATGATGCCGCTGGAGCCAGGCGAAAAGCAGCGCCATTTCCTGCTCTCGTCGGTGCCCTTGTCCTGCTCCTTTTGCGCTCCCGGTGGGCCTGAAAGCATGGTGGAAGTACGCACCAAAACCCCCGTCAGATACGGCATGGAGCCAGTGGTGGTTGAGGGTAAGTTTTTGGTCCTCAACGACGATTCATATGGCTTGTATTACCGCATGACAGACGCAACGCCGATAAACTAAATCGCATGTCCGGCCTTTCTCTGACGTCGCCATTGTCTGCAAGTCAAAGCCGTCTTCGGCTCTGGGTGCGGCTGCTGCTGTCGGCTTTGGCGATGGTGGTTTTGCTGTCTCAATCACTGGGCCAGTTGCATGCCATCAAGCATGGTGGGCTGGACAATCCTTCGCTTGCGACGGCCGGACATGTTGCCCATGAATCGCATGATGACGGTAGCTTTTTAGAGCAGCTTTTTTCGTCTCACAACAACACAGACTGCCGCCTGTATGACCAGTTTCGGGACAGCCATGCCTTGCCCAGCGTGGCCTTGATGCTGTTCCCGACGGTTTTGCCATCGCTGCTGGTGGCTATTTTTGCAGGCGAAGCACTTGCCCGCTGGGCCGCGCTGTTTGACGCACGCGGCCCGCCTTTGACTTTTTGAATCTCCCCCCTTTGCGCCGCGCTGGCCTTCACAGGCTGGCGTGGCACGTTTTCAGATTCAAAAAGGCAACCCATGTTCTCTCGTTTTTCAAACACAGCCATTCGGCTGGCTGCGCTGTCGTTTATGGCAGCGCAGCACACCGGTCTGCTGGCCCAAGCATCCAGTTCTGCGCCAAGCGCTGCACTCAAAGAAATCACCATCACCGGCAACCCGCTGGGCGCTACTGATCTTGTAGCACCAGCAGCACAATATTCGGGCGAAGGACTGTTGTTACGCTCCAAGACGACATTGGGGGAAACGCTGGACGGCACGCCCGGTGTCAGCAGCACCTACTTTGGGCCCAACGCCAGTCGCCCGATTATTCGCGGGCAAGACGGTGACCGCATCCGCATTCTGAACAACGGCGGTGCACTGCAGGATGCGTCCAACCTGAGCTACGACCATTCGGTTGCCGCAGACCCACTGAGCATCGAACGCATCGAAGTGCTGCGTGGGCCAGGCGCTTTGCAATACGGCGGCAGCGCCGTGGGCGGCGTGGTCAATGTGATTGACAACCGCATTCCACGCGAAGCGCTGTTTGATGAAAAGGGTGGCGTGGGCGGCAAAACAGACCTGGGCATCGCCACCGGCAACAAAGAAAAAAGCGCGGGCGTCTTGCTGGAAGCAGGTAACAACCGCTACGCCATCCATGTTGATACGATGAATCGGGATACCAAAGATGTGAGCGTGCCGATCAATATCGTGTGCAAGCGGACCGCTGGTACTTACACGGCCCGAAGCATTTGCAATTCCGCCAGCAAGATCAGCAGCACGGCACTGGGTGGCTCGGTCTTTTTTGACCATGGGTACCTCGGCGCTTCTGTCAGTGGTTACCGTAGCAACTATGGCACCGTGGCAGAGCCCAACGTCAACATTGGCATGAAGTCTGACCGCTTTGCGCTCGAAGGGGAAGTCAAAAACCTGACTGGCCTGATTCAAAGCGTCAAAGGCCAATATAGCAAGGCCGACTACACCCATACAGAATTCACCAATACCGTTCCAGGCACCGTGTTTAAAAACAGGGGCAGTGATGTGAGACTGGAAGCGCGGCACGCCAGGCTTGGCAATTTTGAGGGGCTGGTCGGCGTCCAAATGGATGACGCCCGCTTCTCAGCCGATGGCGATGAGGCTTTTTCGCCGCACAGCCGCACGCGCCAAAACGCGCTGTTCGCCTATGAGGAATACAAAACATCCTGGGGCAAGCTGACCTTTGGCGGACGAACCGAATCTGTCAGGGTGGAGTCACTCGGCAACCCCAATCCGGCGCTGGCCAAGTTTGTGCCCGGCCAACGCAATTTCAGGCCGTCAAGCTACGCGCTGGGCAGCTTGTGGAATGTGGCTCCAGCGTGGCAACTGACAGGCAATGCAGCCTACACCGAGCGCGCACCCAAGGACTACGAACTGTTTGCCAATGGGCCGCACATTGCCACCCGCGCCTACGAGCTTGGTGACAACACATTGGCCATGGAAAAAGCAACTCAGTTTGATGTTGGCCTGGCCTGGAAGTCTGCCTTCAATACCTTCGCCTTCAGCGCTTACCAAAGCAACTTTAAAAACTACATTGGTCTGGTCCAGTCAGCCGGTGTCAGGCGTAACCAGTCAGACGGTGAAGTCAACCCGGTAGACGACCCTGCAAATCCAGGCTTTTCGCAGGCAACAGGGGCAACTTTCAGCCCGCTGAATGAATTTCGTTATCTGCAAACGCGGGCCAGATTTACCGGGTTTGAAACCAGTGGAAATATTCGTCTGACAGACGGCGCAGCGCCAATTGACCTGGCCTTGCGCGCTGATAGGGTGAAGGCAAGCAACTTGAACAGCGGTCAGCCCTTGTCGCGCATTCCGCCGATGCGCCTGGGCGCGACCTTGAAATATGCCAGCGGCCCGTTTGGTGCCAATCTCGGCGTTGACTATTCAGCAGCGCAAAAGTCGGTGCCCACAGGGGACCAGGCAACGGCGGCCAATACCCGCTGGAACGCCGGCGCGTCTTACCGAATGAAAACCGGCCCCGCCAGTTTGCTGTGGTACGCGCGGCTGGACAACATCACCAACAAGCTGGCTTACAGCTCGACATCAGTCCTGACGACGACAGCTTTCCCAAATGCGCCACCATTGCCGGGGCGGAGTTTGAAGGTGGGTTTGCAGGCCAGTTTTTGATGGATGATTCATGTCTGTTTAACTGACAGGTGGGCGGCTGGCCCAAGGCAAAGATGGTTCTTTAAGCCTGCTAGCAACACAGCCATGCCACCCCTTCAGTCCCTGCAATCATTGCCTCTATCCGTTCAGACCATTGGCCTGTAGGCACTGCCTAATGTCTTGATGACCTTTGCCTGCTGGGGGGCGGTGTATTTTATTTTTCGTGGTGCTTGATGAGGAAATTGCAGCGCAAGATTGAAATTTAGTGGCGCCATAAAAGTAGGGCCGAAGGCGCAGCGGCCCCCTGGGGGCAGGGCGCGACACGATGTGAGCAACTGTGGGGGCCACGTACCCGGTTAAACTCCCAACAGTCATAAATTTGTCATATTTCTGACGTATCCCAACGAGGAGACCGAATGTTGTTTGGCAAGCTGCTGCCGCGTGAAGGCAATTTTTTTGAGATGTTCAATCAGCATGCAGGCTATATCGTTGAGGCGGCCAATGCTTTTTCCAGCATGGTCGCCAACTACAGCGATCTTGAAAAACGCGAAGCCTACAACCGTGAAGTTGACAACGCCGAACGCTCTGCCGACCGCATCACGCACGAAGTCAACCGCACGCTGCACAAGACGTTCATCACGCCGATTGACCGCGAGCAAATTCACAAGCTGATCAACACCATGGACGATGTGGCCGACCTGATCCAGGATTCGGCTGAAACCATGGCGCTGTATGACGTGCGCAAGATGAATGACGATATCGTGCGGCTGACGGAACTGTTCGTGAAATGTTGCTTGCGCCTCAAGCACGCCGTGTCTTTGCTGGCCAATGTGAGCCAGGCCGATAGCGCCGAAGCAGCGCTGAAAACCTGCGAAGAAATTGACAAGCTTGAATCAGATGCAGACCATGTGATGCGGTCGGCCATGAGCCGCTTGTTCCGCGAAGAGCCGGATGTGCGCGAAGTGATCAAGCTCAAGGCGGTTTATGAGCTGCTGGAGACGATCACTGACAAATGTGAGGATGTTGCCAACCTGATTGAGGGCGTGGTCCTCGAAAACTCCTGATCGCCGGTTAGTCTCTTAATGCAAACTGCACAAACTGCGCTGTGGGTGGTCATCATGCTGGTGGTGCTGGCCATCGCGTTTGACTTCATGAATGGCTTTCACGATGCTGCCAATTCGATTGCAACCGTGGTGTCAACGGGAGTTCTCAAGCCGGGGCAAGCAGTTTTGTTTGCTGCTTTTTTTAATTTCATCGCGATTTTCATCTTCCACTTAAGCGTTGCCGCAACGGTTGGCAAAGGCATTGTGCAGCCTGGTATTGTGGACACCCATGTGGTGTTTGGCGCTTTGACGGGAGCCATCACCTGGAATTTGTTGACCTGGTACTACGGTATCCCCAGCAGCTCATCACACGCGTTGATTGGCGGCATTGTGGGCGCGGTGATTGCCAAGGCGGGTGCTGCGGCATTGATCTCTAGCGGCATCATGAAAACGGTGGCGTTCATTTTTGTGTCGCCTTTGCTTGGGTTTTTGTTGGGTTCGCTCATGATGGTGGTCGTGGCCTGGGTCTGCAGGCGCGCAACGCCATCAAAAGTTGACAGATGGTTTCGCCGCTTGCAACTGGTGTCTGCCGGGGCTTACAGCCTGGGCCACGGCGGCAACGATGCACAAAAAACCATCGGCATCATCTGGATGCTGCTGATTGCCACGGGCTATGCCGCCAGCTCTGACAAAGCGCCCCCCACCTGGACGATCGTGAGCTGCTACATGGCCATTGCTGCGGGCACCATGTTTGGTGGCTGGCGGATTGTCAAAACCATGGGCCAAAAAATCACCAAGCTCAAGCCTGTGGGCGGCTTTTGCGCTGAAACGGGCGGCGCACTGACGCTGTTTTTGGCCACCGGTTTGGGCATTCCGGTGTCGACCACGCATACCATCACCGGTGCGATTGTGGGTGTGGGGTCCACCCAGCGCGCATCTGCGGTGCGCTGGGGTGTGGCAGGCAACATTGTCTGGGCCTGGATTTTTACGATTCCAGCTTCCGCGTTCGTCGCTGCTTTGGCTTACTGGATCAGCTGGCAAATTTTCTAGGGACGCTCTTGCTCATTGTGAAATTTTGCGGGCTTCTTCAATCTGATATTCAAAGTAACGCTGAAAGCTAAACGCGATACTCGACATCAAGGCAGTAGCGCCCATCAGCAATGAAAAAACCACGGCGCCTATGACAAGCCAATTGGTTTGTCCTGCGAGCGATTCTGGATGCTGTGGGTTGTGCGTAGCGTTCCACTTTTCCAGTGACGACAAACCGTAATAAATGGCCGTGATGGCTGTGGCTGCCAGCAAAAAGCCAAGCACGGGTACCAGCAGCCAAGCCAGTTGGTCGTCTTGCCCCAGGGTGCGTACCCTTTGCACGCCGTACCAGCCGATGGCTGCAAACAGTGGGTGAAGCCAAGCCAGCTTGTCTTTGAAGCCAAACAGATAAAAACGATGCAGGCCTAGCTGACCGAAGATGAAAGCCAGCCAAGTGGCTATGGTTTTGTTTTTGATGGATGCAAGCATCTCGCGATTATCAGCGCGGCATATCAACAGGCGGTTGCGTGTCACCTAATCCCAAGGATTTCTGCATGATGACAATGTCACGCCAGGCGCCAAACTTCCAGCCGCAGGCATCAATTTTTCCGATCTGCTCAAAGCCCAGCGCCAGATGCACGCCAACCGATGCCGCATTGGCTGAATCGCCCACAATGGCCATCATTTTGCGAATCCCCACTGCCTCGCAACGCGCCATCAGCTCGGCCAGCAGCGCGCGGCCCAGGCCCTTGCCAGCATGACCTGGTGCCAGATAAATGGAGTCTTCCACCGAATAGCGGTAGGCGGGCCGGGGCTTGAACCAGTTGCCATAGGCAAAGCCGACGACTCGGTTGCCATCGACAGCCACCAGATACGGCAGGCCTTTACCAAGTACATCGGCTCGCCGGATTGTCATCTCCTGCACGCTGGGGGCTTCGGTTTCAAACGTGCCGGTGCTGTTCAGCACATGGTGGGCGTAAATGGTGGTAACGGCCGCAATGTCGGCGTCCAAGCTGGCGCGGATGATGGTCATGGGGATGGAGCCGCTAAGAAAATTTCAATGATACCGACTGACGGGCTATAATCAAAGGCTTTGCAGCAGTTCGCTGGCCGGGTGGTCATGTCGAGTGTCTCAACCGCTGCAAGAACTTTTTGGGCATGCACACTTCTGGTTGGCATGCCCTCCACCCTGGGAATACATCATGGTCGTCATCCGGCTTGCACGCGGCGGTTCTAAGCACCGTCCATTTTTTAACATTGTTGTGGCTGACAAGCGCGTTCGCCGCGACGGTCGCTTTATCGAGCGCATCGGCTTTTACAACCCGATTGCCAAGGGCGGCGAAGAAGGCTTGCGCATCATGCAAGACCGTCTGACCCACTGGGTTGGCGTTGGCGCACAAGCGTCCCCAACCGTTGAGCGCCTGATCAAGCAAGGCGCAACAGCTGCCGCCAAGGTCGCTTAACTTCGAAAATGGCAATTTCCCGCTGGGCCGCCCCAAGGGAAATGAGTCCCCGTGGGGGGCAGTGCCTTACGCGCAGTAAAAAGCGTGGGGGCTCAAATGATTAATTTGAAGTCATCCGCATTGCCGGATGATTCTGTAGAAGTTGGGCGTATTTTAGATGCGTGGGGCGTCAAGGGATGGCTCAAAATCCTGCCCCACAGCTCTGATCCTGAGGCCTTGTTCTCAGCCAAATCCTGGTTTTTGCAGGCACCCGACACCAAGTTTCGTCCGGGTTTTAACGCCTTCAGCGGCACCGTCTCGATCGCGGTTGACGAGGCCAAAACCCATTCTGATTCAGTGGTCGCCAAAATCGACGGTCTGGATGACCGCAACGACGCCGAATCGCTGCGTGGTTGCCGCATCTTTTTGTCGCGCAGTGCTTTCCCCAAAGCCTCCAAAGACGAGTACTACTGGGTCGACCTGATTGGCCTGAAGGTTGTTAACCGCGAAGGCATCGCGCTTGGTTGTGTACGTGACCTGATGGCGACCGGTCCCAACTCAGTACTTTGCGTTGAATACCAAGCCATGCAAGAAGACGGCAGCAACAAGGCCGAGGAGCGCATGATTCCGTTTGTGTCGGCTTATGTTGATACGGTTGATATAGCGGCCAAGCTGATCACGGTTGACTGGCAGCCGGATTACTGAGTTGCTTTTCATTGACATAAACCATGCGCTTTGATGTCATCACTCTTTTTCCTGAACTATTTGTGCCATTTTTAACGAGTGGCGTCACGCGGCGTGCTTACGAATCCGGGTTGGTCGAGGTCAAGCTCTGGAACCCGCGCGACTTTGCGGACGGCAATTACAAAAGGGTTGATGACAGGCCGTTTGGCGGTGGACCCGGCATGGTCATGCTGGCCGAACCGCTGGCGCTGTGCCTGGCCGCCATTCGTGCTGAGCGGACATCTGGCAACGACCCGGTTGTCCTTTTTTCTCCCATTGGTAAAACTTTGACGCACAGCAGCGTTGAAGGCTGGTCCGCCAGCGAAGGCGCGGTATTGATCTGTGGCCGCTACGAGGGCATAGACCAGCGCTTTGTTGACAAGCACGTCACGCACCAGATCAGTCTGGGCGACTTTGTGCTGTCGGGCGGTGAAATTGCCGCCATGGCTTTGCTCGATGCGTTGGCCCGGCTGCAACCCGGCGTGCTCAATGACGAGGGCAGCCACCAGATGGACAGCTTTAACCCTGCGCTTGATGGCCTGCTGGACTGCCCGCATTACACCCGGCCAGAAGACTGGCATGGGCAAACCGTGCCAAATGTGCTGATGTCAGGAAACCATGCCCATATTGAGCGCTGGCGGCGTGAACAGCGGCTGCAGTTGACCCTTCTACAGCGGCCAGAACTGATTGAAAAAGCGCGTTTGGCTGGGCAGTTGACGGCTAAAGATGAAGCTTTTTTGGCTTCTGCGGCTGGTCATCCCGGCCATCAACCATAAATTGCTATAATCAAAGGCTTTTCGGTCCTCTGGCGGCCACTGCAACTTCCTTTACTGGGGCCATTTATTTGGCTCCGTCCTTAAAAAAGCAAGATTTGCGGTCTTTAGCGTAGCGCGTGAATGAACGAAAAAGTATTTTTGGAACTGTCATGAATCTGATTCAAACCCTTGAGCAAGAAGAAATTGCTCGCCTGAACAAAACCATCCCTGTTTACGCTCCCGGCGACACCGTCATTGTCAGCGTTAACGTGGTTGAGGGCACCCGCAAACGTGTGCAGGCTTTTGAAGGTGTGGTGATTGCCAAGCGCAATCGCGGCCTGAACTCCAGCTTCATCGTTCGCAAGATCTCCAATGGCGAAGGTGTCGAGCGTACCTTTCAGGTTTACAGCCCACTGATCGCCAAGATCGAAGTCAAGCGCCGTGGTGACGTGCGCCGCGCCAAACTGTACTACCTGCGCAGCCGCAGCGGCAAGTCGGCGCGTATCAAGGAAAAACTGGGCGCCAAGGCTGCTTGATTGCATCCTGCGGTTTATAGAGGCCACTCCGTTGAGTGGCTTTTTTTATGCGGATAACTTATGCAATTCAGTAAACCTCTTCCCAAGTTCGACCCTCGAAGCATTCCGGTCCAGGGCATTGACGATCACCTCGAATGTATCGCGTTTGATCGCCTCACGCCTGCTGAGCTTAGACGGCGTTTTGCCAACCCACCGATCTGGACACCCGAGCACAGTGTTGAGAAGAGGTTTGAAAACCGAGAACCTGCTGCTGCGGCGGTGCTGGTGCCGCTGGTCATGCGGGATGAACTGATGCTGCTTCTGACGCAACGCACGACCAACCTGTCTACTCACTCAGGTCAAATCGCGCTACCGGGTGGCCGTGCCGACGACACAGATACAGATGCGGCTGACACCGCCCAGCGCGAAGCGACGGAAGAAATAGGCCTGCCGCGTAACCACACTGAAGTGCTGGGCACATTGCCTGTTTATGTCACTGGCACTGCCTACATCATCACGCCCGTGGTGGCGCTGGTGACACCCGGCTTTGTGCTCCAGCCCAACCCAGCTGAAGTGGCGGACGTGTTTGAAGTCCCGCTGGCCTATTTGATGAACCCGGCCAACCATCGCCGACATGCTGTGGAGTTTGACGGCATCACGCGCGAATGGCTGTCCATGCCGTATCTTGATGCTGCCGTCAGGCAGGACGACGGCCAGTCGACAGAGCGCTTTATTTGGGGCGCTACGGCAGGGATGCTGCGCAATTTGTATCGATTTTTATCAGCTTGACAGTTATCATTTGGCATGAGTTTTTTTTCGGTTCTATTCGCTCTGCTGATTGAACAAGCCCGACCACTGGCGCGGGGCAACTGGATTCATGCCACTTTCAGATCATGGGCACGCTGGACCAGTCGTAATCTGGACGCAGGTAAACCGCAGCACGGCTGGATCGCCTGGGCGATAGTGGTCATGCTGCCCAGCCTGGCGACACTGGTGATTCACTGGGCGCTTTGGTACGTGACGCCGCTGCTGGCATTTGCGTGGAGCGTGGGAATTTTGTACGTCACGCTGGGCTTTCGCCAATTCAGTCACTACTTTACCGACATCCGCGATGCGCTCGATGATGGCGATGAAGCGTCTGCCCGCGAATTGTTGGCCGATTGGCGACAGGTTGATGCCAGTGAACTGCCGCGCAGTGAAATTGTTCGCCATGTGATTGAATATTCAGTTCTGGCTGCGCACCGACATGTGTTTGGCGTGCTGGGCTGGTTTTCAGTTCTGGCTGCGCTGGGCTTGGGGCCAGCAGGCGCGGTCTTGTACCGCATGAGCGAATTTGTGACCCGCTATTGGCGCTACAAAAGCAAGTCGCTGCAAGCCGGTGAGGGTGCGAGTCCTGCTTTGCAGATGGCTGCCAGCACCGCCTGGGGTGTGATTGACTACGTGCCTGCCCGGGTGACATCACTCGGGTTTGCAGTGGTCGGCAGTTTTGAGGATGCGATTGACGCCTGGCGCAACTATGCGCAGCGGTTTTTGAGCGGGCAACCGGTCAATGAACTCGGTGAACACAAAGAACTCACGCTCGAAAATCACAACGACGGCATTATTCTGGCGGCAACTTCAGGTGCGGTCAATGTGCGTTTGGGTGGGGCAGCACTGCAATCCAAGCTTGATCCCGGTGCCGCTGCTGGCTTTTTGGCAGCCAACGTCGACACGCTTGATGTGGCCACCCAAACCACGCCAGGCCGTGAACCCGAAGTCGCCCATCTGCGCAGCATCGTGGGGCTGGTCTGGCGCTCCGTTGTGCTGTGGATGGTGCTGCTGGCCTTGCTGACGCTGGCCAAACTGCTGGGCTGACGCAGGTCTTCAGTACCGCGTCTGCGACAGTTCTGCAAATAATTCGCTATATAAACGATAGCGATTAACGCTTATATTTATGGGTCCTGCGCCCGACTTAAGCTCTGAAATCACGCCACATCCAGGTTCATGCAAGTGCGTGCAGTTGTAGAACTTGCAGTTTTGCGCATGCGCTTTGAAGTCTGGCATCAATTGCGCAAGTTGCATAGGCTCAATGTGGTTCAGACCAAACTCCTGAAAGCCTGGCGAATCAATGATTGCTGCAGTGCGCGCTGCGTCGATCCAATACAGCGTTGTGCTGGTGGTGGTGTGCTTGCCAGAATTTAGGGCCCGCGAGATTTCTGCCGTCAGCACCTTGGCCTTCGGTACGAGCAGGTTGGTCAAACTGCTTTTGCCCGAGCCTGATGGCCCCAGCACCAAGGTTTTTTTACCTTCAAGCAGAGCCATCAACCGATCGGTTTGCGCGGTGTCTACAGCCCTGTCCGGCTCTGGCTTGATAGCCAGTGGCAGCATCTGGTAGCCCATCGCCCGGTAGGGTGAGAGCTTGGTCCAGGCTCTGCCAAACGGTTCAGCCAAATCACTTTTATTCAGCGCAACGATGGGCGTGATGCCAGCTGCTTCAGCGGCAATCAGCGCGCGCGTCAGTTGACTTTCCGAAAATTCAGGGTCCGCCGCAATCAGTATCAGTATCTGATCCAAATTGGCCGCAAACGACTTGGTTCGCAGCTCGTCCTGGCGATAAAAAACGTTGCTGCGTTCGTCAATTTTTTCAATCGTCCCCTCGTCCTCGCTCGGCAGCCAGCGCACCTCGTCGCCGACCAGCGCCTGGCCTTTTTTACCGCGCGGGTGGCAAATGATGCGTTGGCCGTCAGCAGTTTCAACCAGCACATGCCGGCCAAAACCTGCCACGACCAGACCTTGCTGCATGCCCGCTGAGGAGGTATTTGCCGGGTGTTGAAATTTACTCAAGTGAGCAGCGCGTCAGCTTTTGATGCGCAAAAAAAGTCGCTGACTGAAATGCCCTTCACATCGTGGGTGTTAAAGCGCACGGTGCATTTGCTGAAGCTCACTGTCAGGTCTGGGTGGTGGTTTTCTGCATTGGCAATAAAGGCCAGGGCATTCACAAACCCAATCGTTTCGTGATAGTTTTTAAACGCGTAGGTTTTCTCTAGCGCACCGTCTATCAGCCGCCAGCCCAGGGCCTGCTCGCCATTGAGCTTGCTCAGTTGCGTCACTATTTCAGTGGCGCTCAGGGCTTTGCGGTTGTTGTGAATCGGGTTGCTCATGCTGTGCCTCCGGCGCGGTTCATCCGCGACAGGCGTTCAGACGCAGGCGGGTGCGAGTAATAAAATTTCACAAATACCGGGTCGGGTGTCAGCGTGCTGGCGTTGTCCTGGTACAGCTTGAGCAGGGCGCTTTGTAAATCCTTGCCATCGGTTTGCGCCACCGCATAGGCATCGGCTTCAAACTCATGCTTGCGCGAAAACTGCGCAAAAATGGGCGATATAAAAAAACTGAACAGCGGCACGACCAGCATGAACAGCAGCAGCGCCAGCGCATCATTGCCACCGTTCAAATTGGGTCTGACGCCCAGTCCGGTATAAAACCAGACTTGCGATGACAACCAGCCCAGCAGCGCAAAGCCCACCAGACTCATTGCAAACATACCGATGATGCGTTTGATGATGTGCTTGTGCTTGAAGTGACCCAATTCGTGGGCCAGCACGGCATCGACTTCAGCCGGGCTGAGCTGCTTGAGCAGCGTGTCGTAAAACACCACGCGCTTGGCCGCACCAAAGCCGGTAAAGTAAGCATTGGCGTGGGCTGAACGCTTGCTGCCGTCCATCACAAACAAGCCCTTGGCGGCAAAGCCGCAGCGCTGCATCAGAGTCGTGACGCGCGCTTTTAAGGTTTCGTCCTCAAGGGGTTTGAACTTGTTAAACAGCGGTGCAATCACGGTAGGGTATAGCACCAGTACCAGCAGGTTAAAGCCCATCCAGGCACACCATGCCCACAGCCACCACAGGCTGCCCGCACTGCTCATCAACCACAGGATCAACGCGACAATGGGCAAGCCAATCACTGCGCCCACCACGACGCCCTTGACCGCGTCTGTCAGCCACAAAGCGAATGTCATTTTGTTAAATCCAAAGCGCTCTTCAATCTTGAAAGTGCTGTACAGCGTGAAAGGCAAGTCCAGCAGGCCGCTGATCAGCGCGAACCCGGCCAGTAGCGCCAACTGCGGGACCAGGCTGCCGTAGCTGGCCAAAGAGGTCGAGTTGATGGCCTGATTCAGTGCATCAATGCCGCCCAGAAGTGTCCAGCCCAGCAGCAAGGCCGCACCAAAGGCCATTTCTAACAAACCAAAACGCGCCTTGGTGATGGTGTAGCTAGCGGCCTTTTGATGCGATGCCAGCGAGATGGTGGCGGCAAAGGCAGCAGGTACTGCGCTGCGGTTTTGCGCCACATGGCGAATTTGCCGTGTCGCCAAATAAAACCTCACCAGCAAGCCCACGACAAGCACGGCAGCAAATACGAGCGTGAAAACGAAAGAATAATTGAGCATCAAGGGAGTTTAGGCCATCAGCGAGAATAGTGTGATGACAGACACTGAAACACAACTCAAGAAGTCCGATCAAAACCTCGTCTGGCTGGACTGCGAAATGACCGGCCTGGACCCCGAAAAAGAGCGTTTGATCGAGATCGCCATCATTGTCACTGGCCCCCAGCTCACCCCGCGTATTGAAGGCCCTGTTCTGGCCATCCACCAGCCGGATGAGGTACTTGACCTGATGGACAAGTGGAACAAAGGCACGCACGGCAGAAGTGGCTTGATCGACAAGGTCAAGGCCAGCACCATCACAGACGCGGATGCCGAAGCCCAAATCCTCGCTTTCATTGCACAGTACGTGCCCAAAGGCGTTTCTCCCCTGTGCGGCAACACCATTAGCCAGGACCGGCGCTTTCTGGTCAAGTACATGCCCAAGCTGGAGGCCTACCTGCATTACCGCAACATCGACGTCAGCACCTTCAAGGAACTTGCCAAACGCTGGCGTCCCGAGGTGTACAACGCGTTTAAAAAGCAACAAAAACACACGGCACTGGCCGATGTGCATGAGTCAATTGATGAGCTAGAGCATTACCGGACTCACTTTTTGAAGTGATCCAGGGATCAATCTAGCCGCTCATCGTTTCAAAAAAGCAAACCCCCAGTACAAACCCTTAAGCTGTGCTATAATCAGAGGCTTGGCTCAGCACACGGGTGCGAACCATTTGTACATCTACCTCACACTTGTGGACTCTTCTTGATAGGGTCACCGTCTCGGGCAAATTCTTTGACCTGACTCGCATATTCGTTTGATGGTTGATGTTTTATTAACCATGAACGAAGCGGCCCGCAACAGCGGGGCGTGCAAGTTCTTCTGCGCCATGCTTTTACTTATAGCAGCGGCGGGGATGATTAGTGAGAAAAAACATGACTGACTCTTTTGAGGCTCGCGGTGACTCGTTTGCCGAAACAAACTTTGACGCTGAAAATACCGGCGCATCCGACCTTTCAAACGCGCCTGACTTCACTGATGCGCCTGGCGTGCTGGAAACATCTCTGGATGCCATCGCTCCTGAGCCCAACGGCTTTGTAAAACTGGGCCTGGCCAAAGAGCTGCTGCAAGCTGTCGCAGACATGGGCTTTACCCAGCCCACGGCGGTGCAAATGGCAACCATCCCCAAGGCCATGCAGGCGCTAGATGATGAGAACGCAGACAAGAAAGCAAAGTTCACCGATCTGCTGGTGTCCAGCCAGACCGGTAGCGGCAAGACCGCTGCGTTTTTGTTGCCCGTGCTGCACACGCTTTTGAAACAGCAAGAGCAAGCCGAGCGTGATGAGCGTGCCGAGTTTGAACGCTTGTCTGCCGAGGCGATTGCCCGCGGCGAGGCACCAGCCAAAAAGCCAAAGCGCAAAGACCCGACCAACATGCGCAACTTCAAAGCCGCCACCCCCGGCGCGCTGATTTTGTGCCCCACACGTGAGCTGGCTCAGCAAGTTTGTGCTGACGCGATTGACCTGGTGCGCCATTGCCGTGGCTTGCGCATTGCCAACGTGGTCGGCGGCATTCCTTACCAGTTGCAAATTGCCAAGCTGCAAAACGCCAACCTGGTGGTTGCCACGCCCGGCCGTTTGCTTGATTTGCAGCGCAGCATGCAAATCAAACTCGACCAGGTTCAGTTCCTGGTGGTGGACGAAGCTGACCGCATGCTTGACCTCGGCTTTGCCGATGACCTGACCGAAGTCAACCAGCTGACGATTGAGCGCAAGCAGACCATGATGTTCAGCGCCACCTTTGCGCCGCGCATCATGCAACTGGCCACGCGAGTGATGCGCCAGCCGCAGCGCGTTGAGATTGACTCGCCACATGAAAAACATGCATCCATCACCCAGGCACTGCACTGGGCTGACAACATGACGCACAAGCGCAAGCTGCTCGACCACCTGCTGCGCGACACCACGATCAACCAGGCGATCGTGTTTGCCTGCACGCAGGTTGAATGCGATGGCTTGGCCAATGATTTGGTGCAAGACGGCTTTAGCGCGGTGGCCTTACACGGTGCGCTGGGCCAGGGCCTGCGCAACCGCCGCTTGATGGCTTTCCGCGATGGCCGTGTACAGGTGCTGGTGGCAACCGACGTTGCTGCTCGTGGCTTGGATGTGCCCACGATTACCCACGTGATCAACTACGGCTTGCCAATGAAGGCTGAGGACTACGTGCACCGCATTGGCCGCACAGGCCGTGCTGGCCGTGAAGGCAATGCCATCACGATTGCAGAGTTTCGTGACCGCCGCAAGATCCAGGACATTGAGCACTACTCGCAGCAAAACCTCAAAGCCAGCGTGATTGCTGGCCTGGAGCCGCAGCAGCGTTTTGCGCCCACGTCTGATCGCCCACGCGGTAACTTTGGTGGCCGTGATGACCGGGGCGGCCCACGCGGCAACTTTGGCGCGAATTCTGGTGGGGGCGGCTATGCTGGCCGCAAGCCGGCTGGCGGCGGTTTTAATGCCGGCGGTGGTGACCGCAATTTTGGCGGTGATCGCGGCGGTAACTTCCAGGGGCGCCCAGCGCCGCAAGGCGGCTACGCAGACCGCAGCGGCTTCAATGACCGTGGCCCACGCCGCGATGACAACGGTGGCAATTTTGCGCCGCAAGAGCAACGCAGTTTTGCTCCGCGCGAAGACCGCAACTTTGCGCCTCGCCAAGAGCGTTCGTTTGCACCACGCAACGATTCATTCGCACCACGCGGTGATGGCTTCGCTTCACGCGGTGAGGGCTTTGCGCCCAAGCCTGCGTTTGCCAAGCCCGCATTCGCCAAGCCAGCCGGCAAGGTGTTTGTGCCTCGTGATGCCGCCAAGAAAGCGGCCAAGTTTTCAAAGGCGCGTGACTGATCAAGCGACATGAGCTTTGCGGCTGTGCCGCAAAAAAGCCGCGACAGACCTGATGGTTTGTCGCGGCTTTTTTCTTTTCGCCAGCAACTATGTCGACGCAAACTCCGTCAACAACTTGCCAGCCAGTGGTGGTTTTGCCAGCATACCCTGGCTATCTGCCACCTGCTGGCCGTTCACCCACACACCGTGCACGCCCAGCGCATCGGTTGTTAGCCGGGCTGCGCCGCCAGGCAGGTCAAACACGCGGCGCTTCGGGCCGCGGCCTACGGTTTCTGGGTCAAACAGCAGCAGGTCAGCCGCCATACCTTCTTTGATCATGCCTCGGTCGGTCATGCCGAAGATGCTGGCGGGTTGCGATGTCAGGCGGCGAGTGGCTTCTTGCAGGCTCATGGCTTTTAAATCACGCACCCAGTGACCCAGCAAGTGCAGACCAAAACCGGCGTCATTGAAAAAAGTCAAGTGTGCACCGGCATCACTGAGCGACACAAGGCTGTGCGGGTGCTTGAGCATCTGGCCCACGGCCTCTGTGTCGCTGTTCAGCAACTGGGCGGTAAACACGGTTTGCAGGTCTTCAGCCAAGGCTAAATCCAGCATCACATCCAGCGGGTCGCGTGACTGTTCTTTCGCAATCTCAGCCACGGTGCGCTGCTCGAGCAATATATTCGTAGGTAACGATGTCTCCACCACATGCACCTTGTCCCACTCACCGTTAAACAGGCGAAAGGTCGTCGGCGCTGCAATCTCATCGCGCACCGATTGCCTGAACGCCCGGTCTTTCAGGACCGTCTTCAGAGCCTCGCCTTGCAGGCCCAGTGCTGGCTTCCAGCTTTGCAAGCCTTCTACGGGGTAGGGGGATGCCAGAGTGAAGTCCATCGTCAAGGGGCAGCAAGACACCTGGCCAATCAGGCGCTGGCCGCGTGTGTTGGCTTCAAGAATTTGATTCAGGTCTTTGAAGACTGCTTGCGGGTTGGTGCTGTTGTGCAGCAGCGCGGCAATCATCACGGGCCGGCCTGACTGCTTGGCCATACTTTCTAAAAAAGGCACGGGCATTTGCCCGCCTTTGGTCACCATGTACACGCCAGTGCCGCGTTCACCCATGGCTGTGATCAGCGCCATCATCTCCGCATCACTGGCCAGTCGCGATGGCATGGGCAAGCCGCCTTCTCCGTTGTGCGCTGGGCTGGTGCTGCTGGCAAAACCGACAGCGCCTGCAGCCATCGCGTCCCTGACGATGGTTTGCATCTGTTCAATTTCATGCGGTGTTGCTTCACGCCTTGAGGCGTCTGCACCCATCACCCAGGTGCGTACCGACGAATGGCCAATGTAGGCGGCGGTATTGACCACACAGCCTTTGCTGCGCAGCATCGCCAGATATTCGTCAAAGGTTTCAAAGCCCCAGTCGATGCCGCTTTTAAGAACCTCAAGCGACATGCCTTCGACCTGCGTCAGGTTGCGCATCGTCATGTCGCGGTCAGCCGGCTTGCAGGGGGCGATGGTAAAGCCGCAGTTGCCAATCACGGCGGTTGTGACGCCCAGTGCGGGTGAGGGTTTGAGCGTCGCGTCCCAGGTGATTTGCGCATCAAAATGGGTGTGGCTGTCGATGATGCCAGGCATCAGTGCCAAGCCTGTGCCATCAATGATATGGCTTGCATTACCAGGTAAATTTGAGCCTACAGCCCTTATTTTATGAGCGCTAACTGCTACGTCTTTGATAGCGGGCTCGGCACCCGAACCGTCATACAGCAACGCGCCTTTGATCAGCAAGTCGTCCATCTTTGCGTCTTTCTATTGCATACCGTTGCGGTTGGCCAGCTCTACAAAAAGACCCGCGTGATCCAGGTCGCTCAGCCCGTGCTCAATGCCGTCGGCGTAAAGCTTTTCAAACAGAGCCGTCACCGGTGCCGCAAAACCGATTTCCTGCGCAGTGGCCAGTGCATTGCGCATGTCCTTGAGCTGGATGCTCATGCGCGCGCGTGGTGCAAAGTCGCGCTCGACCATGCGCTGGCCGTGCACCTGCAAAATACGGCTGTCGGCAAAGCCGCCGGTGATCGCTTCTTTGACTTTGGCCATGTCGGCACCGCCGCGTTGGGTAAACAGCAGCGCCTCGGCCACGGCGCCGATGGTGATGCCCACGATCATCTGGTTGGCCAGTTTGGTGAGCTGGCCACTGCCATGCGGGCCCACATGCGTGGCACGGCCAAAGTGCGCGAACACCGGCTGTGCCCGTTCAAAATCGGCCGCCTTGCCGCCCACCATGATGACCAGTTTGCCGTCTTCAGCGCCCGCCACGCCGCCCGACACCGGGGCGTCAAGATGGGCAATGCCGAGCGCACCCAACCGGGCCGCGTGGTCGCGTGCTTCGCGTGGTTTGATCGAGGCCATGTCAATCAGCAGCGCACCTGGCTTCATCGCTTCGGCCACGCCTTGGTTAAACAGCACGTCCTCAACCACCGGGCCACTTTCCAGCATGCTGACCACGATGTCTGCACTTTTGACGGCCAGGCTTGCTTGCAGGTGCACTGTCGCGCCTAGTGCTGCCAGGCTGTCTGCCTTGCCCGGCGAGCGGTTCCATACGCTGATGCTGTGCCCTGAGGCACACAGCCGCTGGCTCATGGGCAAACCCATGTTTCCTAAACCGAGTACGGTGATCTTCATGCGGCTTTCTGCAAGGGCGTTGCAAACATCCCCTCCATCTCGCGCCGGACTTGATAGGCATCGGTGGATGTGTCCATGGCGATATCGGCCCAGCTCAGGCTTTGGCCTTTTTTAACGGCACGAATCACCTTTACGTTGTGCGCCAGGCCCAAGGGCAACCCGCCCATGCGCATGGAAGTGTCAGCGGGCAGCAACTTGCCCCATACGGTGTAGCCACCTTCACCGTCCAGCATGTCACCCGGTTTCAGGTCGCGCTTGGCGGTGGCCACCACGTCCGCATTCCAGCAGGTGGCTACGCCCGTCGGCTCACCGCGCAGTGCCACGCTGGCCACCGACACGCCAACTTCAAGCCCGATCAAATGCCAGCGTTTGTACAGTGTGAAGTACCTCCCGCTGGGATCGGTGTGGGCGTTGTACTCTTCAAAGCAGTTTTTGATGTAGTCGGTTTCAGCCTCGACCGTGACCCACACGCCCATGCGGATGTCGTACGGAATTTTGCGACCATTGGCCTCTAGCGACGAGATCACCTCGACCATGCCCTTGCGCTCCAGCACGCCGCCCTCGCTGATAGGCCGCGTGACAAACGGAATGTCTTCCACGCTGGCCGGTGGGTACAGCAGGCCGTTGCTGGGCACTGTCAAACCTGTGGCGTTGGCCACTGCGGTTGACTCAATCGACGGTTTGGAGCCATCCAGAAAGCTGTTGAACATTTTGGGGTTCAGTCCGCCGCGCACCGCTTGCTCTGGCGTCAAACCGTAGTTGGCCCACACCGTGTCGGGTGTGCTCTCAGAAAAATGGGGCAACCATTTGTGGCCACGACCGGCCGCCACAACCGGGAAGCCGCAGGTACGGGCCCAGTCCACCAAATCGCAAATCAGCGCAGGCTGATCGCCAAACGCCAGTGAATAAACCACACCCGCGTCAGCCGCTTTTCGCGCCAGCAAGGGCCCGCAAAATGCATCAGCCTCTACCGTCACGTTCACCACATGCTTGCCATGCGCAAAAGCCGCCAGGCAATGCGCAACCGCCGCCACCGGGTTGCCAGTGCATTCCACGATGATGTCGATTTGCGGATGCGTGACCACAGCGCGCCAGTCATCGGTGATCCATGTTGTGCCTGCTTTGATGGCTGCCTGCGCAGATTCCGCCTGGGTCAAAAGCGGGTTCCACCCCACACGGGCAAGGTTGGTGCGGGCTGCATCGGGAGACAGGTCAGCAATCGCCACCAGATGCACGCCCGGCGTCTTGGGGATTTGTGCCAGGTACATGCTGCCGAATTTACCTGCACCTATCAGGCCGATGCGGATGGGTTTTTGGTCAGCCGCGCGTTGTTGGAGTTTTGTGTAAAGATTCATAAAACAATTTTTCAGTCAAGCGGCGAGTTTGAGTTGATCCAGCGATGTTTGCAACGCACTTGCAGGCACGCCATCCTTCCAGGGCAGATCAACCGGATAGTCTTTCACCAAGCAATCGTCGGGCAGGCAACTGATGGGCGTGAAGTCCCGGTGCGCGATGTATTCGGGACGTTTGTGGCGGCGAATGTGGTTGCTCACCGCGCACAGGCTCAGGTACACGCTGACCCGGTCAAACGGCGACAGGTTGCTGCCTGAGGCATGCACCAGGCAGGAATGAAACAGAATCATCGAACCCGCTGGGCCCTTGGGGCTGACGATGCCACCTTCTTTACCACCAGCGCGCTGCACCAGTTGGCGAATCAGGTTGTTATCGACCGTCCATAGCGGGTAGCTGGTCGTCGTCAGGTCATGTTTGGCCTCGACCACCCCTTTTTTGTGGCTGCCGGGGATGAACATCAACGGGCCGTTGTGCTCGGTCACATCGTCCAGAAAAATGGCCACGTTCATCGCACGTTCGGTGGGCATGTGGTCGTCGTTCAGCCAGGTGCCGTAGTCCTGGTGCCACTGCCACACATCGCCTTCAAAGGCCATCTTGCCGTTGATCTTGAACTGGTGCATGTAAAGCTGCTCGCCCAGCAGGCTTTCGACGGGTTCAATCATGCGTGGGTGCCTGGCCAGCTTGGCAAACGGCTCGCTGTACATGTGGGCTGCAAAGTTGGTGCGCACCGCGTCTTTGCCTTTTTCACGCACGTTGTAGTCCTCACGGCGTGAATAAAGTTCAGGCACAGCGTCGTTCAGCTTTTTCGTTTCTTCTGGCGTGAAGAGGCCTGGAAAAAACAGATAGCCGTCGCGATCAAATTGGGCCAGTTGGTCAGGGGTTAATTTCATGGTGTGTGTCCTAGGTCGTTTTAAAAAGGGTTTGGTTGAGCAAATGCGCCAGTAAATGAGACAGGTTTTGGCCTGCGTCTTCGCCATGCTGACGGATCAGGGTTTCGGCTTTGGCGGCATCACCGCGTTCGATGGCTTTGGCAATCGCTTCATGCTCGTCCCAGATCGATTCACGCATGGTGGACAACTGCAGCACTGCCCCCATGGCGCGGCGAATATGGTGCCAGTGCGTTTGTGCGGTTTGTGCAATCAGCGGGTTGCCCGATGCAACATAAATGGCGTTATGAAAGGCGGCATCAGCCGTCATCATGGCCTTGATGTCTGTGCCGCGCGCGGCCATGCGGCCCTGCGTGATGAGCCGCGCATCCATCGCGTAGCGTGACTGCGCTGCCAGCCTGGCGGCCAGCGCGTCCAGCGTACTGCGCACCTGGTAAATCTGCACCAGTGTTGTGACGTCCAGCGGCGACACCAGCACACCACGGCCTGGCGCATCCAGCACAAAACCGTCTTTGCGCAACAGGCGCAGTGCCTGCAAAACCGGCTGGCGCGACACAGCCAGTTGCTCGGCAATGTCTTCCTGCGTGATGCGCGCACCAGGCTGCAGTGTGCCGTCGCTGATGGCGTCCAGCAGGCTCGCATAGACCTGTTCAACCATGTCGGGCGTGGATTCGATTTTGATCAGCTTGGTGGCCATGTCTTAAACTCTGTATACAGAATACGTCAGTTGGATGGTTCTGCCTCTCGGGTTAACCCGCGGTCATCCTGCGCATCTTTCAGATGTGCAAAGATAGCGCTGGATCAATCATTTTTAGGACCGCGACATGAACCTCAAAGACCCCGCATGGCTGGACAGCATGTACAACAACCGCAAGCTGGTGGCCGACTACGCCACCTACTTTGACAACTGGGTGCAAGCCTCAACCGCCGCCAGAAGCAGCCAGCCATGCACGCTGGATGTGGCTTACGGCCAAGCGCCAGGCGAAAAGCTGGATGTGTTCCACGGCGCAGCCAAAGATGCGCCTGTGATGGTGTTTATCCACGGCGGTTACTGGCGCTCGCTCGACAAGTCTGACCACTCATTTGTCGCCCCCGCCTTCACAGCGCAAGGCGCATGCGTGGTGGTGGTGAATTACGACTTGTGCCCGGCGGTGACGATTCCCGAGATCACCATGCAAATGGTGCGATCGCTCGCCTGGGTGTACCGCAACATTGCCAAGCATGGCGGCAACCCCAAGCGCATCAGCGTGGTGGGCCACTCGGCGGGCGGGCACCTGGCGGCCATGATGTTGGCGTGTGTGTGGAAGGCCTACGCCGCTGATTTGCCGGCTGACCTGGTAAAAAACGCGCTGTCTATCTCAGGCTTGTACGACCTGGAGCCGCTGCGCCACGCACCGAATGTGAAAGACGCCCTCAAACTGACACCAGCGCAGGTGCGCAAAGCCAGCCCGGCCTTGTTACCCGCACCTCGCAAAGGTGTGCTTTACAGCGTCGCGGGTGGCAATGAAAGCGCCGAGTTTTTACGCCACAACCAGTTGATTCAAAAAGCCTGGGGCAACAAAACCGTGCCTGTGTGCGAAGCGTTGCCGGGTCTGCATCACTTTAGCGTGATGGATGCGTTGATTGACCCGGCGCATCGGCTGCATCGGTTGGCGCAGCAGCTTATTGCGGCTGCATAGCGCTTAATTCGCCATTTTTGGATGCTATTTAAGACTGTAAGCCAATGAATACGTGTGCGAAAAGCTCTTAAAAATATAGCAAACCTACATTCTTGTTGAATCCCCTCAAAATCGTCCCACCAGCGTTGTGATCACGACCAACTTGGGCTTTGCCGAATGGGCGCAAGTATTTGGAGATGCCAAGATGACAACGGCGCTGCCGGACCGATTGACGCATCACTGCCATATCGTGGAGACGGACAATGAGAGTTGGCGGCTCAAATAATCAAGCGTTAAATCGAAAACTACCGCTGGGCTTGCAACCCCAGCGAAGATTGGCTCTTGCAGCAAGGTGTCCGCAACCAAAAAAGCAGAAATGTCACCAGAAAATTCAACGGACCTAGACTTATCCAGAGCCTCTTGAGGAGGGCTTTAAACTGCAATTGGTGGGGTCAACTTTGGATGGAAATCAACCGCTGGCTGCGCTGGAGTGCCAAAGCAGAGTCAAACCGTTCGGAGGGGCTGCTTTGATCAGCAGCATTCCGACAAGGCCGGGGCGGTTTTCAACTATAAAAGTTTGCCCCAGAGTTTTTGAGAGTTCCTTGGCAAAGACACGTGCAGTCGCATCCGTCAAACTGCCTGGAGCAAAAGGCACAGCCAGTGTCGCTGGTTTTGGCGGATAGTCCTGCGCCCAAGTGGCTGAACAAAGAAACACGCAGGCAACAGAATATATTTGCCTCAGGAATTTTTCCGGGAGTTTCAGCATAAGTGTCTCCTGACTCTTTTACTAACTGCTTAAAACCCCGCACGACAAAAAGGTTAAAAATTTTGCAGCCCTCGGGAGCTGTGTTGATCACCATCCGCCGAATGAGAGGCCGCCGTTGACGCTAATCGTTTGACCGGTGACCTGCGATGTTTCTTCTGACGCCAAAAAAGCAGCTACTCGCGCCACTTCCTCCGCGCTTGGCGGGCGGCCCGAGGGGAAACGCTCGGCAATTTTCCCGAAAAGCTTGGCGTCAAAAGTGTCGCCGGCGCCGAATATCCTTTCCCAAGATGGCGTGTCCGATGTGAGTGTGAGTGCGACACTGTTGACGCGGATGTTCCAGCGCGCAAATTCCTTTGCCAGCACCTTGGTCAGCAGGATGACGCCAGCGCCTGCCGCCCCGACGATTGATTCGCCCGGCGTCGGGTGGCGGGCGGCGTCGGTGCACACCATTACCACCGCACCTCCGCGCTTGCGCAGGAAAGGCAGGGACGCGTGGACCGGAAATATCTTGGGGAAAAGGCGAGTTTCAAATGCCTCGACCAGTTGCGCGCCCGTCATGTCAGCGAATGGCATGGGTGGTACACGACCTTGCGCGCCAGCGCTGACGAGGATGTCGATGCCGCCGTTCAAGGCTGAAGCCTGTACCGCGATGGCCTGTGCATCGGCATAGCTGTTGCAATCTCCTTCGCAAAAATCTATCTTGTCGGATATGGCCCGCAGCCGGTCAAGCGCCTGCTGCGCATTCTTTTTTGTGCGGCCATTGATGAAGACGGTCGCGCCGCCGTTCGCCAGTTTTTCGGCGACGTGAAGGCCAATACCGCCTGTGGCCCCAGTGACCAGAGCCACCTTGTTTTCAAAATCTGCTGGCACTTTTTCTCCTTGAAGGTACTCAATGTTCAGTAGCCAAGACGTTCAGCTTCCTTGTCAAAAACCACGGCGACGCGGCCAATGGAATCTCGCGCCAATACCGTCCGCATGGCCTCCTTGTAGTCGTCAAAACGGAAGGTATGGCTGTTTTCGGGGCGCATCCTGCCTTCAATAACCCAGCGGAACATCTGGGCAAGGCCGGCCCTGACCTGTGACTCGTAGACCTTGCCCATGTCCTTGTGCCGGCTTGGGTCCACCCCCCACTGGCCGTTGTAGTAACCCGCATTGAGTGCCAGCACCTTGAGGTTTTTCACGAGCAGGATATTGGCGGGAATTTGCGGAACGTCGCCGCTCGCAAAGCCAATCGGCACGATACGACCTTCCGGCGCCATGCACCGCAGTGATTGCATGAAGGTGTCGCCCCCCACAGGGTCGTAGACCGCGTTGACGCCTTCGTCGGCAGTGATCTGTCGGACGCGGTTCAGGAAATTTTCGGTGTGGTAGTTGATGACGTGGTCCGCACCGTGTTCACGGCACACCTGCACCTTTTCTTCCGATCCGCAGGTGGCAATCACCTTGGCTCCCAGGATTTTGGCGATGTCTAATGCTGCAAGCCCGACACCGCCTGCTGCGCCGTGTATCAGGATGGTCTCGCCGAACTGCAGGTTGATCCATTGCGGCCAGACCAGCGCAATATATGACGTCATGTGCGAGCTTGGAAAGCCGACGGCCATGCGGAATGTCATTTCGTCGGGCAACTTGAATGCGCGATGCTCCGGCACGATACATTCTTCGGCAAACGCGCCGTGGTTCACAAAACAGGTCACGCGGTCGCCTATTTTGAGCTGGGTGACCTCCTCGCCAATTTCAGTGACGATCCCGCAGGCATCGATGCCGGGGACATGGGGCAGCGGGAATTTGATCTGGTACTTGCCCTGCACCCGCAGAGACAGGGCGAAGTTCATGCCCACAGCCTGTGTGCGTACGCGCACCGTACCCGGCAGGATTGGCGGGGCTGGCCAATCATCTTCTATACGGAGGTTCTCAAAGTCGGTCCACTCCCTGACGACCAAAGCTCGCATGTGTTTCCTTTCAGGAACCAGTGCCCTGCATCGGCAGGTTAGGAAGGGATTTACCGAGGTAAGACTCGATGACATCCGGGTGTTCGAGGACGTCCGCCGGTTTTCCATCGCAGATGTTGCGCCCAAAATTCAGCACCACCAGGCGGTCTACAAGTTTCACCAGTGCGCGAATCACGTGCTCAATCATCAGGATGGCCGTCCCCTTCTGGTGAACCTTGCGCAGGGCGATGGATATCTGCTCGATCTCCTGTTCAGACAGACCGCCAAGCACTTCATCGAGCAAAAGCAGTTTGGGCTGTGTGGCCAGGGACCGGGCGAGTTCGAGACGTTTCTTTTCACCCAGTGTCAGGATGCCTGCCGAAACATCCAGGCGATCACCCAGCCCGACAAGCTCCAGCAGTTCCACACACCGCGCTGTCGCGTCCGTACGTTCACGTTTAGCAGTGCCTGCGCCGTCGCCGGAAAACAGCGCTCCGGTCAACACGTTTTCAAGGACTGTCATGTCCGGGAATGGCCGTACGATCTGGAAGGTGCGCGCAATGCCCAGCCTGCAGCACTGGTAGGGCCTTAAGCCGACGATGCCACGACCTTCAAAAACAATAGTACCGGAGTCCGGTTTGGCATAGCCCGTGATCAGATTCATCAGCGTGGTTTTGCCGGCGCCATTGGGTCCGATCACACCGCAGAATTCATGCGCGCCAAGCTCCAGCGAGAAATCGCCAATGGCAGGAATGCCGCCAAAATTCTTTTTGAGATTGCTGACCGAGAGGATGCTTGTGCTCATGATGCTGCTCCGATTGAGGCGGCGGAACCGGACGTCTGCGAGGAGCCGAAAAAAGCTTCGCGAATAGCTGTGGCGTCCATCAGCTCGGTATTGCTGCCGCTCAACGCGACCTGTCCATGGGAGAGCACGTAACCCCGTTCGGCAACCGACAGGGCGGTCTGCGTGTTTTGCTCAACTAGCAGGATACTGATGCCTGAGGCTGCTATTCGCGCGATGACTTCATACACCTGCAGCGCGATTTTTGGCGCCAGGCCCAGCGAAGGTTCGTCAAGCATCAACAGCCTCGGGTCTGACATGAGGGCGCGGCCTACAGCCAGCATTTGCTGCTCCCCGCCCGACATCAGGCCAGCCACCTGCTGGCGCCGTTCGGCCAGCCTTGGAAACATGCTGTATACCTCTTCAAGTTTGGTACGGCGGACCTTGCGACCCCTTTTGCTGAAGGAGCCGAGCAGCAGGTTTTCATGCACTGTGCAATGCTGGAAGACCTGGCGACCCTCGGGCGCCAATGCAATGCCGAGCTCGACACGTTGATGCGCAGCTATACCCAGCAGGCTTTGTCCGTCGAAAAAAATATCACCGGCATTCGGTGTGACGATTCCGGTGATGGCCATCAACGTAGTTGACTTGCCGACGCCATTGGCCCCCAGCAGGCAAACCACCTGGCCGGCCCCGACATTGATCGAAAGCCCTTCGAGCACCAGTGATTCGCCGTAACCTGCGTGGACGTTACGAATGTCCAGCAACGGGGACGTGCTTGTTTGAATTCGCGGAACGTTCATAACAGAGCCTTTTCGCCAGCCGCTGCGATTCGCGTGGGGCGTTTTGTGGAGGCGTTGCGCCGGGGCATAAAAAGGCGGTACAGGCCCTTGGGCGTGAAGGTGATTGCGCACACCAGCAAGATGCCGTAGATCAGTAGGCTGTAACCCGCCTTGATGCCTAGGGCCGTGCGCGAAAGCTCCGAGAATCCGATGATGGCAAAGGCACCGATCACCGGGCCTGCAAGGGTATGGACGCCGCCGATGATGGGCGCGATCTGCGCAAGAATCGCGAAATGTAGAGAGAAGGCAACATCAGGCGCAAGGTAGGCTGAATGCCAGAGGTTGAGGGCGCCGGCACCGGCGGCCATGGCGCCGGCGATGGTTGAAATGAGCGTACGGTAATAAAGCGGATTGATGCCCAGCATCTGTGCTGCGTCTTCGTTGTCGTGCATGGCGCGCATCGCGTAACGCAAACGTGTTTTCGAGAGAAACCAGGCGACCATCACCGTGAGGAGGGCGGCGACGACGGAGGAGTAATAAAGCACCGAGGCCGTCGGCCTTGCGCCATGGCGCAGGAACATACCTGCCGCGCCTCCTGTAAGGTCAGGCAGCATGAGCCCGATAATGCGGCAGCCTTCCGATAGCGCCAGAGTGGCGATGGCGAAAAACACGCCCTTCAGGCGCCCGGTGGACAGCGCCAGCAGCATGCCGATCACTGCGCCAAAAACAAGTGCGGGCAGGAACGACAGGAAGAACGGAAGCTTCATGTAGTTGATAGCCAGCAGGGCGCCATAGCTGCCCACGCCCCAGAACGCCGAATGGCCGAGCGAGATCATGCCGGCGCTGGCCATCATGTTCCAGCTGACGGCCAGCATGATTAGCGTGGCGATGCGGAAAAGCCAGTCATTCATCTGCGGCAGGTCGAACGGGATGAGCACCAGTGCGGCCAGCAGCGCGATGGTGCCGGCCACTCCGAAGCGGTTGATTTCTGGCGTGGTCATTCCGCAACCTGTCCTGCGATCCCGCGCGGCCTGACGATAAGAATGAGGAAGAGCACGGCAAATGCCACGCCTTCCGCCCAGCCTATGCCCTCCGGCACAAAATAGGCCACCGATGTTTCGAGGACGCCAAGCAGGAAGGCGCCCAGCATGGCGCCGCCTATGCTGCCGATGCCGCCAAGAACGATGATGGCAAATGCCTTGACCAAAAGGTGAAAGCCCATGAAAGGCGTGACAGGCGTAACCCAGCTAAGCACCACTCCGGTCGCAACCCCGATTGCGATGCTGATGCCAAAGGCGACGGCATAGACATTCTTGAGGTCGATTCCTGAGAGAGTTGATGCCAGCTGGTTTTGGGCCACTGCACGGCAGGCTCTGCCGTACTCCGTGCGGTGTAACCACAGGAGCAGCGTCACAGCCATCAGACAGGCCACGCCGAACGCGATAAGACGACCCGTGGGCAGGTAGGCTTCGCCGAGCCGGATCGCTTCTGACGCATAGGAAGGGTTGGCGGAACGCATGTCGCCTGAGAATGCAATAGCGGCAGTGTTGTTGAGGATCATGCCGATGCCGAAGGTCAGCAGGATCTGGTTGACTTGCGGTTCGCTCAGCACGCGTTTGAGAAAGTACCGAAACAGTCCGTAGCCGGCTGCAAAGCCAACGGCCATAAGCACGGGCAGGGCGAGCAGGGGGTCCACGCCCCCCAGGGAGAACGCAAAAAAAGCGCCATAGGCTCCCAGCATGATGGCTTCACCATGCGCAAAGTTAAGGATGTTGGTGACACCAAAGCTGAGCGCCAGTCCGAGGGCCATCAGGGCGTAGAGCCCGCCAAGCAGCAGGGAATCGATCACAAGTTGCACGTAAATCATCGGGCTGGCCCAATCTGAAAATTCTGTGAACCGTGGCGGCCCGCGTTACCTTGAGCAACTCGGGCGGGGATCCTGCTTATTTGCCGGTACGGGGAATGACTTTGCCGGTCGCAAGCTCGTTCGGATAAAAGACAACATTCTTGCCACCCTGGCGCTGTGCCACCATCAGGTCCTGGAAGGCCTGATTCAACGTACCCGAAGGGGTTGGGACAAAACGGCCGCGCCCGATCAGTGTCTGAACGTCCAGTTTCTTGAGTTCGGCTGCGACCTTGTCCGGGTCATCCGATCCTGCCTTGTCGACCGCCATCAGAAGCATGATGGTGGCCGAATAGGCACCGACGTCCAGATAGGCCGGAGCGACGTTGTAACGCTGGCGGTATTTGGCTTCCCAGTCTGTCAGGCTGGGGAAAAGGTCAGGCCTGTCCTTGCTTGCCGGCCTCGCCATTCCGGGGAAATAGCCTGCAACGCCAATCCATCCCTCCTGTGCATCACCGACAGCCTTTTGCCACTCTTCGATAAAGATGTCGGTTCCGTCGGTCAGGTAAGGCGTATCCAGGCCAGCAATTCGAATCTGTTTGGCGAGCGTCGCCAGGTCATTGGTCTGGACAAGGCTGATCAGCACGTCAGGCTTGGCAAAGCGCACTTTTTGCAGGATCGGATTCATGTCCGAAGCACCAGACCGCACCAGCTCTTCCACGCCAAGCTTGAAACCCGCTTCGGAAAAATATTTCTTTGCGGCCGGCAGACCCGCGCGCCCGTAGGCATCGTCGGCATAAATGATGGCTACCGTCTTTCCTGGACCCATCGCCTGTTTCAGGCCCGCCGACATTGCCGCCTGGTAGTGGTATGAATAGGGGTAGGTGTGGAAAAACCTGGGCTCTGCGCCGACCTCTTCTTCGGTGCGGGGCGTAGTTGAGCCGTGAGCGATCCAGATCGGTTTGCCCTGGCGCCATGCCGGGATGGCTGCCGAAACCATGGCGCTGGAAATCGGTCCGACCAGCAGGTTGACCTTTTTCTGTGTGATCAGGTCATTGAGGACCTGAACGGTAACCTGCGCATCGGACTGCACATCGCGCAGGAGGATTTCAATTTTCTTGCCTGCAACCCTTCCCTTGAATGCATCGACGGCCATTTCCACGCCGCGCTTGCCGGAGGTCCCAAACGTAACGAAGCGTCCGCTGAGCTCCATCGGCACGCCAATCTGTATGGTGTCTTCTGCTGCCTGTGCGGGCAACCACGAGCTGGCTGCGAACAGGCATCCCATGGTGAAGCCCGCTACAGTTGAATTAAGGAAAGTCCGCTTGCGCTGCTTGTTTTGGTTGGCCACTTTCTTGTCTCCTTTGGTGAATACATCGATTGTTGATGCCGCTACCTGACTATTGATTCATGTTTTGTTCTGTTGGGGCTGAATTCCCACCACGCCTCTTTGCCGCAAGGCGCTGAGTTGTTCACCAGAAATGCTGATTTCGCCCAATATCTCGTCGGTATGTTCGCCATGCAGTGGCGGCGGATGGCGAACCCGTCTCTCCGCACCTTCGAAGAGGACCGGGTGGGCGACCCCTTTCATGGTGCCGCCCACAGGATGCTGGTAGTCCATCACCATGTGGCGGGCCGCGATCTGCGGGTCGGCCAAAACGGTATCGATGTTGTTTACCGGTGAGGCCGGGATACCGGCCGCGGTGAAAATCTCCAACCACTCACTCACAGTTTTCCGGGTTATGGCTTCCTGGACAAGCGCGATCGTGTCATTGAGGTGTTTTACGCGTTCGGGATTGGTGCGAAAACGCGGATCGTCGCGATAAGCCTCAAGTCCCGTGGCATTGCAAAATTTTCGCCATAACTGGTCACTTCCCACAGCCAGCAGGATCCAGGCATCACTGGCCATGAATGCCTGGTAGGGTGTCAGGGACCCATGGCCTGAGCCGGGGCGCTCCGGCAAGGATCCGTTCATCCAGTAGGCCTGCGCGTGCCAGCCCATGAACGCCGTTGCGGTTTCCAGGAGTGATACTTCGACATACGAGCCTTTGCCTGTGCGGTCACGCATCCGCAGCGCAGCGAGCACGCCCGTGGCTCCGTGTATGCCGGTGGTCTGGTCCAGCGGTGAGAAGCCGATACGCAAAGGCCCAGTACCGGTCTCCCCTGTTGTCATCATCATCCCGGAATAGGCCTGCATCATCAGTTCGAACCCCGGCCGTGAGGCCAGCGGCCCCGTGCGGCCAAAGCCCGACACGCTGCAATACACCAGACGGGGGTTCAGCTCGCGCATGGCGACCTGCCCGATGCCCAGACGGTCCGCCACACCTGTGCCGTAGCTCTCAACCAATACGTCGGCTTTGGCGACAAGTTTCAGTGCGAGAGCCAGCCCTTCGGGTATTTTGAGGTTCAGGGCAACGCTGCGTTTGTTGCGGTTCATACAAAAAAACATTGCGCCGTCGGTGCC
This sequence comes from Comamonadaceae bacterium, assembly GCA_947478725.1. Lineage (GTDB taxonomy): Bacteria > Pseudomonadota > Gammaproteobacteria > Burkholderiales > Burkholderiaceae_C > Polaromonas. The sequence continues at coordinate 69,159 of CANJWZ010000011.1, forward strand.
GACAAAAGGCGGCATGGCCCGGAGGTCATCGCCCCGCTCGCAATCTTCAACCTTGATGATTTCGGCGCCCATGTCACCCAGGTACTGGGTACAAAGCGGACCGGCAATCAGCTTGGTGAAATCGACGACAACGATGTCGTCAAGTGGCTGCAAGGCATGTCTCCTGTTTTGATGTGCCTGCCCTGGTGCGTTTGGCAATTTCCAACAATTCAGCGCGTATGGTCGGGCCATGTTCATCGATCACGGGTGCGGGCGTCTGCGAACCTGCGTACAAACCGCCAGGAAGAGCCGCTGAACCGATGCGCTCCCCGCCTTGAGTGGTAATGCTTGAGACCACGCCGCGCGCCACAAAATGTGGATCGCTGAACACCTCCTCAGAGCCACTCACAGTTGAAAACGGAATGTCGCCAGCCTGCAGGACACGTTTCCAGTGAGCTAGGTCATGTTGACTGATGTGCTGGGTCAGCTCCGTACGAAGCCGGTTCCCCAGTTGCTGGCGGGTCACTTCACTGGACGCGTTTTCAAAATCATGGGCAATCTGCGGGGCCTCCGGCCATAAGGAGGCTTCGCCAAAGTTACGCCAGAACTTTTCTTCTACCAGCCCGATCGCGATCGGCTGCCCATCGGACGTGGTGAAGATGTCGTTACCTGGGCGAACATGGTGCCAGTCTTCACCCGCATGTTCGTCATGGTCGGCAAAACGTACTTGACTCCAGTGCAGGACAGATTCGGTGATGGAAAGGTCGATGTGTGCGCCGCGGCCACTCGTATCGCGGCTGAGCAATGCTGCAAGTATGTTGATGACTGCGTACAGGGATGCAGAAAGGTCGCCCACAGGAAGGCCGCTCCTGCGCGGTCCCTCTTGCCAATGCGCGGGTATCGATAGGGCGCCACCGCGTGCCAGATAGTTGATGTCATGGCCCGGAAGCAGCGCCAGCGGACCGGTTTGCCCATAGCCGGAAATCGACGCGTAAATGATCTTGGGATGGCGTGCCGACAGCGTTGCATAGTCGATCTCCAGCCTGGCGGCAACGCCTGGCCTGAAACCTTCGACCACGACGTCGGTGTTTTCCAGAAGTTCATCGAGCAAAGCCCTGCCACTCTCCGATTTGAGGTCAATGGCAATACTGCGTTTTCCCCTGTTAACGAGAGCGTAAGCAGCAGGAAGAATTTCACGCAGGTAATCGCCGCCGTCAGGCCGCTCGACCTTGATGACCTCCGCACCCAGTTCGACCAGCACATGTGTGCAAAAGGGTCCGGGGAGCAGCCAGCTCAAATCAAGTACCCGCACACCGGCCAGCGGTGCAGGATTCGATATTTTCGGCTCTGCGGCGCGCTCGGAGTTATCCATTTTTTGAGGGGATTCGGGCGATAACAAAAGTTGGTATTCGTACAATCGAATGGTATTCGCAAATTCGAATATAAACAACTTTCAACTTGCCGTCAACAATTTGCCATGGTGCGCCGCCGCATCCACCGCATTGCCAGCTGCGGCCTTACTTGCGCCTTGAAGACTTTTGCGCTTGGCGTGGTACCGGTGCAAGAGCGGTGGACAGGCGCGCTGCAGTGCTTCCAGGCGAGATCGCTGAGGGGGCGTAAAAGCCTTCTGTCAGTGTGGTCTTGAGGGTCGCGCCAGCATGGCCAAAGCCAAAGGAAATGCTTTCTGCCGCTGCCTTGACCCGCTTGGCGATCTGTTGCGGGCTTCGGGTGCGACTCACAGGTGCCGCCATGGTCAGTGATGCTATGACCTCGCCTTGATGATCGAAGATGGGGGCGGCGAATCCCGCCACATCGCTTGAGACCTCTCCTGACGTGACCGCCATTCCCTGTTCCCGAATTGTCGGAAGGAGTTTTTTCAGGTCGGCCGGACGGGTCAGGGTTTGCGGCGTCAAGGGGACAAAAGTTTCGGTTTTCAGGTAGTGCCCGATGTACTCTTCATCGGCATATGCGAGCAGTACGCGTCCTGCGGCGGAGCAATAGAGCGGGCGCGCAGTGCCGAGAGGGACCGTGTAGCGGATGGAGCGCGAGCTCTCAATTTTTTCAACGTATGTTGCGCGGCCCGCACCTCTGTCCAGGGTTGCAATCAGTACTGTTTCGTTGCAATGGTCCAGCAATTCCCTCATGATGGGAATCGCTATCTTGGACATTGACAGCACCGGCATGATCGCAACGCCCAGCCGATAGGCCGCAGGGCCCAGCTCATAGCGCCCTTTGGTATTGACGATATAGCCAAAACCGCACAGGGGACGCAGCAGGCCAAGCAGGCTGCTTTTGGGCGCATCGAGTTCGGCACTCAGATGGGCAAGCGTGGGGCCTTCGGTCGCTGCCGCAATGTATTCAATGATCCGTAAGGTGCGTATCAGGGATCTGGGCCCCGCATCGCCCCTGTCCGAAACCGGTTCCTGAATGTCACCGTCTCCTGGCGCTGGAGAGGCTGATTTTGTTGTGGGTTTGATCAATTTTCTTGCTCCGCCTTGTTTGCACAAGAAGTATGCCGCAATTGGCCGAAAGCGGTTTGTTGTTCGAAATTGCGAACATATTGCGTATATGTGAACATGTGAGCTACAATTCCCCTGGCTATATTTTTTGCGGCTGTGCGCAAAAGCCGGTTGCCTATTAGCGGCGTGAGGAAGACATGGACTTTGAATTCAGCTCCGACCAGATGCAGCTTCGTGAGGCTGTGCTCGATTTATGTGGCCAATTTGACGGGCAGTACTGGTTACGAAAAGACCGGGAAGGCGGCTTTCCCGACGACTTCTATCGTGCAATCGCCGATGCCGGGTGGCTTGGCATTGCCATGCCAGAAGCGTATGGCGGTGCCGGTCTTGGCATCACCGAAGCAGCGCTGATGTTGCAGGCTGTGGCTGAGAGTGGCGGAGGGATGTCTGCCACCTCATCGGTTCACATGAATATTTTTGGCCTGAACCCGGTTGTGGTTTTCGGCAGTGAAGAGCAAAAAAAACGGGCCTTGCCGCCGCTGATCAGGGGCGAGGTCAAGGCCTGTTTTGCGGTAACCGAGCCAGATGCTGGCCTGAACACGACCAAACTCAAGACGCGTGCCGTTAGGAAAGGGGACCGTTATGTAGTTAACGGGAGGAAGATCTGGATTTCTACCGCGCAGGTTGCCGATCACATGCTGATCCTGGCGCGGACCACACCCATCGAAGAGGTCAAGAAGCCGACTGAGGGGCTCAGCCTTTTTTACACGAAACTTGATCGCAACTACATTGATGTCCGTGAGATCGACAAGATGGGGCGCAAGGCTGTCGATTCGAATGAACTGTTCATCGATGGACTGCCGATTCCTGTCGAAGACCGCATCGGCGAGGAAGGCAAAGGCTTTCATTACATACTCCATGGCCTTAATCCCGAGCGGATTCTTGTTTCCGCGGAAGCCATCGGTATCGGACGGTCGGCTCTGGCCAAGGCTACCCAGTACGCAAAAGAGCGAGTGGTGTTTGACAGGCCAATCGGGATGAACCAGGGCATACAGCATCCGCTGGCCCAGTGCTGGGCCGAGCTTGAGGCTGCCCACTTGATGACTTTCAGGGCGGCCAGTCTCTATGACGCACAAAAACCTTGCGGCAGTCAAGCCAACGCTGCCAAGCTGTTGGCGGCCGAAGCGGCGGTCAAGACCTGCGAGGTGGCGATGCTGACGCACGGTGGTTTTGGGTATGCCAAGGAGTACCACGTGGAACGCTACCTGCGTGAAGCCATGATATTGCGCATTGCACCGGTAAGCCCGCAACTCATTCTTTGCAATATTGCGGAGAAGGTGCTTGGCCTGCCAAAGTCCTACTAGCGCTGTCTATTGATTTGGGGAGGACACTTATGAAGCCGATACGTTCGTTTCTTTTTGTTCCCGGGAGCAGGGCAAGCTGGCTGGACAAAGTCCCGGCCTATGGCGCGGACGCCATTATTCTTGATCTTGAGGACAGTGTGCCCCTAGCAAGCAAGGATGAGGCGCGCAATATTGTGGCATCCAAAATTGCGATGCTGGCTGCTGCGGGCCAACGTGTTTTTGTCCGCATCAACAAAAGCGCTTTTCTTTACAGCATGAAGGATCTGGAAGCTGTTGTAGTGCCCGGTGTGGAGGGCATTGTCTTGTCAAAGCCCAATGGTCCAGAAGACGTTGACATGGCTGCGCTGATGGTCTCGGAAGCTGAAACTCTTAACGGGCTCGCTGTCGGTTCATTGGTTCTTGTGCCGACTCTGGAAACAGCAAGGTCGATACAGTTTGCCCACGACATTGCACTGAGGCCGCGTGTTGCCGCCATAGCCTGTGCTGCAGCCCGTAACGGCGATGTTGCAAGGTCGGTTGGGTTCCAGTGGACCCGTGAAGGGCTTGAAAGCCTGCACTTCAAGTCCGCCGTGGTGATTGCTGCACGAGCGGCCGGCAAGATGCCGATCACTGGCCTGTGGCAGGAGGTGCATGACCTCGAGGGGCTTCGCCTGGCGGCACTGGCGCACAGGAGGCTCGGATTTGTGGGCGAATTGCTCCTGCATCCTTCGAATGTTCCGGTGGTGAATGCAGCGTACAGCCCGACACCGGACGAGATTGCGTATTACGAGGGAATGATCAAGGCCTTTGACGCTGCCCAGGCCCTTGGGCGTGCAGCCGTGATTTACGACGGCGAGCATGTTGACTACGCTCACGTCAAGACAGCGCGTGAAATCGTCGCCGAGGCGCGGTTGATGTCCACCACGGATTGATTCGCCATATTGCAACCACACTAATTCCATCACACCATCATGCCAAACATTGCCTCTGGTAAATACCTTGAAGAACTCGTGGTCGGAGACGTTTACCGGCATTCAGTCACCCGTACCGTGACTGAAACCGACAACATCCTTTTCTGTGCATTGACACACAACACACAGCCGCTGCACCTGGATGAAGAATTCGGCAAGGCATCGATTTACGGCACACGTGTGGTCAACAGCATTTACACGCTTGGGCTGGTGGTCGGTGTGGGGGTGACCGAGCTGACGCTGGGCACAACGCTGGGAAACCTCGGTTTTGGTGAAATTGCATTTCCCAACCCGGTACGCATAGGCGACACGCTACGTTCAGAGACCGAGGTCGTCAGCAACCGGGAATCGAAATCTCGGCCGGATGCAGGCGTCGTCGAATTCGAAACGCGAGGGTATAACCAGAGGGGTGAGCTCGTGGCAACTGTCCGCCGAAAAGCTCTCATGATGCGCAGGGGTGCCAAGGCATCATGATCAGCCCGAACCCCGCTGATAACGGGTTTGTTTGGCATCCGCCGGAGGCGCTGATCAAAGCGAGCAATATGCAGGCCTTCATGAATGGCCTTGGTGTGGGGGATTACGATGATCTGATCAAAAGAGCCGATGAAGACCCGGCCTGGTTCTGGGGTGCTGTAGTGGAACTCCTGAAGTTTGATGTAAAGCACGATGTGCTTCTTGATCTGACCGGTGGCCCTGAGTTTGCCCGCTGGTGTGTGGGCGGCAAGGGAAACATAGTCCTTAATTGCCTTGACTGCCATCGTGACACACCGATCTGGCATCGCGATGCACTGGTCTGGGAAAACGAAGCCGGAGAAAAACTGCGCTGGACCTACGAAGACCTCGATCGTGAGGTGTGCCTTCTTGCGGACTCCATGCAAAAGCTCGGTCTGATAGCGGGCGAAGTTGCCGGCCTGTTTTTGCCCAACATCGCGCATGCGATGGCTGCCTTCCTTGCCTGCGCAAAGATTGGCGTGATTGCCTTGCCTCTCTTTTCGGGTTTCGGCGTCAGCGCTATTTCGGACCGCCTGCGTTCTTCAGGTGCAGCGCTGCTGATCACTGCCGATGGCACGTCGCGGCGCAGCACGCAGGTGCCCATGAAGGCTGTGGCCGATGCTGCTGCTCGCAGCGCACCTGATTTGCGCCACATGATCGTTGTCAAAAACAATGGCATGCAGGTCCAGTGGGAGAACAATCGAGACCACTGGCTCCATGAACTGACGCGCGATGGCAACGCGGCGCTCCCCACTGCTTCATTGTCGGCCGACGCTCCGCTGATGCTGATGTACACCTCGGGCACCACGGGCAAGCCCAAGGGCACGGTGCATACACATACGGGCTTTGCCGCAAAGATGAGGCTGGACATCGGCTTGATCATGGATTTGAAGTCAGAGGACTGCGTACTCTGGATGAGCGATATGGGCTGGCTGGTGGGGCCCATGATGGCGGTAGCTGTGCCTTTGCACGGTGCATGCCTCATGCTGGCCGAGGGCAGTCCGGACTATCCCGACAGTGGCCGGATGTGGCGGCTGATAGAAAGTTACAAGGTCAGTTTTCTGGGACTTGCTCCGACCACCGCGCGCAGTTTCATTAAAAATGGCGGGGGCGGGATAGAAAAGTATGACTTGTCCTGCCTGCGCATATGTGTTTCCACCGGGGAGGTGTGGACACCTCAGGCCTGGCAATGGACTTTTGACAATGTTTGCCGCCGCAACATACCCTTTATCAATTACTCCGGTGGCACAGAGGCAGGCGGCGGTATTCTCAGCGGCACTGTACTGCACCCCGTCAAGCCATGTGCATTCAGCCGGCCGATTCCTGGTATGGGGGTGCAGGTTTTTGATGAGGCCGGCAAGCCGGCTGCCCCGGGTGTGGTGGGTGAACTTGTGCTGACCGTGCCGTCCATTGGACTGACGCGCAGCCTGTGGAGGGATGATGAAACCTACCTGAAGAGTTACTGGTCTACCTTCCCTGGCATCTGGCGTCATGGCGACTGGGCCATGGTGGACGCTGACGGGTGGTGGAGCATTCTCGGCAGGTCCGATGACACCCTGAAGATTGCCGGAAAAAGAACAGGGCCTTCCGAAATTGAAGCGTTGCTTGCAGGGACGGGACTCGTTGTCGAGTCTGCCGTGGTGGGCCTGCCTGATCCGGTCAAGGGCCAGCATGTTTTCTGTGTTGTGACACTTATGCCGGGATTCACACTCGATGACCAGGTGAGGTCAAAACTCGTCGTTGCAGTGGTCAACGGCCTGGGGGCGCCGTTCAGGCCGCAGGCCATTGTGGCCGTCGACGAACTGCCCAAAACGCGCAATATGAAAATCATGCGGCGTGTCGTTCGCGCAGCCTGCCTCGGTGAGGACGCTGGCGACCTTTCCTCTCTGGTAAATCCTGAAACGGTGCAGATTTTGCGCAGCAAGGTTTTGGCCGCCATGTGAATGCCATGGACATATGAAAAAACAACCAACACCATCATCAAGTACAGCACGATCCCGCTTTACGCCGCTTGCCGACCTGCGCGTGCTCGACCTTACCAAGGTGTTGGCGGGACCACTCTGCACGCAATACCTGGGTGATCTCGGCGCTGACGTGATCAAGGTAGAGCCTTGCGATGGCGGCGATGACACCCGCTCATGGCCCCCGCTCACCAACGGTGATGGAGCCGTGTTCCTCAGCGCCAACCGTAACAAGCGAAGTGTCGCGATTGATTTGAAGACGCCGGGAGGCAAGGCCGTCATCATGCGGCTGGTGGACAAAGCCGACATCCTGGTAGAAAGCTATCGCAAGGGCGCAATGGAACGGCTGGGCTTGGGGTACGAAGAACTCAAGCTGCGAAACCCCAGGCTTGTTTATGCAAGCATTTCCGGGTTCGGGCGACATGGGCCCTTATCAGACCTACCAGGTTACGACGTCATGGTTCAGGCTTTCAGCGGCATCATGGGAATCACAGGTGAGAAGGACGGTGGTCCCGTTCGAAGTGCGTTTTCCCCCATTGATCAAACCACCGGCATTTGGGCTGCGCTGGGCATCATGGCCGCGTTGCGGCAACGTGATGCCACCGGGGAGGGACAGTTCCTAGAGGTGTCGCTGTTCGACACGTCGATGGCCTTTTTGAACTACACCGCTCAGACTTATTGGGCCACCGGGCGGACACCGCCGCGCAGCGGGTCCGGACATGAGTCACTGTGTCCCTACCAGGCCTTTGGTGCCAGTGATGCGTTTATTTTGATTGCAGTGGGCAACGACAAGTTATGGCAAAAATTTTGCGCTGTCAGCGGGCTGGATTCCATTGTTGCGGACCCGAAATTTCGTACCAACGCCGACCGGGTGGCGCACTTTGATGAAACGGTATCGCTCGTCAGTGAGCGCATTCGCGGCAACACGGTCGGGCACTGGGCAAAGGTATTGACCGCTGCCGGAATCCCCAACTCACCCATCAACGATCTCAACGACGTGCTCGCGATGCCCCATACGAAAGCGCGAAACATCGTGCTGGATTACGAGGATCCGGTTCATGGACACCAGCGGGGAATGGCCCTGCCCGTCGTTTTTAATGGAGAAGAGCGCAAGGTACGGCTACCGCCGCCAGCGCTCGGTGCTGATAGCTCCAGCATCCTGGTGGACCTGGGCTACAGCCCCGATGAAATTCAGGAACTGATGACTGATGGTGCCGTGCAGGACAAAAGTACGCCGGCAACAGCTTAGGTAGTTAGTCGCCCCTGAGAAACACTGTTTGACTTAAAAGAATCAATAGTTATACTGATATTTAAAATACTCAGTATAACTATTGATGTCCCACGCGTCTCTGTCAACAGCCGCCCAAACCGCTTACGCATCCATCACCAGCGCCAGCCGATTGGAAGACCTGCGCACCGTCGCCGATTTACCTGGCAGCTTTTCCAAAAAAATTGTCAAGGGGCGGGACTATTGGTATTACCAGACTGCCGACCTGACGGGCAAGCAAATACAGATCTTCTTGGGGCTGGCATCTCATGAGCTGACCGATTTAATTGCTTTACATCGCAGCGGAGGCGGTAAGACATTACACCTGCGCCAGCTTGCCCGGCAAGCCATTGCAGCGGGTTGCCTTTCCATCGTTCCAGCGCATGCAAAAATTCTTGAACGTCTGTCGGATGCCGGTTTCTTCAGGGCGGGCGGCATTCTGGTCGGTACCCACGTTTACATGGCGTACCAAAACTACCTGGGCATTCGCTGGGACTGTGCCGCGCAAACGCTTGATCTGGACCAGAACCCGGATTTTTTGCACCCCGGGCGAAATGTGTCAGTTGCCATTCCTTCGGGCGTCACGATGGACATGGGTAGCGAAATTGAAGCTCTCAAAATGGGTTTTGTGCCCGTCAAAAGCTTGACCACGTACGTGAAGTCGGATGAGCAGGACTTGCAAATCGACTTTGTGACCTGCATGCACCGTGGGGGGGACACGCCAGTGTTGATCAAAGCTTTGAGAGCGACCATGCGGCCCTTGAAGTTCATGGAGTTTTCGATGGAGGCGCCGATTCAAATCACGCTGCTTGCCCAGCGCGGAGCAATGACGGTTAACGCGCCGCCCCCAGAAAAATACGCCCTGCACAAGCTGCTGGTGTATGGCGAACGGCCTCAAAACATGCGCATCAAAGCCAGCAAGGACTTGGCGCAGGCTGCGTCCCTCATCGACTACCTTTCAAAAAACGATGCTGAACTGTTAGCTGACACGTGGGCTGGGCTGATGGGCCGGGGCCCCAGTTGGCGAGGGCGGGCGACTGAGGGGCTCATGGCCTTGAAGGAGCAATATCCTGATGTGGATACTTCTGCGTTGGTCGTGTAGCGCTTTACAGCCCCCCGAAACCCATCACATCAGCAAATGCTCGCCCGCATTGTCCCCACCCAGCGTCACATAGTTCACCTTGCGGATGTCCATCAGCTTTTTGCCACCCGCATAGCTGATGGCGCTTTGAATGTCTTCTTCCATTTCGCGTAGCGTGTCCGCCAGCGTGCCTTTGACCGGCTCCAAAATGCGCTTGCCTTCAACGTGTTTGTACTCGCCTTTGTTAAAGTCTGAGGCGCTGCCGTAATACTCTTTGAACCGCTTACCGTCGACTTCAACCGTTTTGCCGGGGCTTTCTTCCAGGCCTGCCAGCATGGAGCCAATCATCACCATGGTTGCGCCAAAGCGAATCGACTTGGCGATGTCGCCATGCTCACGTATGCCGCCGTCGGCAATGATGGGCTTGGTCGCCACACGTGCGCACCACTTGAGCGCTGACAACTGCCAGCCGCCGGTACCAAAACCGGTCTTCATTTTGGTAATACACACCTTGCCGGGGCCAATGCCCACCTTGGTGGCGTCAGCGCCCCAGTTCTCCAGGTCAATCACCGCCTCGGGCGTGGCCACGTTGCCTGCAATCACGAACGACGCAGGCAGCTTTTGCTTGATGTAGCCAATCATCTTTTGTACGCTGTCGGCATGGCCGTGGGCGATGTCGATGGTGATGTATTCAGGCGCCAAAGCCTGGGCCACCATTTGGTCTACCGCGTCGTAGTCCGGCTTTTTCACGCCGAGTGAGATCGACGCATACACGCCTTGCGCCTTCATGGCTTTGACAAACGCCAGGTTGTCCAGGTCAAACCGGTGCATCACATAAAAATAGCCGTTTTTCGCCATCCACACGCAGATGTCTTGATTGATGACGGTCTTCATGTTGGCCGGTACCACCGGGATGCGAAAGGTACGCCCACCGAGTTCTACCCCGGCATCGCATTCAGACCGGCTGTCAACGCGGCATTTGCGCGGCAGCAGCAGGATGTTGTCGTAGTCAAAAATTTCCATAACTCTCAAGCCTTTAAAACTGTTACTTCAACGGTTGAACAGAAGGCGCTTGGGAGATGCCCGGTGCTTTATGGGGGTCTGGCCCAGACAATAAAAAACCGGGCGCTTGTCACTTGGGCCCGGTGTCCGATTTTAGGCGTGTTTTCAATCCGTCAGGTTCAGCTTGTTGATTTGCCCTCCCTACAATGACGCATGCTCTTTGACGCCGCGCCCGCTTCCCCCCTTCTCAACAACCTCAACCCCGAGCAACTGGCCGCCGTCACGCTGCCAGCCACCCACGCGCTGATTCTGGCCGGCGCGGGTTCTGGCAAGACCCGGGTGCTGACCACCCGCATCGCCTGGCTGCTGCAAACCGGGCAGGTGTCCCCCGGCGGTATTTTGGCGGTCACGTTTACCAACAAGGCGGCCAAAGAGATGATGCTGCGCCTGACCAGCATGCTGCCCGTCAATGTGCGCGGCATGTGGATTGGTACTTTTCATGGTTTGTGCAACCGCTTTTTGCGGGCGCATTACAAGCTGGCCAATTTGCCGTCGACGTTTCAGATTCTGGACACGCAGGACCAGTTGTCCAGCATCAAGCGGCTGTGCAAGCAGTTCAACATCGACGACGAACGCTTTCCTCCCAAGCAACTGATGTACTTCATTGCCGGCTGCAAAGAAGACGGCCAGCGGCCCAAAGACGTTGCCGCACGTGACGAGGAGATGCGCAAGAAGATTGAGATTTATGCCTTGTACGAAGAGCAATGCCAGCGCGAAGGCGTGGTCGACTTCGGCGAGCTGATGCTGCGCAGCTATGAGCTGCTGCGAGACAACGCGCCCATACGCGAGCACTACCAGCGCCGCTTTCGGCACATCCTGATTGATGAGTTTCAGGACACCAACAAGCTGCAATACGCGTGGATCAAAATGCTGGCCGGGCAGGGCGCAGAAGGAGATGAACCGACGCTGGCCGGTGGTTCAGTGATCGCTGTGGGTGATGATGACCAAAGCATTTATGCCTTCAGGGGGGCACGGGTCGGCAACATGGCCGACTTTGTGCGCGAGTTTGCAGTCACCCATCAGATCAAGCTGGAGCGCAACTACCGCAGCTTTGGCAACATTCTGGATTCAGCCAACGCACTCATCAGCCACAACACCAAACGCCTGGGTAAAAACCTGCGCACCGAGGCCGGGCCGGGCGAGCTGGTACGGGTGCATGAATCACCGAGCGACTTTGCCGAGGCACAGTGGTTTGTCGATGAGGTCAAGCAGCTCGTGCGTGACGGCACCGAGCGCAAGGAAATCGCGCTGCTCTACCGCAGCAATGCCCAAAGCCGGGTGATGGAAACCGCACTGTTCAATGCCGGCTTGCCGTACCGGGTGTATGGCGGCCTGCGGTTTTTTGAACGCGCCGAGATCAAACACGCGCTGGCCTATTTGCGCCTGCTCGAAAACCCCCACGACGACACCAGCTTCATGCGGGTCGTCAACTTTCCGCCGCGCGGCATTGGCGCGCGCAGCATCGAGCAGTTGCAGGACATTGCCAAAACATCAGGTTGTTCGCTGCATGATGCGGTCAGCGCGGTGGGCGGTAAGGCTGGGACCAACATTGGCGCGTTTGTCGCCAAGATTGACGTGATGCGCGAGCAGACCGTCGGCAGCACCCTGCGCGACATCATTGAACTGGTGCTGCAGCACAGCGGGTTGGAGGAGCATTACAAGCTTGACCGTGAAGGGCAGGACAGGCTGGAGAACTTGGCTGAACTGGTCAACGCGGCTGAATCATTTGTGGGGCAGGAAGGCTTTGGGCGTGATGCGGTGGCGCTGCCGGTGGACGAACTCGGCTCGTCGCTGACGCAAAGCCCAGCCAGCCAGGGCCTGACGGTTGACGCGCTTGACAATCCGTCGCCCGAGTTTTTGGCCCCAGACTTTGAAACCGGCGAAACCCTCAGCCCCCTGGTTGCGTTTTTGACCCACGCCGCGCTGGAGTCAGGCGACAACCAGGCCAAGGCCGGGCAAGACGCGGTGCAGCTGATGACGGTGCATTCCTCCAAAGGCCTGGAGTTTGACTGTGTCTTCATCACCGGGCTGGAAGACGGCATCTTTCCGCATGAAAATTCATTGACCGAGACGGGGGGCATTGAAGAAGAACGCCGCCTGATGTATGTGGCCATCACGCGTGCGCGCAAGCGCCTGTACCTGAGCCATTCGCAAACCCGCATGCTGCACGGTCAGACGCGCTACAACCTGAAAAGCCGGTTTTTTGACGAACTGCCAGAAGCCGCATTGAAGTGGATCACGCCCAAGAACCAGGGCTTTTCATCTGGCCTGAGCAGTGGCCGAAACCCCTGGGGCGATGCTACGGATTCAGGAGCTGCTGGCGCACGTAAAGAATGGGCCAGCAGTGTTTTTTCTTCCCAGAAGGTGGGGGGCCATGGAAATTCAGAGCGCTTTGTCAATCCTGCGGTGCCGCCGCAGCGCCAGGCACCTGCTCACGGCATCAAGACCGGCATCAATGTGTTTCACGCCAAGTTTGGCGAAGGCAAGGTGTTGATGCTTGAGGGCAGCGGCGACGACGCGCGTGCCCAAATCAATTTCACCCGGCATGGGGTCAAGTGGCTGGCATTGTCTGTGGCCAAGCTCACCGTCGTTTAGCCTTTGGTATCCTGTCTTGGCGCTGCCGTGCTTGTTTTTTAATGCCCCCAAACGGCGGGCAGCGCATCACGCTTTTGCTACCGGGTGAATTCTTTTTCAGTGCGGCCTTGCCGTGTGTGCCGTGTCATGGCGCATCTGCTGGCCCGTCTGCTGGAGTGGCTTCAAAGCTGTCTAGAAAGGTGAAATAGACCGAGGTAAAAAACATCGCAAAAAAGATCAGGGCAACGGGAAGCATCGCCAGCCCTGCAAGGCCAGGGTTACCCAGCAGGAGTGCCAACAGGCCAACGAGCAACAGGGCGAGCATGAAGGCGCCGGTCCACACCAATCCGTAAACAGTGAAGGCACCGAAATTTTTGTAGCAGGCCATGAAGCTGAAAAACACGCTCTTGACAGGTGTCACACCGTGCCAGTGCACCAGCGCAGGCGCATGCCAGAACATCAGTGACAAAGGCATGTACAGCACTAATGTGACCCACATGGCTACCTGAAAACTGCTTTGCATCACCAGCTCTTCGGTGATCTTGCCGCCCACCAGGTAGAGCCTGGCAAACTGCCCACCGTCGATCAGACTGGACACCGCCATGATGGCCAGAAAACCGATGGCATACATGGCACCCAGCGTCGCCATGGCTTTGAGGCGTTGCTGCCCCGCACGAAAAGCACTGATCAGAATCGAGGGCATGGGGAATTTGCCTTTGGTGGCTTCCTGCGTCGCAGCCATCAGGCCCAGCGTGGCGGCGGGCAACAGCGCCAGCGCCAATGCCGAGCCGATGAAGGGCAGCAAAGAGGCAACAGACAGCATCGCCATGAACATGAAAAACAGACCCGACATGGCCAACGGTTGCTGCAAAAAGGTTTTAAAACCCAGTTTGGCCCAGACCAGGCCAGTGCGAGCGGGGACGATGTTGAGTTTCATGATGATGGATGAGGTGTACGTCAGGACAAATGGACTGGATGCAGCATTGGAAATACGGTCCGTTGGCGCAATACACGCTCGAAGTGGGTTGGGTCATGGGCTTTGAGCAGCGAGGCCTCACGCGGCAAATAAAAGTCCCACAAGCGCGATATCCAAAAGCGCAGCGCGCCAGCGCGTGCCATGGCTGGCAATAAGCTGCGCTCTTGCGCCGTCAGGGGACGTACCGCCTGGTAGGCTGACAAAAACGCGGCGGCGCGGGCTTCATTGTGCTGGCCTGTCGCCAGATCAATGCACCAGTCGTTCAGGCAGACGCTGATATCAAACAAAAATGTGTCGCAGCCGGCAAAGTAAAAATCGAAAAACCCGGTCAGCTCATCGCCTTCAAACATCACGTTGTCACGAAACAGGTCGGCATGAATGACGCCCACCGGCAAGGCTTTGAAGGCTGAACTGGCCTGGACATGGTTTTGATAAGCCAGCTCTCTGAGCAGCAGGCTGCGCTGTTCGGCGGTGACATGTGGCAGCACAGCGCTGAGGGTGTCGTTCCACCAGGGCAGGGCACGCAGGTTGGGTTGCCGCAGCTCAAAACTCTGGCTTGCCAGATGCATGCGTGCCAGCATGCCGCCGACTTTGGCGCAGTGGGCTTGCGCGGGCTGCAACTGGCTGCTGCCGCGCAGCCGGTTGACGACGGCGGCAGGCTTGCCTTTGAGCCTATGCAAAATGGCGCCGCTGCCGTCAAGCGCTGGGTCTGGCACCGGGATGCCGCAGCCGGCCAGATGCTTCATCAGGTGCAGGTAAAACGGCAGTTGCTCAGATGTCAGGCGCTCAAACAGCGTCAGAACATAGGAACCCCCCTCGGTATCTGCAAAATAGTTGGTGTTTTCAATGCCGCCCTCACATGCCTTCAAGGACTGCAGGCGGCCCAGCTTGAGTTTGTCAAAGAGTTGCTCCGCCTCGTCAAACGAGACTTCGGTGTAAACGGCCATGCCTGAAAGGTCGCTTTGAAAAAATCAGAACTTCAGCACATTCCAGACGCGCGAACCCGTGGTGCCGCCCGATGTAGAGCCCGGCGCGCTGCCTTTGGTGTTGTCTGAGGGTCTGACTTCGTAGGCCGGCACGTCGGTGCCGGTTTTGGGCTGCACCGTGATGCTTTGCGTTTCACCGCCCACCCGCACCTCGTCGATGCGCGAGCCGGCGTCTTCCGTGCGGATGCGCTCGGTGGCTTTTTGCGGTCGCTCGCTTGTCGCCGCCTTGGGCGCATCTGGCGCAGGGGCAGGGGCAGGGGCGGGGGCGGGGGCCGCGGTTTGTGCGCTGGCTGCGGCGCCGATGGCAAGCAGCAAGGCGGTGGCGAAGTAGTGCAAGTTTGAAGGAGCATTTCTCATCCGGACATTGTAGGCTTGCGCAGGCCGTCTGCGGGGCAAACCTGCGCAGGATGGGCTTGCCCACAAGCAGCCGGGAATTTACCGGACAATTCCATTCATGACACTTGAGAAAAAAACCCTGCTGCTGGTCGATGGCTCCAGCTACCTGTACCGCGCCTTTCATGCCATGCCCGACCTTCGCGCCAACCCGGCTGACCCCAGCAGCCCCGCCACCGGCGCGATTCGCGGCATGGTCAACATGCTGCAAAAGCTGCGCAAAGACCATCGCGCTGACTACGCCGCCTGCGTGTTTGATGCCAAAGGCCCGACTTTCAGGGATGCCATGTACCCGGCCTACAAAGCCACCCGTTCGCCCATGCCGCCCGATTTGCGCAGCCAGATCGAGCCGGTGCATGAGGTGGTGGCGCTGATGGGGTGGCCGGTGTTGACGGTGCCGGGTGTTGAGGCCGATGACGTGATTGGCACGCTGGCCTGCATGGCATCAAGCCAGGGCATTGAGGTCATCATCTCCAGTGGCGACAAAGACCTGAGCCAACTCGTTGACCAGCACATCACCGTGATCGACACCATGAACGACAAGCGCCGCGACCTGGCCGGCGTGGAGGCTGAATTTGGCGTGCCGCCACGCTTGATGGTGGACTACCAGGCGCTGGTGGGCGACACCGTTGACAACGTCCCCGGCGTGCCTAAATGCGGCCCCAAAACAGCCGTGAAATGGCTGCTCGAATACGGCTCACTCGACAACCTGGTGGCGCATGCCTCTGCCATCAAAGGCGTGGTCGGTGACAACCTGCGTGCTTCCCTGGACTGGCTGCCGCAGGCCAAAGCGCTCGTCACGATCAAGAAAGACTGTGATCTGGACGACCACGTGAAAGGCCTGCCTGCTCTTCATTCAATAGCGATTGGCCCACAGAAACAGGAGCCGCTGGCCGTTTTTTATGAAAAATACGGCTTCAAGGGACTGGTCAGGTCGCTTGAAAGTGCCGCGCCTGCGACTGTTTCTAAGGCCAAGACTGACAAGCCAAGCGATGCATCCGCGCCCGGTCTTTTTGATGAACCCGAAACTGCCATCGCCCCCCCCAAGGCGCCCAGCACACTGGTGTTTGACACCGTTGTGACCTGGGATGCGTTTGACGCTTGGCTGGCCAAGTTGCAGGCGGCTGAACTGGTGGCAATCGACACCGAAACGACCTCCCTCGACGAGATGCGCGCCGAGATTGTGGGCGTCAGCTTTTCTGTCAAGCCCGGTGAAGCAGCCTATGTTCCGCTGACCCACGACTACCCGGGTGCGCCCGCGCAATTGCCGCGTGACGAGGTGCTGACCAGGCTCAAGCCCTGGCTTGAAGACCCGGCCAAACTCAAGCTTGGCCAGCACATCAAATACGACCGCCATGTGTTTGCCAACCACGGCATTGAGGTGCAAGGCTACGCACACGACACCCTGCTGCAAAGCTATGTGCTGGAGGTCCACAAGCCGCATGGCCTGAGCAGTCTTGCCGACAGGCATCTGGGCCGCGGCGGCATCACCTTTGAAGAGCTGTGTGGCAAGGGCGCACACCAGATCACCTTCAACCAGGTTGAGATTGCCAAGGCAGCTGAATACTCATGCGAAGACGCCGACCAGACGCTGGCCGTTCACCAGGTCTTGTGGCCGCAATTGCAAGCCAATGACAAGCTGCGCTTTATTTATGAGCTGGAGATCAAAAGCAGCGAAAGTCTTTACCGAATCGAACGCAATGGCGTGTTGATTGACGGCCCCATGCTGGCCAAACAAAGCGGTGAGCTGGGGCTGCGCCTGGTGCAATTGGAGACCGAGGCCTATGCGATCGCCGGCCAGCCCTTCAACCTGGGCAGCCCCAAACAGCTGGGCGAGATTTTCTTTGACAAACTGGGCATGCCCGTCGTCAAAAAAACGCCCAGTGGCGCCCGCAGCACCGACGAAGAAGTGCTCGAAAAACTGGCTGAAGACTACCCCCTGCCGGCCAAACTGCTGGAGCACCGCAGCCTGTCCAAACTCAAGGGCACCTACACCGACAAGCTGGCTCAATTGGCCTTGCCCAGAACCGGCCGCGTGCACACCCACTATGCCCAGGCCGTGGCCGTCACAGGCCGCCTCAGCAGCAACGACCCCAACCTGCAAAACATCCCGGTCAAAACCGCTGATGGCCGCCGTGTGCGCGAAGCGTTTGTCGCGCCTGGCGGCAGCGTGATTGCAAGTGCCGACTACTCACAAATCGAGCTGCGCATCATGGCGCACATCAGCCAAGACGCCGCGCTGCTCAAAGCCTTTACGGACGGCATAGACGTCCACCGCGCAACCGCTGCCGAGGTGTTTGGCGTGGCGGTGGATCAAGTCAGCAGCGAGCAGCGCCGCTATGCCAAGGTGATCAATTTCGGGCTGATTTACGGCATGAGCAGCTTTGGCCTGGCGCGCAATCTGGGCATCGAGACCAAAGCCGCAGCGGCCTACATCGACACTTATTTTCAGCGCTATCCCGGCGTTAAAAATTACATGGACGAAACGCGCCTGTCAGCCAAAAGCAAAGGCTATGTCGAAACCGTTTTTGGCCGCCGCCTGTACCTGCCAGAGATCAACTCCCCCAATGGCCCCCGCCAAAAAGGCGCAGAACGTGCCGCCATCAACGCCCCCATGCAAGGCACGGCGGCAGACCTGATCAAATTGAGCATGAACACCGTGCAAGAAGTGCTGGACAGCGAAAACCGCAAAACCAAAATGATCATGCAGGTGCACGACGAACTGGTGTTTGAGGTGCCCGAGGCCGAGGTGGCGTGGCTGCGGGTGGAGATTCCGCGTCTGATGGCTGGCGTGGCGCAGCTCAAGGTGCCTTTGCTGGCCGAAATCGGTATCGGCGACAACTGGGAAAAAGCGCACTAAGGCGCGAGTGGGAAAAAGCGCATGAAGGCGCATCTATGTGCGAGCGAATCAAAAAACGGAGACGACCATGACTCAAAGCAATCAGCCCAACAAACCCGTCAACCTGACCAAACGCGGCCTGCTGCAATCTGGCGCGCTGATGACTGCAGGGGCCGTGATCGGCTGTGCCACACCCGGTAACGCAGCTCATGCACCGGCCACGCCCTTCAGCGTTGCCGGCACCTATGTGCCGATTGCTGGCAGCAGCGAGATGTTTCCGGTACGCCGCATCTATTGCATTGGCCGCAACTACGCCGCGCATGCGATTGAAATGGGCTCGGACCCGACGCGCGAGCCACCCTTTTTCTTTCAAAAACCGACCGACGCCATTCAGCTCGTGCCGCCCGGCAAGGTGGTGGACCATGCCTACCCCAGCCTGACCAAAAACTATCACTACGAGGTGGAATTGGTAGCGGCTTTGAACAAGGGCGGACGCAACATTCCCATCAATAAAGCGCTTGAACTGGTTTACGGCTATGCGCTGGGTCTGGACATGACGCGGCGCGACTTGCAGCGCGGCATGGGCGACCAGAAAAAGCCATGGGAGATTGGCAAAAGCTTTGACCAGTCTGCGCCGATCGGCCCGATTCACAAGGTCGCGCAAACCGGCCACTACACCCAGGGCAGCATCTGGCTCAAGGTCAATGGACAGCTCAAACAGCAGGCCACGCTGAACCACATGATCTGGTCTGTGGCTGAGCAGATATCCAAGCTTTCAGAAGCGTTTGAACTGTTTCCGGGAGACATCATTTACTCGGGCACGCCTGAAAATGTCGGCCCGGTGGTCAAAGGCGACGTGATTGAATGCCATATTGACGGCTTGCCAGAGCTGAGCATCAAGATCGTTTAGATTCCCGTGGCTAGAACTTATTGGGCTCAATGGACTCCATCGCCCAGCCCCCTTTTTTATAAGCTCATTTTTTAAACCAATCCTCAGGACATTTCATGCTGAACCAAGACCAGAAAACCGAATTTGACGCCCTGCTGCCCGGCCAAAGCACCGAGGCCGGCGCCACCCGACGCAGCGCCTTAAAAGCCGCTTTAGGTGTGGGCTACGCCGCCACTGCTATGCCCATCATGGCCCAAACCTCGATCAAAACCTCGTCTGAAGGCCTCAAAACCGGCGAAACCACCTTTGAAGTCAATGGCTTCAAAGTCCCTGCTTTTTACGCCGCGCCTGCCGGCAAAACCAACTTGCCCGTGATTTTGGTGATTCAGGAAATTTTTGGCGTGCATGAATACATTGCCGACACCGCCCGCCGTTTTGCCAAGGCCGGCTACCTGGCCATTGCCCCCGAGCTGTTTGCCCGTCAGGGCGACCCGACCCAGTACGGCGAAATCGCCAAACTGATGGCTGAAGTGGTGTCCAAAGTGCCTGATGACCAGGTGATGGCTGACCTGGATGGTGCTGTCAAGTGGGCCGGTGCCAACGGCGGTGACCTGAAAAAAGTTGGCATCACCGGCTTTTGTTGGGGTGGCCGCATCACCTGGCTGTACTCACAGCAAAGCAGCAACGTCAAGGCGGGCGTGGCCTGGTATGGCCGCTTGGTCGGCGCATCGTCTGCACTGCTGCCTAAACACCCGGTCGACCTGGCAGCTGGCATCAAAGCGCCCGTGCTCGGGCTTTATGGCGGCCAAGACAGCGGCATACCGGTCTCGACGGTGGACCAAATGAAAGCCGCGCTGGCAGACGCGGGCGGTAAAGGTAACGCCGCCGCCAAAGCGTCTGAATTTGTGATTTACCCCGATGCGCCACACGCTTTTCACGCCGACTACCGCCCCAGCTACCGCAAGGAAGCAGCCGAAGACGGCTTCAAGCGGGCGCTGGCCTGGTTCAAGACGAATGGTGTCGCTTAAAATCTAGCTTCACAACAAAAAGCCGCCCACGGCAACGTGCGGCGGCTTTTTTAATGCCCTGCATGCCTTTGTGGCCTGTTTTAAACCCTTCTTTAGGCCTCCAGCCCAATAAATACATGCGCGACGAGCTATGACTTTGATAGCGATTATTCTTGGTACGCTGACCGCTGGTATTGGCAGCGTCTGGCTGGCAGCGGCACTCAGCTTTGGTGCTTTGGCCAAATATACCCAGCACATGCTGAGCTTGGCCGCGGGCGCGCTGCTGGCCACGGCCTTCATGCATCTGCTGCCCGAAGCGTTTGAGAGCCAGGCCGGCGCGCAAGAGCTGTTCGCCGCCTTGCTGGCCGGGCTGGTGTTTTTCTTTTTGCTCGACAAGGCCGAGCTGTGGCATCACGGGCATGAACACGGTGCTGGGCATGGACATGAACCCCATGATCACGGTCATTCGCATCATCAGCATGCCCACGATAGCGAACGCAGCGCAGAGCCGAACGGTGCTTCGGGTGGTTGGGCTGTACTGGCTGGCGACAGCGTGCATTGCTTTGGCGACGGGATCATGATCGCTTCTGCGTTCATGGCCGACATGCGGCTGGGCATTGTTGCCTCGCTGGCTGTGCTGGCCCACGAAGTGCCGCACCACATGGGCGATTTGGTGGTGCTGCGCCAGTCGACGGGCAACCAGCGCGCCGCCATCGTCAAAGTGTCTCTGGCCGGGGCCGTGACCGCGCTGGGCGGCGTGCTGGGCTATGTGCTGGTCGAGCAGCTGTTTGACTTTTTGCCATTCTTTTTAACCCTGGCGTCCAGCAGTTTTATTTACGTGGCGCTGGCGGACTTGATTCCGCAACTGCAAAAACGCGTCAGCCCGCGCGAAACGGCTGCTCAGATCGCCTGGTTGCTGGCCGGCATCGCACTGGTGATGCTGATCAGCGCTCTGGCGCATTCGCGCTGAGCCCCATCTGATGGGCTGCGGCCTGCAAGCGTTTGTCCAGCGTCCACAAACGGGCAGCCGGGCTCAAGCGGCTGGATGCCAGCAAGTGTGCATCGACATAGCCAATACCCATGCCCTGCAAGGCGTGTGTGCCGATAAAAGTCAACACTTCATCATTGCTGGCGACGGCTGCCATGGGCAGGTTTTGCATCGCGTCCAACACCTTGGCGCGCTGCCGTAAGCTGCCCAATGCCAGTTCGCCCAGTACAAAAGGGTGTGCCAGGACCTGGCCCTTACCCAGTTGTTCTGCCAACTGGGCATTGCCGTGTTGCAGGTGGTCTACCCACACCGAGGTGTCTACCAAAATCATGCAGGCCTGCGGCGGGGAGCGGCTTCAAGCTCAGGCTCGGTGCCGCCCAGCAGCGCCAGGCGGCGTGCGCTTTCGCGCTCAATCAATGCCTTGAGCGCTTCGCGGATGAGGGCTGATTTTTCTTTCAAACCCGTCATCAATTGGGCCTGGTTGAGCAAGTTGTCGTCAAGGGCAAGGGTGGTGCGCATGTTTTGGATCCTGGGTTCTGGTGTGTTTTGAGGCGGAATACGGGCTGATGATGCACTGATATTAGCATCTAATGATGCTCTTAATCGTGCTTTGTGTCCGCATGCATCGCTACCGTTGGCTCGTGTGACGCTAACCCTGCGCCATCGGCCGACTGGCATCACTGCACCAGTCGCTCCAGCTGCCTGCATATAAACCTGTGGGGCCCAGCCCGGCGATCTGCATGGCCAGAATATTGGGCACAGCGCTGACGCCGCTGCCGCAGTGGTGCACCACTGTGGCTGGGTCGCGGCCGGCCAGCAAGGCTTCAAACTCAGCCTTCAGCAGCGCCGCTGGTTTGAACTTGCCCTCTGGCGTCATGTTGTGATTAAAAGGGCGGTTCAGCGCACCCGGGATGTGGCCTGCAATCGGGTCCAGCGGCTCCACTTCGCCGCGAAAGCGGGGGGCGCCGCGGGCGTCGATCAAGGTTTGAACCGGGCGGCCCAGGTTGTCGGCGACGGTTTGGGTCGCCACCAGCCTGGCCAGCTCGGGTGCCAGGGCAAAGCTTGACGGGGCGTGTGCAGGTTCTTCGCCGCTGGCCAACTCGCCACCCGCACCCTGCCAGGCCTGCAGGCCGCCGTCCAGTACCGCCACATGGGCGTGACCGGCCCACTTCAGCATCCACCACAAACGGCCGCAGTAGTTGACGCCATTGCGGTCGTACACCACCGCCTGCATGTTGTTGGCAAGGCCCACGCTGGACAACCACTCGGCGAATATTTCGCGGCTGGGCAGCGGGTGGCGGCCACCGGATGCGGTCGTGTCTTTGCCGTGTTTGGCGCTCAAATGGGTGTCCAGGTTGGCATAAACAGCGCCAGGAATGTGCGACTGCTGGTATTGCAGCTCCCCCGCAGACGGTTGCGCCAGATCAAATGTGCAGTCGAACACGCGCAGCGGCACTTTGCTGGCAACCAGGGTTTGCAGTTGTTCAGCAGTTATCAGCAGGTCATGCGTCATGTCAAGCTCCGTTCATGTCGGTGGTGGATCAATGCTCTTCAGCCGGGGCATCCGGCGCGGCACGGGCGCGCAGCACCGTGGCGGCAATGGCGCTCAGCACAATCAGCCCCATGCCTGCCCAGCCTAGCGGCGGTATGGTGTCGCCCAACAGGGCCAAGCCAAACAGGGCCGAAAAGATGATGCCCGAGTATTGCAAATTAGCCACCATCAGCGTGCCGCCGTGGTTGGTGGACATCGAATAAGCCTTGGTCATGCACAACTGGCCCAGGCTGGCCAACAGACCGATCGGCAGCAACCACAGCGCGTGTTGCCAGTGCCACGGCGACAACCCCAGCAGGACCATGCCCAGCGCGCCCGCGATAGTGCTGCCAACGGCAAAGTAAAACACGGTACGGGCTTCCGGCTCGCCTATGCGGGCCAGCGCCATCACCTGCATGTAAGCAAACGCTGATCCCAGGCCAGACAGCAGGCCAATCAGACCGGCAAAAGCCTGGTTTTGGGCGATCGTGGGGCGCAGCAGCATGACCACCCCGGCAAAGCTGGCCAGGATGGCGCCCACCAGTACGCCTTGAGACTGGAAAAGCGCCCCCACGCTTTCCGCTTCACGAGATGCGCTGCCCCCCTGGGGGGGTAATTTTCCTTGGGGTGGCCGGGCAGAAAATGGCCCTACCCCTGCCTTGGCAAACACCAGCGTGCCGCCGACCAAAAACACGGCAATCCAGACGCTGCTCATGTAGTTCAGCGTCATGGCCGTGGCCAGGGGCAGGTGCGCGATGGCGTAAAACCAGGCCGACAGCGCCGTCACGCCGGCCACGCTGCGCCAGATGTGCATGGGCAGCACGGTGGTGGCCAGGGACGTGCCGCGCATGCGGGCAAAAGCGGCCATGAACACCATCCCGATCACACCCCGGTAAAACACCAGCTCGGCGTTGTTGAAGTATTGCGCTGCAAACTTGACGCATACCGCCATGCTGGAGAAGAGGAAGGCGGACAGAATCATCCAGATGGCTTGCATGGGGGTGGTGGGCTCTCGTTTGGCTGGTCAAGCCGTTTTCAGGAAGGTTTTAGGGTGCTAGCCCAATGAATATATGCACTAGAAGCGACTCAATTCATAGCAAAAAAATGCATCAGATCATCTGCGTGGTTTTGCTGGCGCCCATTTTGCGGCGGTACCACTCGTGGAAATGCTGCATACCGTCTTCCATCGGGCTTTGGTAGGGGCCAAACTCGTTGTCGCCCCTGTCCAGCAAGGCCTTGCGGCCAGCGTCCATCCGCAGGGCGATTTCGTCGTCTTCGACACAGGTCTCCATGTAGGCGGCTTGCTGCGCCTCGATAAATTCACGTTCAAAGGCGCAGATTTCTTCGGGGTAAAAAAACTCGACCACATTCAGTGTCTTGTCGGGTCCGCGCGGGTGCAAGGTGCTGACCACCAGCACATGCGGGTACCACTCCACCATCACATGCGGGTAGTAAGTCAGCCAGATCGCACCGTACTTGGGTGCCACGCCTTTGCGGTACTGCAGCACCACGTCGTGCCATTTTTTATAGGTGTCGGTGCCGGGCTTGCCCAGTTTGTCTGACACGCCCACGGTTTGCACCGAGTAATCCGGCTGTAGTTCCCACCGCAAGTCATGGGTGGTGACAAAACCGCCCAGCCCGGGATGAAACGGCCCCACGTGGTAGTCCTCCAGATACACCTCAATGAAGGTTTTCCAGTTGTAGTGGCATTCGTGCAGGTGCACTTTGTCGAGCTGATAGCCAGAAAAGTCCAAGTCCTTGGCCACACCCAGCTGGCTCATTTCGTTCGCAATGTCGCGGCCCGTGTCTTCAAACACCAGGCCGTTCCAGGTGGTGGTTTTGTAGCGGTTCAGGTTCAGGCAGGGGTCGATTTCAAAGTGCGGTGCGCCTATCAGTTCGCCCGAGGTGTTGTAGGTCCAGCGGTGCAGCGGGCAGACGATGTTGGCCCCGGTGTTACCGCGGCCTTGCAGCATGGTGGACTGGCGATGCCGGCAGACGTTGGAAATCAGCTCAATGCCCGAGGCGTTGCGCACCAGCGCCCGCCCTTCGCCTTCGTGGGGCAGGGCGTAAAAGTCGCCCATATTGGGCACGGCCAGCTCATGGCCCAGGTAGCGCGGCCCGCCTGCAAACAGCTTTTGCTGCTCTCGCTGATAGAGCGCGGCGTCAAAATAACTGGAGATCGGGAGCTGGCTGGTGGCTTGCAGCAGGCGAAGACTTAAATCGGACATCGGTACGTGGCGGTGGGCAACCGCAGGGGTGTTTTTTGATTTTACCCGCCGCTATCTGCGGCAATCAGGTACCAGCCTTGTGACACTCTAAAATCGGGAACTACATCCAAAAACCATGGCCAAATCCACCCCACAAAAAACCACTGATGCAGCCCCCGGACTGCCCGAGACGTATGAGCTGGCCCTGCAAGAGCTGGAGCGGCTGATCGTTGACCTGGAGTCCGGTCAGTTGCCGCTGGACCAACTCTTGAGCAGCTACCAGCGCGGCGCACAGCTGATGTCTTTCTGCAAAGGCAGGCTCGAAGCGGTTGAAAACCAGATCAAGGTGCTGGAAGGCAATGAGCTGAAAAACTGGAGCGCTTCAAAGTGAGTCAAGTCAGTCAAGTCAGTCTACCGAGCGCAAAAATGGTGCCCAGCTTTGACCTGAAAGCATGGACGCAAGAACAAGCCGGACGGCTCGAAAAGGCGCTGTCTGACTGGGTGGCCCCGCCTTCGAAAGCCGCTGCTTCTGCTGGTCTGCAGCAGCTCAACCAAGCCATGCGTTACGCCGTGCTGGATGGCGGCAAGCGGCTGCGCCCGCTGCTGGCACTGGCCGCCTGTGAGGCGGTGGGCGGCAACCCGCAAGCCGCCCTGCGCGCCGCCTGTGCGGTGGAGCTGATCCATGCCTATTCATTGGTGCACGACGACATGCCTTGCATGGACAACGACGTGCTGCGCCGCGGCAAGCCAACGGTGCATGTCCAGTTTGGCGAGGCCCAGGCGCTGCTGGTCGGTGATGCGCTGCAAGCGCTGGCTTTTGAGCTGTTGACACCTGCAGACACCGCGGTTGACACGGCGACCCAGGCCCGGTTGTGCCGGGTGCTGGCCCAGGCGTCGGGTGCTCAGGGCATGGCCGGCGGGCAGGCGATCGATCTGGCCAGTGTGGGGCTGCCGCTGGACGCCGACCAGCTCCATGAAATGCATCGGCTGAAAACCGGTGCACTGCTCAAAGCCAGCGTTCTGATGGGCGCACTATGCGGCCACCCGAACGACGCTACCTTGCTTGCGCTGGGAGAGTACGGCGCCGCCATTGGCCTGGCGTTCCAGGTCGTCGACGACATTCTGGACGTGACGGCAGACTCGGCCACGCTGGGCAAGACGGCGGGCAAGGACGCTTTTCATGACAAACCCACTTTTGTGTCGCTGATGGGGCTTGACGCCTCCAAAGCCTACGCCGGGCAATTGCTGGCGCGGGCTTTGACCAGTCTGGATGCGGTAGACGGGGCAAACCCGCACGGCACCGCCGCACTGCGCGCACTAGCTGATATGCTGGTCAACCGGCAGTATTGAATTGACACCCACTCGCTTTTAAACCGACCGTTCCAAGATGACCCCTTTGCTTGACACCATTGAAAGCCCGGCTGATGTACGCAAACTCCCGCGCGGCCAGCTGAAAACCCTGAGCGATGAGCTGCGTGCCTACCTGCTTGACAGCGTCTCCAAAACCGGCGGGCACTTGAGCTCCAACCTGGGCACGGTTGAACTGACAGTTGCTTTGCACTATGTGTTCAACACCCCGGAAGATCGGCTGGTGTGGGATGTGGGTCATCAAACCTACCCGCACAAAATCCTCACAGGCAGAAAAGACCGGATGGGCACCCTGCGCCAATTCGGCGGCCTGTCAGGCTTTCCACGGCGCGATGAAAGCCCTTATGACACCTTTGGGACGGCGCATTCGTCCACATCGATTTCTGCTGCCCTGGGCATGGCACTGGCGGCCCGGCAAAAGGGGGAAGAGCGTTATTCAGTGGCCATCATTGGCGACGGCGCCATGAGTGCAGGCATGGCGTTTGAGGCGATGAACAACGCGGGCATACAAGACAATTGCAAGATGCTGGTGGTGCTGAACGACAACGACATGAGCATCAGCCCGCCCGTGGGGGCGCTCAACCGCTATTTGGCGCAGCTCATGAGCGGGCGGTTTTATGCATCGGCGCGCAGCGTCGGCCTGCAGGTATTGAGCGTGGCGCCGCCGCTGTTAGAGCTGGCCAAGCGGCTGGAATCACACGCCAAAGGCATGGTGGTGCCGGCCACGATGTTTGAAAATTTCGGCTTCAACTACATCGGCCCGATTGACGGGCATGACCTCAATTCGCTGGTGCCCACCCTGGAGAACATCAGGCAACTGATGAAAAACGGGTCGGGCCCGCAGTTTTTGCACGTTGTCACCAAAAAAGGCCAGGGCTACAAAATGGCCGAGGCCGACCCGATTGCCTACCATGGCCCCGGCAAGTTTGACCCGGCCATGGGCTTGCAAAAAGCCCTGACACCAGCGAAACAAACTTTCACGCAAGTGTTCGGTACCTGGCTGTGCGACATGGCAGCGCACGACACGCGGCTGGTGGGCATCACGCCGGCCATGCGTGAAGGCTCGGGCATGGTCGAGTTTCATCAGCGCTTTCCTGGCCGTTACCACGATGTGGGTATTGCCGAGCAGCACGCGGTCACGTTTGCAGCCGGCATGGCCTGCGAGGGGCTCAAGCCGGTGGTGGCGATTTACTCGACCTTCCTGCAGCGCGGCTACGACCAACTGGTGCACGATGTCGCGCTGCAAAACCTGCCGGTGGTGTTTGCGCTGGACCGTGCCGGTCTGGTGGGTGCCGACGGCGCAACCCATGCGGGCGCCTACGACATTGCGTTTTTGCGCTGCATTCCCAACATGAGCATTGCCTGCCCCGCAGACGAACGCGAATGCCGCATGCTGCTGAGCAGCGCCTACGAGCAAAACCATCCGGTTGCCGTGCGCTACCCGCGTGGTGCAGGCGCGGGTGTGGCGCCCGAAGCAGGTCTTGAGGCGCTGCCATTTGGCAAAGCTGAGGTGCGCCGCGAAGGCAAGGGGGTTGCGATTTTGGCCTTCGGCACACTGCTTTATCCGGCGCTGCAAGTGGCTGACAAACTGGGCGTGACCGTGGTCAACATGCGCTGGGCCAAACCACTCGATGTGGAGCTGCTGTTGCATATAGCTGCCAGTCACGATGCGCTGGTCACGGTGGAAGACGGTGCCATCATGGGCGGTGCGGGCAGTGCCGTCAGCGAGGCGCTGCAAGCGGCGGGTGTGGTCAAGCCGGTGCTGCATCTGGGCCTCCCCGACGAGTTCATTGAGCATGGCGACCCAGCCAAATTAATGGCCATGCAAGGGCTGGATGCGGCGGGTATTGAGGCCTCCGTCGTCGCCCGTTTTGGAGATCTGATGGCGGCAAGCCAAGCCGTCAAGGTCGCGCTCAAGTCAGTGGCCTGACGTCAATTTTCAAAGGGCGCTGCCCAAGAAATATGAGCCTCTTGGCTGAGCGCTGAGAGTGTTCGAAGCCATTGACCAAGGGGCGCCTTGGTTTGCTGCTTGATGTCGGGGGGTTGAGGGTAAACCCCACCGATCCCACGATCAGTCGTTTTATAATTTTCGGCATCGGCAGGCTGTCAGCCCAAAACCACCCACTACGGGTAAAAACCGGGTCAGGGCCTGCGTGAACACTGCCAAAATATGCACCTCAGTCGAGCAGCCAGTCGGTTCTGAAGAGAACCTTACTGACCACGCGGCAGATCAATGCAGTGTGAATTTCAAACTTCAAAACCTCTCAGGAGATATTCATGGATCGTCGTTCCCTCATTAAAAATGCTGGCATTGCCGGCGTGCTGGCCGCTGGCGTAGCGCCTGCTGTACACGCACAGGCGGCAGTGCGCTGGCGCCTTGCGTCCAGCTTTCCCAAGTCACTGGACACCATCTTCGGTGCCGCGGATACTTTCTCGAAAGCCGTCAAGGCCATGTCGGGCGGCAAGTTTGAGGTTTCGGTTCATGCTGCGGGCGAGCTGATGCCTGCTTTTGGTGTGGTAGACGGCGTGCAGCAAGGGTCGATAGAGTGCGCGCACACCGCTCCTTACTATTTCTTTGGCAAGGACGAAACTTTTGCGCTGGGCTGCGCCATTCCTTTTGGCCTGAACAGCCGCCAGATGACAGCCTGGATGTACGAAGGCAACGGCATGAAGCTGATGCGCGAGTTCTACGCCAAGTACAACATCGTCAACTTCCCAGGCGGCAACACCGGCGCGCAAATGGGCGGCTGGTACCGCAAAGAGATCAAAACCTTGGCCGACATGAAAGGCCTGAAAATGCGCATCGGCGGCTTCGGCGGTAAGGTGCTGGAAAAATTGGGTTCGGTGCCGCAAAACATTCCCGGTGGCGAGATTTATCAAGCGCTGGAAAAAGGCACGATTGACGCCGCCGAATGGGTAGGCCCCTACGACGACCAGAAACTGGGCTTTAACAAAGTGGCTCCGTTTTACTACTACCCTGGCTGGTGGGAGGGCGGCCCTGAGCTGGACTTCTTCATCAACAACAAGGCATTTGAAGCGCTCACCCCTGAGTACAAGGCGATTGTTGAAGCCGCGGCCGCACAGGCCCACACGACCATGCAGGCCAGATATGACGCGCTCAATCCAATAGCCCTCAAGCAGCTCGTGGGTGCAAAAACCAAGCTGCGTCCCTTCCCGAAAGACGTGATGAACGCCGCGTTCAAGGCTTCAATGGCTTTGTACGACGAACTGTCTGCCAAGAACGAAAACTGGAAAAAAATCTACGCTGACTACTCCAAGTTCCGCGCAGACCAGAACCTGTGGTTCCGTTTCACAGAAGCGTCGTTTGACAAGTTCATGCAAGATCAAAAGTTGTAATCCGGCTTTTCCTTTTTGACGTCAAAAAGCCGCACTCAGGTGCGGCTTTTTTTATGTCCGCCTTTTTTAGCCGCACCCGGCCCTAGCGCATGTCCCTGAAAGCCTTGAGCTCCTTCACCAGCCGTTCAAACTCGGCAATCATCTCGGGCGAGGTGGCATAAAAAACCGCAAATTTTCCCATCAGCGTGCGCACGTACAGGCGCGGCGCAATCAGCCATTCCAGCCCGCGCACCCGAATCAGTTTTCCGTAGGCCAGCTCGCGCAATTCCATGTGCTTGTTCCAGACCCAGCTTTGATGCAGAGCCTGCTCGTCAATGCGGGTTGTGCTGCGCAAAATATGGACCCAGGTGTAAAGCAGCAGCAACACCGCCCCCAAAAACCAGCCCCCGCCGGCCACTCCGCCTGCGGCCCTGCCAGCCCACCAGTTCTGCAAAAAAGCCGCCGAACAGGCGAACACGATCAGTGTGGCCAGCAGCTTGAAGGTGACGGAATAAGCTGGGCTGCTGACTCCCGCAACTTTCGGTACAAATTTAAACGGCGGTGGGCCCATGGCGGGCAAGGTGTTGTTGAACATCGTCTGCGCTGGTTGGTGGCTGTATGAATAAAAAATGCCCCTCGACGAGGGGCATTCCTGGATATTTTCGAATCCGGATGAAAGAAAGATGCCGGCCTATTTGCCTTTGAATAACTCGTCCATCTTTTTTTGTTCGTCGTCAGAACTGGTCGCGTCTGATTTTGGTGCCAGAGGGTCACTGCCAGCCGCGCCGCTGGCGGCTGTGCCCGGGGCCGTCACCGGGTCAGGCGTTTCCATGGGCATTTCAATCTTTACCTTGTCGATGTCAATTTTTTCTTCCTTGTCCAAGAACATGGTGACAGTTTGGGGCACAAAGATCACGATCAGAACCAGAATCATCTGCATGGCCACCCAGGGAATCGCTCCCAGGTAAATGTCGTTGGACTTGATGGCTTCGGGAATACGTTTTTCCTTGAACAGCGTGTCGGCAATACCGCGCAAGTAAAACAGAGCAAAGCCAAACGGTGGGTGCATGAAGCTGGTTTGCATGTTCACGCACAGCAGCACGCCGAACCAGATCGGGTTGATGCCCAGCTTGACCGCCACCGGGCCCAGCATCGGCAAGATGATGAAGGCAATCTCAAAAAAGTCCAGGAAGAAGGCCAGGAAGAAAATGAAGATGTTGACAACGATCAGAAAGCCGGTTTGGCCGCCTGGCAAGCCAGTCAGCAAATGCTCAACCCACTTGGCACCGTCCACGCCCTGAAACACCATGGAGAACACGCGCGCACCAATCAGGATAAACACCACCATGGCAGTCAGGCGCATGGTGCCGCTCATGGCTTCCCAGATCAGCGCCATCGTCAGGCGCTTGTGAATGGCCGCCAGCACCAGCGCACCCACCACGCCCATGGCACCGGCTTCAGTCGGTGTGGCAATGGCGGTGTTGATGCCCGGCAGGCCGCCCATCGATCCAAGCACTGCAAAAATCAGGATGGCTGAGGGAATGATGCCGCGCAGGCATTTTCCCCACAAGGCCCAGCCGTGCAGGGTGCGTGCCTCTTTGGGCACACCCGGCACATGGTGCGGCTTGAAAACACCCAGAAGATAGGTGTAGGCTGCAAAAATCAGCACCTGCAAAATTGACGGGCCCCAGGCGCCCTTGTACATGTCACCCACAGACTGGCCCAATTGGTCGGCCATCACGATCAGCACCAGCGAAGGCGGCACCAGCTGCGTGATGGTGCCTGACGCCGCCAGCACGCCAGTGGCGTAGCGCATGTTGTAGCCGTAACGGATCATCACGGGCAGCGAAATCATGGCCATGGCAATCACCTGACCTGCCACCGTGCCGGTGATCGCGCCCAGGATAAAACCCACGATGATGACGGAATAACCCAGGCCGCCCTTGGCCGGGCCAAACAGCTGACCCATGGAATCGAGCATGTCTTCTGCCAGGCCGCATTTTTCAAGAATCGAGCCCATGAAGGTGAAAAACGGAATGGCCAGCAGCAGGTCGTTTGACAAAATGCCAAACATATTGAGCGGCAGATTGGACATGAAGCTGGCCGGGAACCAGCCCATTTCAATGGCCAGAAAGCCAGAGCCCAGGCCCAGCGCTGCCAGTGAGAAAGCCACTGGAAAGCCAATCAGCATGATCAGCACGAGGCCCGCGAACATGATCGGTGCGAAATTTTCCATTTGCATTTTTATTGTCCTGAAACGACTTGAAGGGAGATGAACCGTTGAGCGGCAGCCGCTTATTGAACCGGCTTTTCGTAATGCGTGTTCATCTCGAACTTGCCAGCCAGATAGCTGACGCGCTTGATGATTTCAGAAATGCCCTGCAAAAACATCATGCCAAAACCCACCGGCAACAGCAGCATGGCGGGCCAGCGAATCAGGCCGCCTGCGTTGGGCGACATTTCTCCGGACTTGTACATGCTGATGAACAAGGGCCAGCTCAGGTAAGCCAGCAAAGCCATGACTGGCAACAGGAAAAATATCAGGCCAAAAATATCAACATAGACCGGACCGTTGCCTTTGAGTTTGCCGTAAATGATGTCAACCCGCACATGTTCATTGAGCTTGAGAACATACGGTGCGCCCAGCATCACCATGGCTGCAAACAGATACCACTGGATTTCAAGCCAGCCGTTCGAGCTGAGGTCAAAACCATAGCGTACAAACGCGTTACCCGACGAGATCAGGGCTGCCAGCAACACAGCCCAGGAGGCTATTTTGCCGATTTGGGCGGCCAGCCAGTCGTACGCCAATGCAAGTTTGAGTAATGCAGCCACGTGAAGAGTCTCCAAAAATGGGCGGGATGGTTTCTAAAAACAAAAGGGCCATGCAAATATGCAGCCGACTTGCACCGATGGTAACTGCGAAGGCAAGACGGCTACTTAAGGAATGTCAACCTAAAAAACTCGGGAAAACCCTGGTCTTTCCACAAGGGTCCTCAAGGGTCAATAAACGCTGACGCCGCTGCCTTGCGCCACTTCACCGATCACCGCCGCCTCTGCAAAGCCTTGCGTGTGAAAGATCTCTAGCACTTGGCGTGCCAGGTCCGGGCGGCATGACACCAACAATCCGCCCGAGGTTTGCGGGTCGCTCAGCAGCGCCTTGTCGGCTTCAGCAAAAACGCCAGGCAGCGTGACTTCATTGCCATAACTTTCCCAGTTGCGGCCAGAAGCACCGGTGACGCATCCTTGCGCTGCCAGCTCGCGCACGCCAGCAATCAGCGGCATGCGCGACCAGTCCAGGCGAATTTGCACTTTTGCGCCTCTGGCCAACTCCATCGTATGTCCTGCCAGGCCAAAGCCGGTGATGTCGGTCAAAGCGTGCACCCCATCGAGGGCGGCCAGCGCGATGCCGGGTTTGTTCAATTGCGTGGTCACTTCAATCATCTTGGCGTAGCCTGCGGGCGGCAGCATTTCTTTTTTCAAGGCAGCAGACAAAATGCCCACGCCCAGCGGTTTGCTCATGACCAGCACATCGCCCACTTTGGCGCCGGAGTTTTTCTTGACCCTGGACGGATGCACCAGGCCCAGCACCACCAAGCCATAAATCGGCTCGACTGAATCAATCGTGTGGCCACCGGCAATCGGGATGCCAGCATCGCGGCACACGTCCTGCCCGCCGCGCAAAATCGCGCCTATGACGTCCAGCGGCAGCACATTGATCGGCATGCCGACCAGGCCCAGCGCCATGATGGGTGTGCCGCCCATGGCGTACACATCGCTGATGGCGTTGGTTGCGGCGATGCGGCCAAAGTCATACGGGTCATCGACGATGGGCATGAAAAAGTCGGTGGTGGCAATCAGCGCCTGGTTTTCATTGAGCAGGTACACCGCCGCGTCGTCTGCGGTCTCAATGCCCACCAGCAGTTCCGGGGGAATCGGCAGATTGCTGGAGTTTTTCAAGATTTCACTGAGCACGCCTGGCGCAATCTTGCAGCCACAGCCGCCGCCATGGGACAGGCTGGTCAGGCGCGGAGCCACAAGCGAGCTGAGTTTTTCGGGGGCGTTCATGGCGATTCCTTGATGACAGATGCGAGCAATTTTAAAACATGGCGCTTTTCAACAGCCGGCTCAAACAATTCGGCCCGCAACGCGCACTGGTTTTGTAAATGTGCCAAAAAGGCAGGCTCAGTTGCGCAGCGTTTGACCAGCGCTGCCAGTCCAGCGGCATCGCCCACATCAAAATAGCCCGCGTAGTCAGCCCCCAGCATGCCCAGATTGCCGCTGATGCGGGATGCCAGCACCGGCGTGCCCGACTGCACGGCCTCCAGAATCACATGCGCACCGCCTTCCATGACAGAACTGTTCACCAGCACATGGGCGCGTTTGATGCGTTGGCGCGTCAGGGGGCGGGGCAGGCCGCCCAACCAGCGGTAGTGGGGAAGTTGGTCTGCTGCCAGGCGCGCCGCATCAGCCAGCGCGGCATCCAGCCCAGCGCCGATCTGGTCAAAGTACGCAGCACCTGCGCACAGCCTTGCCGCTTGCATAAACGTCACCGGGTCTTTTTCGTCGCGCAAATGGCCCACCATCACCACCCTGAAACGCTGACTGGATTTAACGGCTGGGCTCAAGCGCGGTGCAGACTGAAAAATCACGCACGCTTTGCGTTGCAGTTCTTGGGAAAGTTCTGCCAAGCCTTCCTCTTGCAGCACCACCAGTTGGGTTGCCAGCCGCAAAGACTGCTGTGCATCGGCGCCCCGGTGAATGTCGCGGTACAAATCGGTGCCGGTCAGCACAACGATCAAAGGCTTGTGCGGATGCTGCGCCGCCCAGGCGTGAATAGCCGGTGCAGAACGCCGCGCATGCAGCGCAATCATGGCATCCGGCGTTTCACCGTCCGCGTTCCATTGCTGTGTGACTGCAATGTCACAATGTCCAGAGAGAAACTTTGCCCAGCGGTGTGCGGTATGCCAGTTGCCATTGTTGGCCTCTCTTGAGGCTGGGCTCACCAGGACTATTTTTGACTTCAAGCAAAACACCTTTTCATGCCAACTTTGCAACGGCAACCAGCATGGCCGGCCAGATCGATTTGCCCACCATGCGTAGCGGCGGCCGGGCGATGCTGTCGCTGGCGTTGATGGATGCGCGCAATCATACGCTGCACCTTTTTGCGCAGTATCAAAACGCACTTGAAGCGGCAAATTATGTGGTGCCCCAACTGGCCACGGTCAACCCGCCTTTGTGGGAGCTGGGCCACATCGGCTGGTTTCAGGAATGGTGGATTGCCCGCAACATGCAACGCGCACTGGGCCCGCGCTGCGAGCCGGCGCACACGCGGCTGGCCAGCATTGAGCCCAACGCCGACCGATGGTGGGACAGCACCCATGTACCGCACAGCACACGCTGGCAACTTGACTTGCTTGATGCCAACAGTATCCGCAGCTATTTGCTCAACACGCTCGAAGGCACGCTGGACTTGCTCGAAAAGGCCGGCGACAGCGACGACGCCCTGTACTTTTACCGGCTGTGCCTGTTCCATGAAGACATGCATGCCGAAGCAATGGTGTACACCGCCCAAACGCTGGGTTTGGCGCTTGACAAACCCATGCAGCAAGCCTTCACCCCGGCCCCCATGAGCTTGCGCGAACCGCTTTTGGTGCCGGCTTGCACCTGGGCCTTGGGCAGCAGCCTAATTGATGGGTTTTCGTTTGACAACGAAAGACCGCAGCACAGTGTGACCGTGCCGGAATTTGAAATTGACGCCCAGCCTGTGACCTGGGCGCAGTACGTCGAGTTTGTCGACGACGATGGCTATGACCGCC
>CANJWZ010000012.1 GCA_947478725.1 Comamonadaceae bacterium
GCAAGGCGGGCAAACGCACGCCAGCGGCCTGCAAAGGCAGTAAACCGGGGGCAATATGCCCACAAAATCGGTAAAAACGCACCTCAGGTTTCATCGAATGAATTCTTGACGTTCAACTCACGCTACGGCGGGGGTTGTGCAGACCTTCCCTAATGCTTACAGCGACATTTAATGGCGATCCTGATTTTTTTGTCATTAATTATCAAATCAATAAAAATTAGCCAAAAATTTTGAGATTTTTCAAATCAATAGAACGCAAAGATCGGGATAGCCAAACAGATATTTATGATTCGACATTCAAAACTTTTTGAAAAAATGATAAACTGTAGTTTGAAAATTTTTTAAACTTTAACCATGAAGGAAACGACAGTGGACGATCTTGAGCAGCTCTATAAGCAAATTTCTGAACTTCAATCCAAAGCCAAAAACTTGGCTGAAAAGAAGAAAGCGCCCATCATTAAAGATATCAAGTCGAAAATGAAACTGTATGGCATTACAGCCAAAGAACTGGGCTTCGGAACTTCAACAACTTCAACCGAAACCAAACCCCAAAAAGCACCCGTAGCGATCAAATACCGTCATGGTGAAAACACTTGGACTGGCAGAGGTAAACGACCTCTGTGGATTGCGGACTATCTCGCCAAGGGCGGAAAGATTGAAGCGCTGCTTGTGAAAGCATAAGCTGCAAACAAGTCATGTCCAATGACTTGTTTGCGCATGGCTATCTGCGGCCTTGAAAGGGATGGGATCTGCTGGTTGGAGTTGACTTCTGACCAAGCCAGCAGAGATGGGCCTTGTTAAACGCTATTAAAAATAGCTGCTCGCGCTTTTATTCGTTGGTTTAAAAGCCGATTAAAAACCTGATAACAGTCCAAGTCAGGCTTTTTTGGACGCTTCGATCAACTGATCGGCATAGTCCTGCCAGCGTGCCGCCTTGGTCACGCCTTCAAACACACCCGCCTTGGCCTGGCTGGCCACCCACTGCTGTTTATCGGCAATGGCAGCGGTCATCAAAGGCTCAAAGCCTGCTTCTTTGACGGTATTGGCGGCTTCGCGCATTTCCTCGGCGCGGCGCTGGCCGTGCTGCACAACACGGCTGAAAAAGTAGGCGCCGGTTTGTGCCCAGTCGATGCTCGGGAAAGTTTCTGCCAACGTCGGCAACACCTGGTCTTCTACGCCGTAGGCTCTGGCGGTGGTGTAGCTTTCAATCACCAGCGCCTCCAGGCCCTTGATCATCACGCTGCGGCACATTTTGATGGCGCTGGCCACGCCCAGTTTGTGGCTGATGGCTTTGGCATCCATGCCCCAGCTGACGAGCAAAGGGGCCAGTGCGGCGGCTTGCGGGCCGCCCAGCAACATGGGCGTTTTGATGCCGTAGGGCGGCACCGATGTCATGACGCCTGCTTCAACATAATGAGCGCCGCGTTGTTCAATCAAGGCGGCGCATTGCTGCTTGGTGCCCGGCGATGCAGAGTTCAAGTCAAGAAACACACTGCCTGCCTTCAGATGCTGCGCAGCCTCTTGCGCAACCGCCAGCGTGCTCGATGCGGTGACGGCTGAAATGACCAGCTCACTGGCTCCGCACAGCGCCTGCATGGACAGGCAGGCCTGAACGCCCGCTTGCTCGGCATGTGCAAGCTCAAAATGCTTGACTGTGGGGTGAACGAATTTCAGGTCCCAGGCGCTCATGCGGGCTACGCCCGAGGGCGCTTTGAGCCCTGCACTGAAGGTTTTTCCGACTTCCCCGTAGCCGATCAGGCCAATCGATGTGAACTGCATGCCAACACCTGTCTTGAATTTATTGCGTCGGGATTTTGGCCCGCACGATCACTTCAGACCAGCGGCGAATTTCGGCATTCAGCAAATTGGCCAGTTGCTCTGGGGTGCTGGATGTCGCGTCAATGTTCAAGTCCAATAAACGCTTTTTAACGTCAGGGGAATCCAGTGCGGCTTTGACCTCACGGTTCAGCCGGGCCACGACGTCTTTGGGTGTTTTGGCAGGTGCAGCCAGCGCATTCCATGATGCGGCGCTGAAGTTGGCCAGCCCGCTTTGTGCCGCAGTGGGCACGTCTTTGAGCACCACCGAGCGCTTGTCGCCCAACACGGCCAAGGCCGAAATAGCGTTGGCCTGGATTTGCGGCAGCATGGGGCTCAAAATTTCGACAGCTGCGTCAATCTGTCCACCGCGCAAGGCGGTGATGACAGCTGGCGTGCCATTGAACGGCACAATTTGCGCCTGAATATTGGCCATGGATTTGAACAACTCGGCAGCCAGGTTCTGTGTGCTGCCCACATTGATGGTGCCAATGTTCAGCTTGCCAGGATTGGCGCGCGCAAACGCCAGCAACTCGGGCAGCGTTTTATAGGGCGAGTTTTGCGGCACTGCCACTGCAATGTCAAAAAAACCAAGGGTTGAAATCGGCGCAAAGTCTTTCACCGTGTCGTAGGGCAGCGCCTTGAACAGGCCAGCGCTGACCGCGGTACCGTTGGACATCAGCAGCAGGGTGTAGCCGTCGGCATCCGCCTTGGC
Source organism: Comamonadaceae bacterium (assembly GCA_947478725.1). Taxonomy (GTDB): domain Bacteria; phylum Pseudomonadota; class Gammaproteobacteria; order Burkholderiales; family Burkholderiaceae_C; genus Polaromonas. The sequence continues at coordinate 2,531 of CANJWZ010000012.1, forward strand.
CACCGTATCGCCAGCTACCACACCACCTGCGCCGGGTTTGTTTTCAATCACCACCGGCTGGCCCATGTTGTCGGACATTTTTTGCGCCACGATGCGGGCCGTCAGGTCGGCCACACCGCCAGCGCCAAATGGCACCACGATTTTGATGGCGCGATTGGTCAGCGGCTGCGCATGCGTCGGCAGAGCCCATGTGCTGATGGCCAGTGCAGCAAGAATGAAAGAACGGCGCAGGTGTGTTTGATTCATCTTTCGACTATGCGCGGTTTTTGGTCATGCCGCAAGCAGCGGTAGCGCCAAGTTGCTATCTGATTTTGTTATGGCCAGGCGGGCGCTCATGCCGTCTGGGCGGCAATCTGGCGCAACGCCTGCTCAAACACTTCTACCGGCTGACCGCCTGAAATCAGATGCCTGTCGTTGATGATGACCGCAGGCACCGAGTGAATGCCCTGCCCGGTGTAGAACTGTTCTTGCGCCCGTACAGCATCGGCAAATTGGTCAGAGCTCAAAACCGCATGAGCCTGAGCCGCATCCAGCCCCACCTGCCCCGCCAAGCGCACCAGCACCTCGTGCGACCCCGGGCTTTGCCCGTCGGTAAAGTAGCTTGAAAACAGCGCTTCCTTCAGGGCCTTTTGTTTGGCGAGGCTGACGGTTTGCGCCCAATGCAGCAGTCGGTGGGCGTCAAAAGTGTTGTACACGCGGCTGCGGCCGCCACCCGGCTCGCTGGCCGTCGCAAAGTTAAAGCCCACCTCCGCGCCGCGTTGGCGGATATTCTCGCGGTTGGCATTGGCCTGTTCGGCGCTGATGCCGTACTTCTGCGTGATGTGCTCGGTGATGTCCTGGCCTTCGGCTGCCATGTGAGGGTTCAGCTCAAACGGCTGAAAGTGAATCTCGGCTGTGATGTCGGCCTTGACGTTGGCCAGCGCCTGATCAAGCGCCTTCAGCCCAATGATGCACCAGGGGCATGAAACGTCCGACACAAAATCAATTTTTAAAGCAGTGGTCATGGCAACTCCGGTGGCTGAAAGGATGGCTGAACCCGCTATTTTCAGCCAAGACAACTGTTCTTGCTTTTGACCTTGCTTTTGAATGTGATGTTGACCCAGCGCAGGCTGTGCTGTGGCGACTCCCGGCAGCTTGCTGCAAGCGGTCAATCCCGATGTACCCGGGCCGGCGATCGACCCGGCGCCAACAGCTGCTTTTTAAACCTAATGGCGACGCAGGCGCGGCCGCATCGCTCGGTGTGCTGAAATTATTTTCAAATCTCATGCGGTGCTTCAGTAAAAACTCTAACCCGCCCTGCTGCTTTTGACTTGCAACCAGCAAGTCAGGGCCCACAGAGATAATGCAGCGATGACCCTTCCAACACATGAGCCCCGTGCGCAGCCCCAGTCACCGACTGATCTGTTTTTGTCTTTCAGCCTGCTGGCTTTGCAGGGTTTTGGCGGTGTCTTGACGGTTGTCCAGCGCGAGCTGGTTGAGAAAAAACGCTGGATGACGCGGGAAGAATTTGTTGAGGAATGGGCGGTAGCGCAAATCATGCCGGGGCCGAATGTGGTGAACCTTTCGTTGATGATTGGCTCACGTTACTTTGGTTTTAAGGGCGCGATGGCGGCGCTTGCAGGCATGCTGACCGCGCCACTGGTGATTGTGCTGCTGCTGGCGCTGGTGTATGCACAGTTTGCAGGCCACCCTGGTGTGCAGGGTGCGCTGCGGGGGATGGCGGCGGTGGCGGCAGGCTTGATAACGGCAACCGGCTTAAAGCTAGTTGGCGCGCTGCAAAAAAACGTGCTTGGCTTGCAGCTGTGCATCGCTCTGGGCGTGCTGTGCTTTGTTGCCGTTGCACTGCTGCGCTGGCCGCTGGCATATGCGTTGCTGGGGCTGGGCGTTGCGGCCTGCACACTGGCCTACCGAAGACTTGAGCCATGACCCCAACGTCACAACTGGCGTCTGAACTGGCACCTCAGCTGCTGCTGGCGTGGCAAGACTGGGCATCCCTGTTTATTCATTACCTGTCGCTGTCCTTGCTGGCGATTGGCGGGGCGATCTCCACCGCATCAGACATGCACCGCTTTCTGGTGGACGAGCAGCACTGGCTGACCGATTCACAGTTCAATGCGTCGATTGCAATTGCGCAAGCTGCGCCGGGGCCGAATGTGCTGTTCATTGCCCTGATGGGCTGGAATGTGGGCCTGAACGCGGGCGGCATGCTGACTGGCCTGCTCGGCGTTTTCACCGCCATGCTGGGCATGTTGATCCCCAGCACCACATTGACTTATCTGGCAGCGCAGTGGGGCCACCGTAACCGCGAACTGCGGGCCGTGCGTGCCTTCAAGCAAGGCATGGCACCGATCGTGGTGGCGTTGCTGATTGCGATGGGCTGGGTGCTGACCGCCGCCAATGGCAGCGGCATGAACAACTGGCCGCTCTGGCTGTTGACGGCACTGACCGCCCTGATCGTCTGGCGCAGCAAAATCCATTTGTTGTGGCTGCTGGGCGCTGGTGCCTTGCTGGGCTGGTTTGGGCTGGTTTGACGACAACGCAGATCACACCAAAAAAAATAAACACTTAGATACAATTCCATGGAAATCGATAAGGGATCTCCATGCAAGGCAACGTCAGCGAAACGATTTATTCCGCCGTTCCCCTCTTTGATGTGGTGGTCACCATGCCATCCACGGCCAAGCTGAAAACCATTCAGGAGCTCGCCGCCACCCAGGCCGCCATGCCGCCCGACCGGGTAGAGCGCCTGATCAAGGTCTTGCGCAGCTCGCCTTATGCCAAGGTCGGTTCAGCCATCACGCTAGAGCGCGCAGAAGAAGAAAAAATCCGTTTCACCAAAGCGGGGCTGCAGGTTGACATCACCCCAGTGTTAACGCTTCAAACTACCACCGCTGCCAGCTACGATGGGGTGGAGACTTGCCCTGCCTGCGCCAAGCGCTTTGTGATGCCCGAAAATCGCCAGTGTCCTTCGTGTGGTGTTTTCATTGAAAAGCTGACCAACGAGTATCTGGTTAGGAAAAAGCTGATAGAGCATGAGCGAGAGTTGATTGAGATCCAGCAGTCCCGAGCCGCCATCAACACAGAAAAAAACGCGCGCGAGTCGGTAGAAGCCGCCATTCGCGAGCAGATCAAAAAAGAATTTGAAAAAAAGTACGGCCTGAGCAAAGGCAGTCTGATCGAAGGCAAGTCAGGTTTTTTGATTGGCATCACGCTGGCCGCGCTGGCTGGCTTGGCATATATGGGTGAAACAGCCGTCACCGTTGCCGGTTTCTCGCTGCCCTGGGGCAAAAAAGAGACAGTGAACGCCACCGACATGAGCGCATCGAGCCAACAGGATGCAGACGCGAAAGGATTGACGATTGGTGGCTCGTCGCAGCGTTTGGGCCAAAAAGACACGGTTGCTGCCGCCAACATCAGCGCACCGAGCCCACAGCAAGCATCTGGCGGTGCCCCAGCGGGGGCGGCGGGTGCCTCGGCAGTAGGCGAGCGGACAGGCGACGTGGACATAGATGACCCGCTGATTCAAGCCGCAGGCGGCAAAAAAATGGATGCGAAAGGCCTGTCGACGCAAGAAGCTGTGGCAGCCGCCAATGTTTTGGGTAAATCTGCGGGCAACACTAACGCTGACCGTGCACTCGCAGGGGGAGCTCCTGCTGCAGGCGCGAACGCAGGCAAGGCAAAAGCTGGGGACAGTGCCACCCTAGGGAGTGCGGCTGGTGCGGGCGGCGCAGCAGCGCCCCTGGCAGGTCCAGCGGCTTTACCCAAACAGACCCGACAAGTGTTGACGGCCGAATTTGCCACTGTGCTGGCCGATCTGGGCCAGGGCGCGCGGGCCAGGGCGGTGCTGCGTTCACTGGGTGCCAGCATCGAGCCTGCCGCCGATGCGAAAGCTGCTGCGGCCTTTCAGGCGGCACAGCTAAAAGCCCAGGCCTGGTCTGTGCAGGGTATGGACAGCGCGCAAGCCCGGCAGGCCGCAGACGACCTGAAAACAAAAACACAGGCTATCGCCAATGCACAGGAGCGCACGCATTTGCAAGGCGCAGTGGCGGCCATTCTGAGCCGCAGCACACAGTTACCCGCCGAGGTGCCGCGCCAGTTTTTGTCGCTGGCAGCCGAATCACTGAAGGCGGTGAGTGGCGAGGGCCCGGCTGCGCTGGGGGATTTGGCGGTGTTCACGGCGGAAGTGTTTTTGCATGAAACCACAGCCCGAGCCAAGACAGGCGCTTGGACTAAAGCCAAAGCCAGTGCAGCCCAGATAGAAGACCTGCTCAAACAGGCGCCCGATGCCAGGGCTCAGGCTAACCTGTACGCGGTAGACCACCAAGCCAAGCTGCAAACCGGCCAAACAGACAAGGCCATCAAAAGCCTGGAAGCGTCGCTGGCGCTGGCCGCCAAAAACAACAACTTGCTGGAGCGCGCCATCTGGTTGCGCAACATTGCCAGGCTGTCTGACGCGGCAAGCCAGGAGCAGTTTGAAGCGGCTACAGCCGCGCTGCTGGCCCAGCTGGGCAGCAAGTCGGGCATGGAAAAGGCGCAGGCGCTGACCGAGCTGTCTCTTCTGTACACCGCTGCAGGTTTGCCTGCCAAGTCGTCCCAGTACCGCACGCTGGCGCAGTCCACCTCTGGCCTGAGCGCTGCTGACACCGCCGCTATCAACACCGGCCTGGTGGTGCGGGGCGATATGGCCATGGCCAAAATGCTGCACGGACTGGGGCGCTATGCACAAGCAGAAGCCCTGCTGCAGCGCGTCAGCGCTTACCTCTTTTAAAACTGTTTATGCCTGGCGGCGCTGCCTGAGCGCCTCATACAAACAAACGCCGCTGGCCACGGACACATTCAGGCTCTCAACCGCGCCATGCATCGGAATGCTGACCAGCTGGTCGCAGGTCTTGCGAGTCAACTGGCGCATGCCCTCGCCTTCGGCGCCCAGCACCAGCGCCACCGGGCCCTTGAGGTCCACGTCGTAAATGGTTTTTTCGGCATCGTCAGACGTGCCTATGCACCAGATGTTGCGCTCTTTCAATTCGCCCAGCGTACGCGCCAGGTTGGTGACCATGAAGTAAGGCATGGTTTCAGCGGCACCGCTGGCCACCTTGGACACAATGGCGCTGATGCCCGCCGCATGGTCTTTCGGGGCGATCACGGCATGCGCGCCAGCGCCGTCGGCCACCCGCAGGCAAGCCCCCAGGTTGTGCGGGTCAGTCACGCCGTCCAGCACCAGCAGCAAAGGGTTTTTGACACCCGAGGCCTCCAGGTTTTCAAGCAGCTCATCGAGCGAGGTGACTTGCGCCAGCGCATCCACTCTGGCCACCACACCCTGATGACCGTGGCTGCCGCACATCTTGGCCAAGCGCAGCCCGTCAGATTCGACCAGCTTGATGCCGCTGTCACGCGCCCGGTCCAGAAAAGAGCGCATGCGCAGGTCACGCCGCTGGACGTCATAAAACACTTCGAAGACAGACTTGGGAGCGGTTTTGATGCGTACGCCGACAGCGTGGAAACCGAAAAGATTTTTGGAAGAAGAGGACATGCGCTGATTATCGACGCATGATGCAGCTGACCCGGGTGCTATTTAAAAAATAGCTACTCGGCCAGGAGAACGTTGGTCTGGAGCTGTATTCATGCCTTCAATCGGGCTTGATTTGCCCGGCCTCAATCACAATTCGCCGCTCGCAGCGCGCGGCAATAGCCTTGTCGTGCGTGACCAGCACCAGCGTTGTGCCTAACTCGCGGTTCAGCTCAAACATCAGTTGCATCACCGTCTCGCCGGTTGCAAAGTCCAGGCTGCCGGTGGGTTCATCGGCCAGCAACACGGCCGGTTGCACCACAAAGGCCCGGGCCAGCGCCACTCTTTGCTGCTCGCCGCCGGACAGCACCTTGGGATAATGCGCCAGCCGCTCGCCCAGGCCGACGCGCTTGAGCATTTCTGTGGCCAGTGTGCGGGCGCTTTGGGTGCCAGACAATTCCAGCGGCAGCATGACATTTTCCAGCGCCGTCAAGTTGCCCATCAACTGAAAGCTTTGAAACACAAAACCCACTTTTTGGGCGCGCAGTGCAGCCCGCTCATCCTCGCTGATGGCAAAAATATCCTGCCCCGCCAGACGCACCGTACCGCTGGTGGGCGTATCCAGCCCGGCAATGATGGACAGCAGTGTGCTCTTGCCTGACCCTGATGCGCCGACAATGGCTGCGGTCTCGCGTGGGGCGAGAGCAAAATCAATATCGCGCAGAATGGTCAAGGTGCCTGTCGAGTCGCTGACTGACTTGAAAATATGCTGAACGGCAACAATTGAATCGCTGCAAACCAAGCTAGAAACTTCAGAAACAGACATGACGGCCCTATCAAAAAACTTTGAATCGAATGCCTCGCATTCTTTTGATGACTTTACCAAGCTATGGTTGCAGCTTGCGGCGAAAGGTCTAATCGCCATACTGGCGCTGCTGGCCTTTTTAACGTTGTTAACACTGGCACTGCCGGCACGTGCGGCAGGCACCGACATCATTTTGGTGGTCGGCGATTCACTGAGTGCTGAATACGGCTTGAAGCGCGGCACAGGCTGGGTGCCCTTGCTGGAAAAGCAATTGGCCACCGACAAGCATTCGGCCAAAGTCATCAATGCCAGCATCAGTGGCGACACCACCTCGGGGGGACGCTCGCGCATGGGTGCGCTGCTGACCACGCACAAGCCCACTGTGGTGGTGATTGAGCTGGGTGGTAACGATGCGTTGCGCGGCCTGCCGCTGGACATGACCGAGGCCAATCTGGCGGCGATGACACAAGCGGCCAAAAAAATAGGCGCCAAAGTGCTGCTGCTGGGCATGCAGGTACCGCCCAACTATGGCGGTGCGTATGGCGCGACTTTTTCAGGACTGTTCACCAAGGTAGCAAAAGCTGAAAACGTTGCGTTGATGCCATTCTTTTTAAAAGGCATTGCCGATGTCCCCGATGTCGCCAGCCAGTTTCAGGCTGACCGCATCCACCCCAACGAGCAGGCACAGCCCAAAATGCTGGCCAATGTGTGGCCTGAATTGAAAAAGCTCCTCCGATGAGTCTGGTCAAAATTTCAGCCGAAGAGGCATTGAACAGGCTGGCCGACTTCTCGGACGTGATCGACGCGCGCAGCGAAGGCGAATATGCCGAAGACCACTTGCCGGGTGCGATCAACTGGCCCAGCCTGAACAACGAAGAGCGCAAGCTGGTGGGAACCGAGTACAAGCAGATCAGCGCCTTTGATGCGAAAAAACGCGGCGCTGCGCTGGTCGCTAAAAACATTGCACGCCACCTGGAGCGTGACGTGATTCACAAACCACGCAACTGGCAGCCTCTGGTGTACTGCTGGCGTGGCGGCAAGCGCAGTGGCTCGCTGGCCCTGATTCTTGACCAGATTGGCTTTAACGTCACCCTGGTCGATGGTGGTTACAAGGCCTTCAGGGCTGCGCTGGTTGAAGCTTTGCCGCAACTGGCCAGCCAGTTTGATTACCGGGTGATTTGCGGCACCACCGGCTCGGGCAAGACACGCTTGCTGCAAGCCTTGGCTGCACTTGGCGCCCAAGTGCTTGATCTGGAGGCGCTGGCGAATCACCGTTCATCGGTGCTGGGCGTGATTCCTGGCACACCGCAGCCAACCCAAAAAGCCTACGACAGTCTGATTTGGGCGGCTTTAAGAAGTTTTGATGCGTCGCGGCCCGTCTACATTGAAAGCGAGAGCAAAAAAGTCGGCAACGTAGCGATACCCGAAGGGCTGATCACCGCCATGCGTGCTGCGCCTTGCCTGCAGCTTGATTTGAGTGAGGACCAGCGGGTGGAACTGCTGCTCGAAGACTATGATTTTTTCGTCAAGGACGTTGCGTTTTTCTGCGACCGTCTGGGCGCGCTGACGCAGGCACGCGGCAAGGAGGTGGTGACTGGCTGGCAAACGCGGGCGAGAAGCGGCGACATCGCGTCAGTCGTCCGCGAGTTGCTGGTGGACCACTATGACCCGGTGTATTTGCAGTCCATGAAGCGCAATTTTGCGCAATACCCAGCAAGAACCAGCATTGCGCCGGCCAACCGAAGCGTTGAAGCCATGCGGCTACTGGCCCAAGAAATGCTATCGATACAGTAGCTACTCACTCAGGTATTGATAGGTCTACAGGCCTTTTTGATGCCCCAAATCAGGCTTGCGGCTCGACTGGCGGCACGCTGTCAGCCGGTGTGTTGCCATCGCTATCGGCATCGGTACCGTCTTCAGGCTCGTCAGGTTTGCCTTCGGCTTTGCGTTTGAGCTTGTCTTCTTTTTTACGCTTTTTGGCAAGCTCTTTTTGACGCTTTTCGTAACCATAATTGGGAGTTGCCACAGGCTGCTTTCGTTTGAATGTTGCCCCAACTGTAATGCATCGCTCTAAGACATTTTTGAGAGTGCCTGAGCCAGGTCAGCCTGCAGGTCTTGTAAGGCCTCCAGCCCGACTGAAAAGCGCACCAAACCGCCTTTGTGGGGCCACTTGGTGGTGCGTAGCGCGGGGATGTCGTAAGGCGCGCACAAGCTCATGGGCCCTGCCCAGCTGTAACCCAGCTTGAAGAGTTTGAGGCTGTCGCAAAAGTGGTCCACCTGGATCTGGGTGAATTCTGGCTTGAACACGACACTGAACAGGCAAGCCGCAGCAGTGCAATCACGTTTGAAGGCCTCATGCCCAGGCGAGCCAGGCAAAGCAGGGTGAAGCACGGCAGCGACCTGAGGCTGGTCTTGCATCCACCTGGCGACGGCACGTGTGGCGGTGTCTTGGGCGGCATAGCGTAGCGCCATCGAATTCAGCCCACGCAGAACCAGCTCGGCATCATTGCCTGCCACGCCGTAGCCCAGACGCATGTGGCAAAAGTGAAGCAGGTGATGCAAGGCCTCGTTTTGAGTGACCACCGAGCCCATCAGCACATCCGCACCGCCGCTGGGGTATTTGGTCAGGGCGTGGGCAGACATGTCAGCGCCCAGCGTGAAGGCATTGAACGCGATGCCTGCGCCCCAAGTGTTGTCGAGTGCGGTGACGATGCCTAGCGGGTGCACGTTGCTGTGGGCTTTGACTGCGGAGACCAGGGCCGGCAAATCAGGAAACTCCAGCGTGATACTGCCAGGCGCCTCCAGCCACACCAAGCGCGTTTTAGCGCTGAGTTTACTGGCCAGGTCTGCCGGGTTCATGGGGTCATACAACCGGTGCGTGATGCCCCACGCCGCCAGCTCGCCAGTGGCAAACGCTTTGTTGGGGCCATAGGCGTTGTCAGGTATCAACAGCTCATCGCCCGTCCTGAGCAGTGCCATACCCACCAGTACGACCGCAGCCAAGCCGCTTGGCACCAGGGTACAAAATTGGCCACCTTCCAGCGTGGCGATACGCTCTTCCAGCAAGAAGGTTGTTGGCGTGCCATGCAGGCCGTAGGTGTAGCCGGTTTTGTGCTTCCAGTCGCGGGTGCGCAGGGCAGCGACGCTTGGAAAGATGACAGTCGAAGCCCGGTGAATAGCGGGCGGTACAGCCTCAAAGCCAGGCGGTGGCTTGTAGGGGTGGTGGACCAGTGCGGTAGAAAGTTGGGAAGATGTGTCGCTCATCCGCAGATATTAACGGCAAGCGTGGGGGCTACACCTTCCATTTGGCAAGCAACTGCGCCGGCGTCAGGGAGTCATAGCTTTCAAACGGCTGGTGAATCCACGGGTTGGTGGGCAACAATTCGACCGAATAATCGCACTGGAAGGTGGACACGCCTTTGGTCCAGATCACGGCGCTGCGCAGCTCGGTGATGGGCCGATAGTTGTTTTTCAGCTGGTGAATCACCGCGTTCAGTGTGTGCCCGGTGTCGGCCAAATCATCAACCAGCAGCACCTTGCCTGCGATTTCGCCTTTGGGCGTGGTGATGAAGCGGGCAATGTCCAATTCGCCTTGGGTGGTGCCTGCATCGGCACGGTAAGAGCTGGTCGACATGATGGCCAGCGGCTTGTCAAAGATACGTGACAGGATATCGCCAGGCCGCATGCCGCCGCGTGCCAGGCACAAGATGGTGTCGAACTGCCAACCCGACTGATGGATTTTGATGGCCAGCTTTTCAATCAGGCTGTGGTACTCGTCATAGCTGACGTAGAGATGTTTACCGTCTTCTGTCAACATACTTGAATGCTCCTGTATTGATAGCTATTTGTCCAGATATTCATTGGCCTTGGGGTTGAATTAGACCCAAAAACCAGGCTCTTGGGCAGATTCCCCTTCAGGCCGGGGCCACACGTTGTGGGCAAGCTTCGGGGTCATGCCAAATACGGATGAGCCAGCATGATGGTGTGGTCACGGTCGGGGCTGGTAGACACCATGGCAATCGGCACGCCCGTGACCTGCTCGATGCGCTGCAAATAAAGACGCGCGTTGACGGGCAGCTTGTTGTACTCAGTGATGCCGACCGTGACATCCTTCCAGCCGTCCATGGTCTCGTAAATCGGCTTGCAACGAGAAATGTCGTCGGCTCCCATCGGCAAAATATCGGTGACTTCGCCGTCCAGCTCGTAACCCGTGCACAGCAGCAGTTTGTCAATGCCATCCAGAACGTCGAGCTTGGTGATGCACAAACCGCTCAAACCATTGACCTGGGCCGAGCGTTTGAGCAGCGCTGCGTCAAACCAGCCACAACGGCGGTAGCGCCCTGTGACCACGCCTCGCTCGGCACCCACCGTGCTCATGTGCCAGCCAGGAGTACCTTCTTTTTGCCAGTCCAGCTCGGTCGGGAAAGGCCCCCCGCCGACCCGCGTGCAATAGGCTTTGGTGATGCCCAGAATGTAATGCAGCATGCCAGGGCCAACGCCTGAACCGGCAGCGGCATTGCCGGCCACGCAGTTGCTTGACGTGACATAAGGATAAGTGCCATGGTCAACGTCAAGCAGCGTGCCCTGAGCGCCTTCAAACAGCAAATTTGCGCCGGCTTTGTTGGCATCATTGAGCTCGCGCGAGACATCGGCCATCATGGGCAAGAGCTGCTCTGCGTGGCTGATGGCCTCCGCGTAAGTGGCATCAAAGTCGACGGCGGGCGCGTTCAGATAAGTCGTCAGCGCATGGTTGTGCAGCTTGAGCAGCTCACGCAGCTTGGTGGCAAAACGTTCCGGATGCTTGAGGTCTTGCACGCGCAGGGCACGCCGGGCAATCTTGTCTTCATAAGCCGGGCCAATGCCTTTGCCGGTGGTACCGATTTTTTCAGTGCCGCCCTGCTCGCGCAAGGCTTCACGGGCCGCGTCGAGTGCGGCATGGAAAGGCAAAATCAGCGGACAGGCTTCGCTGATGCGCAGCCGCGACCGAACCTCAACACCTTGTGATTCGAGTTGCGCAATCTCCTTGAAAAGATGGGTGGTCGACAACACCACGCCATTGCCGATGTAGCACTTGACACCTGCGCGCATGATCCCGCTGGGAATCAGGTTGAGGGCAGTCTTCACACCATTGATCACCAGCGTGTGACCGGCGTTGTGGCCGCCCTGAAAGCGCACCACGCCCTGGGCAGATTCGGTCAGCCAGTCCACCAGCTTGCCCTTGCCTTCATCGCCCCATTGGGTACCGACAACCACTACGTTGCGTCCAGCAGTGGTGGCTTGTTTTTTGATCATCATGTCTTGCTTGTTAAAAATGGGGGGATTCAAAAGGGGATCAAACGGCGCGTGCCAGCGGGGCGACCTGCCATTGGCCATTTGACTGGATAAGCTCGCGGTCGCAGTCAAATTCATTGACCTCATGCTCATGACCTGGCAGCACGCAGACCACGGTGTCGCCGGTAGAACGCAGTTTGGCAATCGCGGCACTCAGGTCGGCATCTTCCGCCCAAGGCGCACGAACAGCAGCCCTGAGTGCGCGTGGCGGCAACGCATTGACGAGTTCTTTCAAGTCCAGGCTAAAGCCCGCAGCAGGCCGGTTGCGGCCGAACACGGCACCGACCTCGTCATAGCGACCACCTCGGGCCAGTTCTGCGCCGTGGCCATAAATGGCAAAGCGTGTCCCGCTGTAGTAGGCGTAACCGCGCAGGTCAGCCAGGTCAAAAGTGACGGTCGCAAACGCATCCACATGCGATGCGAGCCATTTCAAATTGTGTAGCGCCTGCCCCATGGATTCATTGGGCTGCAGAGCTTTTTGAGCTTCATCGAGCACCTTGACATCACCATACAGATGGAGCAGGTGCTGCAGACCTTCTCGCGAAGCCGCCGACATGTCTTTCACACTGGCCGTCAGGCTTTTAAGCTCGGCTGGGTCTTTGGCGGCCAGTGCGGCATGAATCAGGCTGAGTGTTTTGGCGGAAATGTTTGTGCCCGCCATCAGGCTGGCCACAATGCGTACGTCGGCCATGTCAACAGACAACGCCTTGATGCCTGAGGCTTTGAAGCCTTGCAAGGCCAGCATCTGCACCTCCAGGTCCGCCTCAGGCCCGGCGTGGCCGTAAATCTCTGCGCCAAACTGCAAGGGTTCGCGCGTGGCATGCGGCTTGTCTGCCCGGGTGTGCAGCACCGGGCCGCAATAGCACAGGCGCGTCACGCCGCTGCGGTTGAGCAAATGTGCATCAATGCGGGCCACTTGCGGGGTGGTGTCAGCTCGCAGGCCCAGTGTGCGGCCTGAAAGCTGATCGACCAGTTTGAAGGTTTGCAGATCAAGTGCTTCACCGGTGCCAGTCAGCAGCGATTCGATGTGCTCCAGCAGCGGCGGCATGACCAGCTCGTAGCCGTAGCTGCGGGCACTGTCCAGCCACAGGCGGCGAAGCTCTTCAATGTGACGCGCCTCGGAGGGCAGGACATCGGCAATTTGATCCGGCAATTGCCATGATGACGACCAGGCGGGCATGTGATTGTTCAAACGCTGTTAAAGCAAGGATTTTACCGGGCGAACACCCCGGTTTCCGGCGGGGCAGGCTGAGCGGCCCATGTCAGCTTAAAAAAGCAATTGCCAGTATTCCCAAAACAACACTACACAGGCCGAAAAACCGGATTTGCCCGTCGTTCATTTTCTGAGCCTGCTCAAAAGCCTTTCGCCAGCTTGTAGGCGACAAAAAAGGCAACAGCCCTTCAATGACCAAAACCATGGCCAGTGCCAGCCAGACGCTGCTGCCGTCCATGAAGCGCCTTTATTTTTTGGCTGGCGCTGCGCTGCCAGAGCTACCAGACCCACGCATGGCTTTGAAAAAGTCTGACGAGGGGTCCAGCACCATCACGTCGCTTTTCTTGTTGAAGCTGGCTTTGTAAGCCTCCAGGCTACGGTAGAACTGGGCGAACTGGGCATCCCGGCCAAACGCGTCGGCATAGAGGGCGGCCGCTTTGGCGTCACCCTGACCCTTGATTTTTTGCGCGTCGCGGTAGGCTTCGGCGATCAGCACTTCGCGCTGGCGATCGGCATCGGCCCGAATTTTTTCGCCTTCAGCGCTACCTGTCGAACGCAGTTCATTGGCCACCTGCTGGCGCTCGGACTTCATGCGCTGATAAACCGAATCAGCAACAGAAGGCGGGAAGTCGACACGCTTGATGCGAACGTCAACGATTTCAATACCGAAAGTTTTGGCGTCGTCTATCAGACGCTGCTGCACGCCTTGCATGATTTTGTCGCGGTCCGTCGACAGCACGTCCTTGACGGTGCGCTTGGTCACTTCAGAGTTCAATGCGTCCTGCACCACCGACGTCAGGCGCGCCTCAGCGGTTTGAATGCTGGTGCCACCCGAGTTGTTGCGGATGAACTGTTTGCCGTCAGCTATGCGCCACTTGACCAGCCAGTCAACCACCAGGTTTTTCTTTTCTGCAGTCTGGATGGAGCCTGTCTCAGGGCTGTCCAGTGTCAGCACACGGCGGTCCAGAAACACCACGTTTTGAAACGGCTGGGGCAACTTGAAGCGAAGGCCCGGCTCCGTGATGACTTCCTTGATCTGGCCGAAGGAATACAGCACGCCGAACTGACGCTGATCAACCACAAAAAGAGTGGACGCAAAAACAGCCAGGGCCACCAGCAAGGTGGTGATAACGAATCCAAGTTTATTCATGGTTGTTCTCCGGCTTAGCGGTTGTCACGGTCACGGGTGCGTGAGCTATCGCGCGATCGCGTGTCTGTTGCAGCAGATGCCGGTGGCGCCAGGGCTGCCGGGGAAGTGGGCACCACTGCAATGTCAGCACTGCTGGCGCTGGCAGCCGTACCCGCAGCCTGCATCAGTTTGTCGAGCGGCAGGTACAGCAAGTTACTGCCCTGCTTTGAATCCACCATGACTTTGGTCACGCTGCTGTAAATTTGCTGCATGGCGTCCGTGTACATTCGGTCGCGGGTGACTTGTGGCGCTTTTTGATACTCGGTGTAGACCGACTTGAAGCGCTGCGAATCACCCTCGGCCCGCGCCACCACATTGGCCTTATAACCGTCGGCTTCTTCTTTCAGGCGCGCGGCGGTACCCTTGGCGCGAGGCACCACCTCATTGGCGTAAGCCTGGCCTTCATTTTTCAGACGATCCCGATCCTGACCTGCCTTGAGTGCGTCGTCAAAAGCGGCTTGTACCGGCTCGGGCGGCTGCACATTTTGGATGTTGACGGTTTGAATCAAAATGCCGGTCTTGTAGCGGTCAAGCTGGGCTTGTACGCTTTTGACCACATCGCGCTGGATCGATTCGCGGTCTTTGTTCAGCACCGTGTCCATCGTGCCCTTGCCCACCACCTCTCGAATCGCTGATTCTGCAGCTTTTTTGACGGCATCGTCGGGATTGCGGTTTTGAAACAGATAGTCTGCGGCGCTTTTGAGGCGGTACTGAATCGTGAATTTGACGTCAACAATGTTTTCGTCCTGCGTCAGCATGGACGATTCCTTGAGCCCAGCCGCGCCAGCAGCAGAACCCCGGCCGATTTCGACCGACCGCAGTTGCGTCAGTGCCACTGTTTCATGTCGCTCAATCGGATAAGGCATGCGCCAGTTAAAACCGGCATCGCGCGTGCCCTTGAGTTCGCCAAACCGGGTAATGACCGCCTGCTGGCCCTCTTGAACAATGAAAAACCCTGTGCCCAACCAGATCAGCACAGCGACAGCCGCAATCAGGCCGGCACCAATGCCCGCACTTTTCATGTCGGGCTGAAAGCCGCCGCCAGGGGTATTGCCGCCACCACCGGCCGTTCGGCCACGTGTATTTTTGTTGCCGCCAAACATCCCACCGAGCTTGCGGTTGAAATCACGCCACAACTCGTCAAGATCAGGCGGGCCCTGATTGCTTCCCTTTGGCCGGGGACGCTGCTCGGGGGTTGGTGCTGGACTTTCGGGCTCGGCGTTGGGCTTGGTGTCGCCGCCAGAAGGTTTGTCGGCTGCGGGCTTGTCACCATCACGGCCCCAGCGGTTGTCATTGAGATTGAACATACCAAGGGTATGGTGTTTCAATCGGGCAGGCCAGCTGGCCAAGGTCTGTAGCACAGGATTCAGGTTCATGAGGTCTTACTCTTTTTTCAGTACTTCTATATTGTGCCTAATTCGAGACCCCGTCTACACAACGGCCTCAGATGTCTCAGGGATATCCAGTGCATTATCTAAGGCAGCATGAGCAGACAGCAATTGCCTGAGCTGCGGCAAGCCGTCGCCAGTCTGTGCGCTGACAAAGACACGCTCTACCCGACGAGTTGCCTCGGAGAAGGCATCTTTGACTTCAAACATGTCGCTCAAATGCAGAGGCCAGCGTGATTTTTCAAGGGCATCGAGCTTGTTGAAGATCAAAATCTGCGGTACGTCAGCCGCGCCGATCTCCTCCAGCACGCGCTGCACCTGCTCAATCTGCTCGAGATAGTCGGGGTTGGCCGCGTCAACCACGTGCAGCAACAGGTCGGCATCAGCGGCTTCCTGCAAGGTGGCTGCGAAAGCGTTGACCAGCCCGTGGGGCAAATCGCGAATAAATCCCACTGTGTCTGACAGCGACACCGTGCGCTGCGCGTCGCCCAGGTACAACTGCCGCGTGGTCGTGTCCAGCGTGGCAAACAGCTGGTCAGCCGCGTAGGTTTTGGCTTTGACCAGTGCATTGAACAAGGTTGATTTGCCAGCGTTGGTGTAGCCAACCAGCGAGATGCTGAAAGCGTTTTTTCGGTCGCGCTGGCGGCGCTGGGTCTGGCGCTGTTTTTTGACTTTGGAAAGCCGCTCTTTGCAGCGTTTGATGGCTTCGCCAATCATGCGCTTGTCAAGCTCGATCTGCTTTTCGCCCGGGCCGCCGCGCACGCCAGCGCCACCGGTTTGACGTTCCAGGTGGGACCAGCGCCGCACCAGACGGGTAGACGAATATTGCAGGCGGGCCAGCTCTACCTGTAATTTGCCTTCATGGCTGCGTGCGCGCTGACCAAATATTTCCAGAATCAGCAAGGTTCGGTCGTTCACAGGCAGCTCAAGATACCGCTCAAGGTTGCGCTGCTGGGCCGGGCTCAAAGCTTGGTCAAACAGCACCTCAGTGGCGCCCACTTGCTGAGCCAGCATTTTGATCTCATCAGCCTTGCCGCTGCCGATGAAAAGCGCTGCATCTGGCGCACGGCGCTTGCAGGTCACGCGCTCTACAGGCTCAAGGCCTGCCGTTTGAGCGAGCAGACCCAATTCTTGCAATTCGCGGTCGAAATTGGGAAGGCCCAAGTCAACACCAACCAATATGGCCAGTGGCTTGGGAGTCAGGCTGGTGGAACTCAGCTGGCGGGGCTTTCTTCGGGGTTGGCGGCCGCAAAATTGACAGCACGGCCCGGCACGATGGTCGAGATAGCGTGTTTGTAAACCATTTGCGTCACCGTGTTGCGCAGCAGCACCACGTACTGATCGAAAGACTCGATTTGGCCCTGCAATTTGATCCCGTTGACGAGATAAATGGAAACCGGCACATGTTCTCTACGCAAGGTATTGAGAAACGGGTCCTGGAGTAACTGACCTTTGTTATTGCTCACGATATTTTCCGTGTTTAAAAGTGAATAGAACCACACAATATCACAGCAAACCGGTGCCGTTTGTAGGTCTACCCCGATTCCTTGTCTTTATAAGGGTTTGTCGAGGTTTTCATCTGAATCCGCATCGGCGTGCCGGTCAGGTCAAACTCCTTGCGAAAACGCCCTTCCAGAAAACGCTTGTAAGACTCGCTAACATGCTCCAGCGAATTGCCATGGACGATGATGATGGGGGGA
The DNA here is from genome assembly GCA_947478725.1 of Comamonadaceae bacterium. GTDB lineage: Bacteria > Pseudomonadota > Gammaproteobacteria > Burkholderiales > Burkholderiaceae_C > Polaromonas. The sequence continues at coordinate 19,663 of CANJWZ010000012.1, forward strand.
TTCATGCCGCCTTGATGCGCGTAACGCAGCTTGGGCCGGAACACACCCACCCGCTGCGGCTGCTGGAACTGCACCGCCTCCAGTAGCAGGCGTGTTAAGACCGGAGTAGACATCTTCCGGTTGGCCGATGCATGCGCCTGCGCGATGGACTTCCACACCGGGCCCAGTCCCTGGCGCTTGATGGCAGAAATGTAATGAATGGACGCAAACTTCAAAAAAGCCAGGCGCGTTTCGACCGACCGGGCCAGGGTTTCCCGTTGATAGGCATCCACGGCGTCCCATTTGTTAATGGCCAGAACCACGGCGCGGCCACTTTCCAGGATGTAACCCGCGATGTGCGCGTCCTGATCAGTCACACCCTGGGTGGCATCGAGCAGCAGCAAGGCCACATTGCAATTTTCAATCGCCTGCAAGGTTTTAACGACTGAGAACTTTTCAATCGCCTCAAACACCTTGCCTTTGCGGCGCAAGCCCGCCGTGTCAATCAATTCAAATTTTTGCCCCGCGCGCTCAAAAGGCACTGAAATGGCATCGCGCGTGGTGCCGGGCAAATCAAACGCCACCAGACGCTCTTCGCCCAGCCAGGTGTTGATCAGCGTCGATTTACCGACATTGGGCCGCCCCGCCACAGCCAGCTTGATGATGGACGGATCCTGGGGTTCGGACGCCTCACCCTCGTCTGGCAAATGCAACAGTTCAAGGGCCGTGTCGACAAGCGTGCGCATGCCCTGACCGTGTGCTGCCGATACGCCCAGCACCTCGCCCAGGCCCAGTTCAAAAAACTCGGACAACTGAACACCTTCCAGCATCCCTTCTGCCTTGTTGGCCGTCAGAACCGTGGGTTTGCCAAGCTTGCGCAGGTAGGTGCCAATGTCGTGGTCTTGCGCACTGACGCCCGCGCGTGCGTCCACCACAAAGATGACCACGTCGGCCTCTGCCACGGCCTGACGGGTTTGCTTGGCCATTTCCTTGTAAATGCCACTTTGCGCGTCGGGCTCAAACCCGCCCGTGTCAATCACGATGTATTCGTGGCTGCCGAGGTTGCCGTTACCGTAGTGCCGATCACGGGTCAGCCCGGCATAGTCAGCGACGATGGCGTCGCGCGTTTTTGTCAGGCGATTGAATAAAGTGGATTTGCCTACATTGGGGCGGCCAACCAAGGCAATAACGGGTTTCATAGCTGCTTTTCATGGACCACAGGGTCAGTCGATGTTGCGGTTTTTTACTCGGGTACAAAGCCGAAAATGCCGCCATTACGAGTGACTGCCACCAAGGTGTTGCCAACCAGCACGGGGGCTGCAGCAACAGGAGAGCCATCCGTGCTCAAGCGGTTCAGCAATGAGCCGTCTTCACGCGACAGCAAGTGAATCACGCCTGCAAAATCACCAATTGCCAAAGAGCGTCCGACCACCAAAGGAGCCGTTAAGTTGCGATAACGCAGAACATCGGTTGTCCAGGAACGCTCACCGTCTAGGCGATTCCAGGACCGGACAATACCGTCAGATTCCGTGCCAAAAACGCGCTTGTCATCACCATGAATGCCTTGAGAGCCGTTGGCAGGCTGCGACCAGATCAGATTGCCGCGTGTCGTGTTCACGCACCCAACGCTGGCCTGAAAAGCCCGCGCGCACACAATCTCACCATCGCGGCTGACACGTCCGACCAAGTCGACCAACCGCTCAACATCGTTCACGCCGCGCGGAGAAGCAATGGGCGCCTCCCAGCGGATGCTGCCGCTGGATGGGTTCAAGCCAGCCAGACGCCCGCCCAAACCAACCACCAGCGTGTCACCCACCGCCAGCATGACGCCAGACTGCCTGAGCACCAAAGGCTCGTTGGGCCGCAACTGCGTCCACAGCTTGCGGCCGGTTTGCCCGTCATAAGCACTCACAGCGCGGTCCGCAGTCAGGATAAATACCCTCCCACCCGCAACAAATGGCGCTGTGTAAGCTTGCGCGGTCAGTTTTTGACGCCAAATCTCACGTCCACCAAGAAAGGCCACCGCCTCGTTGGCCTGGGTGACCACGGCCGACGTCTTTCCATCAGTACCTATACCGGCGGCGATCGGTGCGCCTGCGTTGGCGCGCCAGAGGTCTGCACCCGTGCGGCCGTCGATGGAAGCCAGTGAACCGTCGCCGCCGGCCACAAACACCGAATCGCCAATCGCCTGAACATCGAGCGGAAAATTGACCGGTCCAATGCGTGAAACCCAAGCCTGCCTTGCAACAACCGAGCCACTCACAGGCTGCAAGGCTGCAGGCTGAGGCTTGCTCGGGCCACTGAAATACGACATCATGGAGCAACCCGACAATGGCAGAACAATTGCTATTAAAAAAGCAGCTATTCGCCCTTGTGAAATGAGGGCCAGAGGCATATTCAGCGCGTAAAAACTCACTTTTTAGCCTCCGGATCAGCCGTTTTTGAAGACGCTACGGCCACCGGGTCAACGCCCAGTGCGTTGAGTTTGACCTCCAGCAGACGGCGGTATTCAGCACGCTCGTCCAGCGCCTTGTAGGCTTTTTCATATTCAGCCCTGGCTTCGGCCTTTTTGCCCTGCAGCAGCAAAATGTCGCCACGCCTGTCGCTGGCCAGAGGCGAAAAATCTTTGGGGAAACTGCCAGACAGCAGTTTCAAGGCCTCGTCATAAGCCTTGGCTTCCAGCAAAATGCCAGACAAACGCAATTTAGCAATCGACTGGTAGCCGTCGTCCTTGGCCTTGTCGGTCACCCATGTCAGCGCCGCCTTGGACGCATCCAGATTGCCTTTTTCATAAAACACCTTGGCCGCCAGCAGGCCGGCTTGTTCTGCATAAGCCGTGCCGCCAAAACGGTCTTTCATGTCTGCCAGCGAGCGCTCAATACGGGCCACGTCACCCGACTGTACAGCCCGGTCTACTTCGTCATACATCGTGGACGCTTGGGCAGCTTGCCGTGTTTGCCAGTACTGGTAGCCGTTCCAGGCGGCGACCGTGCCAAAAACAGCAATCAGCAACCAGGAAATTGCGTTGCCGTACTGTTTCCAAAAATGTTTGAGCTCGGCAAGCTGTTCCTGCTCTTCAAGATCGAGGTGGTTTGACATACGAATGGTTTAGGGTGTCGCGCCGGTAAAAGGCACGGTTTGGACACGGATTGATTTGCTCGATTGTAGAGGGACAGTCTGGCGTCATACGAGCGGACTGCCCAGCTTGTTCGCCCATAAAGCAACATCCTCCAGCCGATGCAAGGTTTGAGCCTCAATTTTGCCGGCCTCTGCCGCCACCCGCAAGGGCTTGAGGGCCACGCACCCTTGCGCCAGCTCGGCAGCGCCAAAGATCAATGCAAAGCGGGCACCGCTGCCGTCGGCTTTTTTAAACTGGGATTTCATGCTGCCCATGCCATCCACACTCAGCCCTGAATGCATTTGCACGCTGATGCCGGCGGCCCTCAGCTGCTGCAAAACTCTCAAGGCCACAGGCAAAGCTGAGGTCTCAGGAATCACCGCGTAGGCATCCGGTGCCGGCATAGGCATGTCCTTGCCCTGCTCTTTGATGAGTTCAAGCACCCGTTCGACGCCCAGTGCCCAGCCCACGGCAGGTGCAGCCTTGCCGCCAATTTGCTCGATCAGATAGTCGTAGCGGCCGCCGCCGCAAATCGTGCCCTGGGAACCCAGACTGCGGGTGACAAACTCAAACACGGTGAGGTTGTAGTAGTCCATACCGCGCACCAGCCGCGGGTTGATGCGGTAAGCAACACCATTGGCGTCAAGCATGGCTTTGACGCTGTCAAAGTGCTTTAACGAAGATTCACCCAGAAAATTCATCAATTGGGGAGCGGCCTCCAGCATGCTTTGCATAGCGGGATTCTTGCTATCAAGCAGACGCAGCGGGTTGCTGTACAGGCGCCTTTTGGCCTCTGCATCGAGCACGTCGCTGTGCGCTTCAAAATAGGCAATCAACGCCGCCCGGTGCTGCTTGCGCTCGTCGGGCTGGCCCAGGCTGTTCAACTCCAGCTGAACGTCTGTCAAACCCAGTTCTTTCCAAAGGGCATCGGCAAGCAAAATCAGTTCGGCATCAACTTCCGCGCCCGGAAAACCCAATGCTTCTGCACCCACTTGATGAAACTGCCGATAACGCCCACGCTGTGGACGCTCGTGGCGAAACATCGGCCCCATGTAATACAGGCGTTTGCCGCCCTCGTACAACATGGAATGTTCCACCACTGCGCGTACCACCCCTGCCGTATTTTCAGGCCGCAGTGTCAGGGCTTCTCCGTTGAGCTTGTCTTCAAAAGAGTACATCTCTTTTTCGACAATATCAGTGACCTCGCCCAGTCCGCGTACGAACAGTGGCGTAGGCTCAACAATCGGTGTACGGATATTGCGATAGGCATAGCGCGCCATGAGAGCGCGGACTTTGTCCTCCAGCCATTCCCACCGCGCTGAATCGGGCGGCAAAATGTCGTTCATGCCCTTTACGGCACTTAATTTTTCAGCCATCGTTCACTAACAGTTGGGTCAAGCAGCTTCTGCAGAAGTTTTGCCAAAACGTTTTTCAATATAGTTTTCAACGATCACGCGAAACTCTTGCGCGATGTTGTCACCCCGAAGCGTCACGTTCTTTTCGCCATCAATGTAAACAGGCGCAGCGGGTGCCTCACCCGAGCCTGGCAGGCTGATGCCGATGTCGGCATGCTTGCTTTCACCGGGGCCATTGACGATGCAGCCCATCACCGCCACTTTCATTTTTTCGACGCCTGGGTACTGGCTGCGCCACACTGGCATTTGAGCCCGCAGGAAATCATCAATTTGCTGTGTGAGCTCCTGAAACGTGGTACTTGTCGTTCGTCCGCAACCCGGGCAAGCCGTCACGCTCGGGTTAAAACTGCGCATGCCGAGCGCCTGCAATATTTCGGAGGCAATCACAACCTCTTGGGTGCGGGCTTCGCCAGGCTGCGGCGTGAGGGAGACGCGGATGGTGTCGCCAATGCCTTCCTGAAGCAAAACAGACAAGGCGGCAGCTGACGCGACCGTCCCCTTGGTTCCCATACCAGCTTCTGTCAGACCCAGGTGCAGGGCGTAGCTGTCGCGCTTGGCCAGCTCGCGGTAAACAGAAATCAAGTCCTGGACGCCACTGACCTTGCAAGACAGGATGATCTGTTCGCGCTTCATGCCCATTTTTTCAGCCAGACGTGCGGAGTCCAGCGCAGAGGTAATGAGGGCTTCGTACATCACCTGTTTGGTATCCCAAGGCTCTGATCTGGCATTGTTTTCGTCCATCAGACTTGCCAGTAATTCCTGATCAAGACTGCCCCAGTTGACACCGATACGAACCGCCTTGTTCCAGCGTACGGCGGCTTCGATCATCAGGCCAAACTGTTTGTCGTGTTTGTCACCTTTGCCAACGTTGCCAGGATTGATGCGGTATTTCGACAAGGCCTGGGCGCAGGCTGGATAGTCGGTCAGCAAACGGTGACCGTTGTAATGAAAGTCGCCGACCAGCGGCACATCAATACCCATGCGGTCAAGCTGCTCGCGCACGTAAGGCACAGCCTGAGCCGCTTCGGGTGTATTGACGGTGATGCGCACCATCTCTGACCCGGCTATCGCCAACTCTTTGACCTGGATGGCCGTTCCAATGGCATCGACCGTGTCGGTATTGGTCATCGACTGAATACGTACTGGCGCATCCCCGCCCACCGTGACAATACGGGAACCCCAAACCACTTGTGCCTGGCGCGAATGACGCATCTGGGCTTGGGCAATCTCAATAGGCATGGGCACTGGCATTTACTTCACCTCAAATCGGGCAACATTGTCTTTGGCAACTGCATTCAAATCAAACGCCTTGCCGCGAATCTGTACCTGCGTCTCGTTGGCACTTCCCACCACCACCTTCAAAGGCAAAACACCCGCGGTACCGGTAGTTTCACCAGCATTGAGGACCCGACGCAGCACAACCTGCCCCTTGGCGTCGGTTACCTCCACCCATGACTGGCCTTTGGCTGTGAACATAATCACGTCGCTATCTGAAGGCGGCTTGGGCGTGACAACAAATGTGGGCGATGCCATACCCTCTGTCAGTGCCTTGAAAGAAGAGGTCGTACCGGGTTCTGTTTGTGCGAGGGTAGCCACTTCGGCGGAAGCCGTCGGTGGCATAGACGCCGCAGGAACATTGGTCGGCAAGGATAAAGAGGCCGTTTTTTCGGCTGTGCTGTCGACTGTCTCTGGAGCAGTCACGCGGGGGGCCAAGACCTCTGATTTGACTTCGTTCAAACCCGTTTTGATGACGGGCAAAAAGATAAGCACCAGGGCGCCCAGTACCAACACCAAACCGGCAAGCACCGCTGGTCTCGACACCTGAGCCCAAAGGCTTGGGCCACGTCCGTCACCCGGCGAGCGAAATGGTGTGTTGATCCCCGCACCCTGATATGTCAGCTTTGGCGCATCGGTTTGCGGCAACCGAGCCAGGACAGGGGAAGCGTCAATTTTGAGCGCGCGGCACACACTTGATGCCAAGGCGCGAATAAAAACCGCATCCGGCAGCAAGTCCAGTCGGTCGGATTCAAGTGCTTCGAGTTTTTTCACGGGTACTTTGAGAAGCACCGCCAAAGCAGCAATGTGAAGGCCAGCGGCCTCACGGGCCTGCTTTAAAAGCTCGCCAGCACCTTTCTGCACGGCCGATTGATTCAGTTCAGCCTGACGACCTGGCTCATCGGCTGATGGATTTTGAAGCTCACTCATTAAAAGCGCCCCGATCAAATGCAGCTGCCTCTTTGGATTGTCCAAAACGCTTTTTCAACTGACCGGCCAGCTGCTGCACTGCCTCGGCATTGTTCAAACGCTGTTCGATCTTGACCCCAAGCCAGAGAGTTTCGGCATTGGCGAGTTCGCTGTTGTTCAGGCGGCGTGTGTAAAACTGAGACCTCACAAGCTCGCCACGCTCGTACAGAAGGCTGGCAAGGTTATAGCCAGTGAGCGGGTTGCCTGCATCCAGTTCGTAGGATCGGGTCAGACTTTGCTCTGCATCCGGACGCTGGCCAGCACGCACCTGACAAATACCTTGTGTCATGAGGCTCTTGGATTGCTCCCGGTACGTTGGATTTGAAATGGCGCGGCCAAACCACTGTATCGACTCAGCGTACCGCCCCTGCTGGCACAAAAACCAGCCATAGTTATGAGCCACGCCAGCGTCGCGGGGACTCAGGGTCAGCGCGCGCTTGAAGCTGTCTTCTGCCAGAGTCAGGTCGTTAAAGCGCATGTATACCAGACCGCGCAAGTTGTACGCATCAGCGAATGTGGGGTCGGCCGCCAGCGACTGCTTGAGCTCGTCGAGCGCCACATTGGTCTGGCCCTGCTCGAAATAACCACTGGCCAACTCCAGTCGCAAACGCGCGCGCCGACGACTGTCAGGCTCATCTGACGCCGTCACGATGTCCGCCTGCTGGGTCGCGTGGCCGGCAGCGTTTTGACTGTTGGCACATCCGGTCAGGACAACAGACATCCAGCCCATTGAAGCCCATAAGACAATAAGGCAAAATCTCATACGCCCATTCCTTCGGCCACCACGACCTTGATGCCGCCGAGCATACCTTGTCGCTGTGACGCCATGCGCTTTTTGGCACCCGTGCGATCCTGTATCTCGCCGGCCAGCTGCCCGCACGCCGCGTCAATGTCGTCCCCCCGCGTTTTCCGGACGGTGGTCACCATGCCAGAATCCAGCAAAACTTTGGCAAACGCAGTGACCGCGGCTAATCCGGAGCGTTTCAAACCAGAGGCAGGAAATGGATTGAAAGGAATCAGATTGAACTTGCAAGACAGGCCATTGGGTGCGTGTTTTTGCATCAGGGCAATCAGTTGCCGGGCATGCTCAGGTGTATCGTTGACACCCTCCAGCATGCAATATTCAAAAGTGATGAAGTCGCGAGGTGCTGCCTGCTGGTAGCGGGCGCAGGCTTGCAACAGTTCATCAATAGGGTATTTTCTGTTCAGAGGCACCAAGTCGTCGCGCAATGCGTCAGAAGGCGCATGCAGGGACACAGCCAGGGCGACGGCACAGTCCTGTGCAAGTCGATCCATCATCGGCACAACACCAGACGTGGACACCGTTACGCGGCGGCGCGACAAACCGTAGCCGTGGTCATCGAGCATGGTACGTAGCGCGGGCAGTAATTGAGAATAGTTTTGCAGCGGCTCGCCCATGCCCATCATCACCACGTTGGAGATGATGCGCTCATCGCGCTTGAACTCGCGCCGCAAGGTGTGCTCTGCAAACCACAACTGCGCCACAATCTCGGCTGTTGTCAGGTTGCGGCTGAAGCCTTGATGGCCGGTAGAGCAAAACCTGCAACCGACCGCACAGCCCGCTTGAGACGAAATACAAAGCGTTGCGCGATCGGATTCAGGAATGAAAACCGTCTCAATGACGTCCCCTGCTCCGACATCAAATAGCCATTTGATCGTGCCGTCAACTGAATCGTGACGGGACACCACCTTGGACGCCTGAATACAGGCAGTTGAGGGAAGCTTGTCACGCAGCGACTTCGCCAGATCCGTCATCTGGTCAAAGTCGGTCGCGCCTTTTTGATGAATCCAGCGAAAAAGCTGGGTGGCGCGAAAGCGTTTTTCGCCCAGGCTCTCACAAAACACAGCCAAACCATCCACATCAAAATCAAGGAGGTTGACTGTCATTTTTGTGACCTTGGTCTACGGTAATAGACGATCATCGCAAGCATCCATACAATTTTCCGGTGGGCCACCCCTAGGAAAATGAGCCCCCTTGGGGGGCAGCGTAGTAGGCAAGGCGACAAGCGTGGGGGTCATTTAGCGTGAATAGATATTCATGCCAGGGAAAAAGAAAGCGATTTCTTCCTGAGCCGTCTCAGCAGCATCCGAACCGTGCACAGCATTGGCGTCGATGCTTTCGGCAAAGTCGGCACGAATGGTGCCCGCAGCAGCTTTCTTGGGGTCAGTTGCGCCCATCAAATCGCGATTTTTCAAAATGGCGTTTTCGCCTTCCAGAGCCTGAATCATGACGGGGCCTGAGATCATGAAGCTGACCAGGTCTTTGAAGAAGGGGCGCTCTTTGTGAACGCCATAAAAAGCCTCGGCTTCGCCGCGTGACAGTTGCGCCAGTTTGGCCGCCACCACTTTCAGGCCTGCAGCCTCAAAGCGTGCGTATATTTGACCAATGACGTTTTTTGCCACGGCGTCTGGTTTGATGATGGAGAGAGTACGTTCGATTGCCATGTGCTTTCCTTAGCCTTGAAATTTTTCTGAGATATCCGAAATGAATACAGCCTCTGATTTTAACCTGCCAACACATGCAATGACCTCATTTGCCCCGACAAGGTCAGGTCATTACAACCTTGCGCTGGGGCTTATCGGTTACCGCCACGAGTGCCGCCACTGCGGTTTGAGTTGCGATTGCCGCCTGCGCCACCGCCGCCGCTACCACGGCGCGGCCCTTGTGCCTGACGTTGCCGGGTGAAGGTATCCGCACCAATATAACCAAACGAAGTCTTCATCGGGTCGGGCTGAGCCGAGTCACTCTTACGGTCGTCGCCTGGGCCTCGGTCATCACGCCGGTTCTGATTTCTGCCAACAGCATTCGGGCTTCTTGGTGCCCCTGGACCTGCATTTGTTCTTGAGCCAGGATTGCCACTGAAACTGCCCCCGCGGGGGCCACGCCCCTTGCCGCTGCCGGCATTGCGACCGCCACGACCGCCTTTGTTGCCAGGCGCCGATCCGGTCGCGCCGCGAATGTAGTCTGGCGGCTGGAACTCGTGCGGTCCCGCACTTTCGGCCTGATCAACGTGCTCTTCAAGCTGGGCATGATCAGGCGGGCTCACTCCGCTTTCGGGGGCAGCACCCTGGAAGCGTTGCTGACCGCCGCGAGCTCTGGGACCGCGGCGCGGGCCTCGGCCTGGCCGCGTCTGGGTTTCACCAAAAGGCGCATCCTGACCGTCGGCCATCGCGCGCGGATCTGTGCGTCGCTCAGAACGATCAGCCGCACTGGTCAAGGCCCAAATATCTTGCTCGTCCAATTCAACAAACGCGCCTCGCTTGAGGCCACGCGGCAGCACCATGGCGCCATAACGAATACGGATGAGCCGGCTGACCGCATGCCCAACCGCCTCGAACATGCGCCGGACTTCACGGTTACGCCCTTCCGACAGGGTGACCTTGTACCAGCAATTGGCACCCTCGCCACCGCCCGCCTCGAGCGAAGAGAACTGGGCCAATCCATCGTCCAGGGTGACACCTTCAAGCAGGCGCTTTTTTTCTTCGTTGCTCAAAGCACCCAGCACACGCACTGCATATTCGCGTTCAAGGCCAAAGCGGGGGTGCATGAGGCGATTGGCCAGCTCGCCTGAGCTGGTCAGTAAAAGCAGGCCCTCTGTGTTCAAGTCCAGTCGCCCCACCGACTGCCATTTGCCTTGAAACAGTTTGGGCAACCGCCTGAACACGGTCGGCCGATTTTGCGGGTCGTCGTGCGTCACCACCTCACCGGCAGGCTTATGGTAGGCAATCACGCGTGGAGGCGGCGGATCAATCCGCACCCGAATCGGTTTTCCATTGACCTTGATGCTGTCACCAAACTGGATGCGCTGACCAATGTGGGCAGGCTCCGCATTGACAGAAATGCGCCCTTCAAGAATCAGTTGCTCCATCTCCAGACGCGAGCCAAGGCCAGCCTGCGCCAGCACCTTGTGCAGCTTGGGGGATTCCGGTTGTGGGGACAGCACCCGTCTGGGTAGCTCAACGGAAGGATCAACAACATCGGCGTCAAACTGGCCTGTCACAACGTCTTCAAAACGGGTCACAGTTGCGGAGCTTGGAGGCTCTGAATGCAGTCGCGGCAACGAATCGGCAGCGCTGTCCAAAAGATCGGATGGATTCATGGGGCTACATTCATGCGTTGTGAGTTGGGGGCGTTATCGGGTCAGTCGAAGCAAACTCTGGGAGCTGGCCCATGACATCAGGCAAGGCCATGCCATCCGTAGGCGCCAAATCCGATTCCAGTTCGGGCGCCGTCGCCGCCAACCCAAACTCAATTTGCTCCAGCACGGCCACCTGGCCTGCTGTGCTGTCCATCGCGGGCAATTCGTCCAGGGAGCGAACACCCAGGTCATCCAAAAACTGTTTGGTGGTGGCATAAAGCGCCGGCCGGCCCACCGTTTCGCGGTGTCCGATGATATCTACCCAGCCCCGGTCTTCCAGTTGCTTGAGGATCAGGCTGTTGATCGTCACGCCGCGAATGTCTTCCATATCGCCCCGTGTGACTGGCTGACGATAGGCAATGATGGCCAATGTCTCGAGCGTTGCCCGGCTGTAGCGTGGTGGTTTTTCAGGATGCAGGCGATCCAGGTATTCGCGCATCTGTGGACGGCTTTGAAAACGCCAGCCGGTTGCCACCTGCACCAGTTCTACACCGCGACCCGTCCAGTCGTTTTGCAAGTCGGCAAGTGCCAGCTTGATGCTGTCTGAATTAAGTGCCCCGTTGAACAAAACGCCCATTTCGCGCAGAGGCAGGGGCTGCTGCGCACAAATGAGTGCTGTTTCGAGGACGCGCTTTGCATCCACCGTATTCATGATTTCCAGGTGTTTTGAAAGATTCGGGACATTATCTGAAACAAGCGCATGAGATCATATGGACGCTGGTCTTAAACGAAGATGAAAGCACGTGGAAAGCTGTTTTTGCAGTGACCACCGTGTTGCATACCGGTCTAAGCGAATTCAGCTTGATTGTATCTCAGGCCCAAATCAGTGATGGCGCTTTGCATATCAGGCGGCAATGCAGACTGAAACACCAAGGGCGCATGCGTGACAGGGTGCTCAAATGCCAGCCTCCAGGCGTGCAAAGCCTGGCGCTGAAGGCCCCCCGCCGAGGCGCCGCCGTACAAGGCATCAGACACCAGAGGATGGCCAAGTGCCGACATATGGACCCGAATCTGGTGTGTGCGGCCTGTGTGTAATTTGCATTGCACCAGACAGAAGGCCGCCCCGGTTTCCACCAGGGTCATGTCCGTCACTGCTGCTTTTCCTGCGTGCTTGGTCAGGTCCACCACAGCCATGCGCAGGCGGTTTCGAAAATCGCGCCCAATGGGCAACTCCACATGACGCTTTTTTGCGCCTTGCCAGCCGCCATGGGCCAACGCAATATATTGACGACTCACGGTGCGCGCGGCAATCATGCTGACCAGTTGGTCCATGGTCTGGCGTGTTCGTGCCACCACCATCAAGCCACTGGTGTCTTTGTCCAGGCGGTGCACGATGCCTGCGCGCGGCAGGTTTGAGGCCTGAACATCCCTGGCCAGCAAGCCATTGAGCAAGGTGCCGCTCCAGTTGCCGGGTGCGGGGTGTACCACCAGGCCAGCAGGCTTGTTGACAATACGCAAGAAATCGTCCTCAAACACCACGTCGAGCGCCATTGCTTCAGGCTTGAAGGCCAGGCTTTGCGGCGTGGGTTTGAGCTCGATGCACAAGGTGTCACCGGCCTTGACACGGGTAGACGATTTGGTTTGTGCTGTGCCGTTGTGTAAAACGACGCTGGACGCGATCAATTGCTGGAGGTAACTGCGTGAGAACTCTGGTACCACCAGCGCCAAGGTGCGGTCCAGCCTTTCGCCATGGCCACTGACGGGAACGGTCACCTGACGGCTCTCAAACTCGGCAAAGTCCGCTGCACCATCCGTGTCATCCAGACTGTCTTGGCCGTCTGGCGTTGCAGCAAGCGCTGCGGCTGTGCTCGATATAATAGGAAAGCTCTGTTTCAAGTCAGCCAATCGTAGAGGTAAGTCGCATGTTTACAAACAAATTATCGGTTGTTCCGCTGACCCTCGCCTTGGCCTCGCTGTCGTTCGTGCTGGGCGGTTGCTCAAGTAAACCTATTGACCCGACCAGCAGCTGGAGCCCCAATAAGCTTTACACCGAGGCTAGGGACGAAGCACGCTCTGGTGCCTACGACAAGGCCATCCCGTTGTTCGAAAAGCTGGAAGGCCGCGCCGCCGGCACCCCGCTGGCACAGCAAGCCCAGCTTGAAAAAGCCTACGCTCAATACAAGGGCGGCGAGCAGGTGCAAGCCGTCGCCACACTTGACCGATTTATCAAACTGCATCCCGCCAGCCCCGCGCTTGACTATGCCCTTTATCTGAAAGGATTGGTCAACTTCAATGACAACCTGGGGTTGCTTGGCGGTATTGTCCGTCAGGATTTATCTGAACGCGACCAAAAGGTGGCCAAGGAGTCATTTGAGTCATTCAAAGAACTGGCAAACCGTTTTCCGGAATCGCGCTACACGCCCGATGCCAAAGCGCGCATGGGTTACACCATCAACTCGCTGGCCCAGTCTGAAGTGCATGTGGCCCGCTACTACTATTCGCGCGGCGCCTACGTGGCTGCCATCAACCGGGCGCAAACGGCCATTGCGGACTACCGTGACGTTCCCGCCCTTGAAGAAGCCGCGTATATCGTCTACAAATCGTACGATGCTCTGGGCATGATGCAGTTGCGGGACGACACCAAGAGAATCATTGAAAAAACTTACCCGCAAAGCGAATTTCTAAACAAGGGCATCAAGGTTTCAGATAAGCCCTGGTACAAGTTTTGGTGATCGTGGTCGGCTGATCGCGTCCAGCTTGGCCAGCAGTTCAACCTCCGATCCTAGCCGCGCCATGGGCGGTAAAGCCCTTAACAGGCGCTTGCCATAACCCATCGTCGCCAATCGGGTGTCACAGACAACCAGCACACCCTGATCGGTTTCCCGGCGTATCAAGCGGCCAGCGCCCTGCTTCAGGGCAACTGCCGCTTCAGGCAGAAAGTAGTCGTTGAAGGCGCTGCGACCCTGGACCTCAAGCGCTTTGGACCGGGCCTCGGCCATGGGGTCGTTGGGGGGCGGAAACGGCAGCTTGTCAATGATGACGAGTTCCAGCACGTTGCCCGGCAAGTCGATACCCTCCCAAAAAGAACTTGAAGCCACCAAAACGCAGCCTTTTTGGCCGTCTGAACTGCCCTGCATAAAGCGTTCAATCAAAAGCCTTTTGGGCATGCTGCCTTGCACCAGCACCTGAAGCTCGCCCTCGGCCTCAAAAGAAGTTGCCAGAGCATCGCCAATCTGTTTGAGGGCTCTGAGCGTTGTCGTGAGCACCATCGTGCGCCCGCCAAGCCGGCTCGCCCAAAGTGCCGCCGATTGGGCTACCCGCATGGGATGCGCAGGATCGGCCGGTTTGGGGAAATCAGTCGGCACATACAGCGCCGCCTGCCTCGCGTAATCAAAAGGACTGCCTATCTTGAGGAGCTTTGCACCCTCCAGGCCACAGGGCTGGGTGAACCAGCTGAGCGCTTCATCGTCGCCCAGCGTGGCCGAGGTAAAAATCCATGACTTGGTGGACTCTGCTGCGGCTCCCAGCAGTCTGGTTTTAACAGCTTTCGCAATCGTCAAGGGGGATTCAGTCAGGCGCAATTGCGTACCGACATCGACCCAGCGAACAGAGCCTGATGCGCAAGGGTTGATAAAGTGTTCAGTCCTCTCTGACAGCACTGCAGCACGCTCTTTCAGGCGCACAAAATCTGGCGCTATCTCGCTGACGGTATCAAGCGCATCAACAGCCCGGTTCAATGAGGCCGCCAGCCCGTCAAGCGCCGCTATCCAGCTGTCGCCGTCCAGTGTTTCAGGGCTTGCCTGTGTCCACCGCAGCTTGGCACCCGGGTAACTTTGCCCCGCGCTCAGTCGCAAGTTCCTGGCGGCATGTTCACAGTCGCCCACCGTTTGCTGCCAATCCACCAGGCCGCGCGCAAATTGCAGGCCTGCACCCAGCATATCGCGACAAAAATCAAGCAACTGACCCGTGCTCAGGTGCTGCCCCAAAAACTGGACGCCGGTTTCATTGAGCTGATGCGCCTCGTCAAAAATGACAATGCGTACGGTTGGCAGCAGTTCTGCCATGCCTGATTCACGAACCGCCAGGTCAGCAAAAAACAGATGGTGATTGATGACCACCACATCGGCCGCCAGCGCCTCTCGCCTGGCCAGATTAACGTGACACTGACGAAACTGTGGGCATTGGGAGCCCAGACAATTTTCACGCGTTGACGTGATCAGGGGTATCAGGGGTGAGCGCTCGTCAAGCCCTGGCATTTCAGCCAGGTCACCGGCGCGAGTGGTCTGCGCCCACTGCTCGATTTTGGCCAGCGCACGCAACGTCGAGCGGTCTGATACCTTGCTGTCCTGTCGGGCCATTCCGACTCGGTGCAGACAGACATAGCTGCCGCGTCCCTTGAGCAACGCCGTGCGAACCGGTAAGCCCAAAGCTGCCACCAAGCGCGGCAAATCGCGGCCAAACAACTGGTCTTGCAGGGCTTTTGTGGCCGTCGAGACCATGACACGCTCGCCACTGAGCAGCGCCGGCACCAGGTAGGAAAAGGTTTTGCCGACCCCCGTGCTGGCCTCCACCACCAGCGCTTCGGCGTTTTCAATCGCCTGCGCCACCGCCAGAGCCATCTCGGTTTGACCACTGCGAGCCACAAAATGACTGGCTGCGCGTGACAACAACCCATCGGCAGCAAAAGCCGCCTGAACGTCACTGCTCAGCGTCATCAGGCGGGTTCGGGTGGGTCAAGTGACAACTCTAGCTGCGAGATCTGGTCGCGAAGGCGCAAGCGGCGCTTTTTGAGCCGCCTGAGCATCAGTTCGTCGACGGGAACGGTATGACCCGCCATGTCAAGCAGCGCGTTCATGTCAGCATGTTCGATCTTGAGCTCGATCAGCCGTCTTTCGGGGGAATGTAGGTTTAAGTCCAAAGAATTTTTCAGTGCGCGCCGCCTGCTCTGATAATAGAGTGGTTTTTCGCATAAATCAGACTTCAAGAATCACAAGCGCTGCAAGATGTCAAAAGGTTATCGCATCACAGCATCCACGGGCCTGCACAAGGGTGACCGGGACTACCAGCAAGACCAGGTCAGCCTGATCAGTCACCACCGGGTGTCTGGTTGTTTGCTGGGCATCGTGGCAGACGGAATGGGTGGGCGCAGTGGTGGACGCACGGCCTCTGATCAGGTCATGATGACTGCCACGCAATTGTTTGAGCGCTATGACCCTGGCAGTGACGATGGTGCGGCGATGCTCAGACAGGTGGTCGAAGAAGCCCATCTCGTCATCAAGTTGTCGGCTGTATCTTCTGAGGAGGAACCGCACAGCACGCTGGCTGCGTTTTTGATCAATCCTGCGGGCGACTGTCACTGGGTGCACACGGGTGACTCGCGGATCTACCATTTTCATGGCAGCAAACTGGTGCGCCGCACCACCGACCATTCTTACGTTCAGACGCTGGTCGACAAGGGAGACATCACGGATGAGGAGGCCAATGTCCATCCGCAATCGAATATTTTGATCGGTTGTCTGGGTACAGAAGATGCGCCGCCGATAGCGCAACACTACATAGAGCAGCTGCAACCACATGACGTGCTGATGGCTTGTAGCGATGGCGTGTGGCATTACTTCAGTCCGAGCGAAATGGGCTCGGCCATGTCCATGCTGTCGCCTCGTGAAGCCACTGAGTTCCTGATTCAGAAAGCACGGTCGCGGGCCCGCGGCGGCGGCGACAATTTATCGCTGGTGATTGTCAAACTGGAACCGCTGGCCTGACCACCCTGGTTTATGGCGGTGAAGGCAAGGGGGCCGCCGACGGGTTAGGCTGACTAGCCTTGTCTCTGGCAATCCGCGCTTGGCGTTCTTTGGCTTTCTCAAGACGCTCGTTGTATTTCTTAACTTCTTCAGCAGTAGTCGCCTGCTTGCCCGTTCGGCTCGCTTGTTTGTTTTGAGCGCCTTTGGCCTTGGCGGCAGCTGTTTCCAGATTTGATTTTTCGTTGGCCTCCATTTTAAGGCGATCTGCATTTTTTTGTTGCTCGCGTTCGATCCGGGCGTCAGAATCCCGCATGGCTTGTGCCCTTCTGTCAGCTTCTGCCTGCTGTTTTTCAGGCGACGCCTTGTCTTCTGTGCTTTGAAGCTGATCGGCACCCCTGGCCTTGCGCTCCTGACTGTCGATCGAAATCTCCTGACGGCGAAGATCAGCGAAGGCATCCTGCCGCCTGATTTTCACTTCATCAAGACATCTGTTGACCAGAAACTTTTTATAGCAGGCGGCATCCTCGCGGTTAAAGCCTGCTTCAAGCTCGGCGCGTTCCTTGGCGATGCGCAGGCGCTCAGCATCATTGAAGGTTTGAGCCACGACGATCCCGCCAGACAGCAACAGGCTTGACATCAGAACCAGCAGTTGTTTTTTCATGTCAGAGTGGTGTCCACGTCCCTGCGCTCAAGTGCCAGGAATTGCGCTGACTGCATTTCGTTTAATCTGGAGATGGTGCGGGGAAACTCATGAGCGAGCGGACCCTCTATGTACAACGCCTCAGGGGCGGCTTCTGCCGAGATGAGGAGTTTGACACGCCTGTCGTACAGCACATCCACCAGCCAGGTAAAGCGCCGCGCCTGCGATGCCATACGGGGCGGCATGACGGGTACATCGCTGAGCAATACCGTGTGGAACTGTGTCGCTATCTCCAGGTAATCGTTTTGCGATCGCGGTCCGCCGCACAGGCTTTTGAAGTCAAACCAGACCAGCCCACCGGCCTTGCGGCGCGCATGAATCTGGCGCGACTCGATGTGCAGTACCGGGCTGTCGTCCTGTGATTCGGCCAGACGGTCAAAGGCGTCCGTCATTTCCCGATCAGCCTTGGCGCCCGTTGGCGTGTGGTACAGACCGACCTGCTCGAGCGTGCGGCCGCGGTAATCCGTTCCGTTGTCCACACTGATCACTTGCAGATGGTCATTGAGCAGCGCGATAGCGGGCAAAATTCGGTCTCGGTGCATGCCGCCGGGATAGAGGTCGTCCGGCTTGAAGTTCGAGGTGGTGACAAAGCCCACACCGTTGTCAAACAGCGCAGACAAAAGGCGGTGCAAGATCAGCGCATCGGTGATCTCGGCCACGTGAAATTCGTCAAAGCAAATCAGCTTGTAGCGCTTGGCCATGCGTTTGCCCAACTCGTCCAGCGGGTTGACCGTGCCAGCCAGGTCACGCAGTTCGCGGTGCACCTCACGCATGAACTCATGAAAATGCAGTCGCGTTTTTCGCTTGATCGGCACTGCGTTGTAAAAGCAATCCATCAAAAAGCTTTTGCCTCGCCCCACCCCGCCGTACATATACACGCCGCGCGGCGTATCGGGGTGATTGATCAATTTTTTGAAGGCGTTGGAGCGCTGTATTTTGTAAGCTGCCCAGTCATTGGCGCAGCGCTCCAGGGCGTCAACGGCGCGCAGCTGAGCCGGATCCGACTGGTAGCCTCTGGCCACCAGTTCGGCTTCATAAGCTTGCTTGACACTCACAGGACGGTTTTCAGTTTGCTATTTTTTCAGGAGCTAAGAGCGCAGGAATCTATTGGCCTAGAGGCAGATTTGATAGCCAAAACAGTGAAAATCAAATCTGCCGCCAGCCACATCAGAAGTTCAACGTTCGCTTGTCAACAGCCAATGCGGCTTCTTTGGTGGCTTCACTCAGGGACGGGTGGGCATGGCAGATACGTGCAATGTCTTCACTGCTGGCCCTGAACTCCATCGCCACGACGCATTCTGCAATCAGCTCACTGGCCATCGGGCCCACAATGTGCACGCCCAAGATCTCATCTGTCGCAGCGTCGGCCAGCATTTTCACCATGCCGGTGGTGTCGCCCAAAGCGCGCGCACGGCCATTGGCCAAAAACGGAAAGGTTCCCGCCTTGTAAGCCCTGCCAGCAGCTTTGAGCTGCTCTTCGGTCTGACCCACCCATGCGATCTCGGGGCTGGTGTAAATCACCCATGGAATGGTGTTGAAGTTGACATGCCCGTGCTGGCCAGCAATGCGCTCGGCTACTGCAACGCCCTCCTCCTCGGCCTTGTGCGCCAACATCGGGCCGCGCACCACATCGCCAATCGCCCAGACATGGGGCAGGTTGGTTTTGCAGTCGCCATCGACCACAATCGCGCCACGTTCGTCCAACTTGAGTCCAACGGTTTCAGGCGCCAAACCAATCGTATTGGCAACGCGACCAATCGAGATGATGAGCTTGTCCACATCGAGCGCCTGGGCCTCGCCCTTGGCGTTGGTATAGGCCACCGACACGCCTTTTTTGCTGGTTTTGATCTCGCCAACTTTTACACCCAGCTCAATCTTCAAACCCTGTTTGGTGAACGCCTTATGAGCCTCTTTGGCAATTTGCTGGTCGACGGCACCCAGGAAAGTCGGCAAGCCTTCCAGCACCGTGACCTCGGCACCCAAACGCCGCCAGACCGAGCCCATTTCCAAGCCAATCACACCGGAGCCAATCAAGCCCAGCTTTTTAGGCACATCCACCATGCGCAGTGCACCGTCATTGGACAAAATCGTTTCTTCGTCAAACGGCGTGCCGGGCAGCGTGCGGGCATTCGAGCCGGTCGCCACGATGATGTGTTTGGCGCTGATGACTTCTTCAGCAGTGCCTGCCACCCGGATGTCGTAAACGCCGTCTTTGCTGGCCACAAAAGAGCCCCGACCGTGGAAAAAGGTGACCTTGTTCTTTTTGAACAGATACAGCACGCCTTCGTTGTTCTGCTTGACGACCGTGTCTTTGCGGCCAATCATCTTAGGCATGTCCAGGCTCAGGCCCTTGACCTCAATGCCGTGGTCAGCAAAATGATGACCGGCCTGCTCGAAGTGCTCGGACGATTGCAGCAAGGCCTTGGACGGGATGCAACCGACGTTGGTGCAGGTGCCGCCCAGAGCCGGGCCACCCTTGGCGTTTTTCCACTCGTCAATACAGGCGACGTTAAAACCCAGTTGCGCTGCGCGAATGGCAGCGATGTAGCCGCCAGGGCCACCGCCAATGACGATGACGTCGAATTGTTTGGACATCGAAGTTTTCCTTTAGATATCAAACAACAAGCGAGCCGGATCTTCCAGCGCTTCTTTCATCGCCACCAGGCCCAGCACGGCCTCGCGGCCGTCGATGATGCGGTGGTCGTAAGACATGGCGAAGTAGTTCATCGGGCGCACCACCACCACGCCGTTTTCAACCACGGCCCGGTCTTTGGTGGCGTGCACGCCCAAAATCGCGGATTGCGGCGGGTTGATGATGGGGGTCGACAGCATGGAGCCAAAGGTACCGCCGTTGCTGATCGAGAAGGTGCCGCCGGTCATTTCTTCAATGCCCAGTTTGCCGTCTCGCGCTTTCACGCCGTATTCCGAAATTTTCTTTTCAATCTGGGCAAAGCTCATCTGGTCAGCGTTGCGCAAAATGGGCACCACCAGGCCGCGCGGTGACCCCACAGCAATGCCGATGTCAAAGTAGCCGTGATAAATGATGTCATTACCATCCACCGAGGCATTGAGCAGCGGGAATTTTTTCAGCGCATGCACAGCCGCCTTGACGAAAAAACTCATGAAGCCAAGCTTGACGCCGTGCTCTTTTTCAAACTTTTCCTGCATGCGTTTGCGCATATCCATGACCGGGGCCATGTTGACTTCATTGAAGGTGGTCAAAATGGCGTTGGTCGACTGCGATTGCAGCAGGCGCTCGGCAATGCGCGCGCGCAGACGGCTCATGGGCACGCGCTGCTCTGGCCTGTCGCCCAAATCGCCAGTCAGCGAAGGCGCCGCAACTTGAGGCAATAAAACGGCTGGAGCGCTTGCTGGCATTGCGCTAACAGCGACAGGCTTAGGAGCAGAGGGTGCAGCGACAGCCACCAGAACATCACCCTTGGTCACACGGCCATCTTTTCCTGTGCCCGCAACAGAGCCAGCGGCCAGATGGTTGTCGGCCATCAATTTGGCGGCAGCTGGCATGGCCACCCCTGCCATGGCAGCAGCTGTGGCGGCTGGCGCGGCAACAGCAGCAGTCGCCGCTACTGGGGCCGCAGCGGGGGCCACAGCACCCGCCGTTGCTTCAGTATCAATACGCGCAATAAGCTGTTCAGCGGCAACCGTGCCGCCGTCAGGCACCAGCAGCTCAACCAGCACGCCAGCCGATGGGGCAGGCACCTCGAGCACGACTTTGTCGGTTTCGATTTCAATCAAAATTTCGTCGATGGCAACCGCATCGCCGACTTTCTTTTTCCATTGAAGCATGGTGGCCTCAGCCACGGATTCAGACAACTGGGGGACTTTGACTTCTACGATAGCCATTTCGATTCTTTCAACTTGTATTTGTGAGGATGTGGGGTCGCGTGGTTCAGACTTATTTGGTCAAAATAAAGCCCTTGAGCTTGGCAAACGCGCCGTCAACCAGCACTTTTTGCTGTTCCTGGTGCAGGTGCGAATAACCCGCCGCAGGAGAAGCCGAAGCCGCCCGGCCTGAGTAGCCCAGCTTTTGACCCTCGGTCATGTTTTCGTGGATGTAGTGCTGCACAAAGAACCAGGCGCCCTGGTTTTGCGGCTCGTCCTGGCACCACACAATGTCGGTTGCGTTGGGGTACTTTTTCAGCTCGGTTGCAAACGCCTTGTGCGGGAACGGGTAGAGCTGCTCCACGCGCAGCAACACCACCTCGTCAAAGCCTTTTTCTTCGCGCTTGCGGGCCAGGTCGTAGTACACCTTGCCCGAACAAGCCACGATGCGTTTGACCTTGTCCGCTTTCACATCCTTGCTTTCAGGAATGATGGTCTGAAAGCCACCCTTGGTGAACTCGCTGAGTGGCGATGCCGCATCTTTGGCACGCAAGAGTGACTTGGGTGTCATGATGATCAAGGGCTTGCGCAAATTGCGCACCATCTGGCGGCGCAGGATGTGAAAGATCTGGCTGGCCGTTGTGGGCTGCACCACTTGCATGTTGGTGTCGGCTGACAGCTGCATGAAGCGCTCGAGCCGCGCCGATGAGTGCTCTGGTCCCTGGCCTTCGTAGCCGTGCGGCAGCATCAAGGTGATGCCGTTGACCCGGCCCCATTTGACTTCACCCGAGGCGATGAACTGGTCAATCACCACCTGCGCGCCGTTGGCAAAGTCGCCAAACTGCGCTTCCCAGATCACCAGCGTGTTCGGGTCATTGGAGGCGTAACCATATTCAAACGCCAGCACCGCTTCTTCACTCAGAATCGAGTCGATGACGACAAACGGAGCTTGATTGTCCGTCACGTTTTGCAGCGGCACATAGGTGCCCGTGTCAAACTTTTCGCGGTTCTGGTCGTGAATCACCGCGTGGCGGTGGGTGAAGGTGCCGCGCCCGCAGTCTTCGCCTGACAACCGCACTGGGTAGCCGCTGGCCACCAGTGATGCAAACGCCATGTGCTCGCCCATGCCCCAATCGACTGGAACATCGCCCCGCCCCATCGCGGCACGGTCGTCGTACACTTTTTTCACCAACGGGTGTGGCGTCACAGTCGCTGGGATGGTGGTGATTTTTTCAGCCAGTCGCTTCCACTCGGCCATTGGGATGGCGGTGTCGCCGGCATCTGTCCATTTTTTGCCCAGGTAAGGCATCCAGTCGACCGCGTACTTGCTTTTGAAGTTGGTCAATACCGGGTCAAACGTGCTTTTGCCAGCATCCAGCGCTGCACGTGTGGCTTTGACCATGTCGTCGCCCAGCGTGTCGCCCATCCCCTGGGCTTGGAGCTTGTCAGCATAGAGCTTGCGGGTGCCGGGGTGAATGGCAATTTTCTTGTACATCAGCGGCTGTGTCATGGCCGGTGTGTCTTGCTCGTTATGGCCCAGTTTGCGGAAGCAAATGATGTCAACGACCACGTCTTTGTGAAACGCCATGCGAAAGTCCAGTGCCAGCTGCGTGGCCAGCACCACCGCTTCAGGGTCATCACCGTTGACGTGCAGCACGGGGGCGTCAATCATTTTGACGACGTCGGTGCAATACAGGGTTGAGCGGCTGTCGCGCGGGTCGCTGGTGGTAAAGCCGATCTGGTTGTTGATGACGATGTGTACCGTGCCGCCGGTGGAATAGCCGCGGGTTTCGGCCAGCGCCAGCGTTTCCATCACCACGCCCTGGCCAGCAAAGGCAGCGTCGCCGTGGACCAGCACCGGCAGCACTTGCTTGCCCAGGGGGTCGGCGCGGCGGTCCATGCGAGCGCGCACAGAGCCTTCAACCACCGGGTTCACAATCTCAAGGTGCGACGGGTTGAATGCCAGCGTCAGATGCACCGGGCCGCCCGGCGTGGTCACGTCCGAGCTAAAGCCCTGGTGATACTTCACGTCGCCACTGGGCAGGTCTTCAGGGGCGGTATGGTCGAATTCGGCAAACAAATCTGCAGGCACCTTGCCCAGTGAGTTGACCAGCACGTTCAAGCGGCCGCGGTGGGCCATGCCAATCACGATTTCCTGGATGCCCACCTCGCCGCCACGCTGGATCAGCTCGTCCATGCTGGCGATAAAGCTTTCACCGCCTTCAAGGGAAAAGCGCTTTTGGCCCACATATTTGGTGTGCAAAAAGCGCTCCAAACCTTCAGCCGCGCTCAGACGGTCAAGGATGTGCAGCTTTTTTTCTTTGCTCAGGGATGGCTTGCTGCGAATGCCTTCGAGTTTTTGCTGCCACCAGCGTTTCTGGTTTTGGTCGGTCGCGTACAT
The DNA here is from genome assembly GCA_947478725.1 of Comamonadaceae bacterium. GTDB lineage: Bacteria > Pseudomonadota > Gammaproteobacteria > Burkholderiales > Burkholderiaceae_C > Polaromonas. The sequence goes on from CANJWZ010000012.1 coordinate 43,204, forward strand.
GTACTCGGCACCAATCGTGCCGCAATAGGTTTCGCGCAGGGCATTCATGAGCTCACGCAGGCTCATGGTTTCTTTGCCGAAGAAGGTGTTGCTGGTGTTGAACACGGTTTCCTGGTCGGCATCGGTGAAGCCATAAAAGGAAGGGTCGAGTTCAGGAATCTTGTCGCGTTCGGTGCGCTTGAGCGGGTCCAGGTCCGCCCAGCGTGCGCCAACGTTGCGATAGGCGGAGATCAGCTGCTGCGCAGCCGTGCGTTTGCGGCCCATTTCAGCATCAACGCTGGCCACCACGACGCGGGTCTGGCCCTGTTTGGCGCGATCGGCAAAAGCATTGACAACCGGCAGGTGCGGCACATCTTTGGCATCGGTGCCATCGGCTGCGGGCACATGCTGGAGCGCGTCAAAGTAACTGCGCCAGCTGTCAGGCACGCTGCCGGGGTTGGAAAGGTAGTTTTCATACATCTCTTCGACGTAGGGCGCATTGCCACCGAAGAGATAAGTGTTGCCGTTGTAGGCCGCGTAAATTGACGAAGCGCTAGGCGCTTGAGGATTTGAACTCATATCGACTGACCTCCGTTTCCCTTGGGGAAACATAAGTAGCTGCTTGGGGCCATGAGCCTTTGGCAACCGGTTAATTAAACCTCCCGCTTGTCACGGCTGAACCGATGAGCGGATGCGACTGCGCCTGGAAGGGACTTCAGAAACAAGTCGGATTGTGCCACTTAAACATGACACGACCCATTTCAGAGTGATGCCAAACCGGTGTTGCCCGCGACGCCCAGCAGTTGCGGCGTGTTCGGTTTGACGGGTTGGATGACTTTTTTCGCCTTGAGGTAGCTCTCCACCACCTCCCAGACCGGTGGCCCGGCGTTTTTGCTGGCTTGGGCCACTGGCGCCCAGCCTGCCACCTTGTAGGTTTTATCGGCTTCAATCAATTGGCCGTTCAGACGCATGTTCTGAATCCGGCTGCCCATTTTTGCACCTGGCTCGCAGGCATACGTCAGGCCGCCAGTGCGCACCATGTCGCCGCCCTGCTGGTAGTACGGGTCAGGGTTGAACAGGTTGTCGCCCACGTCTTCCAGGATGGTTTTGATGGTCTCACCGCGCATGTCGCTCAGCGTTGTCCAGGGGTAAGTGATGGCGGTCTGGTCCATCAGGTGTTCGCGCGTGATGGCTTGGCCGGGCAGCAGCGAGGTGCCCCACCGAAAGCCCGGTGAAAACGCGATCTCTGCGCCCTTCACGTCGATCAGCGCGTCAAGGATTAACTGGTCAAACGTGCCGTTGAAGTTACCGCGCCGGTACAGCGTGCCCTCGGTGGTGGCCAGCTTTTCAGTCAGCTTGGCCAAGTAGGGTGCGCGCGACCTGGCAATCAATGCGCTCATGTCTTTATCAGCCGGCAACAGACTGGAGAACACCGGTAGCAGGCGGTAGCTGAAACCGACGACCGCCTTGCCTTTGACATCCAGGTCCAGCACGCCCAAAAACTTGCCGTTGCTGCCTGCATTGGTCACGATGGTCTGGCCGCCAGGGTTTTTCGCGATCACCGGGACAGGCACGCCGTCATGGGTGTGTCCGCCCAAAATTGCGTCAATACCGGTCACGCGGCTGGCCATTTTCAAGTCAACATCCATGCCGTTGTGACTGAGCAGCACCACAGCCTGTGCGCCTTTGGCTCTGGCCTCGTTGACGGTTTCCTGCATCTCGTTTTCACGAATGCCGAAGGTCCAGTTCGGCGTCAACCAGCTGGGGTTGGCAATGGGCGTGTAGGGAAAGGCCTGGCCAATGATGGCCACGCGCACGCCATTCATGTCCTTGATGACATAGGGTTTGAAGACCGCATCGCCAAAGTCGCTGGTTTTGACGTTTTGGGCTAAAAATTCGATCTTGCCCGCAAAGTCACCCTCGACGATTTTTTTGATGCGGTCTTCGCCGTATGTAAAGTCCCAATGCCCGGTCATGATGTCAACGCCCAGCAACTTGCTGGCATCGACCATGTCCTGGCCTTGCGTCCACAGCGCAGTAGCGCTGCCCTGCCAGGTGTCGCCGCCGTCCAGCAGCAACGCGCCCGGGCGCGATGCCTTGAGCTGTTTGACCAGTGTGGCCAGGTGCGCAAAGCCGCCGACGGTGCCGTATTGTTGGGCTGCGCGCTCAAAGTTCAGATACGTAAAAGCATGGGCCTCGGGCGTGCCAGCCTTGATGTGCGCCGCTTTTAACAGGTGCTCACCCACCAAATGCGGCAGTTGCCCCTGCATCGCGCCCACGCCAAGGTTGACGGAAGGTTCGCGAAAGTAGCTGGGCAGCAGCTGGGCGTGGCAGTCGGTCATGTGCAGCAAATGCACATTGCCGGTTTTAGGCGGGCTGTACAGGTGGCCGGCTTTGGCAGCGCTGGAATGGAGCGGAAAGCCAGCAGCTAACGCAGCCGCCATGACGCTTGAAAACTCTCGGCGAGACAGGTTCATGGCAGCCTTGGGGGGAATTTAAATGCTATTAATTCAGGAGCTGCTTGCCCATGTTTTCATTGGGCTAGAGCACTATTTGGCACCTTTAAAGGCCAAAAACAGCGCGAACAGCTGTTTTCGGCTCGCTTTTACTGGTTGACCGGGGACTTTGGGTCCAGCAGGAGCGCCATCACGTGCTTGATTTGCTCGACCGTCAAAATGCTGGCATGGCCAAAGCGCGGCATGCCTGAACAGGCGCTGTAGGCCTTGCTGTTCCACAGCTTGCCCCAGGTGTAGTCAACAATTGGTTTGCTCGCCGGGTTGGCTGGATCAGTGACGCCGCGCAGCTTGCCGTAGTTGTACAGGCTGGGGCCGAGGGAGCCATACGACAGCTCGGCTTTGCTGATCTGGTGGCAGTTGTAGCAGCCCCCACCATTGGCAGTAGCAGCATTGTCGGTCCAGGTCAGACCGCGGCCGTTCTGGGCAATTTTTTCGCCCTCTGCCCAGTTGCCAATCAGCTTGCCGTCGGCCGGGAACTTCACGGTTTTCAGGTTGGCTTCTTCTATTGCCTTGGCCAGTTTTTCATCGACCGATTTGTCTTGTGCCTCTGAGCAAGCCTGGTTGGAAGCATCCAGCACCAGGCGGTCAAGTTTGGCGTCGCCCTGGTCCCGGAAGGAGCTTTTCATGATCTGGGCGGTCGCCAGCTCAACATCCTGTGCGCTGGGAGCGATGGCGCAGCCAGCAACAAGTGCGGCTGCAGCGATGGCGGATAGTTTTGAGGTTACTTTTTTCATGTTTTTCAATCAGTGCTCAATCAACGCTCTATCAGCGTTTCAAAGCAGGCGCTGTTGAGGCCCCGCCCTTGCTGTTCACACCCATGTACACGCCGAGTGCAATCGTCACATCCGACGCATAGCCGGGGTACGGAAAGCGCTGCTGGCGGTAGCAGTCGTTCAGGCGGCGCTGCATGCTCCACAAGTCGCCGGCCGACACGCGGTAAGCGGGCCAAGAGCCAAAGCCGGTGCTGGCACCCGGCTGCTTGGTCAGGTTGGGCAGGTCTTGCAACCGAATGCGTTTGTTGTCTTCGCCATGGCAGGATGCGCACGAGAAGTCCATCGGCCCGCCACGCTGATAAAACACTTTTTTGCCCACTTCGTACATCAGCTTTTCCTGCGCATGCTTTTGCGGCAAGTTAAACGTCATGTCGCGTGATTCACCCGAGATGTAAGCCACCAGCGATTCGATGGTTTTTTGTTCGCCATCGCCAAAACGGGTTTTGGCAATCTCCGAGGCATTAAAGCCTTGCAGTTGCTCCATACAGGTCAGCAGCCTCGATTCGAGGTCTTGCACGCGCTGGGTGTCTGCAAAGTAACGCGGCAGCTCGACAAAAGCACCTTTGACGACACCCATGCCTTTGCCTAAGTCGCACTTTTCCAGCGATGCGTTTTTGGGGCCGCGCGCCTGCTTCCACAAGCCTTCGCCTTTGGCCTCGTACAACTCGGCCGGGTTGCCGTCGGCCAGCATGGCGCGGTATTCGGCAATGCCTTCGGCGGTCGATTTTTGGGCCAGCACAAGCGGGGTGAGCGCTGCGACAGCAAGACCAAGAAGCGCAGAAGCAAGGTGTTTTTTCATCGCATTGATCCGTGTTTCAGGCCACCACGGCTTCGTCTGTGCGTTTGTCGCCCCGGTTGTCGACCCAGGTCACGGCAATCTTGTCGCCCGCCTTGCCGCCCTTGAAGGCGAATTGCATGAACGGGTTTTTTGACACCGCTGCGCCCCACTGCGCGCTCATGACGGGCTTGCCGTTCCAGGTGGCGCTGACGGACTGGATAAACCAGGCGGGCACGGTTTTACCGGCAGCGTCCCTGCGCTGGCCGCTTTCCATCTCGTGGCTGACCAGCACGCGCACCGTGGTTTTGTCGCCTTGGGCCTGGGCCCGGATTCTCATGGGATCTGACATGTCGTTCTCCTGAATCAGCCGCCGCAGCCGCCGAGTGTTACTTTGACTTCTTTGACTGCGTAATAGTATTTGTCACCCGCCTTGGCCAGCGCATACACGTTGGACGATTGGCCCATCTTGACGTTGGTCTCGACGTTGGCGTCGGTACCGGCCATGATGTCGAAGCTGGCGGCCAAAGCGCTGGGGTTTTTCTCCACCACAAACGCGATTTGCGTGGTGCCGGCAATGTTGCTGAGCGCACCAACACGCACGACGTTGCCGTTTTCTGCAATTTCCGGGGCGCGCAGCACCAGGTCTTTGCTTTCCACCGGGGCACTCGTTGCGCCCATCGCCTTGGCAGCATCTGCCAATGACTTGCTTTCAAAAGCAGCTTTGTTCCAGCCCGGGGCATTGACTGCGGCTGTTTGCGCCTGCGCTGGCAAGCCGACGCTGGTGGCAATCGCCACGGCAGTGGCCCCAGAAGAGCGGGCTAAAAAATCTCGACGTTCCATGGTTGACTCCTTCACGACAAACTGACTGAATAACTTGACTTGACTTGACTGGGCACAAAAATTCGATGTCTGGAATAGAGCCGCTGCTCGTTTCCCGGTGTACTAGGGCGGCATGCCGCCAACAAGCCACTGCGCAATGCGGGCCGACTCTGCTGCGCTCAAAGCCTGGGCGGGCATCGGTATGGCACCCCAGACGCCTTGTCCACCGTTGCTTATTTTGCCCGATAGCAGATTGACCGCGCCGTCAGTGGTTTTATAGCGTGCGGCGATGTCTTTGAACGACGGGCCAACCAGCTTGGTGCTCATGCCGTGGCAGGCCAGGCAGGCGTTTTTGTCGAGCACTGGCTGGATACTGGCCAACGAAACATTTGCTATTCTTTCAGGAGCTACTTGACCAAGCATCGTTTGGTCTGCAGCCCTATTGGATGGTTTATTTTGACTTTTTTGCGCTGTTTTGTCGTCTTTGGGGTCCGTTTCAGCCCCACGGCTGGGGCCGATGCTGCGCGACTGCTCGGCCAGATTGCCATGGGCGTCTCTGGCATATTCAGGCAGGCCGCTGACCACCGCAGTTGCCCCAGCGCAACGGCTCATGCAAGGGCTGCCTTGCACGTCAGGTTTTTCTGTGCCGCCCAACTCGCGACCCGGCCAAAAGTTATGTGCCGTTGTGATGCCGTTGCGATTGGGCAGTTGCGCCTGAACCTGCCTGATATTGCGGTCGCTCAACACAAAGTCGGCGGGCAAGACATTGCTCAAATGCAGGGTGTAAGCAGTGACCGCGTAAACCTGGTCGGCGCTCAGTGACTTGGGCGCGTTCCACGGCATGGCGCGGTTGATGTAGTCCCACAGCGTTGACAGGGTGGACAGCTTCATCAGCGTGGTGCGCTGCGGCTGGTTTTGGCCGGGGAGCAGGCTTTTGACACGGCCAGTGGCCATGTCCTGCGGCGTCACACCGCCAGCCAGCGGGGTGAAGACTTCAGCGGATTCGCCAAAGCTGCCGTGGCACGACGCGCACTGTGCCTCCCACAACACTTCACCCTGCTTGACACTGCCCTGCCCTGTTGGCAAGCCTTTGAAGTCGGGCCGCACGTCGATGTCCCAGGCTTTGATTTCTTGCGGCGTGGCGGTGCGGCCTATGCCGGGGTACTTGACCGTTTGAGTGACCGTTTGAGCGCAAACCAGCCAGGGCAGCAGGCACAGTGCACAAGAACTAACCCACTTGAACATTTTTCACCTCGCCGTTTTCACCCAGCAGCCAGGACTGAATCGCGTTGTTGTGATAGATGCTCCGCCCACCGCGCACCGCACGCAGCGCCTGGTAAGTGGGTTGAATCTGTCCCGTCTCATCGACCGCCCGGCTTTGCAGAATCACCGGCTTGCTGTCCCAGACAAAATCGGTGTTAAAGCGCGTCAGGCACTTGGCCAGCGCCGGGCCTTCAAGCCGCGCAGCCTTCCAGTTGCGGCCACCGTCAAGGGACACATCGACTTTTTTGACTTTGCCACGCCCGCTCCAGGCCAGCCCGGTGATGCTGTGAAAGCCTTTTTGCAGCACCACTTGCCCGCCACTGGGCGAGGTGATGACGCTTTTGACCTCCTGAATACCGCTGTACTGCCGGTGCGTTCCGTCTGGTAGCAAGTCCACGTAGTGCAGGGTTTCGTCTTTGGCGCCGTAGGGCATGTCGCCGACTTCAATGCGCCGCAAATACTTGACCCAGCTCACCCCCTGAATACCGGGCACGACCAGGCGCAGCGGGTAGCCGTTTTCAGGCCGCAGCATTTCGCCGTTTTGGCCATACGCCACCAACACCTCACCGCTTTGAATCAGGCTCATGGGAACGGTGCGCGTCATGCCGGAGCCATCCGCGCCTTCAGCCAGCACAAACTTGCCGCGCTTCAAGTCAGCGCCACACATCTCCAGCAGCGTGATGAGCGGCACGCCGGTAAATTCACTGCAACTGAGCATGCCGTGGGTGTACTGCACAGTGGGCACCGCGGTGTTGTTCCACTCCATTGCGGTGTTGGCACCGCACTCAATAAAGCACATGCGGCTGACACTGGGCAGGCGCATGATCTCGTCCATGTCAAAGACCATGGGCCGCTTGAGCAGGCTGTCGTCTGAACCATTGACCATCAAGCGGTGTTTTGACGGGTCAATGTCCCACCAGCCCTGGTGGTGTCTTTCAAAATGCAGGCCGCTGGGTGTGATGATGCCAAACAGCGATTGCAGCGGCGCAAAGCTGACGCTGGCCGCGCCCACGCGCGTCAGGCCAGGACTTTCACGGCGTTGCAGGTTTTTTTCAAACGCGCTGGGCAGGCCGTAAGGTCGCGCGGCAACCGGCTGGCCCAGGCCCTTGCTGTGGGCGGGCAGGTTCAGGATGTGGGGGTCACCCGCGGGGGTTTGTGCTTGTGCGCCCGCCACAGCTGCCGCAAAAGCGCCCGCTAGAAAACCGCGCCGACCGGCTTTCACGTCCTTGATTTGCTGCGCCGACAAAAAGTTTTCAGGCGCGCGCTGGATGAAGCGATTGAGCATATTCAAGCCAGAACAGGGGACCGCGGGCTGAGCGCCTGACCAGCAGGTACCGCCTCGGGTTCGTCCATCTCAATGGCGATCTGCGTACACACACTGCGGCACAGGGCGACGGCCTTTTGACTCTGTACACGGTAAATCACCTGGGTGCCTTCTTTGCGCTTGGCCAAGACACCGGTTTTAAACAGCACCGCCAGATGCTGCGACAAATTGGGCTGGGTGGTATCAATCTCCAGCAGCAATTGGCTGACTGATTTTTCCTGCTCGCACACCGCACTCAGGATTCGCAAACGCATGGGTGTGGCCAGCACAGCAAAAAGCCCGGCAGCCAGGTCAAAGACGCGGTCTTGTTCAGATAAACCAGCAGCCAAAGTTTTACCTCTGTTCCTTAAATATAAGTGATTCCTTATATTCTGCTCGTGAACCCTCCCGGTTCACTCCGAACTTACCCTAGCTTGACCCGGTCCCTGATCTGCTCCAAAGCGGCCGGATCATCCATCGTGGTCAAGTCCCCCGCATCGCGGCCTTCGCACACCGCCTGAATGGCGCGGCGCAGCAGCTTGCCGCTGCGGGTTTTGGGCAGCACCGACACAAAGCGAACGCGTGATGGCCGGGCGACGGCACCCAGGTCGCCATCAACGCGCTTCATGATCTCGCCTTCCAGCTTGAAGGCTGCAGAAGCGTCGGTGAGGGCGGCGGCGTCTTTCGGCACGACAAAGGCCATGGCCACTTGGCCTTTGAGTGCATCGGCGACACCGACCACCGCCACCTCGGCCACCATGGCGTGGCCAGAAATGCTTTCTTCAATTTCGCGTGTGCCCAGCCGGTGGCCTGCGACATTGATCACGTCATCGGTACGGCCCAGAATAAAGTAATAGCCGTCCTCGTCCCGGATGCCCCAGTCAAATGTGTTGTACACCATCTTGCCGGGCACGGACTTCCAGTAGGTGTTGACAAAACGCGCATCGTCCTTCCAGATGGTTTGCATGAAGCCGGGGGGCGTTGGGCCTTCAATCACCACCACGCCTTTTTCATTTGGCCGGGTGAGCTCTTCGCCGGTCGACTCGTGCAAGATCTTGACCCGGTAGCCGTACATCGGAACGCCAGGGCTGCCGAACTTGGGCGTTTTTCTTTCAACGCCGTTGGTCGAGCCCGACATCAGGGTGATGAGTGGCCAGCCGGTTTCGGTCTGCCAGTAGTTGTCGATGATGGGCACATTCAGACCCTCACTGATCCAGCGGGCGGTGGGCTCGTCAAGCGGCTCACCGGCCAGAAACAAGGCGCGCAGGCTGCTCAGGTCGTATTTTTTCAAATACGCCGGGTCCTGCTTTTTCAGCACCCGCACCGCCGTGGGCGCGCTGAACATGGCCGTCACCTTGTACTTTTCAACCAGGCTCCACCAGACGCCGCCATTGGGCTGTCCGTCCATGCCCTGCGTCGGCAAGCCTTCGTACATGATGCTGGCCATGCCTGCGATCAGCGGGCCGTAAATGATGTAGCTGTGGCCCACCACCCAGCCAATGTCGCTGGTCGAAAAATAGGTTTCCCCAGGCTGGCCGTCAAAAATATGCTTCATGCTGGCGGCCAGGGCCACCGCATAACCGCCCGTATCCCGCTGCACGCCCTTGGGTTTGCCGGTGGTGCCGCTGGTGTAAATGGTGTAGCTGATGGCCGTTGAATCGAGCGCTTCGCACGGCACCTGGGCCTGCATGTACTTGGCGCGCAGGTCGGCCCAAAGCAGGTCGCGGCCGGGCGTCATGTCCATGGGGGCAAGTGCCCGGTCAACCAGAAGCACCGCCTCTGGTTTGTGGCTGGACAGACGAATGGCCTCGTCCAGCAGCGGCTTGTAGGCCACCACTTTGCCGCCGCGTGACCCAGCGTCGGCGCTGACAATCACTTTGGGCGACGCGTCGTCAATCCGCGAGGCCAGCGAGCCGCTGGCAAAGCCGCCAAACACCACACAATGAATCGCGCCAATACGCGCGCACGCCAACATGGCAAACGCCGCCTCGGCAATCATGGGCATGTAAATCAGCACGCGGTCGCCCTGCACCACACCCATGGCCTTCAGGCTGGCGGCCATGCGCTGGACTTCCAGGTGCAATTCCTTGAAGCTGTAAGTCTTCTCAATGCCCGTCTCACTCGACACATAGATCAGCGCCGCCTGGTCGCCACGCGTGGCGAGGTGGCGGTCTACCGCGTTGTGGCACAGGTTGGTTTTGCCGCCTTCAAACCAATGGGCAAAGGGCGGCTTGTCGTTGTTACAAACCCGTGTAAACGGCGCAAACCAGTCAATCAGCTTGGCCTGTTCGGTCCAGAAGGCGTCGGGCTGGTCAATCGAGTGCTGGTAAAAGTCGGCATAGCTGGTCAGGGGGCCTGGCATGGTTTGTCTCCATTCGCGATGTTCTAAAAAAGCGCTAACACTGAATTCATGATTGTGAGTCATGGCCTTGCAACTGGCTGACAGAAGCAAACACCATATCTGGTTGAATGGCAAATTGCTATTTAATAAGGAGCTACTAACCCAGGTAAATAGAGGGATAGAGGCCTATTTGGCAGCCAAAACGACCTCAAACCAGCCTCTAGCCATTGTCGACGCCCGCCCGCCAAAAAACCAGATCAACAAGCATGAGAACCTGTTTTGAAGCGATTCCCAGGGTTCAAATCGCCCTCCAGCCCAAAGAATACAGGGGCAAGTTGCTATTGAATATAAGCAACGAGCTCAACTGCCCTTCAGCCTTGCTTGACCAGCTTGAGCAACTCACTGAACGCCTCGTGCTCTGCAGTGCGCAGCCATTCAAACGCCACCATCTCGGTGGTCACCAGCTCGGCCCCATTGCCGGCCAGGCGGTCAAAGGCGGCGTCACGGTTGCGCTCGGTACGCGAGCTGCAGGCGTCCGTCACCACCCACACCTCAAACTCGTCATCCAGTAAGTCGAGCGCGGTCTGCATCAGGCAGACATGTGCCTCGCAACCGGCGATAACGATGGTGCTGCGGCCTTCTTCGGGTTCTGGCGCGGCCTTTTGCAGGTGTTTGGGCATGCTGCGGGCGTTGCCTCCTTGGGTGGGCTTGCGTGCCGGTGGCCGCAGCCAGTCGCCCAAGCCATCGGCCACCGCGCTGAAATGCGCCTTGGCCAGGGTTCTGCCACCAGCCGATTCAACCGCAGCGCGCACAGCATCCACGTTGGGGCCCAGCTTGTCGGGGCTTTGCTCTGTCGCCCACACCGGTATTTGCAATGCCTGAGCCATGCGCGCCAGTCGCACCGCATTGGCAATGACCAACTCGTTTTCAAAAATCACCGGCATCAGGCGGGTCTGGTAGTCGACCAGCACGAGCTGGGCGTCATCGGCATCTAGCAACATCAGGATTCCTTCAATGGGTGGTTTTTTGGCTCTGCAAGCGCTCAATCAGCCCAATCACATAGTCTTCAAACAGCAGCGTCGCATCTTGCCCAAACATGCGAATGCGTCCGGTGTGCATCATCAGCAGCAAGCCAACGCCGTGCGCGAACAGGGCTGTATTTTCACGCAAAGCGTCTTCTGCATTCAGACCCATCGCTTGCAAAGCTAGCTCACAAGGGCGCAGCGCATCGTGCAGGCGGTCGTTGAGCTGATCGTTCAAGTCAGCGCTCAAGCCACGCGGCCGCATGCCTTGCACCAGATAAAACCCCAAATCCAGATCACGCGGATGGGCGGCAAAAAAACCAAACCAGGCGTTGGCTTTGGCATCCAGCATGTCCGAGGCGGGCAAGCTGTCATGACCCGCCGCATCGACAGCGGCGTTTAATCGCTCCAGCGACTCGGCCAGCAGCGCGCCATAAATGGCTTCCTTATTTTCAAAATAAGAATAAATCGCGCCCGGTGTGTACCCCGCCTGTTTGGCAATTTCGCGAATGCTCGCGCCTTCAATGCCCAGCTTGTCGAACACCACGCGCGCAGCGTCCAGCATCAGCGCGCGGCGTGAATCAGTTTGGGCTTGCTGCCTGGCGGCTCTGGCTTGCATGCGTCAACTGTAAACGCAAACCCAAAGTGACTCATTTATTTGACGCTTGTTTTTTAAATTGAACAGTGTTTAAATATTGTCAATATTTTTGGAGACCAGCATGAATGCACCTGCTCCCGCCGCCACCCTGATGTCTGGCGACGACTTTCGCGAGTCGCTTCGCCGCTACAAACCGCGCGTGTTTCTGGACGGCCAGCTTGTCAACAGCGTGGCTGACGAGCGCGGCTTTGGCCCCGGCATCAATGCGATTGCGTTGACCTATGATTACGCGCTCAAGGCCAAATACGCCCCCATCATGACTGCCGTACAACACACCAGCGGCAAAACAGTGAACCGCCTGACGCACATCAACACCAGCAGCGGCGATTTGCTCAACAAGCTTGAAGCGGTGCGTCTGGTGTGCCAGGAAACCGGCTGCGCCCAGCGCTACCTGACACACGACGCGATGAACGCCATTGGCCAGGTGAGTGCCAGAATTGATGACGCACGCGGCACCACAGAAAACACCGCACGGTTTTTGAACTACCTGCACCGTGTGCAAGACCAGGACCTGACGCTGGGCATCGCCATGACCGATGCCAAAGGCGACCGCAGCCGTCGCCCCCACGAGCAGGCCAATGTGGACAGCTATGTGCATGTGGTGGAGCGCAACGCCCTCCACAACGGCAAGCGGGGCATCGTCATTTCGGGCACCAAGGCCATCGTGACTGGCGCGCCTTACATGCATGAGTTGCTGGTCATGCCATGCCGCAACATGGGCCAAGAAGACGCTGCGTTCGCTGTCTGCTGCGCGGTGCCGATTGACGCACCCGGCATCACCATCATTGCGCGCCCGGCGGGCCGCCCGGGCGAAAAAGTCGAGCACGGTGCAGCCCTGTTCAGCCGCAAATACGGCCAGAGCACCGGCGTGGTGATGTTCGACAAGGTGTTTGTGCCCCACGACAACGTGTTTTATGCGGGCGAATGGGAACACACCGGCCACCTGACCTACAGCTATGCCACGCACCACCGCCACACCTGCATTGGCGCACGCGCAGGCTTTGGTGATTTGCTGATTGGTGCCGGTGCGCTGATGTGCGAGGCCAACGGTTTTGACCCTGGCAAAGAAACCCATCTGCGCGAGCAGATGGTCGAGCTGATCACCATCACGGAAAGTTTTTTTGCCTGTGGCGTTGCAGCCAGCGTGTACGGCAAGCCAGACGAGCACAGCAAAACCTTTATGCCCGACCCAGTGTTCAGCAACATTGGCAAATTGCTGCTGGCCACCAAAATTTACGACATGCACCGCATTGCGCATTACGTGAGCGGTGGCCTCATCGTCACCCTGCCCGGCCCCGACGAAGACCACAACCCCGAGACTGGCGCAAAGCTGTCCGAGGTGTTGCGTGCGAACCCAGACGTGCCCTATGAGCAGCGCATTGAAACCGCCCGCTTTATTGAAGACCTGACGGCGGGTTACCAGGGCGGCTGGTACAGCGTCATCAGCATGCACGGCGGCGGTTCGCCCGCGGCCATGAAGCAGGAGATTTACCGCAACTATCCGGTCGGCAGCAAGGTTGAACTGGTCGAGCGCATTCTTGAAAGAGGCATTGATGGACAGGGCGTGCCGCACGACCCGAACCGCGCCATCACCCAAAACCGCCAGCCCGGCAAATGCTGCGACACCGGTTGCACCACGCCGGGCCAACCGGTGATGGTCGACTTGCCGTCTGTGGAGGCCAATTTGCCCTCAAAAAGAGCTTTGCTTGCTGAAAAATAGGGCTACAGGCCAATGAATGTATGGCCCATTAGCTATTAACATAATAGCAATTATCAGCTGATTTTGGTGTAAGAAGGCGGCGCCTCGGCAAACTTCAGCAGCTTGGTGGCTTGCAGGGTTTCGGCCAGAAAGCACAGCAGCGCTGCCAAAAAACAAGCCACGCCCGACAGAAAACTGATGGTGGCGATTTTCAAAGTGGGCAGCTCGCTGGTCTCACCCAGGAACAGCAAAATAATCGTCAAGCCAATCAACATGGCGCACAGTGTCAACAAGGCAATGCAGCCATTGACCAGCCAGCCGCGATGGCGCAGTTGCTTGAGTTCTGCGTACATCTTCAAGCTGCGTTGTTCCTCAACGTTGCCGGTGTCCAGCCGGTTTTCAAGAAAGCGGGCACGGTCAATGATGCGGCCCAGGCGGCCCGCTGTCGCCGCGATCATGCCCGACACCGCCGTCAGCAAGAAAACCGGCGCCACAGCCAGCTGAATGCCGTGGGTAACAGCGGCCAGGTCAGGTGCAAAGATCATGCGGGCTTTTCAAAATGATTCGCCGCCCAGCGCTCGGCGCTGGCACGGTTGAGTTTGAACGATGCCGCAGCGCGTACTTCAGCCAGCAAGTCGCCACCGTCATCTCGCGCGCTCAGCGTGGCGTAGGGGTTGTCTTCATCGGGCGTGATGTCCAGGTTGACAGTGACCCTTCCTGATGCCGCTGTGATCGTCACGCTCTGGTGCAGCTCGGCGTGCCGTTGCTGTTCGTGTCTGCGCACAAACTCTGACGCGGTTTTGACCAGCGTGCCGAAGGCATTGCCGTCCAGCGGTTTGGGGTTCTTTTTGTCGCGGCCCATGGTCCACGGACCAATCAGCGCGGGCTCGGGCTCGCCATCCTTGATCATGGCGACGGCCCAACCGTCATCGTCTTCGTTTTTCAGCACCTTGGCGGTCCAGCCGTCGGCCACCCACAAGCGGGGTTCTTTGATCTCGATCACATCATCCATACCGTTACAGCCCCAACTTGCTCAAGGCGCGGCCCTTGAGAAACTCAGCCCGGTTGCGCCGCGCGCTGCCAGCGGTGCAGACCGTAGACACCTTTGGCAGATCACGGGTGTGCCAGCCGTCTTTAGCGGCACGTACTTTTTGTACAGCGGTTTCAAAAGCGAACGGAGGCAGCGGTGGCCTGGATGCCATGAGAGTTCCTATGGTTAAACGATCGAGCCAGCTTATCATGTGCAGCCATGAACGCAGAACAGAACGAACGCCTGACTCGCAGCACGCTTGGTACGCTGACCGGCGAATTTGAAAGTACAACTTATGAGTAACACCAGCGCCACTGCCATTGCCATCCACATCACCGACCATCAAGGCGCCGTCACGTCCGTCGACGGAAAAATTGGCAAAACCCTGATGGAAGTGGCTACCGCCAACAACATCTACGGCATTGCTGCCGACTGCGGCGGGCTGCTGAGCTGCGCAACCTGCCATGTGTTTGTACAAGAGCCTTTTGCATCACAGCTTGGCGCGCCAGACGCTGAAGAACTGGCCATGCTGGCCTTTACCGCTGTGCCGCGCCAGCCCCATAGCCGCTTGAGCTGCCAGATCACCCTGAGCGCTGAAATGAACGGCCTGGCAGTGACACTGCCTGCCAGCCAGTATTGAAGTTATTTTTTACAAAGGAGCTTTTATGATTCTCGAACTCGCCGACATTCGCATCCACCCCGGCCAGCAAGGTGCCTTTGAGGTGGCCATCCAGCGCGGTGTCCATGAGGTGATCTCAAAAGCCAAAGGCTTTCAGGGTTACAAGGTCAACAAAGGCATAGAAAGCCCGGAACGCTATATTTTGCAAATCTTCTGGGAAACACTGGAAAACCACACGATTGACTTTCGGCAGTCCGCTGCGTTTGCTGACTGGCGGGCGATCGTCGGGCCGTTTTTTGCAGGCCCGCCGACGGTGGAACACTTTGAGTTGCTGGCTAAATCAGTCTGATGCCACCTGCGTCTGAAGGGTGGTTGTCTAGCCGGCAAGTTTTTTTTCATGCCCGGCAATCAGTTTGCCCAGCAGCGCTGACAACTGTTCGCGTTCGTCGGCATCAAGAGGGCCAACAATCCGCTGCTGGACTTTGGCGACGGCCCGTTTCATGCCCAATGCCACCTTCTGGCCTTCGGCTGTGATCCACAGGCGCTTGCGCCTTCTGTCGTTCGGGTCTGCCTTGCGCGTGACCCAGCCTTTGGCCTCAATGCGTCCGATGACCGAGCCAAAGGTGGCCGGGTCAAACGCCACCCGGTGAGACAAAGTGATCTGGTCTTCGCCAGGGTCATCCATCAACGCGTTCAAAATCGCAAATTGAACGGGCGTGACGTCAAACGCGACGGTTTCTTCCATGAAGATGGCTACCGCCAATTGCTGCGCCCGGCGAATGAGGTGTCCGGGTGCTTCGCTGAAATGAAAACTTTTCGGCATGTCGGGAGTTTAAGGGCTTCAACGCATCACCCAAACAGCCGGCAGACTGTTGCGCAAGCTTTTCGACTGCCGCCTGTGAATCCGTCATGCCGCGCTTAAAACTGTTCAAATCATGGTTTTGACTTTAGACAAGGCCACGCCATGAATCACAATTTCAGACCAGCCTGCCTGCCGCGCAGACATCATGTGAGCGCGCTGTTTTTAATCGTCGCTGGTGCCTTTGCCATGAGTGCCGCCGCCCAGAAGCAGCCGAAAAAGGCAGAGCCGGTGGCGGCCTGGCCCACCAAGCCTGTGCGGATTCTGGTCGGCTTTCCTGGCGGATCAACACCTGACATGGCAGCGCGCACATTGGCAGAGCCGTTGTCAAAAGTGCTGGGGCAGCCGGTCATCATCGAAAACAAGCCGGGCGCATCGGGCAACATCGCTGCTGACCAGGTCGCCAAAGCGACGGACGACCACACGCTGGGCGTTGTCATCAATGGCAACCTGACTTCTGCACGGCTGTTGAACCCCAAACTGGCGTACGACCCTGCGAAAGACTTCACCGCTCTTTCACTGCTGACCACAGCCCCGCTGGTGCTGGTGGCACCCACCAGCCTGCCGTCGGGCAGCGCCTTTTTTGACGCGGCCCGCACTGGGGGTGACAAGTGGAACTACGGCTCGGTGGGCAATGGCTCGGTGGGCCACCTGGGCATGGAGCTTCTCAAGTCCAAAGCAGGTAACCTGCAAGCGGTTCATATTCCCTACCAAGGCAACCCGCAAGTGGTCACGGCCCTGCTGGGCGGCCAGATTCAGATGGCCCTGGTACCGCCGGGGATTGCATTGCCGCAAATCCGGGCCGGCAAGCTCAAGGCCATTGGCGTGACCAGTGGCCGCAGCCCTCTGGCCAGTGAGATCGCACCGCTGGCCGACGCTGGCGTGCGCGACTTCAACCTGGAAGTCTGGACAGCACTGGTCGGCCCCGCCAATTTGTCAAAAGCAGCGCAAGCCAGGCTCAATGCAGAGGTGTCCAACATCATTCGCGATGCCGATACCCGTCAAAAACTGTTCAACCAGGGATGGCAGGCGGTGGGTACAGCGCCAGAAGGTCTGACCAGCCGCATCAAGAGCGAAACCGCCATCATGAGTGGAATCATTGCAGCGCGAAACATCAAAGTGGAATAAGTCTTTCGTCCCGATGTCATCGATTTTCGAGCCAGCGCGCCAGCTTCCCATTTACGGCGAGTTCGATGTCGTCGTCGTGGGCGGCGGACCGGCCGGTCTTGCGGCCAGCGTCAGCGCGGCCCGGCACGGCTCCCGGGTGTTGCTGGTAGAGCGTTATGGCTTTCTGGGCGGCATGGGCACAGCGGGTGGGGTCACCAACTTTGCAGGTCTGTATGGCCGCAAAAACGGTGAGATGCGGCAGGTCGTGCACGGCGTGGTGGACGATCTGCTGGCACGCATGGCAGCTCTGGGCGGCGTCAACGCACCACAAGACGGCATGCAAGGCCGCATTCGGGTCCAGTCCTACGACGTGTCCAGTTTGAAATGTGCTGCAGACCAGCTGCTGCTGGCCAGTGGCGTGCAAATTCTGTTTCATGCCTGGGCCGCGTCAGTGGTCATGCAAGGCAGCCGCATTCAAGCGCTGGTGGTGGAAACCAAATCTGGCCGCATGGCCATACGGGGCGCGCAGTTCATCGACTGTTCAGGAGACGCGGACATCGCTCACTTTGCGGGCGCGCCTTACGAGCTTGGCGACGGCTTGGGCAGCGGTCTGTATCCGACCACCATGTTTCGTGTCGGGCATGTGGATGCAGCTTTGGCCCTGCCCGCAGTGGGCGAGTTCACAGCCATCAACAGCTGGATGGCCAAAGCCCAGGCGGACAAGCCTGGGCGCTACCGATTTGCGCGTGAAGGAGCGATCCTCAGGCCACAAAAAAATCCAAGCGAATGGCGTGCGAATGTCACGCAGATTGCCAACGCCGCAGGTCAGGCCATGGATGCCACAGATGCCCGACAACTCAGCGATGGCGAGCTGATTGGCCGCCAGCAAATCGCCAGCTACTTTGCGTTTTTGCGTGACGAAGTGCCCGGCTTTGCCAATGCCAGCATTGTCGATATTGCGGCTCAAATTGGCGTGCGTGAAACCAGGCGCATACAAGGGCAGTATGTGCTGACGGGCGAAGATATTTTGAACGCCAGCCGCTTTGACGATGCGATCGGCATCAACGCCTGGCCGATGGAGTTGCATGCTGAAGGCCGCATTGAATGGCGGTTTCCGCACCATGGGGCCAATGAGAACAGCAAGGGCCGGGTGTACAACGACCTGCCGTGGCGCATGCTGGTGCCGCGCGCCGTTGACAACCTGCTGGTGGCTGGGCGATGCGCCTCCATGACCCATGAGGGGCAGTCAGCGGCACGGGTCAGCGGGGCCTGTTTTGTGATGGGCCAGGCGGCAGGCACAGCAGCCGCGACTTTGTCAGCCGCGCAAAGCACGGCCGATGTTGATGTCAGCGCCTTGCAAAAGCGTCTGCTGCGAGACGGGGTTTATCTGGACCGTGATGATGCATGATGCGGCGCAATAGCCCCGCACCATTGGCTCTCTTGAGAATGGATCAATGAGTATGTGTTGAGAGTGTTGGCGCTTCATCGCCAGATCAGCATGGAGCGTCACAGTAAAACTTGCTTGTTTGCGCGGGGTCCGCATGACAATTTTGGATTTCCTTCGTGGCACACTATGCGCTCGCATCCCCAGCCATGGGTTGTGCTGCTGAGTTTTTAGACCGCCAGGTGCACCAGGCACTGCGCATACACAGAAAAGAGAGCTTGTGATGACAAATCCGTCAACTTATGTTTTTACCCCGCCGCCCGTGGTTTCAGTACCTGTTGTCGGGAGCAGTGCCCGTTATGCCGTGCACCGCGTTTACTGCGTGGGACGCAATTACGAAGAGCATGCCAAGGAAATGGGCTTTACCGGCCGTGAGCCACCGTTTTTCTTTTTGAAACCAGCAGACGCTGTTGTGGTGGTTGATGCTGGCACGACGGGAACGATTCCCTACCCAAGCCTGACCAAGAATTTTCACCACGAGATTGAACTGGTGGTGGCCATTGGTACCGGCGGCAAGAACATTTTGGCCGCCGATGCCCACAAGCACATTTATGGTTATGCCGTGGGCCTGGACATGACGCGCCGCGACCTGCAAGGCGAGATGAAAAAGGCGGGCCGCCCCTGGTGTATCGGCAAGGCAGTGGATCATTCCGCGCCCATTGGCCCCATTACCCCTGTGGCTCAGGCCGGTGATGTGAACAACGCCGAGCTTTATGTGCAGGTCGGCGGCGTTGACCGTCAGCGCAGCAATGTGTCCAAACTGATCTGGAATGTGGCCGAAACCATTGAGCATTTGTCAACTGCATGGGAGCTGATGCCCGGCGATTTGATTTACACCGGAACGCCCGAGGGCGTGGCGGCGGTTGTCACAGGTGACACCATGGTGGGCGGTGTGGCGGGCCTGGGCGAGCTGCACGTCAAAGTCGTCTGAGTTCAGTGGCGTGATCATCAAGCAGGACGCCGCATGAAAGTGCTGTCGACGCTGGCAAAACTGTGCGCCATCATGGCGGGTCTTTTGCTGATTTTCATCACCCTCATGACCTGCATCAGCGTGGTTGGCCGCGACCTGATTGGCAAAACCATTGTTGGCGACTTTGAGCTTTCGGGGGCAGCAGCAGGTGCGGCCATTGCACTGTTCATGCCCTGGTGCCAGGTCAGGCGCGGCAACATTGTGGTGGACTTTTTCACGACCAAAGCCTCGCCCGCTGCGCAAGATGCAATGGAACGCATGGGCGCTTTGCTGCTGGCCTGTGTGATGGCACTCATGGCATGGCGCACCACCGTCGGCGGCTTGAACTCGTTTCGTACCCATTCAGAAACCCAAATTCTGGGCTTCCCCGAATGGGTGGTTTACGCTGTCATGGTGCCGCCCCTGGCGCTGACCGTGTTGATTGCGCTGCATCAGAGCCTGTTTGGCTTTGCAGCGCAAACCGCAGAAGACAACCCGGAACTTGCGGTATGAGTGCGATTGAACTCGCACTGATGATTTTCGGCATCATGCTCGCGCTGATGGCGGTACGCGTGCCGATTGCCATCACGATGTTTATTGCAGGCGGCATTGGCTATGTGCTGCAAACCGGCTGGAGCCCACTGGCCAACTTTTTGAACAGCCAGGCCTTTGCGCGTTTTGCCAGTTATGACCTGTCGGTGATTCCACTGTTTATCCTGATGGGGCATTTTGCGACGCAGGGCGGCATCAGCAAGGCCTTGTTCCAGTTTGCTGCGGGCGTGATGGGCCGCTTCAAGGGCGGCCTGGCGATGGGAGCGGTACTGGCTTGCGCGGCTTTTGGAGCGATTTGCGGCTCGTCAGTCGCCACGGCAGCGACCATCACCAACGTGGCTTACGACGAAATGCGCAAGCATGGCTATTCAGGCCGCTTGACCACCGGCACCCTTGCCGCAGGCGGCACGCTGGGCATTTTGATTCCGCCATCTGTGCCGCTGGTCATTTATGCGATTTTGACCGAGCAAAACATTGCCAAGCTGTTTGCCGCCGCCATGGTGCCCGGCATCATGGCGATGCTGGGCTATATGGCGGCGATCAGTATTTACGTGCGCTTGGTACCCGGCCAGGCACCTGACAACGCGCAAGCAATCAAGACCAACATGCTCGATGCCATCAAGGGCATTGGGCCGATTGCCGTTATTTTCATCATCGTTTTTGGTGGCATTTATGGCGGCTTTTTTACCCCAACGGAAGGCGCGGCGGTGGGTGCATTTGCGACTTTTATTGCCGCGCTGGCCAAGCGTGAAATGACCTGGGACAAGTTCAAGAACTGCTTTTACGCCACCGCCGAAAGCTCGGCCATGATCTTTTTGATCTTTCTTGGCGCTGATTTGATGAACGCATCGCTGGCGCTGACGCAAGTGCCAGCGCAGCTGGCACAAGTGGTGGGCTCATGGGGTTTGTCGCCCGTGATGGTGGTGGCAGCCATCATGCTGTTTTATGTGGTGCTGGGTGCGGTGATGGACGAGCTGAGCATGATTTTGCTGACCATTCCGATCTTTTTCCCCATGATCATGGGGCTGGACTTTGGCATGAGCAAAGAGCACACCGCCATCTGGTTTGGCATCATGGTGCTGATGACGGTCGGCTTTGGCATGCTAGCCCCTCCTGTAGGTCTGAATGTGTATGTCGTCAATGGCATGACCAAGGGCAAGCCAGGCGCTGTAGCGATTGCCGAAAGTTACAAGGGCGTGATGCCGTTTTTGATTTCTGACACGATTCGTACGATCATTCTGCTGCTGTTCCCCGGTATTTCACTTTGGCTGGTCAAATACATCACCTGATTCCGCACTTAAAAAACGAAACACACCATGAATTTAAAACTACCCCTCAAGCGCTCTTCCCTGGCCCTGCTTCTTGTTGCCGCGGCAACCTGGTCGCTCGCCCAAACCTACCCCAGCAAGCCGATCACGCTGGTGGTGCCCAACCCTCCTGGGGGTTTTGTGGATGCATCGGCGCGCATCTTGTCTGACTCGCTGGCCAAAGTCACATCGCAGTCGGTCGTGGTTGACAACCGAGGCGGCGGCAGTGGCAATGTGGCTTACCAGGCGGTGGCCCGGGCCAACCCGGACGGCTACACCCTGCTCAACTCTTATTCGGCGTACCACGTTGGCAACCCCAACCTGACACCCAATCTGCCCTGGGCGCAAAAAGACTTTGTGCCGGTGGCTCTGATCACCATTGCCACCAATGTGATTGCGGTTCATCCTTCCATTCCGGCCAAAAACCTGGGTGAATTCATCAGTTATCTCAAAGCCAACCCAGGCAAGGTCAGCTACGCGTCGCAGGGCAACGGCTCGCTGTCGCACATTGGCACCGAGATGTTCAAGCTGCAAACCCAAACCAGCATGGTGCATATTCCTTATCGCGGTTCAGGGCCGGCCTTGCAGGATGTGTTGTCGGGCCAGGTACAGGTATTCATCACCACTCCACCGTCCGTGATGGGTCAGGTCCAGGTCGGCAAGCTCAATGGCCTGGCCGTGGCGGGCAAAGTGCGTCACCCTGGCCTGCCCAACGTGCCGACCACCGCTGAAGCGGGCCTCAAGGGTTTTGAACTGGAGGCCTGGGTCGGCATTTTCGCGCCAGCCAACACGCCACCGGACATCGTTGCCAAGCTCAGCGGGCAGATCAAGGCCGCACTCGAGCTGCCAGAAACAAAAACCCGGGCTGATGGTGCGGGTGTTGAACTGCGCTACCTGGCACCTGCGGCGCTCGATGCCCTGGTTAAAAAGGATACCGAGTTCTGGGCCAAGACCATCAAGTCAGCCGGCATCAAGCCCGAATAGTCGCGCCGCAAAACACGCATCAGCCCTACCGACGATCTGCTAAGGGCATTCACGGGTTTTCAAAACCCGTGAATGCCCTTAAATTTTGGACTTCACCTTTTACAAGCTAAGGAACCGCCATGATCGCCAGACGCAGCCTTCTCAAAACCGGCGCCGCCGCATTGCTGGGTGCGCCTGCACTATCAGGCCTGGCGCAGCAAGTCGTGACATTGAAGTTTCACACCTTCATGGCGCCCCAGTCCAACGTATGGCTGTCCATGCACAAGCCGTGGATGGACAAGGTCGAAAAAGAATCGGGTGGCCGCATCAAGTTTGAAGCCTACCCCGCCATGCAATTGGGCGGCACGCCGGTGCAGTTGTATGACCAGGCCAAAGACGGTGTGGTGGATGTGGTGTGGACGCTGCCCGGCAACACCGCTGGACGCTTTCCGCGCATCGAAGTGTTTGAGCTGCCGTTCATGATGAACCATGCCGAGGCCACGTCAAAAGCGTTCTGGGAATATTCTCAGACCGTTGCCAGCGACGAGTTCAAGGACACACAGGTACTGGCCCTTCATGTGCATGGCCCCGGCGTGATCCATACGGCAGACAAAGCCGTGAAGTCCATCGCTGACCTGCGCGGCATGAAATTGCGTGGCCCTACCCGCCAGGTCACCAAGCTGTTGGGCGTGCTGGGCGCAACGCCTGTCGGCATGCCGCTGCCAGGCATTCCTGATGCACTGAGCAAAGGCACCATCAATGGCTGCGTGATCCCGTGGGAGGTTGTGCCCTCGGTCAAGGTCAATGAGCTGACCAAGTTTCATGCCGAATTTGATCCGGCGGGCGGCAGTCTGTACACCACCACCTTTGTGATGGCCATGAACAAAGCCAAGTACAACAGCCTGGCGCCTGACCTGAAAAAAGTCATCGACAACAATTCTGGCATGGCCACATCAGCGTTTTTAGGCAAGACCCAGCAAGGCAACGACGGTATCGGCCGCAAGACCGCCAGTGACCGTGGCAATAGCATTTACACCGTGAGCGTGGCAGAAGCACAAGACTTCCGCCGCAAAGCCCGCACCGTAGAAGTCGAGTGGGTTGAAGACATGAACAAGAAGGGTTTTGATGGCAAGAAACTGCTTGACACCGCCAGAGCCCTGATTGAAAAGCACGGCAAGACCACCAAAGCCTGAGCACAGCCTGCTCAACAACTACTTGTTGCGCTCCAACCCTCAAAAACGGCCCAGAAGGCCGTGTTTGAGTTAGCTTGAAGGCTTCTGGGCTAATAAATTGCTGGGTTAGCAGCTATTTATTTAATAGCGGCTCCTTATTACGTCATAATTTCTCATATGCAGCGCTCACCCATCAAACACTGCCGCGAATGCGGTGCGTCCGTTGTCTACCGCCTGCCAGACGACGGCGACACCAAGTTGCGCGCTGTTTGCACGGCCTGCCAGACAGTTCATTACGAAAACCCGCTGAATGTGGTGGGCACCGTCCCCACCTGGGGCGATGACGGTGCCCAAGTGCTGCTGTGCAAACGAAACATCGAGCCACGCAAAGGCAAATGGACCTTGCCCGCAGGTTTCATGGAACTGGGTGAAACCGCCAAGGATGGTGCCGCGCGCGAGACGGTTGAAGAAGCCGGCGCTGAGTTTGAGATGCAAGACTTGTTCGCCCTGATGAATGTAGCCAGGGTCGGACAGGTGCACCTGTTTTACAGGGCCAAACTGCTCAGCCCCCATTTCAACCCGGGCTTTGAGACCATGGAAGCCAAGCTTTTCACAGAAGCAGACATTCCCTGGGAAGAGATCGCATTTAAAACCGTCCGCGAAACCCTTTTGCGTTATTTTGCAGACCGCCGCGCCGCAGCCTATGGTTTTCACGTGCTGGATATTGAATAAATCAGCAAACCAAGCAACGCAAAGGCCTGACAGCAATGTCAGGCCTTTTTCATTCATGGGTCTGTCAGCTCTTTAAGGCGAACCTCTATCAGCTGCGGCATCAGGTGATGCAAAAGTATAAAAATGCATACCCTATAATTTGACAACTTCAAATTTGATAATTATCATAACTTTGATAATTTCTACGTCAAAAATGCCCTCTAAAACTGATACATCGATGAAAACCTCACGCTTCACAAGCAGGTTGGTCAAGCTGGTTTTTTTGGCTTGCCTAGGTCTGAATCTGTCGGGCTGTGACCAATGGCGCGGTCGCTTGGCCGATTTGATTTCGCCTAAAACACCCCCAACACCCTTAACAGCCCAAACGCCACAAACGCCACAAACACCACAAACACCCCAAGAAGCCCTGAAGTCCATTGAGACGATGGTGGCGGCAGGACAATTGAAAGAGGCATTGGCCAAAGCCGAAGCCTTCATCGACAAGCCAGGCGACTTGCGGCCTCAATTTGAATTGGCAGCGGCTCGCGTGTCTGCTCTGCAGGGCCAAGTCGATCAGGCTTTGCGCCACCTCAGCCGTGCCTTGGCGGACCTGGACATCCCCACTGACAAATTGATGGCCGATGAGGCCTTCGAAACCTTGCGCACCAACGTACGCTTCTTGCAAATCATCACCGGCGGCGCTCGCGCACAACCCTCTTTGTCCGCTGGTACCGAGGTCAAGGCCAGCGAGAACACCCAAATCAAGATCACCAACCAAGGCACTGAAGTGCGGGCCGGTGATGTTGTGATCAAGCTTCCTAACTGATTGGATCCCCATGAAAAAAAATATCATTGCTTTGGCGTCGGGGTTGGCTTTGTGCATGGCCACAGGGTCATGGGTGCAGGCGCAAACCCTGACCGCATCCACACAAACCAAGGTTCAAATCACCAAAGGTGCCAGTCCAGCTTCTTTAAAACGGAAGTTGAAGGAAGACCTGGAGATCCGCGCGGTCAGGAATTTGCTGGAAGCCTCGTTTGCCATCAAGATGACGCCTCAAGTCGAAGCCAAATTGCCCGAATTGGTGGAGTTGCTGGGTGATTCGATTCAGATTTCCATGGATCCGGCCGATGGCGAATTCCTGTCAGGCAAGGCCACCATTTCCGTGCCTTCGGCCAAGCTCAAGGAATACCTGACCAACAAGGGCATTGGCGCAGGCGACATCGCCTCCAAATCGGCCAAAATTTTGGTGTCGATCGATGAGTTCATTGGGGTTGCAACCGCCCTCGACGGCAAAACCCCCACAGAATCAGAGGTGCAGTATTCGCACGACAAGAGCTCGTTTTCAGACACCAGTGCTAAGGCATCTGGAAGCCAAAATGAAGCGTCTGCCTCGTCGAGCTCGCGCAAAAATGACATTGCCTCCGCTTCCAGCAATTCGGTGGCCGTGTCAGGTCGCCAGTCATCGGCCGTAGCAGCGCGTCAAGACACCGCAGTGGCTGGCCGCCGCGATTCGGCCGCCGCTTACCAAGGCCGAGACGGCGGTGCCGCAGCGGCATCGTCCACGCAGTTTGCCGGTGCCCAAAGCACCCAGTACCAGGGCGCTCAGTCGTCACAGTACGCCGGTGCCGCATCGTCTTCGCGTGCTCAAAGCGACAGGAGCCAAAGTGCCAGCGCCCAAAGCGCCTCATCTTCTGCATCGTTCAGTGCAGACCAGAAAAACGTCCAGCAGCAAACCGACAAGGTCAGCTACTCGGTGCGCACCAAAATGCCTGAGTTCAACAACGCCAAGCCCTTGGGTGCCCAAGATCGCGTGCTGGCCTCACGCCTGAGTGGTGAGTTTCAAAACAATGGCCTGAGCTTGGTGGCAGAAAACGATTTGCGGGCTGAGGGCGGAAGAATCCTGCCGATTTTTGAAATCACCAACAACGGACGCATCAACCAGTTCGTCGATCTGATTCAAAAGAAAAGCATTGGAGCCGATGTCTGGGCCACCGGTCAGGCCAACTACACGATCGTCGGCACCACGCCCAGTGGAACGCAGTGCAACGGCAACTTGGCCGTCCAGGGGCGCTTCATCGAAGGCAACGAGATCTTCTTTGAAGACTCACTCCAAGCCGCGGCCGTTGGCAACGGTGACCAAGAATGCCGTAGCCGTTTGGGCCTCGCATTGGCCACCTCCCTGGCGAAGGTGTTGGGTCAACGTGCCAACAAGGAGCTGAACGCACGCTCTTCACGAGGCTCTGTTTACACCTTGTATCTTTACAGCGCGAGCTCTTTGGGGCGCAGTGAGCGCAACAAGTTCCAAACCAGCCTCAAGTCGACCGATGGCCTTCAAGCCAGCGAGCCGAGAATTGGCGACAATTACATGGCAGTGAGCGTGCAAATGGCAGGCTCTTTGGACAGCACGATCAACAAAGTCTTGGATTCTCTCAACTGGGAAAAGGCAGACTATGTGAGCCGCCCTGGTAACCGGATTTGCATTGGCTTGGAAGGCAAGCAAGTTTGCCCCGCAGATTTACGCTGATCGCCTGACACCATGATGAGCAAGACGACACGCCTCATGTCGGCTGCCTTGGCTTTGTATGCCAGCAGCTGGTCCATCGCCTACGCTGCAGCCGAGTTCCAATATTTCGTTTATCCCGTGGGTGGTATCACGGGGATCAGCCAGTCCGCAGGACAGGTCAAAGCATCGGGCCCCAAGTATGGCGGCATGATCAACGCAAAATACGCGGACCTTTTTTTCGACGCGGCCACGCAAAACGCGCTGATCCAAAGTTTCAAAGATGGTGTGGCAAAGCAGTTCCCGACCTCGGTGGTGGGTGCCAACCAGATTCGCACCAGCAAGTCGGGCAAATACGCCTACCAACCCTATGAAGCCAAGGAGTGCCGGCCGGACTTTACCGTCGATTACAAAGACAGCTTTGCGATTTCGATCGGAATCAGCCGCTTGTCAACCTACTTCAACACGTACAGCGATTTCACCCAGGTCTTGATCCCCATCACGTACACGGTGCGATTTGTCAAGCTCAACGGCGCGTCGGTGGTTTTCTCGAAAAGCGAAACCATCTACAGTGGCATGACGGCCTTGACGAACGACTTTTTCATGCCTGGCACAAGGGACATCAAACCCGAGAACATAGCCAAACTCAAAGCCGCCATCACGGCCGACGGCCTGCAAATGGTGCAGCGCCATGTCGACGCCGCGGCCAAAGGCTTTTCGCCCAAGCAGTCCGAGATCACCGTGGCCGCCAGAGATGGCAATTACTTCGTCTTCAATAACGGCAGCGAAGTGGGATTTTCTTCGGGTGAAGACTTCGATGCGGTCAACGACAAAGGTGAAGATTTTTCATTCTCAGTTGAATATGCCAGCAATGGCATCGCTGTGGCCGTGGCCGCTGATTTCACGCCCGAAGTCAAACGCGCAACCAATCGGCTTCGTCAGGGTGACAAACTGACATTCAGTTTCACCAAGCAAGGCAAAGACGATGCCAAACCATCTGTGTTGGCGGTTCAATACTCACCAGCCACAGGTGGCAACCTGAACGACCAACAGGTGCAGGACAACGCCTTGCTGTCGATCGTGGCCGATGACATCGGGTTCAAGGCCCCGTTCAACCTGATCAAGCACGATGCCGATTTTTCACGGCTTAAAAACCAAATCCGTGGTGAAGCCAACTGCGAAGCGACCATGTTTCAAGACATGAATGGTTTTGCCGACAACTCCACCAAGCCGCGCGCCAATCCTGACTTCTACCTGAAACTCGACGGCCACAGCTCGCCTATCTTCACGGCAACAGGTGTGGGCGGTGCCACCACGAAATCTATTTTCAATAACTCGGTCACCCTGAGTTTGGTGGACCGATCCAGTGTGGTGAACCAGGTCTTTGTCGGGAACAACCCCTATGAGTTGACCCGCACGGGTGGCAAAGGTTTGGACAACAACCAGGCCAATGAGATCAACTTGAAAAATGCGGCTCTGAGCGCCATGCAGTCCATGTTGACTGGATTTGCTGTGACCCCCAAGACCTTGGCGATCAAATCCGTGTCGGGCGGCTCCATCACATTGGTGCAACCCTTGCCCTTAAGCGTGTTCAACCAGGCCAAGATCGTCCGGCCACTCAAGGCAGGATCCAAGGCCACCGTCTTGATGCCCGTGGCGAGCAGCCAAGCACAATTGGTCAAGCCCACGCAAGACACAGACAAGGTCGACATCAAGGGTGAAGTGCGAAGCACCGACTTGATCATGCTGGGGTCCATCGATGCCGCCAACAAGCCGCTGAAAGTTTGCGATGACTCACGTAAGCGCTATTTTCTGATGACGCCCAGTTTGAAGCACCCGTCGATGGGCGAAGGCGTGATAGGTCGGGTCATCCCGTTCAAGGCCAAGGGTTTCAACATGTACGAAACCTCATCCGCTTATCTGGACAGCGTGCAACTGGCTTTGCAGGACGGATTTTTTGGCAACACGGACGTGGTCAAAACCGTGGACTCGCCGTATTGCGTGGTGGCACAAGAAGTACAACAACTGGTCAAAAACGAGTGCGCAGCTGACAAATGTGCGGGTTCGGCCAGCATCGCGTCTGGCGTCAGAATTTATGAAGGTGCCAACAAGATTGGCGAATCCATCGTTGGCGCCAAGTTTGATTTTTCCGACATCAACGCCGATGCACTATCCCAATTTGTGGGCGTCAAAGCCTACGAACACCAGCTGAACAGCATTGCACAGCACAAATCGAAACTTAACTGAAGGAAATCTCATGAAAAATAAAATCATTGCGTTGTTCATTGCGCTTGGCGCCGTGTCTTCTGCGAACGCACAGCTGGGCGGCCTGGGCGGCATGCTCGGCGGCATGCTCGGCGGTGGCAAAAGCAGTGGTGGCGGCGACGTTGGTGCCATGGCTGATGAATTCAACCGCGATGCTTCAGCCATCAACGAAGTCGTGTCTTATTCCCTGATCCAAATTGTGGCCGCCTTGGGTGACAAACAACAAATTGCGGCCGTCAAGGCAGTCAATGACAACTTGGCAAAAACGACAGACCCCAAGGAAAAGGGCAGCATCCAGGGCACGGCCATCAAAGAGCAAGCAGCCGTTGCAGATGAGTTGCTGAAATCAGATCAGGCCAAAGCCAAAGTCGAAAAAATGGCGCCTGAGATGCAGCAGAAAGTGGCGAAGTCCATTTTTGCAGTGGGCGTAGCTGCATTGCGCATTCCCGTCATGATGGACAAGGGCATGAAGATCATTGAAGGTATTGGCAGCAACCCCATGAACATCACCAAAGCTATTCCTGTGAAAGACGGCATGGCGGTTTTTGCTGCTGCATTGCCCAAGATGCCAAGCATCCTGACCACAGGCTTGAAGTTGATGCGTGATGTCAAGGTCGATCCAGGCAACCCCGCTGCCGACTCCAAAATGGAAGTTGACAAGAACCCATCGATTCCAGAAGGTTGATTGGACGCGACAAGCCATAGCCACAGGCTATGGCGGTGACCGCGAACCTTGTCTTGCCCCTGATCCCGCTTTCTTGGGTCATGCACTGCACGAACTGCTTGCCTAGCCAGATGCTCGGGCAGGCAGTTCTTTCTTCATCTTCGGCCAGCCCTATTCCCATTTGATCTCTGCGTAAATGACCCGGATGGGGGCCAGCAAAGCTTCATTGCTGCTGCGCTCATTGGCGCCCGGCTTCGATGGTTCGCCGATGCCTTTGCTTGACGCAGCAGCTAAGGCTCATGCCGACCAGCTTGAGCTCTGCCAATATGGGCCGCAGTTTTTTGTCAGCGGCGATCCAGGCTTACTTCGCTTGGATGGCTTGGTGACCGCTGGCAATGCGGTGTCCTTGTGTTGGTCTATCGCCTCGGTGTACCATCCATGCTGGTCAGGTTGCAAGGCCTTTTCTTTCACCTGTTTCCGTTGGATCGCTCGCTGTCAACCCGCTATGCCCAACCCCAAGAAAAAAATACTCGCGCATTTGCATCAAGAGGTCTATTGCCATTTGGGCATTTCACCGGTCCATGGTATCGGCGTTTTCGCGATTCGATCCATTCCAAAGGGCGTTAACCCGATGCGGTCGCGCCTGAAGTTTGACGAATTGAAATTTACCCACGCCGAACTGAAATCTCTGCCGCGCAGCGTTCGCAAAGAAATTGATATTTTTTGCTACTACGAAGATGACCATGTGATGATTCCGTCTATTGGGCTCAACTCGATGAACATGGCTGTGTATCTCAACCACTCCAAGATGCCCAACGTGCAATACAAAAAGAACGGCCAGTTGATCACCCTGCGCGCGATCAAAAAAGACGAGGAGCTGATGATGGATTACGACATCAACTTCGGCGCGGTCCACACCTTCAAATAAGACCGGGAAATCAGCCTACGCTGGCGCGGTGCACCTGGTTCCATTGCGATGGTTTGAAGTCGGTATGCAATGGAGAACTGAGGTCCAAAGCCAAAGGGTGGTCGGGGTCGGTCATGGCCAAGCCATAGATCGGCTCCAAGTCCGTCACAAAAAGTGATTTGTACCCGTAGCCACCCACCGGCCCTAAGTTGTAGTACTGGTAGCCGTGCTTGGCGGTCCAGCGCGCGGCCAAAAGGCAGGCGTATATGCCCGGTGAGCGGTTTTTGTATGCCAGGTTCCACTGGCAAAAGCTGCCATACACCTGGCTGCGTTCGGGCAACAGCATGGACACATCAGACAATACCAAATCGCCGTTGTGCGCATGCACTTGCAGGATCAGGACGTCGAGCTTGCGCACATAGTCCACAAAGCCTGTCACTTCTTTTGCGTCGATTTCGTAGGCGCTGAAGTGTTCAGCACCGAGCGAAAAAATGTCATCTGTGCTCAGGTCTTTTCCAGGCACCAATTTTTCGGTCACGGTAAAGTTTTTGAATAGCTTGTCTAGATCCGAGAACTTGCGCTTGCGCCGTGGGTCCGACCAAAATTCCTCGGATGCAGCATGAACCAAGCCGTACTTGTCATTGATCGGGACACCGTAGTTTCCTTCGGGCGGCAGGGCATAGACCAAAAATGGTTTGCGAGCCGTGGCCAGCATTTCGGGTGTGACATCGATGTAGGGGCACAGCGCGTCCCAGCGGCTGGTGAAATACATGGTTTGTTCATGGAAACTTTCAACGCACAGGTTATCGGCAGTCCAGCTTTGGTATTTCAGCGACTGGCTCTGCGAATCCATAACCGTGTCGCAGGATGCGCGAGCGACGCTTTCCGGCGGTTGAAAGTCAAAACGCATGGAGCTAGCCTTTCAGCATGGTCTTGGTTTGCAGCGGCAGCAGGTCAAAGTAATCCGAATCAACTCGGTAATTCGCTGTTAAAAACTTGCGGTCGGACTTTTTGAGTGCTTGGAGCTCAGCGTTCATGGCTGCAAAATGCGTTGAGGCGTCGCTGTCCGGTTGTTGTAATTCCAATTGGTATTGCGGCATCAAGGGGCATTCGCTGTCGTAGTAGAACACCTCGGTCTTCGGCTCGAACGCCAGAGGGTACAGCTTGCAACTCAGGGGCTTGGTGTCACCCAGCGTACAACCGGCGACACCTAAATGTTCACACTGGGTCTGTATGCAAACGCTCCCAAGTGAGCCTCGCTCTTTAGCGGTCAAGGTGATCTCTAACGGCGGGAAACCAGCGTCTACATGGCAGCAGCGCCTGCATTGGGCGCAGTGGTCAAACAGCATGAACTTACAGCAAAGCCAAGGTGCCAAGGCACGAATGGGTGGAATGCACAATCAGCCAACGATTGCGGCAAAACCCACGTCGTTTGTGGTGGCAGTTTGTGTGGCTTGTGTCTCTGTTCAGCATAGATGGGCTTCTTGCTAAGTTTTGGTTTAAGTCGAAGAAAGTATCCATTATTTTTATCAATTTGTCACAAATTTATTAAATTGCATAGATCATTTTTTCGCTGCTTTGGGCATGTCAACGCAGCTTCTTCTTTTTACTCTTCAGCTCAGTGCGCGCCACGCGCGTCGGCTGCTTTGCTGCCCAGCAAGGCATCGGCCTCTGCCGGACCGCCTGATCCAGCTGCGTAAATGGTTCTGTCGTATTGACGGCTGATGAATGTTGTTTGAAGTTGAGCATCAGTTTAGTGACCCGCTTGATTGCCCGATGGCCTTGCGCCAAGATGTTGTTCAGATATTTGACTTGCCGCACGATGATCGGCATTTGACCTCTGGCATTGATCTCATCGATCGCCGCTTTGTTGGCGCCGCTCTTGTCCATCGTGACCCTCTCTGGAACGCGGTTGGCCTTCATGGCTTTGTCAAAGAAGCGCATGGCTGCGGCCTTGTCGCGCTTGGCGGTCAGCAAGAAACCGTTTTGCCCTGCTTGTCTACCGCGCGGTAGAGATACTTCCAGTCGCCTTTGACCTTGGTATAGGTCTCGTTCACACGCCAGCACCCGACTACCGGGCGCTGGTGCTTGCGGACCGCCATCAGGCTGGTGCGGCGATCAAACTATCCAGCTCAAAGGCGTTTGACAGCCTACAACCCGTGCAATGCTTGCCCTCGAGCGATTGAATTTTTATCCGTGACCACTGTAGATCTGTATACTGAACTTGGAAACGTTACAGAAAATTTTGAGACTACAAACTTCGGGTTTCAATGGATTCACTGAATGCTTTGAAACTTATAGGGCGTTAATGGCAAAACAATCAATCAGGATTGGGACGGGTTCAGGCTGGTGGGGAGATCGTATTGAGCCAGCGGCTTTCATTGTGGAGCGCGGGAAATTGAACTACCTGTGTTTCGAGACGATGGCGGAGGCGACTTCGTCGGCCGCTCAGGTCCGTGCCCGGCGCGATCCTGGTTTCCCGGGGTATGACACCTACTTGGACGCCCGCATGCGAGCCGTGCTTCCTGGCTGCATCGAACAAGGCGTGAAAATTATCTCTAACCAGGGTTGGATCAACCCGGTCGGCGCGGCCCAACGGATTGCTGACCTGCTTGCAGACCTTGGACTCAAAGGCGTCAAAGTAGCCGCCGTGGAGGGCAGCCTCATCACCGCTCGCGTGCGGGAGTTGACGCAGACTGTGCTTGAGACAGGGGCGGACGTTCGGTCTCTTGAAGATATTGTCTCCGCAGAGGCGTACCTTGGTGCCGACAAGATCGTCGAGGCGCTGCAGGGCGGCGCGAAGATTGTTGTCACTGGCCGTGTTGCAGACCCATCACTTTTTCTCGCCCCCATGATGTACGAGTTTGGCTGGACGGCCGATGATCATCGTCTTCTTGCGGCCGGTTCAGGCGTCGGCCATCTGCTTGAATGCGGGGCACAGGTAACGGGCGGCTACTTCTCCGATCCCGGCTTCAAAGATGTTGAGGAACCGTGGAACCTCGGCTTTCCCATTGCCGAAGTAACATCGGATGGAGACTGCGTGATCACCAAGTCTCCAGGCACGGGGGGCGCTGTTACTTTGCAGACAGTGAAGGAACAAATGCTTTATGAAGTTCATGACCCGGCCAATTACATGACGCCAGACGTCATTGTCGATTTCACGACCGCCAAACTCGAAGCGGTCGGAAAGGACCGCGTCAAGGTATCCAACATCACTGGCAAGCCGCGCACATCCACGCTTAAAGTCTCGATTGGCTGCCTCGAAGGCTTCATCGGCGAAGACATGTTTTTTTACGCGGGGGCCGGTTGCGTTGCCCGCGCCACGCTGGCCAAACGTATTTTGGAAGAGCGCTTCAAAATCATCGGACTGCAGGCGCAAGAATACCGGATCGATTTCCTGGGGATGAACGCGATTCACGGCGAGGCGACGCCGGCGCACCAGACGGAGCCTTACGAAGTCGCGGTGCGGGTCGCAGCACGTACCCGCACCAGGTCCGAAGCCGAGAAGATTGGACGCGAGGTTGATGGTATGGCCGTCTCGGGCGTCGGCCATACAGGCAAGCGGGTGCCGCACGCCGAGCGCACGCGCGAAGTGGTGGGAATCTGGTCCGCATTGGTATCGCGGGACGCTGTCCAGGGCAGCATCCGTTATTTCGAAAGCTGAGCCAAGCATGCAAGTCCCTCTTCGGTGCATTGCACACACCCGTTCTGGCGACAAAGGCAACACCTCGAACATTGCGGTATTTGCCTATTTGCCGGCTTTTTATCCAGTGTTGCAGGAGCAGCTCACCGTAGAACGATTCAAAAGCCGCTACGCAGGCCTGATCAAGGGCAAGGTCACCCGCTACTTGGCGCACAACCTGGAGGCTCTGAACTTTGTTTGCGAGGGTGCGCTGGGCGGTGGTGTATCACGCAGCTTGTATCTGGACAACTACGGCAAGGCACTGTCATCCGCAATCCTGGATTTTGCGATCCTTTTGCCGAACGGCCTGGTTTCCTTGGTGGATAGGCAGCACCTTTGCGCTGCCGGAGCGACTGTGCCGTCCGACGCTTCATGCCAAGCTGTTCTCAGGGGGATCGGCAATTGAACCAGATGACTCCCGAAGAAGAAGTGCGGCGCTACTGCGGCGTGCAAGCTGTTGTGCCGGGAACAGAAGAAAGCTTTCCGATAGGTCCGTTCGTGTTCGAGAACGGGCAGCGGCTCGACAACATGCAGATTGGCTTTGTCACGCACGGCCAGCTCAATGCCCGCCGGGACAATGCAGTTCTTTTGCTGCCGGGCACCACGAACACCCGTCACAGCGCAGACGGCTATATCGGTCCGGGCAATGCCTTCGATCCCGAGCACCACTTCATCATCGCTTTCGAGGCCATCGGCGCCGGCACCTCGTCCAAGCCGTCTGAAGGGCTTGGCGGCGACTTTCCCACTTACAACATTCGCGACCTCGTCAATTCGCAGGTCCGGGTAGTGACCGAGCGGTTCGGCCTGTCGCGGCTCGCCGCCGTCGCAGGCGCTTCCATGGGCGCATTTCAGGCGCTGGAATGGGCGATTGCCCACCCGTTGCTTATGGCGCGTGTGGTGCTCGTGGTGCCGGCAGCGAGAGCCAGCCACATCTTCAAGTCTGTGGTGGCGGCCGTGCAGGAGGTGCTAAAACTCGATCCGCACTGGGGCGAAGACAGGGCCACCATGTCAGGATCAGCGGCGCTGCGGGCAGCGGTGCGTCTTTACTATCCTTGGACCGTTAGCGATGCGTACCTGGAAAGGATGCCGCCGGCCTTGGTGGAGCGAGAAATCGAGAGCGCCATCGAACGTTCCTCTCAGTGGAATGCCTGGGACTTCGTGCGGCGCTACCAGGCATCCGCCAGTCATGACGTCGGCATCCCTTTTGAAGGAAACATCGACACCGCTCTGGCTCGGGTTCGCGCGAAAACATTGATCCTGCCGACCTCGAGTGAGCGCCTGCTCGGTTCGACCAGCGCGCGCGAACTAGCGACCCAAATTGCGGGTTCGAAACTGGTCGAAGTTCCCACCGATCGGGGCCACCTAGGCTGGCGCGCCATCTCAGGCGCCGCCGAGAGCCAGTTGATCGCCACCCAAATTTCCAGCTTTCTTAACCAGGAAACCACTCCATGATCACCACGGTTTTTTTCAAGCGCCATTTCGTCAGCACCCTTCTCGCAGCCGTGTCGGCTTGCGTTGGTGCACAGGAGGCATACCCCAGCCGTCCGATCAAGCTGATCGTTCCGTACACACCGGGACAGGGTGCCGACTCGGCGGCACGGTTGGTGGCCACTAGGCTGTCCGAGCGCATCAAGCAGCCGATCCTGATCGAGAACCGCCCCGGTGCCTCTGGCAACATCGGTGCCGAGGCCGCAGCAAAGGCTCCCGCGGACGGCTACACGCTGCTGGTCGGCTCCAACGCGACGCACGCAGCAAACGCTGCGCTTTACGCATCGCTGCGCTTCGATCCCATCAAAGACTTCGTTCCCATAGCCTACATCGGTGCCGTGCCAATGGCGCTGATCGCCGCGCCCAATTTCGCGGCCTCCAGCATTCGGGAGCTGATCCAAATGGCCAAGGCACAACCGGACGGCGTCTCGGTGGCCATTCCAAGTTCGACCGCAAGGGTGGTGCTGGAAATGCTTTCGAAAAGCTCAGGGGCAAATTTCAAGGATATTCCGTACAAAGGAAGCAGCGCCGCCATCACCGACGTGCTTGGGGGACATGTGCAACTCAGTATCGATACCGCGATGGCCGCCACGCCCCAGATCAATGCCGGGAAGATGAAAGCGCTAGGGGTGACGAGCTCGACCCGCACGAGCGTTTTGCCAACGGTGCCCTCGTTCGCGGAGTCTGGCTTGCCCGGTTTCAGCCTAGTTGCTTGGAACGTGTGGTTCGCGCCACGCGGAACGCCACCGGACATCGTGGCGAAACTGAATGCCGAGATCGGCAGGGTGCTGGCGGACGCCGACACCATCGCAAAGATGCGTGCGCTTGGCTACGAGCCGGGAGGCACCGAGGATCCGCAAAAAGTCGTCATGTTTGTCAACGCGGAGACGAAAAAATGGGGCGAGTTGATTCGCGCGGCCGGTATCAAGGCCGAGTGACCTTTGCATCAGGAGGATGGTTTCTTAACCAGGCCAAATAAGACACCATGTCGTCCCTTGGATTCCCAAAAGCGGGTCATCGCTTGCGCCAGCAAACGCAGCAATTAAGCCAGTCATAAGTACTGCCGAAATATGAAAGTCAATGTCGGCTTTCGGCCAGAAGGCTTATTCTCTGAACAGTCGCCGTAGCGCACTCGGGGCGCGGTGCTAACCTTGTCAGGCCTATGAACAACAGTCCCGCTTTCATCACGCCACCCCTTCACGATTCGCGTGTGGCAGTTTTGCGCCTGCTGGTCACGCTCGCGCTGATGGCAATCGGCGCGGCCGGAATGTACGTCGTACCGGTGGTTCTGCCCGCCGTACAGGCCGAGTTTGGCGTTGCGCGTGCGGATGCGTCATTGCCCTACACGCTGCAAATGATCGGCTTCGGGCTCGGCGGCATTCTGATGGGCCGCCTGGCCGACCGCTTCGGCATCACGGTGCCGCTGCTTTTCGGGTCTGTGAGCCTGGGCCTGGGTTTCATGATGGCCGCCTTGTCACCCAATATCTGGGTGTTCATGGCGGTGCACGGCATCCTCATTGGCATGCTGGGCGCGTCGTGCACGTTCGCGCCGCTGATCGCAGACACCTCGCTTTGGTTTGTACGCCGCCGCGGCATCGCCGTTGCCGTGTGCGCCAGCGGCAACTACCTGGGCGGTGCGATCTGGCCGCCCATCGTCCAGCACTTTGTCGAAAGTGTGGGCTGGCGCACCACCTACTTCGGCATGGCAGCTTTCTGCACCATTTGCATGAGCGCGCTGGCGCTGATGATGCGGCGTCGCCCGCCGCTGGCAGGCGGTACGCCCGTGGCGACAGGCCATGGCGCGCCCGGCAGCATGCCATTCGGATTCACGCCGGGCCAGGCGCAGGGGCTGCTTTGCGTGGCCGGCGTGGCGTGTTGCGTTGCCATGTCCATGCCGCAAGTCCACATCGTCGCGTACTGCACCGACCTCGGCTTTGGCGCTGCGCGCGGCGCCGAGATGCTCTCGATCATGCTGGGCTTCGGTATCGTCAGCCGCCTGGTTTCGGGTGCGATCTGCGACCGCATCGGCGGCCTGCGCACGCTGCTGCTGGGCTCGGCGCTGCAAACCCTCGCGCTCGTGCTGTTCCTGCCCTTCGACGGGCTGGCCTCTCTGTATGTTGTCTCGGCGCTTTTCGGTCTGTTCCAGGGCGGAATCGTGCCCGCGTACGCGATCATCATTCGCGAGCACTTCCCGACCAAGGAGGCGGGTGCGCGCGTGGGCACCGTGATCATGGCAACCCTGGTCGGCATGGCGATCGGCGGCTGGATGTCCGGCAAGGTGTTCGACCTGACTGGGTCTTACCACGCTGCCTTTGTCAACGGCATCGCCTGGAACCTGCTGAATTTCGGGATCGTGCTCCTGTTGCTGGTGCGCGTGCGGCGGAACCGGCGGCGCGCGTTGGCAGTGGCCTGACGACGCGTTCGGGCAGCTAAAGATGCCCCCTCCTTGCCGACACGCACGACCGCCTGAACCGACGCCCCTCAATGCGCGTCTGCTGTGAGGAAGGGTCGCATTGGGCAGACAGCGGCTTTGAGCCATAAGCGGCTATTGCGAGTGACTGTTTAGTGACGGTGAATTTGCTGAAACAGGGACAAGCGGATGAGGCCATCAGATTTCGCCTGCAGGCACGAAGCGGTACATCCGTCTTGCTGGTTGAACAGAAGGTCAGCCGTGCACTGGCAATTTCACAGCGAACTTATGTTTTGGAACATGGTCGAGTCATCACCTCTGGTGAGTCGCAGGAGTTGCGCAACCGCCCCGAAATTCGCAAGGCCTTTCTCGGCATCTGACCTGCAGAGGTGTTGCGGCCGACCGAAAACTGACAGCCTGGGCTCAGTTTTAAACTGCAATCAACGCTCTACTCCTTGGTTGCTGTTTCGATCGCGCAAAGCGAGAGAATTATTCGAAAATTCAGTCTTCGGTCTGACGATCAACATCACAGGCGCATGAAGGATCTGGTCTCCATTCACCTGCGTGCCGCGCTGAAGCGCAGGACTTACACTCTCCAATACATTCTGGTCAATTTTTTCATTTTTTAATGTGGAAATTCAACATGAAGCTCATCGACCCTGTAGCTGCACTTCCGACTGCACCAAGCGAAAAATTCATTCGAAAATTCGGTCTTTGGTCTGACGATCAACATATGCAAGCCGCAGCTCTCAAGGAGCGTGTACTGAAGGAAGATATCAGGCTCTTTAGAGTTGCCTGGGCTGATCCTCACGGCGTGTCTCGCGCCAAGACGGTAACTAGAGCGGCTTTCCTTGGCGCGCTTGAAAGTGGTTACAACATCAACGTGGCGACTACGACCCTTGATGCGTCGGGTGGACGGGTGTTCTCATCATTTACTCGTGGCGGCGGCATGGGACTAGAGGAAATGACAGGTTCTCCAAACCTGATCGTTGTTCCTGATCCGGCAACATTTCGTGTATTGCCATGGGAGCTAAATGTCGGCTGGATACTATGCGACGAATACTTCACGAACGGCGTTCCGTTTCACTTTTCGCCACGACATCTCCTGCGTAAGCAACTTGATCGCCTTTCGAAGCGAAATCTCCGTAGTGTTGTTGGGTTGGAAATTGAATGGTACTTGCTCAAATTGGTGGATGGCAACCTTACAAGCGACAACGTAGGGAGTCCCGGGATTAAGGGCCGAGCACCTTTAACGTATCCGGTGGAGCCAGGATTCTCCTTACATTCAGAGTCCAATATGGACCTCATTCACAAACCTGTGGCCGCACTTGCCGAATATCTAGAGCGGCTCGGCTTGCCGTTACGTTCGATAGAAAAAGAATGGGGACCTGGCCAACTGGAATGTACCTTCGCGCCAAGTGATGCATTGGAAGCTGCGGACAATGTAGTCCTGTTTCGAACGGCGACTCGTCAAATATGCCGTCGCATGGGCTATCTCGCTACTTTCATGACCCGACCAAAACTGGCGGGTTATTATTCGAGCGGTTGGCATTTGCATCAATCGCTCGTCGACGCCTCTGACGGTCGGAACCTTTTCATGCCGACGAATGAGGGCCAAGTATTGGCGCTGCTTGGGCAATCGTATCTTGGCGGACTCATGCATCACGCGTTGTCCTCCACACTCTTCGCTAATCCCACTGTCAACGGCTATCGTCGCTTTCGAGCGAACTCTCTGGCGCCAGATCGTGTTGCTTGGTGCACAGATCATCGTGGAGTGATGCTTCGGGTGCTCGGAGCCCTAGATGATCCAGCCAGCCGCATCGAAAATAGAATTGGCGAGCCATCGGCTAATCCCTACCTGTACATCGCATCTCAGCTCGTCGCTGGCCTAGACGGAATCGATAACAATCGACATCCTGGGCCGCCGGACACAGATCCATACGCGACGAAACATCCTATGCTGCCCAAGAGCTTGAATGAAGCGCTGCTGCTCATGGGCAGTGAGCCTCTTTATCGAGAGTCACTTGGCGCAACCTTCGTCGACTACTACCTCAAGCTCAAGCAGGCCGAGATCGGTCGTTACGAGAAGTTTTCTGCCGAAAACAAGACTGATCCATTATCTGATGACACGACAGTGTGGGAACAGGACGAGTACTTTGATTTCTTCTGAGAACCCTCCGCAGTCGAAAATCCGCTAAGACAGACAAGGATAGCCATGACATTTGAACGCATCAAGATAATGAAACGGCCGCAAGCCGAGCCGCACTATGACTGGGACGGCCTTGTTCAAGAGGACCGGGTTCATAGGTTCATCTATACGGATCCAGTCGTGTTCGACATGGAGATGACCAATATCTTCGGC
Source organism: Comamonadaceae bacterium (assembly GCA_947478725.1). Lineage (GTDB taxonomy): Bacteria > Pseudomonadota > Gammaproteobacteria > Burkholderiales > Burkholderiaceae_C > Polaromonas. The sequence goes on from CANJWZ010000012.1 coordinate 83,347, forward strand.
GGGACATGGGTCTATCTCGCGCACGAAAGTCAGATTCCGAATCCTAATGATTTTGTAACCAGCAAGTTGGGCTTGCGGCCGCTGATCATCACGCGCGATGAGAAGGGAACGATACGCGCGCTATACAACCGATGTACCCATCGAGGAACGACTATTTGTCGCGTGGCCAAGGGAAATAGCCGCGGCTTCCAATGCCCGTATCACGGGTGGAATTATTCGAATACTGGAAAGCTTCGTGGCATACCCTGGCCCAATGGTTATGCTGAGAAATTGACCAAAGACGAAAAGTACAATCTCGCCCAAGTCCCGCGGGTCGAATCATATCGAGGCTTTATCTTTGGCACCCTCAATATAGAGGCGCCATCATTGGTCGATCATCTTGGGCCAATAAAAAAGCCGATCGATGAATGGCTGAACCGCAATCCGGGCGGCAAGGTCGTTCTTTGCGAGGCGAACAGGTTTAAGTACAAAGGTAACTGGAAACTCGCCTACGACAACTCTGGCGACGGCTATCACGTTATCTACTCGCATCGCTCCCTGGTTCAAACCGAAAACCGATTTGACGACGAGGCGACTGAGAAAGGAATGTCGTACTACCAGACTGACCCAGATGCTCTCCCGATGTACATCCAATACATGGGGAATGGTCATCACTTCAAGGATAAGCGTCCAGCCTTGAAAAAGCGCCCTGGCGGACTTTGGGCGATTGAGCCGCTTCACCCCGGCATGGAGCACGTGCAGGAGAAATTTCGCAGTATGTACGGCGAGCGGGCTGAGTCGATGCTCGATCTTGCAGGCTCGGAGCCGGTCAATATCAATATTTTCCCGAACTTGTCTCTCTTGGGTAATCACATCCAAGTCTTTCAGCCCGTCTCCTTCGATGAAACAGAAACAGTTTGGTACGGCACAAAAATCGAAGACGTTGATGGGACTCTTGGCGAGGAGGCGTTGACCGATATAAACGCGCTTCGCATGCGTACTCAAGAGGGTTTTCCGAATTTCGGCGAAGTCGATGACCTGACAAACTTTGAACAAATTCAGCGTGGTTTGACGGCGCCGGAGGACGAATGGATTTATATGAACCGTGGGTACGCTATTCCTGATCGTATTCAGATCTTGGAGGATGGAACTGTCAAGGGACCGGCTACCGACGAGCTGTTCATGCGTGAATATATTCGTGAATGGAAACGCCTCATGAAGTCCGATCTCAACATCGCGATACAACGGGAGGTGTAAAAATGAATGCTAACGATGCAAAAGCGAACGCATCCCGTTACTCGCACTATGTCACCAACGACTTCTATCTGGAACTCATCGCAGATTTTTCCGATTGGCAGAATAATGACAAGATCGTCTCGGACGTCGGCGAACGAGATCTCTTTCGTGGACTTCTCGAGAGAGAAGCTCGTACTTTAGATCGTCTCCTTTTTGAGGAATGGCTTGATCTCTTCACACCAGAGTGCGTGTATTGGGTGCCATCGACTCCAGCAGGCGGTGACCCCCGTTCAGAAATCGCGATCATGTTCGATGACCGCCGTCGCTTGGGGGACCGCATTTATCGTCTGCGGACTGGTTACGCTTGGTCTCAGGCTCCGTCTTCTAGGACATCGCGGATCGTCTCCAATGTAGAAGTCTTCCGTTGCAGTCGGGACGATCAACGATTGGTTCGATCAAATTTTGCCATTAGTGAATTCTGGGATGGCCAAATCCGCGTGCTGGCAGGCTGGGCAGGCCATCGACTCCGCAAGCAAGACGGTGAGTGGTTGATCTCTGCAAAGCAGGTGAATCTTTTGAATTGCGATCAATGTATTCGAAATCCCAGCATCATCCTGTGAGATACACATGACTGCAGTCGAAATCCACACCATTCGACGCCGCCAATATGTTAGCGTGGCTACAGCATTATTGAAGCGCCGAGGCATTCCGTATAAAGAAATCGACTTCGTCGGACATTGGGAACGTCGTGATACGGTGCTGGGGCAAGCCGGTGGCCAGATTACTGTCCCACAGTTTTTTTATGCCAATATTCATATCGGTGGTCACAGACATCTTGAAGCTTTAGACAACTCTGGAGAGCTTGGAAAGATGATTGCGAGCCAAGTCTAAAAGCATTCACCTGCATTAACGCGGTGCGCTTGGGCGTTGCAGCCGAAGTAATACCAATTGCCAGTATGACCTCTATAACCACTTCACCCATGCTTACTGTCCGGGTTTCCGCAATTTTGCAAGTTGCGGTCGATATCAACGTTTACGAACTGGCATCAGCTAACGGGGAGGGGCTACCTGTCGCTGCGGCTGGTTCCCATATTGAAGTGGAGTTGCCCGTCGGAAAAAGGCAATACTCGCTTCTGCTAGATGGGAGCAGCGCCACCCAACGAAGTTACCGGATCGCGGTGAAGAATGAATGCAAAGGCCGAGGAGGATCTCGTTACCTGCATCAGTCTCTTCGTGTGGGTGACACCCTCAGTGTCAGCGTCCCACGAAATCATTTTCCGCTGATTGAGAGTGCTCCCGACACAGTCCTGATTGCAGGAGGCATCGGCATTACGGCAATTATCAGCATGATGAATCGACTGCGATTGATGAGGGCTTCCTGGCGTCTGCACTACGCTGCTCGCTCACAAAAACACATGGCATTTTTGGAAGAACTTGAGGGGCAACCAAATGTGCACCTTCACTTTAGTAACGAGGTGGGTGGACGGCTCGACGTCGCAGCTATTGTGCAAGCCATGCCGACCGACGCGCATATTTACTGTTGTGGGCCGCTGCCAATGCTCGAGGCCTTCGAGGCAGCAACGGTCGGACTTCCGGGGGACGTGAAACACGTCGAATACTTCCATGCCAAAGAAGCGCCGGCGCTTGAAGGCGGATTTACCGTTGTCCTTGCACGGTCCAACATGGAGCTACTTGTTCCCAAGGGAAAGACGATTCTTGAAGTTGTTGAGGAAGCGGGGATCGAGGTCGACTACTCCTGCACAGAGGGAACATGCGGCTCGTGCCAGACCACTGTGATCGAAGGAACTCCTGACCACCGAGACACATTCCTCCCGGCAAATCGAAAAAAATCAAACAGTGTCATGACGATTTGTTGCTCCGGTTCAAAAACTCACCGGCTTGTCTTGGATATTTAGTGCTACCTTGGGTATGTGACCAAGTTGCGCGGCGACTTTGCCGGCTTTGCGGATTTTCCGAGGCATAAAACTCCTTTTGAGGAATGGTATGCCTCACACACAAAATTTCTGACAGACTCCGAATTCAGGAAGTTTTTACCCCGGTCGACGTTCAAATGCCTGCACATCATCGGGGATGTGGTGAAAGGCTTGTTTGTCCACTGTGAAGATTGCAATTTTTGGCTTGTAGACAGTGGGGTCATCTAAAGTGCCAACCTTCACCACCATCGAACCGGGCCTTGCTGGGGTTTGAGTACCTATCGCAGTACCACATGTAGGACAAAAAAAACGCGTCACCGGCTTTTCTAAGTCGCTGCGTTTGAACGATGCGGGGGTCCCATTTTCGTACTTGAAGCCATCAAGGTCCAAGATCACGATGGCGTTTGGGTGACCACCTGTAATATATTGACACTCTCTGCAATGGCATTGCAAAGCAGCTTTGATTTCGCCGTCATATGAGTAGCGAATCCCTTTGCAGTAACAACCACCCGTTATCTTCATGACAGCCCCTAGTTGCAAATCAATAAATCATACTAACGTCATTCCAGTTATCACCAAAACACTGCGTCCAGAATCTAGTTTGACCCCAATTCTTTCTTTTTTCAACTCTTTTCTTGAAGGCAGCAAGCCATGCACCAAGACACGAAAGTCCAGATTTCTTTATAGTAGAGCTGGAGCTTTAAATTTTCGGCAGTTGCTGTGCTCTTTTTTCTTGGGTCAACAACTGCTTCCACAACTTTTAGATTTGCCTTGATGTCAAGCACCACACTCACCGCGGATAGGTCTCTTTCTTCTCCTCCCACAGTCCACGCTGACTTGCACGCCCGTTTTGGCAGCGGGCAGTCGGTGCGCCGTCTTGAAGACGACAAGCTACTGGTCGGGGCCGGTCAGTTCACGGCTGATGTCAGCCCTGTGGGCCAAGTTCATATTTTCTTTTTACGCTCGCCTTACCCGCATGCCCGCATTGTCTCGGTTGACAGTACGGCTGCGCTGGCCATGCCCGGGGTGCTGAGCATTGTCACTGGGGCTGACATGGTGGCGGCGGGGGTCAAGCCGATACCCGGCTCGGCTTTCAAGCGGATCGACACTTTGCCCTGTGCCGCGCCATATCGCCGCGCGCTGGCCCACGAGCGGGTGCGTTTTGTCGGAGAAGCGGTGGTCGCCGTGGTGGCGCTGAGCTTGCAGCAAGCGCGTGACGCTGCCGAGGCAATTGACATTGACTATGCAGAATTGCCCATGCTGGTCAACTTAGACGACGCTACGGCTGCCGATGCGCCTGTGTTGTGTGAGCAGGCGGTTGACAACATCGCCGGTGAAACCCGTTACGGCAGTGTGCAGGCCACCGACCAAGCCTTTGCCCAGGCAGCGCATGTGGTCAAACTCGACATCGTCAACCAGCGTTTGGCACCCGTTTCTCTAGAGCCGCGCACGGTGCTGGCCCAGCCCGACCCAGTGACCGGCCGTTTGACGATTCGCATGAGCACGCAAATGCCTTCGGGCGTGCGCAATTCAGTCTGCGACTTGCTGGGCATTGAGCGTGGCGATGTTCGCGTGCTGGTCGGTGATGTCGGCGGTGGTTTTGGCATGAAAACCGGCATTTACCCAGAAGACTTAGCGATTGTTTTTTGCGCCCGCGCGCTGCAGCGTCCAGTCAAGTGGGTCGCAGACCGCAGCGAAGAATTCATCTCGGCCACGCACGGCCGAGACTTGCAAACACAGGCTGAATTAGCGCTCGACGCGAGTGGCAAAATCTTGGCGCTGCGGGTCGCCTCATTGGCCAATGTGGGCGCTTACCCGACTGGCACCGGTGCAGCCATTCAACTGCTGATCGGCCCCTGGGTGCAGACCAGCGTCTACGACATCCAGACCATTGATTTCCATTTCAAAGCCGTGTTGACCAACACCGCGCCGACCGCCGCTTACCGTGGCGCGGGTCGGCCAGAAGCGATCCACATCATGGAGCGGCTGATGGACGAGGCGGCACGGCAGTCCGGCATTGACCGCATCGCCTTGCGTCGGCGTAACTTCATCGCGCCGTCGCAAATGCCGTATAAAAATCCGATGGGTCAAATCTACGACTGCGGTCATTTTGAATCCATCATGGACCAAGCCTTGGTGTTGGCGGACTGGTCAGGCTTTGCAACGCGCGCGGCAGACTCAGCCCGGCGCGGCATGTTGCGGGGCCAAGGCATAGCCACTTTTTTAGAGTGGACCGGTGGCAATGCGATGGAGGAAACAGTCACCGTGGCGGTGCAGGCCGACGGCATGATCGAGGTGTTTTCAGCCGTCAACGGCATGGGGCAGGGTATCTTGACCTCGCTGGCGCAGTTGGTGGTGGACGCCTTTGGCGTACCGATTGAAAAAGTCCGGGTGGTGCTCGGCGACACCGATCGCGGCGACGGTTTTGGTAGCGCCGGTTCGCGTTCAATCTTCACAGGCGGCTCGGCCATTCGCGTCGGCGCTGACCAAACCATTGCTGAAGCCAAGCGCCTTGCCGCGCTGGAGTTTGAAGCTTCGGTGCAGGATATCGAGTACCGTGACGGCTGTTTGCAAGTGATCGGAACCGACCTGAGCACCGACATTTTTGCGCTGGCTGGGCGCCAAGCCGACCAACGCATTTTCATGAACTCGACCACCGCTTCGAAGGGCCCCAGCTGGCCAAACGGCTGCCACATCAGCGAGGTCGAAATTGACCCGCTGACTGGCCATGTGGCGGTGGTGGCCTATGCCTCTGTCAACGATGTCGGCCGCGTGGTGAACCCGATGATTGTGCGCGGCCAGCTTGACGGTGGCGCGGTGCAAGGCATCGGCCAGGCGCTTTACGAGCACCTGGTCTACGACCGCGAAACCGGCCAGCCTGTGACCGGTAGTTTGATGGATTACGTCGCGCCACGCGCCGATGACTCACCCGTCTTCAAGACCGAGATGGACAGCTCGGTGCCCTGCCTGAACAACGTGCTCGGCGTCAAAGGTGTGGGCGAGCTTGGCACCATCGGCGCGACCCCCACCGTGGTCAACGCCGTGGCCGATGCACTGGCCCGCGCCGGCATGGCGGCTCAAGCGCCTTTGCTTCAAATGCCGCTGACGTCGGCCCGGGTTTGGGCCTTGATGCAAAGCTGAGTTCAATCGAGATTGTCCATTGGGATTTAGGGACTTTGACCGCACCCGAATCGATGCAGGCCTGCAATTTAATTGGGGGCTGACTCAATACTGTTCAGTGAAATGAATTCTTCACGTGGATGATCGTCTGAGGCAATCCATTTAAAGGCTCGTCGCCCTTTCGGGACGGGTAGTCACTGGTTCTTCTTTTGACCACCCTCGGATTTCTTTTCCCCCTAGATCTGACACATTTTGCTCGGGCTATGCAGATGATCAACCCGGCATACCAAATTGCATAACTCTCAGGGGGACAGCCCCAGCACGGGGCAGCTTGCAGCGCATGATTTGAAGACTCTTTTTAAACAACAGCTCATCCCGATCAATGTCTTTTTGCAGTACCGCCTCATGCATCAGTCGACGCACCGGAAAGTGCGCAAAGCCACAACCCATAGAACTCTTGCCTCACCAAATCGGGCGTCTTGCTGCGAAGTACCACCCTTGCACCACGCAGGTGTGTCTTCATCTCTTTGGACCTGACCCCGTGGTTCAAATAATGCCTGGGTGTGTCACAAGTACTTGGCGAATCATAGGTTTCTTCATTGACGCAACCCTCTTACCCCCGCGCATAAGTAACCCCACCATCCACAATCAGCGTCGAACCCACCACATAGTCACCTGCCCGCGAGGCCAAGAAAATTGCGGCACCTGCCATGTCCTCGGCTGTACCGATGCGGCGTAAGGGGATGCGTTTGGCAGTTTCCTCGGCTTGGTCTCTGGCGACTGTGTTCATGTCGGAGGCAAACGCGCCTGGGGCGATGGCACTAACGACGATGCCTTCTGGCGCGAGCTTTAAGGCCATGCGCTTGGTTAAGTGAATGAGTCCTGCTTTGCTGGCAGCGTAGGAGTAGGTCTCCAATGGGTTAACGGAGACGCCATCAATGCTGGCGATATTGATCACTTTGGCACAGTGCGAGCCCGTGCTGGATAGGGCTTGACGGGCAGATTCTTGTAACTCGGCATACAGCGCCTGCGTAAGGAAAAACGGCGTTTTCATGTTCAAGTCCACCACTTTGTCCCAGCCTTTTTCTGGGAACTCAGCGAACGGCTCGGCCCAAGCTGCGCCCGCGTTATTGACCAAGATGTCTAACTTGGGCTCGCGTGCTTTAAAGCTTGCGACCAGCGCCGCTACGCCTTCAGGCCGCGAGAGATCGGCGGGAATCGATATGCATTTTCCAAATTCGGACATTTCTTTGGCGGCGGCATCGCAGTCCATCGCTTTACGGCCGCAGATGTACACCGTTGCGCCTTGTTGCAAAAAACCCGTGGCGATCATGCGACCAATGCCTCGGTAGCCGCCTGTGACCAGTGCGACGCGTCCGTTCAAAGAGAAGAGGTTTTGCGCGAAGTGGGTTGACATAATGGTGCTCCTTTCGGTGGTTTGACTTAAACGATCATCGTAATCTGTCACCCCACCCATCCCTTTCAAGGAATCCACATGACAAGCGCATTCACTGGTCTACAACTTCGTTCACTCATCAAACCCAGCGGAGAGTTAGAGCTCTCACTGGTCAGCGTCGATACGCCTGAACCAGCGGCGGACGAAGTCGTCGTTCGCGTGCAGGCCACCCCGCTCAACCCTTCCGACATTGGCCTCTTGTTCGGCGCGGCGGATCTGAGTACGGCGAGCTTGCTCGGTTCTGGCACGCAAAGCGTGATGACGATGAAGATTCCACAAGCCAATATGAAGAGCATGGCAGCGCGGTCAAATCAATCCATGCCCGTGGGTAACGAGGGTGCGGGCGTCGTGGTGGCAGCAGGTAAGGCTCCCCTCGCACAGGCTTTGCTTGGCAAAACGGTGGCCATTTTGGCGGGCGCCATGTATTCGCAGTACCGCACGGTCAAAGCCGATAGCTGCTTGGTGTTGCCCTCTGGTGCCAGCGCCGCAGACGGCGCATCTTGCTACGTCAATCCACTTACTGCGCTGGGCTTTGTGGAGACCATGCGGCATGAGGGCCACAAGGCCATTGTGCACACGGCAGCGGCATCCAATCTGGGGCAAATGCTCAATAAAATTTGCATCAAAGACGGCATCGATCTTGTCAACATCGTCCGTTCGCCCGCGCAAGCTGCGATCCTTAAAAACCTAGGCGCAAGCTATGTGGTGGACAGCAGCGCGGCTACGTTTTTGGACGACATGACCGCTGCGGTAGTTGCCACAGGCGCAACGCTGGCGTTTGATGCCACAGGTGGCGGCAAGCTAGCGGGACAGATCTTGACATGCATGGAAGAGGCCCTCAATAAAACCGCAAAAGAGTACAGCCGCTATGGCTCGGTGACACACAAGCAGGTGTATTTGTATGGCGGTTTGGACACCAGCCCGACCACCTTTAATCGCAGCTTTGGCATGTCGTGGGGCATGGGCGGCTGGCTGGTATTTCCATATTTTCAAAAACTAGGCAGCGCGAAACTGCTGGAAATGAAAGGCCGAGTCGTGGCAGAGCTCAAAACCACATTTGCCAGTCATTACGCGAAAGAAATTTCGCTGGTAGAAGTGCTTAGCTTGGAGGCGATTGCGGCTTATGGTGCGCGGACGACGGGCACGAAGTATTTGGTGAATCCATCGCTTTAAAACATGTGCTCGGCACTCACACCAATCACCCTATGACGACCAGGTGCAGGTTCAAAAAAGGGTTCTGTCGCAGTCGGCATAAACGACAATCCAGTCCACACCAGGCGCAGAACCGCCCAGGATGAGATCGGAGAAGTGTTGACGCCGCACCCCCAAGCCTTGCGCAGCAGGTTCACCACCAAAATGCGCCATCCGGCCGAGTGATTTCCGGTGCAACGGGTAGTGGAGCCGTTTGCGAACTTTGCGTAAGGCGCTATGACCAGACTGCTACGAAAATCATGCATGACTCAGATTGTCCGACATCGCTATTGCGACACAACCTCCAGAATAGCCTCGCTGTTATTTCACACCTCTATCAAGCAAGCCCTTCAATGCGGCAACTGCCTCCGGATTGGAAAGTGATGACAGGTCGCCCGGACTTTCACCGCACACCAGTGCGCGTACAACACGGCGCATGATTTTCATATTCCGCGTCTTTGGAAGGTCGTTGACAAGCAGTACAAATTTTGGTCTGTAAGAGCTGCCCATGCCCTGCACCACCGCAGCCGAAAGCTCGCGTTCAAGTGCGGGACCTGTGTTCACGCCGGGCATGGGCACACATACGCAGACGATGGCCGAGCCCTTGAGTTCGTCAGGCACACCGATCACGGCGGCTTCCGAAATCTTTCCCGTTGCGGCAAGCAGTGTTTCGATTTCAGAAGGCCCGGTTCGCTTGCCGGAGATCTTGATGGTGTCGTCGCTGCGGCCAAGGATGTAATACAGGCCTTCTTCGTCGCGCATGGCCAGATCACCATGCACCCACATGCCGGGTATCGTGCGCCAGTAGCTACCCAGGTATCGCTCATGGTCGCGCCACAGGCTTTTGGTCATACCGATGTTAGGGTTGCAAAGCACGAGTTCACCTATCTGCCCGTCGGCCACTGGCTTGCCCGTGCCGTCAACAATCGCAACCCCAGCACCGAGGCCACGCAAATCAAACGAGCCAGGCCTGAGTGCGCCGTGCAGCGTACCCACAAAATTGCAACCACCGACCTCTGTCCCACCGACGACGTTGAGGAAAGGCAGCTTTTTATGGCAGACATTTTCAAAAAACCATTGCCATGGCGCGCGTGTCCAGACCTCGCCCGCCGACACCGTGACACGCAACGCAGAAAGATCGTAGCGCCTGACCTCTTCATCACCATTTCGCATCAGGCTTCTGATCAGCGTGGGTGCGACGCCAACATAAGTCACCTTGTGATCCTGCAGCAGACGCCAGAAGCGCCCACTATCCGGGTAGTCCGGCGTGCCTTCCGCGATAAGCAGACTGCCGCCGAAATAGCTCGGGATACAGGCGCACATGGCGCCGACCATCCAGCCCATGTCGCTCATGAAGAAGAAACGGTCCTCGCTTTTGAAGTCGGCGCAGATGTGCATATCGCGCGTGACCATGGAGGCCAGGAAGCCGACATGCGTCCACACACAACCTTTGGGTTTTCCGGTGGTACCGGATGTGTAGAGCAGCACGGACGGCGCTTCAGCGTCCATCTCGGCGGTGGGCATGTCGGGGACCTGCGTCGTGGTCGCCTGCGTCCAGTCGTGGTCTCGACCTGCCACCATCGCGCAAGCTGCAGCGCCGCCCAGATGTCGCAGTACCAGTACCGTCTCCACACTCGGCACCGACTGCAGCGCCTCGTCGAGCACAGGTTTCATCAGCCCCGGCGCGCCACGCCGCCAAGTGCCGTCAACCGTCAGGACGGCTTTGGCTTCGCCGTCATTCAGGCGAGCAACGATCGGCTGCGGACCGAAACCCGAAAACAAGGGCATCACAATCGCACCGATTTTAAGAACTGCAAAAAAAGCAATGAAGGTCTCCGGCAGGTTAGGCATAAACAAACCGACGCGATCGCCGCGTGAGATGCCCAACTCCTGCAGTGCGCCGGCCAGCCGGCAGACCTCTGCGTCGAATTCACCATATGTGAAAGCACGTTGCGCTTTGGGGTCTTCACCTTCCCAGACCAGAAAAGTCTTGTTCCAGGTCGGCGTGCCGCGATGGCGGTCAAGGCAGTTAAGCACAATGTTGGTCGTGCCCCCAACACACCAGTTCGCATTCGCCATTCCTTGCGATGTGTCGAGCATTTGCGTGTACGGTTTATAAAAGCGGAAGTCGCAGAACGCCATCACCTGCTGCATCAGCCAGGCCGGATCCTCGTCGGCGTGCACCGATAGGCTCTCGATACTGGACTCACCGGCATGGCTCAAAAAGGCCGTGAGATTCGATTGCGCCATGCCCTCCAACGAAGGAAGCCATTCGAACGAAGCGTTGGCCTTGCTCATGTGCGTTGCCTGAGAATCAGTATGGATTTCTGCGGCCGTGCAAGCATTCAGCGATTGGCAGAAGGAAAATTCGGTGGGCGTTTTTCACGCACCGAGGCCACGCCTTCTGCCGCATCCTCTCCAAGAAAGCACAGCATTTCGGCTGCCAGCGAGCTTTCAAAAATCGGCCGCGCCATGTTCATCCAGCCATTGAGTGAACGCTTGGTCAGGCGAATCGCCTGCTGGCTGCCGGTGGCAAGCTTGTTGGCAACCGCCATTGCCTTGTCCATGAGTTCGGCGCGGGGCACGCACAGGCTCACAAGGCCAATGCGCTCGGCCTCCCTGCCGCTGATGAAGTCTCCTGTCAGCAGGTAGTACTTCGCCTTGGCCATGCCGCACAGCAAGGGCCAGCAGATGGCAGCATGGTCGCCTGCCGCAACGCCAATCTTCACGTGGCCGTCGGTGACCTTGGCCTCTTCCGCAATGATGCTGATGTCGGCCAGGAAGGCCACGGCCAGCCCCGCGCCGACCGCCACGCCGTTGATGGCCGAGATGATGGGTTTGTCACAGGCCATCATGTTGTAGACCACTTCGGACGCTTCGGTGAGCGTATTGGCGACAACGGCAGGGTTGCCCACCATGGTCGACACCCATTCGAGGTCACCGCCAGCCGAGAAGGCCTGATCGCCGGCACCTGTGATAACCGCGACTTTTGTCCTGTCGTCATCTGTCACAACCTGCCATACCTTCGTCAGTTCCCAGTGCAGGCGCGCGTTGGTGGCGTTAAAGACCTCGGGCCGGTTGATGGTGATCAGCAGCACGCCGTTGGGTTTGTGGTCAAACTTCAGGAACTGGAACTCTTCAAATTTCATGGTGTGCTTTCTTGCATGTGGGTGTATTAAAAATATATCTTCCGTATTCAGGCAGGCCGAAAACGCGGCAGTACAACACCGCCTTCAGCTGGCTCGCACACCAGTTGCACGCGCATGTCGAAAGTAACCGCAGCCGCATCCCCCTGCACCAGTGAGCTGATCATGCGCGGACCTTCATCGAGCTCGACCAGCAGCACGGCATAGGGCGTATCCTGCCTGAAGGCCGGTCCTGGTGCGCGGTGCACAACGCTGAAGGAATGCACGCTACCGCCGCCGCCGGCTGCGCGGTGTTCAAGTTTCTCGCTGCCGCATTGCCGGCAAATCGCCTGCTGGTACAACTGCACGTGGCCACAATCGGGGCAGTGCTGCAACAGCAACTTGCCCTCTCGCAGGCCATGCCAGTAGGCTTCGGTGTCGGCATCCGGGATCGGTTGCGGTTTGATATGTGCGTCCTTGGGCTCTATGCGATTCACAGTGTTGCCCCGCTTCCCAAAATGGTGGTGGCTTGTGTGGCAAAACCCGCGCCCAGGCTGTGTACCAGTCCGAGCTCTGCGCCTTTGACCTGCCGCTCGCCGCAATCACCTCGAAGCTGCTGCACCACCTCGTTGAAGTGAAATAGCGAGCCCGGCATGCCGGGATGCGCATATGACAGCAGGCCGCCGTGTGTATTGCAGGGAATAGCGCCGCCATAGGTTATCTGCCGGTCGTCCACAAAACGCCCACCCTCGCCCTTCGGGCAAAAACCGAGATCCTCAAGCATCATGATGACTGTGCCGGTGAAGCAGTCGTAGACACCTGCAACATCGATTTCTGCGGGTCTGCAACCGGCCATCTCATACGCCTTTGCACCCGACTGCACCGCCCCGGTGGTGGTAAGTGAAGGCATCAGAAAAATATGCTCGTGCGTATAACACTCGCCCGCGCCGAGGATGTAGACCGGCTTGCTGCGCACATCCGATGCGGCGCGCTCTGCCGAGGTCACGACAAACGCAGCCGCACCATCGGAAATCAGCGAGCAGTCGAGCTTGTGATATGGCGTGGTGACCCAACCCGAATTCATCACATCATCGACAGTAATGGGCGCCGTCATTTGCGCGCCAGGTGTGCGCATCGCGTGTTCACGCTGAATCACCGCCACCTTCGCAAACTGCTCTGACGTGGTGCCAAACTCTTTCATGTGCCTGTGCGCCGTCATGGCGAACGTATTGGCGACCGGAATGCCGAAGGGCATTTCGTATTGCTGGTCGCGGCTCTCTGTCATCGCGCGCAGGGCGAGGTCCGGCGACAGGCCGGTGAGCAGGCTGTCGGCGCCGACGATCAGGATGTTTTTGGCAAGGCCGCCTGCAATTGCAGCGGCTGCAATGTTGAACATGGTGGCTGCAGTTGCGCCGGACACCTGCAGCGTGTTCGAAAACGTCGGCGTGATGCCCATGTATTCACTGAACGCAATGCTGAAGCGGTGAAACGGGGCGGCAAAGGCTGAACTGCACAACACGCCGTCAATCTCACTGCGCTCGATGCCGGCATCCGCAAGCGCCGCCTTGGCAGCCTGGGCGGCAAGGGCGAGAACGCTTTTACCGGGCACGCGCCCGACATCCGACTGGCCTGCGCCCACAATCGCAGCCTTACCGCGAATCGTGGGCTCGCCCTGCGTACCGGTTGGATCAAGCCTGGTCATAAAGTCTTTCATTTCTCACTCTGCGGAGATGTTGGCAGCCTTGACCACCGCGCCGACCTTGTTCATTTCGGCACGCTGCAAGGCAGCGAAGGCATCAGGTCCTGTGGGGCGCGGGTCCGAACCAAGACCGCGCATTTTCTTGAGCACTTCAGTATCTTTCAGGCTCGCCAGGATTTCATTGGACAAGCGGGTTTGAATTTCCTTCGGCAAACCGGCAGGCGCCCAGAAGCCAATCCAAGCACCGTAGTCCATGCCGGGAAAGCCCGCCTCGGTGACTGTTTCAAGATCAGGGGCGAGGCCCGAGCGCGTTGCTCCGGTCAACGCCAGTGCCCGCACGCGGCCTGTGCTCATATTGCCCTGGCTGCTGGCCAGCGGCTCGCAAAGCACATCGATCTGCCCGCCCATAAGGTCGGTCAATGCCTGCGGCGACGCCTTGTAAGGCACCTTGACCAGATCGATACCGGCAATGGACTTGAGCAGTTCACTGCACAGCAGGGCCGAACTGGTGCCCGAGCCGTAGTTGAGTTTGCCCGGCGCAGCCTTGGCCGCGGCCACGAGGTCGCCGACGCGCTTGTAGGGCGAGTTGGCAGGCACGAGCAGAACAAAAGGCGTATCCACCAAGAGGGCCAGGGGCACAAAGTCCTTCAGCGGATCTACCGGGTGATTCTTGAAGAGGTGCACATTGGCAGCCATGGTTGTGTTGGTGCCAATCATCAGGGTGTAACCGTCAGGCTTTGCCTTTGAAGCCAAGGTGACGCCCAGCATGCCGCCTGCACCGGCACGGTTGTCGACCACCACCGACTGTCCCAGCCTTTCGGTCAGCCACTGGGCAATGACGCGCGCCACACCGTCGGTAACGCCGCCGGCGCCTGCCGGCACTACCATCGAAATCGGTTTCGCTGCTGGCCAGACCTGACCATGCGCGGGGTTGAAAACTACCAGGACGATGAAGCCTGCTAGGCACCAGATGTATCTCAATGTCTTCATGGTTTTCTTTCTGGGTGGTGAAAAAGGTTGAAGTTGTCGCTCGCTTTTTTAAACAGGTCGCAGGTAATGACGGTTCAGGGTCGCTCTTTTTCAATTTCTCCGGGCTTTGCAGCCAACACTTCTTTCGGCTGGCTGGCGGACCATGCGCGCACAGCTTGATGGTCAGCGCCCAGTATGCGCTGCAGCACGGCATCGGTGTGTTCGCCCAGGGTCGGCGGCCCATTGCGGTAGCGCACCGGGGTGGCCGAGAAGCGGATCGGATTGGCAACCGACGGCACGCTGCCAGCCGCACTATGCGGCAGCTCCATCTGGATGCCGCGCGCCTTAACCTGTGGATCGGCAAAGACGCGGTCTATGGTATTGATAGGCCCACACGGTACATCGACCGCTTCCATCACGCGCACCCATTCGTCGATCGTGCGGGTTGCGGTGATGCTGTCCATCAGTGGTATCAGCGTGTCTGAATTCTTCAGGCGCAGCGCACCGGTCAGGTAGCGAGGGTCTTCGCCGATATCGCTGCGGTTCATGGCTTTGACCATGCGCATGAATTGCGCATCGTTACCAACCGCCAGAATCAGATGCCCGTCTGACGCGGGAAAGCTCTGGTACGGCGCAATGTTAGGGTGGCCGTTACCGGTGCGTTTGGGCGGCACGCCGGTGGTCAGAAAGTTCATCGCCTGATTGGCCAATACCGACACCTGCACATCGAGCAGGCCGATGTCGATGTGCTGGCCACCGCCACCGTTGTCGCGATGGCGAAGCGCGGACACCATGGCCAGCGCCGCATACATGCCGGCCATGATGTCGGCCAGCGCCACACCGGTACGCTGCGGTCCCGCGCCGGGGCGGTCGTCGCGTTCGCCGGTCACGCTCATCAGCCCACCCATGCCCTGAATCAGGTAGTCGTAGCCGGCACGTTTGCGATAAGGCCCTGTCTGGCCGAAGCCGGTGATAGAGCAATACACGAGGTCCGGAAACTGCGCCTTCAGCGAGTCGAAATCGAGTCCGTACTTGACCAGCCCGCCGACCTTGAAATTTTCAACCAGCACATCGCACTTCGCTACCAGCGCGCGTACCAGTGCCTGTCCCTCCAATGTGGCGATGTCGATGGCGACCGACTGCTTGCCGCGGTTGCAGGCCAGAAAATACGCGGCGTCGGTGTCCTGGCCTGTGTCCTTATCACGGATAAACGGCGGCCCCATGCGGCGCGTGTCGTCGCCGCTGCCCGGCTGCTCGATCTTGATGATTTCCGCCCCCATGTCGGCCAGGGCCTGCGTGGCCCACGGCCCGGCCAGCACACGCGTCAGGTCCAGCACGCGCACGCCCGCCAGCGGGCCGCTGAAAACTGGCTTATCTTTTTCAGTCATCAAATACCCATCGCCTTGGAAATGATGGTGCGCTGGATCTGTGAGGTGCCACCGCCAATCGTCGCCTGCATGCCCTCTCGAAAATAGCGCTCCATGTGCGACTCGGGCAGCATGCTGTGACCGCCGAGAATCTGCATGCCCTGGCGTGTCACCGTCTGCAGGGTTTCAGACGCCAGCAGCTTGGCCATGCTGACCTCGCGCGTGCAGGGCTCATGGCGTGAGGCCATGTCGGCGCCGCGGTACACCATGAGGCGGGCCGCATCGACGGCGGTCTGCATGTCGGCCAGCATGTGGCGTATCACCTGGAACTCGAAGATGGGCCGGTCGAACTGGATGCGCTCATGTGCATAAAGCAGCGCATCGCTCACCGCCTGCTGTGCGTTACCGACGTAGGCGGCAGCCACGGCAATGCGCTCCAGCTCAAGGTGGTCGGTGATGATGGACCAACCTGCACCTGCTTCTCCAAGCAGATTGCCATGCGGGACGACGGCGCCGTCTAGAAATATCTCGGTCGTCCCAGTAGCGCGCCTTGCCATGGTGGGCAGCTTGCGGATGTCGACTTTGGCAGTGTCATTGGGTACCAGTAAAACGGTCAGACCTCGGTGCTTGCTGGCAGCGGGATCACTGCGCACCAACATTGCGATAACAACATTTTTTGCGGCAGCGCCAGAGCACCATAGCTTCTGACCGGTGATCACCCAACCTTCTTCTCTCAATTCGGCACGGGTGCGTGTACTGGCCGCATCCGAACCGGCTGAGGGTTCAGAGATGGAAATGGAGAAACGGATATCTCCGCGCATGTAGGCGTCCAAGTAATTATCCTGCTGCGCCTTGGTTCCAAATTTGACGATGTTCATCGCCGTGAAGGTCGACACCATGAATGCCGTTGCAAAGTCAAAACCGTACCGGGCAAGGCCTTCGCACATCAGCGCGTACTCAAAGATAGAGCCACCATCACCACCCTGGTTTTCTGGGATCAGCAAGCGTAGCCAACCTGCCTTGGCCACCTTATCGTAGGCTTCGTAGGGGTACTCACGTGCGGTGTCGCATCGAAGAACATAGTCGGCGCCGACTTCCTTTTCCATGAAACGGGCAACCGTCTCCTTCCAGTACTGCTGCTCTTCAGTGAGAAAGTTCATGCTACTGCTCCAGTGATTGCGCCAGTAATGGGGATGGATCCCAAAACGCGCTCGCGATGGACCAGCACGCTGAAGTCGCAGCTCATCACCACGTCACCATGTTGGTTGACCGCCTTTAGCAAGGCCGTCGCGACGCCGTGTTTGTCACCCTTTTCACGCAAGCCCGTGATCTCCGCCTCCGAATGAAGGGTGTCACCGATGAAGGTCGGCTTCACAAAGCGCAGGTTGTTGACGCCGTAAAAGGCCTCGATGATGCCTCCGTCATAGCCGAACAAGGCATTGCTGATGACGAAAACCAGCCCGCCCTGCACCACGCGCTGGCCGAACTTGCTCTTTTTGGAGAACTCGGCATCCGCATGAATGTCGAGCCAGTTGCCGGTCAGACTGCAGAAATTGACGACGTCGGTTTCGGTGATGGTGCGCGCTCGGGAACGGGTGCGCTGACCAAGTTTGAGTTGATTGAAAGGAAGGTTGAACATGCAGACAGATCCTCCAGTATGTATGGTGATGCCTCCATCCTAGGCGTTAATTTCGTTTACCCAACCTATATTTCGTTTAAAAATTAATGGAAAAAGAAAAATTTCCACTCAAATCATGAAACAAAATTCAAATTTTACAAATACACAGCTCAAAAATTATTAAACTTGGGAACAATTTACGACTTACAGCTGACTTAAATATTTCTTTTTAAGCTTTGTAATTTCATTTTATTTGAATGACGCCTAGGACTTTCCCCAATGAGTGCGACCGAGCCCGATCTCGCCCGAGTTTTGTCTCGTGGCTTGGTTTTATTAAGAGCCTTTTCACCACGCAACACACCAATGACCAACGGCGAGCTTTCTAAGCTCGCCGGCTTGCCGCGGCCAACTGTCTCGCGAATAACAGCAACCCTGATGCGGCTAGGCTATTTGGAGTATCTGCCCAACAAAACGCAGTACCGTCTTGGTAGCGCAGCTTTGACATTGGGCTTTGGAACACTCTCAACCATGGACGTCCGACTGCGAGCGCGCGAGCACATGCAGCGCTTTGCAGAAAAAGAAGACCTCTTGGTGGTGCTGTCAGTGCGGGACGGCATGGTGATGGTCTGTCAAGTCGTTTGTCGCGGTCGCGGTGCTCTCACCGTCCGGCTTGAGGTGGGATCCAGAGTCGAGTTGCCGCATTCAGCAATGGGCCGAGCATGGGCCGCATCACTGTCGCCAGGCGAGCACGAGTCATTCACACACGAAATGAGACGGCACTTCGCAAGCGATAAGGTCTATGAGTTGATGGATGAAGCGTCGGTCAAGATCCGAGAAACCGGGTTTTGCACGTCTTTCAGCGAGCTAGAGCCCGATCTGATGAGTTGCGCGACTGTCATTAATCTCCCGCGAACTGCAGGCCCCTATGTGCTTGGCTGCGCCGGGCCAGCATTTCGCTATCCACGCGAACGATGCGACACTGAGCTCGGCCCTAAACTTATTGCCTTGCGCTTGAGAATTGAAGAAGAAGCGCTAAGCAGTCAGCCACCGCTACACGGAAGCCTTTGACATGCGTCGTCGAATCGCCAACGCAGCGCCTAAGCAACCTGCATCAAAGACAGTTGATTCGCTTCAGCGAGGTCTTGAAGTGCTCCGTTGCTATCAACCTGGAGAAGACGTCTTGAGTGTGGCCGAGCTTGCGATCAGGCTGGAACTGCCCCAAGCCACTACCCTTCGATTGCTGATGACTCTTCAAGCCCACGGCTTTTTACGCCGCATTCCAGATGGCGATCTGTTTGGCCTCGATGTCGGCTGTCTGCTGGTCGGACAGGCATTTCTTAGTCGCTCTACCTTGGTCCGCAAAGCCAGACCCGTTCTGCAGAACCTGGCTAACAGGTTCAACTTGCACGTCATCCTCTGCGTGCCAGAGAGAAAGCAAATGCTCGTGTTGGCTCATGCCAACGGCAAGACGGCCAATACTTTACCGCTTGGTGCAGGCCTGTCATTGCCAGTCGCTACCACCGCCATTGGATGTGCATGGTTGTGGTCTCAAAGACCGATCGCTCAAGGTGACTGGATAGCTCAACTACGGAACAATGCTGGCACCCAAGAGGACTCATCACAAGTGGCGAAGATCTACCTGGCTTTTCATGACATCGAGCGCGATGGCGTCTGCACTTCCTATGGCGGATGGCTTGAAGGTGTAGCGATGATGGCCAGTTCATTTTTCTTGCGAGATGGTTCAACAGCTGCGATCGGCCTTCTGAAAGGCGGCTCAAAACCAGGTGGCGTATCTTTTGACCCCGAATGCAGCCTCGCTTTGCGCGAGGCCGCTGTCGATATGAGTCGGACATGAATTTTGTGTGGCAATTGGTATTCCCCATGGCTCCTTCCCTGCTGTTATCGTAGCCCTAGCCCTTATATCGGTTGTCGCAAGTTAAGCCTCATGGCGAATTTCCATGGTTGACTTCCGCACAGTTCACGAACACAATAAAGGCTCATCAAGAGAGGGCTGACGCCCCGCCAACCTGCTGCTAGAGCAAGGTGGTCATTCCGAAAGGAAGATGTGGCTGATTCGGCAACCTCAAGCGTCACCCTCCATGGCTTCAACCTTGGAGGTTTTTTTATGTCCGCAGTTATTCA
>CANJWZ010000013.1 GCA_947478725.1 Comamonadaceae bacterium
CCAAAACTGTCGCTCCACTCCTCGCCGAAGCGACGGCGCACCCGGCGAACGCATCGCTCCTCGCCCCGTCAATTTCTGCATCCATTCTGCGGGTCGTCCCATAAACACCTCCTTGGTTAAGGTGTTGCGACGACCGGTTGAATACGCCCTGTGACTCTGAACGAGAAATCACAGCCCGACCAGCTTTTTGATGCGCAAATTGCTATGGAAAACGATGACTGAGCGCCGCAGTGCGCAGGCGAGCCTTTAACGCTACTCCTGATTTGGTAGCTGCTTACCTTGATTTTTATTGGGCTAGAGGCCGATTTAGCCCCTTTGAAACGGGGCGGTCCAAAACCGACCTGAAACGGCTTGGTGACGGCTTTTTTTAATCCAAGCTGGGACCAGGCTCAGGCCATCAGCCGCGTCAAAGCTTCCTGATACTTCGCCGCCGTCTTGGCGATCACCTCATCCGGCAGGCGCGGGGCGGGTGGGGTTTTGTCCCAAGGTTTACCGTTGATGCGCACGGTTTCTAGCCAGTCGCGGACAAACTGTTTGTCGTAGCTGGGCGGGTTCAGGCCGGCGGCAAACGCCGCTTGGTAGCCTTCAATCGGCCAGTAGCGGGACGAGTCGGGCGTCAGCACCTCGTCCATCAGGGTCAGCGTGCCGTCTTCGCTCAGGCCAAACTCGAACTTGGTGTCGGCAATGATGATGCCTTTGGTCAGCGCAAAAGCGGCAGCGGTTTGGTAAATCTCTATGCTGATGCGTTTTATTTTTTCTGCCAAGTCAGCGCCCACTACCGCCACCACCTGCTCGTAGCTGATGTTTTCGTCATGCTCGCCCTGCGCTGCCTTGGCTGCGGGGGTAAAGATCGGCTCGGGCAGCTGGCTGGCGTTTTGCAGGCCTGCTGGCAGCGCCACGCTGCAAACGGATTGTGTGGCCTGGTATTCGGCCCAGCCGCTGCCGGCCAGGTAGCCGCGCACCACGGCCTCGACCGGAATCGGTTTGAGGCGCTTGACCAGCATGGAGCGCTGGGTCACTTGCGGTAGTTCGGCTGCCAGCACCGCGCTTTCGGGTGCGTCGCCTGTCAAATGGTTGGGGCAAATGTGGCCCAGCTTGGCAAACCAGAACAGCGCCATTTGCGTGAGCAGCGCGCCCTTGCCGGGAATGGGTTCGCCCAAAATCACGTCAAACGCGCTGATGCGGTCGCTGGCCACCATCAGCAGCCGGTCTTTGCCGACCGCGTAGTTGTCGCGGACTTTGCCTCGGGCCAGCAGGGGGAGGGAGGTGATGGAGGATGTGTGAACGGTGGTCATAAAAGTCAAAGTAGCTTTAAGCGCTTGTCAACCAGCGCCAACATTAAAAAATCGCGGTCAGCCTGTAGCAGCGGCACATCGGCTTCGATGGCACAGGCGGCTATCAGGCAGTCGTTGGGGCTGCGAATCGTGATACCTTGCCAGCGGCACCTGGCATAGAGCAACGATGCGCTACGGGCCAATTCAAACGGGTCGGGGCTTGCATAAAGGGAAAGCTCATCAAGAGCTGTCTGCAATCGCATGAAATGTTGCGCGTTGCTTGCGCCTTGCAACACCTCGCGGTAAACCACTTCAGGGACCCACACAGGACTGGCATTGTTGAATGCTCGCCTGAGCTCTAGATCAGCCCGCGAACCGGTAACACGCAAAAATTCAATCCAGGCTGACGTGTCAACGATCACGTTGCAGCTCGCACAGAACTCCCGCGCTTTGACTTGGGCTGCACAGGGCTCGCAGGTTTTTTGCGATGCTCATCGAATTGCTTTTCATGCGCCAACCGGGCTTCTTCAAACGTATGCCAGCCCCGCCGCTCGAGCGCAGCCTGTGTCAGGCCATAAGGCCCCCTTGGGTCGTAGTCGGGGTCTATCAAGTTTTCAGCCTGCATGGCCAGAAGGCTTGAATAGTCCGGCTTGCGCACATACGCCCTGAGAGCCGCCTCAACCGCTGCCTTCTTGGTAGTCACCCGCGCCAGCGTCATGGCCTGGGCGATCAGCTCGTCGTCTAAAACAATGTTGGTTCGTGTGTTCATGGTCATACACCTTAGATGTGTATAACGATTATGCCACCGAGCAAGCCCGCTTCAACCCCCGCTTCAACCCCCGCTTCAATCGCAGCTCAATGCACCACTTGCGCCAGCTCACCCTTGGCGTATTTGCCCGCCACCACTTGCAGCGTCTCGCCTTTGATCTTTGCGCCCTGGCCTTCGCAGCCAAATTGCAGATAACGCTCTTTGCAAATCGCTTTGGCGGCGGCGGTGGCGGGCTTGAGCCATTCGCGGGCGTCAAATTTGGATGGGTTTTCATGCAAAAACTTGCGCACGGCGGCGGTCATGGCCAGGCGAATGTCGGTGTCGATATTGATTTTGCGCACGCCAAACTTGATGGCTTTTTGAATCTCTTCGACGGGCACGCCGTAGGTTTCTTTCATGTCGCCGCCGTATTCACGGATGATGGCCAGCAGGTCTTGCGGCACGCTGGACGAGCCGTGCATGACCAGATGCGTGTTGGGGATGCGGCGGTTGATTTCTTGAATGCGGCCAATCGCCAGAATGTCGCCGGTGGGCTTGCGGGTGAACTTGTAGGCGCCGTGGCTGGTGCCGATGGCAATGGCCAGCGCGTCAATTTGGGTGCGCTTGACGAAGTCTGCCGCTTGCTCGGGGTCGGTCAGCAGCTGATCCATGGTCATGGTGGCGTCGGTGCCGTGGCCGTCTTCCTTGTCGCCCTTCATGGTCTCCAGGCTGCCCAGGCAACCCAGCTCGCCTTCAACCGTGATGCCCTTGATGTGGGCCATGTCCACCACCTTGCGGGTCACGTCCACGTTGTAGTCGTAGTCCGCAATGGTTTTGCCGTCGGCCATCAAACTGCCGTCCATCATCACCGAGCTGAAGCCCAGGTTGATCGCGCCCTGGCACACATCAGGGCTTTGGCCGTGGTCTTGGTGCATGACCAGCGGAATGTGCGGGTAGGCTTCAATCGCGGCGGCGATCAGGTGCTTGATGAACGACTCGCCAGCGTACTTGCGGGCGCCTGCGCTGGCTTGCAAAATCACTGGCGCACCGACCTCGTCGGCGGCTTGCATCACGGCTTGCACCTGCTCCAGGTTGTTGACGTTGAAAGCTGGAATGCCATAGGTGTTGACTGCCGCATGGTCCAGCAGCTCGCGCATTGATACGAGTGCCATGATGAAATCCTGAAAATGTTGGGTTTGGAAAGACTTGGCAACGATGCTGGGCCTGCTAACTGCCCCGTCACTCAAGTGATGACTCAAGCCATAGATTCTACCGTTTAGCCTGATTTGCCTGAACAAAAGCCGTCACCCGCTCCAGCACGGGCGCGCGGCTTCTGAGCACTGAGGCCAGGACGGCCACGATCGTGACGTGGTTGACGGTGTCGTACAGCTCTGACTCGACGCGCACACCGCTGCCTGTCAGGCGCTGTGCCATGCCCACCGTGCTGCGCTGGGCAGATACACATCGTGCCCATCTATTCCTCGCTTGGATTCAGTTAACGGCGGAACACCCTGTCAGACAAAACAAGCAGCCTGCGCTTAGAAATTCAGGTTTTCGGGATGAAGTGCAAGGCGCACGGAGCACAGCACACCGGAATGCACTTGTGTGCATGAGGATTGCGAGCACCGCCGAATGCCATGTGTTCGCTGACGCTCCGTGCCGCAATTCGCCCGAAAAATGAATTTATAAGCGCAGGCTACGCCACCCGGCAAATTTTTAGCATATTCGTCCCGCCCGGCGCGCCCATTGGCTCGCCGCAGGTGATGGCATACACGTCGCCACTTTGCACAATTTTGCGGTCCAGCAAGTGACGCTCGGCCTGGTTCAGTGCGGTGTCGCGGTCGGCGCTGGTGTCCATCAGCAGCGGCCGCACATTGCGGAACAGCGTCATCTTGCGCTGGGTGCTGACGCGCGGCGTGAGGGCATAAATCGGCACGCGTATGTCGTGGCGGCTCATCCACAGCGCGGTCGAGCCGCTGTCGGTCATGGCCACAATCGCCTTGGCCCCTAAGTGGCTGGCGGTGAACAGCGCACCCATGGCAATCGACTGGTCAATGCGGGCAAATTGCTTGCCGGTGAAGTCAGCGTCAATTTCTTTGTACTCGGCTTTTTCAGCCTCCAGGCAAATGTTGGCCATCTCGACAATCGTTTCCAGCGGGAATTTGCCAGCAGCAGTCTCTGCGCTCAGCATCACCGCGTCGGTGCCGTCCAGCACGGCGTTGGCCACGTCGCTAACTTCAGCACGCGTGGGCACCGGGTTCAAGATCATGCTTTCCATCATTTGCGTGGCGGTGATCACCACCTTGTCTTGGGCGCGCGCCATTTTGATCATGCGCTTTTGCAGGGCTGGCACGGCCGCATTGCCGACCTCCACCGCCAGGTCGCCCCGCGCCACCATGATGCCGTCGCTGACACGAAGAATTTCGGCCAGGTTCGGAATCGCCTCGGCCCGCTCAATTTTGGCAATCAATCCAGGCTTGTGTTTGTACTGAGCGGCGGCCACGTTGCAGAGCTGGCGCGCCATTTCCATGTCAGTGGCGTTCTTTGGAAAGCTCACCGCCACGTAGTCGGCCTGAAAGCTCATCGCGGTTTTGATGTCTTCCATGTCCTTGGCCGTCAGCGCAGGGGCGGTCAGGCCGCCACCTTGCTTGTTGATGCCCTTGTTGTTTGACAGCTCGCCGCCAAGCTTGACGGTCGTGTGCACCGCCTCGCCGATCACACGGTCGACTATGAGCACAATCAGCCCGTCGTTCAGCAGCAGCACATCGCCGGCTTTGACATCGCGCGGCAACTCCTTGTAGTCCAGCCCCACGCCCTTGATGTCGCCGAGCTCGTCACGCGACGCGTCGAGCACAAACTTCTCGCCTGGCACCAGTTGGACCTTGCCATCGGCAAACTTGCCAACCCGGATCTTCGGGCCTTGCAGGTCGGCCATGATGGCCACTTCGCGCCCTGCCTTGACAGCGGCCTCACGCACCAGAGCCGCCAGATGGATGTGGTCCTGCGCCTTGCCGTGGCTGAAGTTCAGCCGCACCACATTGACACCCGCAGTGATCATGGCCTCCAGCATGGCGGGCGTGTTGGACGCAGGGCCCAAAGTGGCAACGATTTTGGTGGCGCGACGTGGCATGCTTGACTCCATGTGATTTAGTGTCTTATTCTCACATGGTTACGGGGCTGTGGTCACCAGCCGCTCCCGAAACATGAGCGCCCGAATTTAGCCTGCCGCCCGCTTTTGCAAAATCTCAAACGCTGGCAGGGTCTTGCCTTCGAGCACTTCCAGAAAGGCGCCACCGCCAGTCGAGATGTAGTCAACCTGCTTTTCAATGCCGTACTTGGCAATCGCAGCCACCGTGTCGCCGCCGCCAGCGATGGAAAATGCACTGCTTGCAGCAATCGCTTTGGCAATGCCTTCGGTACCGCGCGAGAAGGCTTCAAATTCAAACACGCCGACCGGGCCGTTCCAGACGATGGTGCCTGCGGCCATCAGCTGCGCCACCAAAATGGCGGTGGTTTTGGGGCCGATGTCGAGGATCAAGTCGTCGTCTGCCACCTCACTGGCAGCTTTGATGATGGCCGGCGCATCTGCCGCAAAAGCTTTGGCGGTGACGACATCCACCGGAATGGGCACCGCCGCTCCGCGCGCTTTCATCGCCTCCATCACGGCGACCGCTTCGGGCAGCAAATCTTTTTCAGCAAGACTTTTGCCGATGCTTAGGCCAGCAGCCAGCATGAAGGTGTTGGCAATGCCGCCGCCCACGATCAACTGGTCGACATTGGCGGCGAGCGCCTTCAAAATCGTCAGCTTGGTGGACACCTTGCTGCCCGCCACAATCGCCACCAGCGGGCGGCGCGGGCGGGTTAAAGCTGTTGATATGGCGTCCATCTCAGCGGCGAGCAGCGGCCCGGCGCAGGCAATCTTGGCGTACTGGGCAATGCCGTAGGTCGATGCCTCAGCGCGATGTGCGGTGCCAAAAGCGTCGTGCACAAACACATCGCACAGCGCCGCCATTTTGAGGGCCAGCGCTTCGTTGTTTTTCTTCTCACCGACGTTGAGGCGGCAGTTCTCCAGCATCACCAGCCCGCCCGGCTGAACCGCCACGCCATCGACCCAGTTGGCGAGCAGCGGCACATCGCGGCCCATCAACTCGCCCAGGCGTTTGGCCACGGGCGCTAGTGAATCAGCGGGTTTGAATTGCCCTTCGCTTGGACGACCCAGGTGCGAGGTAACCATGACGGCAGCGCCTGAATCAAGCGCGAGTTGAAGGCAGGCCATAGACGCGCGGATTCGCGTGTCTTCGGTGATCTGGCCGCTGGCGTCTTGGGGCACATTGAGGTCAGCACGGATGAAAACACGCTGGTCCTTGATTTGGCCCTGCGCACACAAGTCTGTAAAGCGAATGAAGTTCATGGATAAATGGTAGGTGATGTCACACAGCTGAGAACCGCAAATTGTAAGCAGAGGGTTTATCAAGCAGGGGCCGCGGGGGTCACATTCACCAGCCGAGACCAATGTGCAAAGGCAAGTAAACAGTCATACCCGCCACGATCGTGCCAAACATGCCGCGCCGCCAGTAAAACCAGGCCAGCCCCACCGCGACGGCATACAGACGAGCATCTTTGTAGGTGCTGATGAACTGCCCCTGGGTCATGACCATCTCGGGCACGATCACGGCGGCCAATGCGGCGATGGGGGCGTAATACAGGCCCCGCTCGGCCCACGCAGGCAGCGTCCATGTCTTGCTGGAGATAAAGAAAAAACCACGGGTGAGCACTGTCACCAGCGCCATGCAGACGATGGTGGTGACGGTCCACCAGTCGGTGGTGGCCAGCGGGTTCATGGCACGACACCTGCCGGCGCTTGCGGATTTTTGGGTTTTTCAAGCAGCAGACAAATGGCCACCGCCGCCGCGATGGCCACCAAAATATTGAGCTTGAGCGGCAAGGCGAACACGGCAACCGCCGCCGCGCCCGCCACACCGGCAGACACCGCCCGCAGCCGGTCGGTGATGAGCGAACACAGCACACCCAGCAGCGCCAACAGGCCGGCAAAACTCAAACCCCAGGCCGGCGGAATCGCATTGGCCAGCACAATGCCCAGCAGGCCGGGAATCGTCCAGCTGAGCCAGTTGACCGCGCTGTTGCCCGCCCAATACGCGTCTTGCGCCTGACGCACCGCAGCGTCTGATGACGGTTGCGGATAACGCCGGGTGAACAGCACATAGCTCAAATCAGCCGTCAAGTAGCCGCTGAGCATGCGCCGCCACAGCGGCAGGTGCATGACGTAAGGCCGCAGGTGCGCGCTGAACACCACAAAGCGCAGATTGACGCAAAACGCAGTGGCCAGAATCACCCACATGGGTGCGCCAGCCGCTATCAAGGGAAGGGCGGCCAACTGCGAGCTGCCGGCAAAAACCGTCAGTCCCATCAGCAGCGCTTCGGGCAAACTCAGGCCCGACTTGACCATCGCCACACCGGTCATCAGCCCCCAAGAGGCAATGCCTGGCGCCACCGATGACATGTCGCGCACACCGCGCCGAAACTCGGGATGTTGAAAAACTGTCGTCATGCTGGCAGGTTGCCGAACAGCATGCCGGGCTGCACGTCAAAGCCACGCAAAAAATCAGCCACAGCCAATGACTTGCCACCGGCTTTTTGCAGACGCGTGATGCGCAGCAGCCCGTCGCCAGTGACCACGTCAATGCCGTCGTCTTGGACGTCAAATACGGCCCCAGCCTCAGTTATATCTGCACCAGTAGCTCCTGAAATATGAGCGTCTTGCAGCTTGATGACCTCACCATTCAACACGCTGCTGGCACCCGGAAAGGGGTTGAAGGCGCGGATGCGGCGTTCAATCACTGCGGCGCTTTGGGTCCAGTCAATCGACGCTTCGTGCTTTTCAATCTTGTGGGCGTAGGTGACCCCTTCAGCCGGTTGCTTGACTGGCCTGAAGCCGCCACAGGCTGCGAGCTCAAGGGCTTCAACCACCAGACGCCCGCCGAGTGCGGCCAGTTTGTCATGCAGGGTTGGGGTGGTGTCGTGCGGTGCAATGTTTTGTGCTTCGACCAGCAGCATGGCGCCCGTGTCCAGCCCGGCGTCCATCTGCATGATGGTGATGCCTGTCATGGCATCGCCCGCCTCAATGGCACGGTGAATCGGCGCTGCTCCGCGCCAGCGGGGCAACAGCGATGCGTGAATATTAAGACAACCCAGTTTCTTGGCCCCCACGCTTTTGGCTTCGCCGCTCTTCGAGAAGGCTTCGTCTAATACGCTGCCCCCCGAGGGGGCTAATGTTCCTAGGGGCGGCCCGTCGGAAAATTCCGGGCACATCGTGTCCAGCACCCACTGCGGCAATATCAGCCCGTAGGCCGCCACCACCATCACGTCGGCTTGGGCAGCGTCAATCGCACTTTTGGCGGCCTGCGCGTCGTCCGGGTACTTGCCGTCCAGGCGCAAGCTTCGCGGCTGGGCAAGCGTGATGTTTCGCTCTTGGGCCCACTGCTTGACGGGAGAAGCTTGCAGTTTCAAGCCGCGCCCGGCGGGCCGGTCGGGCTGGGTCAGCACCAGGGCGATGTCAAAACCAGCGGCGTGCAGTTTTTCGAGGGCCACACGGGCAAACTCTGGGGTTCCCGCGAAAATAACACGCATCAATCGCCCATCAATCGGATTTAAGCTGCTTGATCATCTTGGTCTTGATGCGGTTGCGCTTGAGCGGCGACAAATACTCGACAAACACCTTGCCGATCAAATGGTCCATCTCATGCTGGATACACACCGACAACAGGCCATCGGCCTCGTGGGTGTGGGTTTTGCCGTCCAGGCCAAGCGCCTCTACTTTGACAGCCAGCGCGCGCTCCACCCCGTCGTAAATACCGGGCACCGACAGGCAGCCTTCTTCATTGATCTTTTTCTCGTCGCTGGCCCAGGTGATGGTGGGGTTGATGAGCACCAGCGGCTTGTCACGCTCTTCGCTGACGTCGATCACGATCACACGTTCATGCACGTTGACTTGCGTGGCAGCCAAGCCGATGCCTTCGGCGGCGTACATGGTTTCGAGCATGTCGTCGATCAGCGTTTGCAGGCGTTTGTCGACCACGGCAACGGGTTTGGCCACCGTGTGCAGGCGGGGGTCGGGGTAACGTAGGATTGTCAGTTGTGTCATGAGAAGCAAATCAGTTATCGCTATTTTCGCAAATTTTCAGTTCTTTTCAGCATGCAAGGCCTTCGGTCGCTGCATTTTCGTTGCTTGATCAAGGGCGTAAATACAAAATCTATGGTACTTTCTCAGGCCCCAGTCTCCTCAAGAGCTTTCAAGATGAACCATACTTTTGCTCAGTTCTCTCGCCTGTTCATAGCGCTCGCGGCCTTCGGCTTGGGCAACGCCGCTCACGCCCAGAATTTACCGATCACCAGCGGCCAAAAAGCCACGGCAAGCCAGGTGGCAAAAACCGGCGTGCCACTGCCAGACCTGGCGCCCAACGCACCCGACAGTTACACCGTCAAAAGTGGCGACACCTTTTGGGCCATCTCAGGCCTGTTTTTGAAAACGCCATGGCGCTGGCCCGAGCTGTGGGGCATGAATTTGCAGGACATCAAAAACCCACACCGCATTTACCCAGGTCAGCAACTGGTGCTGGAGAAAACCAATGGCCGCGCCACCTTGCGCACAAAGCGGGCCAGCGCCTTTGACAGCCCGCCCACCGAGTCTGTGCGGCTGTCGCCCCGCACCCGGGTTGAATCGCTGGCCGATGCATCGATTCCAGCACTGGCGTCACGCATGATCGAACCCTTTTTGGCAGAGCCCCTGATTGTTGACGCGGATGCCTTCTCTGTAGCGCCGCGAATCGTGGCTGCGCAGGAAGGCCGGGTGTTGCTCAGCCGAGGTGACCGGGCTTATGCCCGCGGTGACTACAGCAATGCGGCAGGCAAGCCGCTGAGCGACGCCAAAGGCCAGCCTGTCGGCTACCGCGTCTTTCGCAATGCCACGCCGTTAAAAGACCCCACCACGGGCGCCATCCTTGGCTATGAAGCGCAGTTTGTGGGTCGGGCAGAACTGGTGCGCGGCGAGTCGGTTCAGCAGGTCTTGCGCAAGGATGGAACGTACGCCGACGAAACCGTGCCCGCCACCATCGACATCGTGTTTGCCAAGGAAGAAATGCGCGTCGGCGACCGGCTGGTGGCCGAACCCGAGCGCAGCTCACAAAGCTACGTGCCGCGGGCACCCGCGGTTCCCGTGGCGGGTCAAATTGTGTCGGTTTACGGCAGTGCCGTGCGTTTTGCGTCAGCAAACGAGGTGGTGGTGATCAACCGGGGCAGCAAGGACGGCATGGAGCGCGGCCACGTGATGGCTATTTTGAAAGATGGCGAACGCCTGACCGACCGCACCGACAGCGCCACCACATCCATCAAGCTGCCCAACGAGCGCAATGGTTTGCTGATGGTGTTTCGCACCTTTGACAAGCTGTCTTACGCGCTGGTGCTGCAAATCACCGACGGCGTGAAAGTTGGCGACCGCATCGCCAACCCCAACTGAGCCGAATTGAACCCGTCACAAGCCAGGCACGAGCCTTGGAGCGCGCTGAACTCAAAGCCTGGTTGCGCCTGACGCTGAGCCCGGGCGTGGGCAACGAAACGGCACGCAAACTGCTTGCCGCTTTCGGGTCGGCTGAGGCCGTGTTTGGGCAAAGCCCAGCCGCGTTGCGCCAACTAGGCAGCGACAAACTGGTCAGCGCCATCACCACCGAGCCCCCCAAACTGGCCGATCTGCTGCAAGCCACGTGTGACTGGCTGGCAGGTGCAGACAACCGCGCCGTTGCGCCGATTGGCAGCACGCACTACCCGGCAGCCTTGCTCCAGATTGAAGACCCGCCGCTGGTACTTTACATGATGGGAAGCCCCATAAATCATGCACTAAGCGCTATTTATAACATAGCATCGAATCTCGCCATCGTTGGCAGCCGCAACCCCACGCCACAAGGTGAACAAAACGCCCGGCAGTTTGCCAAAGCCTTTGCCGAGCAGGGCTTGTGCATTGTGTCTGGCATGGCACTGGGGGTCGATGGCGCGGCGCATGACGGCGCCTTGCTGGGCAGCGCAAGTCGTGAAGGCTGCGCGACCATGGCCGTGGTCGGCACCGGCCTGGACCGCGTCTATCCCAAAAAGCATTTGGCGCTGGCGCATCGCATTGCGGCCAACGGCTTGATCATCAGCGAATTCCCTCTGGGCACGCCACCTCTGACCGCCAACTTTCCCAAACGCAACCGCATCATTTCGGGCTTGTCAGTGGGCACGCTGGTGGTCGAAGCTGCGCTCAAATCAGGCTCGCTCATCACAGCACGCATGGCCGTTGAACAAGGCAAAGAGGTGTTTGCTATTCCCGGCTCCATTCACTCGCCGCAGTCGCGCGGCTGCCATTATTTGATCAAGCAGGGCGCCAAGTTGGTGGAGACCGCACAGGACGTGATGGAGGAATTGAACATCCCTTTGCCAGCCGGCATACGCTTGCCGGGCGATGATGATGGCGACGACGAAGCAGCCGAGGGCGATTCGTCATTCCTGTCGGCGCTGGGCTTTGACATGGTCAGCCTGGACGCCATCCAGGCCCGCACCGGGCTGCCCACGCCCGAGTTGCAAGCCAGGCTGCTTGAGCTTGAGCTCGACGGCCTGCTTATGCGGCTGCCTGGTGGCTTGTTTCAACGGGTGTCGAAAGGCTGAAGTCCTTCATCAGCCCGGCCCACTGCAAGCGCGCGGTTTTGACGTTGCGCTCTTTCACATGGCCAAAGCCTTTGATGAGTTCCGGAATGCGCGCCACATCAACAGCCAGCGCATGGTTGCTGGCGTTCAGGGTATTGAGCAGCGTATCAATGGAGGCCTTGTAGTCAACGATCAGCGCCCGCTCCATCTGGCGCTCTTGCGTTTTGCCAAACACGTCAAGCGCCGTGCCACGCAAGCCTTTGAACTTGGCCAACACTTTGAAAGCCGTCAGCATCCAGGGCCCGAACTTTTGCTTTTGCAACTCGCCCTTCTCGTTTTTCTTCGAAATCATCGGCGGCGCCAGGTTGTAATTGATTTTGAAATCGCCTTCAAACATGGCGTTGACTTTGTTTAAAAACGTCGTGTCGGTGTGCAGGCGTGCGACTTCGTATTCGTCTTTGTAGGCCATCAGTTTGAACAGGTAGCGGGCCACGTTTTGCGTGAGCAGGGTTTTACCCAGACCTGACTCGACACGCTCGACCTTGCGCACAAATGCTTCATATGTTTTGGCATAGTCAGCGTTTTGGTAAGCGGTTAAAAATTCAACCCGCTTGGCCACCAAGACATCGACGCTGCCACTTGCCTGCCGGGATTCAGGCATAGCAATCACATGGGCGGGTGCAAACAACTTCTCAACCGATGGCAAGTCATGCGCCGCGCGGCGGCCCCAGGCAAAGGCGGTTTTGTTGTTGTCCACCGCCACCGCGTTGAGTTCGATGGCGCGAATCAGTGAATCAAGGCTCAGCGGTATCCAGCCTTTTTGCCACGCATAGCCCAGCAGCATCGGGTTGGTATAAATGCTGTCGCCCATCAGCTTGGTGGCGGCCAGGTCGGCATTGAAGATGCCAAGCTTGTCGGCACCCACAGCTTTTGAGATTTCCGCCTGGCAAGCGCTACCGGGATTGGTCCACGCGCCGTTGTGCACAAACGATGCCGTCGGCGCGCTGTGGGCATTGAGCACCACATGCGTTCTGCCGGTCTGCGTGCGCAGCATGGTTTCCTTGTTGGCCGCCACGATGGGGTCGCAACCGATGATCAGGTCTGCACCGGCTGTGCCCACCCGCGTGGTGCAAATATCACCCGGCGCGTTGGCAATCAGCACATGGCTCCAGGTGCTGCCACCTTTTTGCGCCAGGCCTGCCGCGTCTTGCGTGACGATGCCTTTGCCTTCAATGTGCGCAGCCATGCCCAGCAGTTGGCCGATGGTGATGACACCGGTGCCGCCCACGCCAGCCACCACGGCGCCCCAGACTTGCGATGTGAGCAGCTCATCGATAACAGGCGCTGGCAGCTCGCCCAAGGCGTGAGGGTTGAGCGTGTTGTCTGCCTTGCTTTTTTTCTTGAGCTGGCCGCCTTCAACCGTGAGGAAGCTCGGGCAAAAACCTTTGACGCAGGAGATGTCTTTGTTGCAGGTGCTCTGGTTGATTTGCCGCTTGCGGCCAAACTCGGTCTCCAGCGGCTCCACGCTCATGCAGTTGGACTGGACGCTGCAGTCGCCGCAGCCTTCACAGACCAGTTCATTGATCACCACGCGCTTGGCCGGGTCGACCATCGTGCCGCGCTTCCTGCGGCGGCGCTTTTCAGTCGCACAGGTCTGGTCGTAAATGATGACGGTGGTGCCTTTGATCTCGCGCAGCTGCTTTTGCAGCGCATCGAGTTCATCACGGTGGTGCACCGTCACGCCTTGCGCCAGTGCGACGCCGTCGTACTTTTCAGGCTCGTCAGTCACGACAATGGTTTTGACAGCGCCTTCTGCCAGCATCGACTGGGAGATCTGCCCCACAGAGTGGCCTTCGGGTCGCTCGCCAATTTGCTGGCCGCCCGTCATCGCTACCGCGTCGTTGTACAAAATTTTGTAGGTGATGTTCACGCCTGCGGCAATCGACTGGCGAATCGCCAGCAAGCCGCTGTGAAAGTAAGTGCCATCGCCCACGTTGGCAAACACGTGCGTGTCGTGGGTGAAGGGTTGCTGGCCCACCCAAGGCACGCCCTCACCGCCCATTTGGGTAAAGCCCATGGTTGACCGGTCCATCCACAGCGCCATGTAGTGGCAGCCAATACCGGCCATGGCGCGCGAACCTTCAGGGACTTTGGTGGACGTGTTGTGCGGGCAACCCGAGCAAAACCACGGCGTGCGTTCGCTGTCGACAGTCAGCACTGTGAGCGATTTTTCTTTGGCCTCCAGCACGGCCAGGCGGGCGTCAATGCGGGCTGTCATGTCAGCATCGAGACCGAGCTTTTTGACCCGCTGGGCAATCGCTTTGGCAATCAGTGCAGGCGACAAATCAGCATTGGCGCGCAGCAGCGTGTTGGCCGATGGGTTGGGCATGCTCCACTCCCCGCCACCGTGTTGGCCAGCGTCACCAAACTTGCCCACAATGTTGGGCCGCACATCAGCGCGCCAGTTGTACAGCTCTTCTTTGAGCTGGTATTCAATCACTTGGCGCTTTTCTTCGATCACCAAAATTTCTTGCAGGCCGGTGGCAAATTCACGCGTCAGCTGCGCCTCCAGCGGCCACACCACGCCCACCTTGTGCAACCGGATGCCCAGCTGCTGACAGGCGGTATCGTCCAAACCCAAATCCATCAGCGCCTGGCGCGTGTCGTTGTAGGCCTTGCCGCTGGCGATCATGCCAAACCGGTCCTGCTTGCTTTCAATCGCGTTGTAGTTCAGCCGGTTGGCGCGGATGTAGGCCAGTGCGGCATACCACTTGGTGTCAAACAGCCGCTCTTCTTGCGCCAGCGGCGCGTCGGGCCAGCGAATATGCACGCCACCCGGCGGCATGGCAAAGTCGGTGGGGATGTTGATGTGCACCCGCTCCGGGTCAATCATCGCGCTGGCGGACGATTCAACAATTTCCTGAATCGTCTTCATGGCCGCCCACACGCCGGAGTAACGGCTCAGCGCAATTGCGTGCAGGCCAAGATCCAGAATCTCCTGCACGCTGGCCGGAAAAAACACCGGTAGACCGCAGGCTTTGAAAATATGGTCGCTCTGGTGTGCAGCAGTTGAGCTTTTTGAAATGTGGTCGTCCCCTGCAATCGCTAACGCCCCACCCCAAGGCGTGGTGCCGGCCATATTGGCGTGCTTGAAGACATCCGACGTGCGGTCAACCCCAGGCCCCTTGCCGTACCAGATACCAAACACGCCATCAAACTTGTTGCTGCCCGGTGGCGCAAAACCCAGTTGCTGCGTGCCCCATACGGCGGTGGCGGCCAGCTCTTCATTGACACCGGGTTGAAACACGATGTTGCGCGCCTTCAGGTATTTGGCGGCCTTCCATAGCGCCTGGTCATAACCGCCCAGGGGCGAGCCACGGTAGCCCGAGATGAAGCCCGCTGTGTTTTTACCTTGCAGCTTGTCGCGCAATTGCTGGAGCATCGGCAGCTTGACGAGCGCCTGCACGCCGCTCATGAAGGCGTGACCGTAGTCCAAACTGTATTTGTCATCCAGAGTGACTGTTTCCAGTGCTTTACGAATGTGGTCAGGCAGCGGGGCGTTCATGGTTTTTGTCTCCGGGAATAGCAGTTTTTACTCAAGCAAAGTGTATGCCGATTACGCGGATAAATCATTGCGTGATTGGTCTGTTTTAGCCTTTTCAAAGCAAGGATCTTGCTGCAAAATGCAGTTTATGGAAAAACTCGATAAGTTTGACGTCGCTATTTTGGTGCAACTGCAAACCGATGCGCGCCAAACCAATGCCGAGCTGGCCTCGCGGGTCGGCCTGTCTGCCGCGCCCTGCTGGCGGCGCGTGCGCGCGCTTGAAGAGGCCGGCTTCATCACCGGTTACCGGGCTGAGATCAATCGCCACAAAATCGGCCTGGGGGTGCTGGCCTTTGTGCGGCTGGACGCCGACCGTAACAGCGCAGACGCCACGGGTCGCCTCGAAGAGGCGATCAAACACATGCCTGAAGTCGTGGCCTGCCACTACATCAGCGGCACCGGCACCTTTGAGCTGCAAGTGGTGGCTCAGGACCTGGAAACCTTCAGCCAGTTCGCCCTGAAAAAACTCATGAGCCTGCCGCATGTGAAAGACATTCACACCAGCTTTTCTCTGGGGGAAGTCAAAGCCAGCAGCGCGCTGCCGTTAGGACATTTGGGGCTGGGTTAATCACAGAGGTTGCGACGCATCTGAATGTGCACGCCAGCCCATGCGTCACGAATTGGTCACAAATGGTTTTTAGTATTCAAAAGGTGAAAAGCATCAAGAAAACTCTCGGCTGGTTCAGCCTTTTTGTGTCGCTAACGATGTTCAGCGCCCACATCGCTTCGGCCCAAACCATGCCCGCGCCTACCGGCGCAGCGACTGAGCTTCGGTTTCGGGATTTTTTCCGGATGCCGATGGGCCCGCGCGGACTGGAGATCAGCGACACCTTGCGCCGCGCCGATGGCAAGACTGTGACGCTCACCGGCTACATGGTGCAGCAAGAGACCCCCGCCATCGGTTCTTTCATGCTGACGCCGCGCCCCGTGCAAATGAGTGAGCACGCAGACGGCAACGCAGACGACTTGCCGCCCGCCACCGTGCTGGTTGAACTGGACCCAACGCAAAAAGACTGGGCCGTGACTCATGTGCGCGGCCTCATCTCTTTGACAGGCAAGCTGGCGGTAGGTCGCCATGAAGGACTGGATGGGCGCATTTCTTGGGTGCAACTTCAGCTTGGTGCCGACGCCGCGCGCAGCATGAGCCCGCCTGAGCAGGCGCTGCACCAGCAAAGCCATCAGCACAAGCATTGACATCAAGTCTGACCACCTTTACGCATGTTGTGTCTTTAGATTCCGGTTTTTAGTCTCTTTGTTTCTGGTTTTTTCTGTTTCTTCCGCGCCTTCAATGCGACCTTTGCCGTCATCCGATGTTCATTTTTTCGTGATCTAAACCAAGCCCTCCATGAAATCTATCAAACACCCCATTTCAAAACAGTTTCATACGCACCTGCTAGCGCTTGTGATCGCAGCTACGGCTGCGACCTGCTGGATTGGCGCAGCGCAAGCGGCGCCATCGGTGAGCCGGTTGACACCGCCGAGCGAGCTGTTTTCAAGCGGCAATGCCGCGCCCGTGATTGCCCGGTTTTTACCCGGCCAGCGCTTTGACCTTCAGGCCACCTTGCGACCCGACGATGCGGGCAAGACCATCACCGGCGCTCGTTTTTCAATCGACGGCAAACTGGTGCAAGCGACTGTGGCGCTGCGCGACTGCAGCGCCGGCTGCAACACGGGCATCCCCAAAAATGCCGTTGTGGCCACCGTTCGGGCGGTGACTGTGGCCAGGCAAGGCCTGCATACTTTCAGCGTGAGCGGCACACAAAGTGATGGTCAGACCGTCACGGCCACTGGCAATTTTGAGGTTGTGCCCCTGGTGGTGGGCGGCCAGAAGATCAAAAACATCATCATCATGCTGGGCGATGGCATGGGCGCAGCGCAGCGCACCGGGGCTCGCATTGTGTCGGGCGGCTACGCCCAGGGCAAAGCCATCGCACCCCTGGCAATGGACACGTTTCCTGTGACAGGCATGGTTAAAACCGCGTCCCTCAACTCGGTGGTCACTGACTCTGCGCCAGGCATGACAGCGTATGTTTCGGGCAATAAAAACAACAACAATGAAGAGGGTGTGTTTCCGGATGACACCACCGATGTCTTTGACAACCCGCGCATTGAGTATTTGAGTGAGTACCTGCACCGTACCCAGGGCAAGGCGCTCGGCCTTGTGACCACATCAGATGTGTTTGACGCCACACCCGCGGGCAACGCTGTGCACACCAGCAGCCGGGGCGCAGGCACCGGTATCGTCGATCAATATCTTGATGACCGCGGCCTGACGGGCTTGTCGGTGCTGATGGGTGGCGGACGCAAATGGTTTTTGCCGGCCAGCACGCCAGGCTCCGAGCGCGGCGATAAAACCGACTACGCTTTTTCCAGCACCGATGCGCACACGTCAGAGATTGTCAAGCGCTGGGGTGCAGCGCCAGGAAAGATCGACAAAGAGCGTGACTTGCTGGCCGATTTTCAAAGCGCCGGATTTCGCTACGCTGCCGACAAAACAGCGCTGGATGCGATTGACCCCACCAAGACGGATCGCTTGCTGGGCCTTTTTGCCTACGCCAACATGAACGTCGCGCTTGACAAAATTGACGGTCGCCGCAGCCGGCAAAAAGGTTTGACCGGCCGCGTGGTGGACGATTTTGGTCTGCCGGACCAACCCATGCTCGACGAGATGACAGTCAAGGCGCTGGCGGTTCTCGAGCGGCAGAAAAACGGCTTTGTCCTGATGGTTGAGGGCGCATCGATCGACAAACAGGCGCACAACATGGACACCGAGCGCTGGTTGCTGGACACCATCGAGTTTGACCGTGCCATCAAGGTTGCACAAGAATTTTCGCGTCGCCGGGGCGACACGCTGGTGATCGTGACCGCAGACCATGAATGCTCTGGCGCGGCTTTGATTGGCGGCTCCATGGTGACCGATGCCAAGCTGCAAGAACTGGTTCGCGAAGGCGGCGCGGCCAACTTGCGAGACAGCGTTGTGGGCATTTACGAGAAGGCGGGCTTTCCCAAATACAAAATGTCTGGCGACGGCTACCCGCAAACCACCGACATAGACTACCGCCTGCTGGTGGGCTATGGTGCCAATTCAGACCGTTTTGAAGACCAGCGTACCAACGACAAGCCGCTGCAGGACTCGCAGCAGCCATTTGTCAAAAAAGAACCTTTGTCAGCCTACCCGGCCAGCCCCATGGCGCGCGACGCCGAAGGCAAATACATGGTGACGGGCCAGGTGCCGGGCTCCAGCGCGGTTCACACGGCCACCGACATTCCGCTGTCCGCGTTTGGGCCGGGCGCTTGGGCTTTTACCGGCTTGATGGACAACACCGACGTGTTTTTCAAACTGGCCCAGGCATCGCTCAAAGGCGCGGTCATGCCAGAGGGCCTGATGAGCAAAACAGGCTCTGGCAAACGCAAACCCCAGTAGCAAGGGGGTTGACACCTGTCACGAAAGCCAGCGAATTGCTGGCTTTTTTCGGCCCCTGTTTTTTCGAGCCGCTGCAGGCAGGCCCTTTAAGCTGCGCCCGAGCTTTTGGCGTTGGCAAACCTCACGGCAATGCGTGTGCCCACCGATTCAGGGCGTCCCGTCAGCATGGCGTCTTCAATACTGACTGTCGCATCATGCTGGTTGGCAATCTCGACCACAATCGCCAGGCCCAGACCTGAGCCGTCGACGTTTGTGCCTAGCGCGCGATAAAAGGGCTGAAAGACCAGTTCACGTTCAGCCGCTGGAATGCCGGGTCCGGAATCTTCAACCAGCAGCACCAGCACCCCGCTGAACGAGTCTGTCAGCAGCCGCAGTGTGACCTGGCCCTTTTCTGGGGTGTAGGCAATCGCGTTGTCCAGCAGGTTGCGCACCAGCTCTTTGAGGAGCGTGGGGTTGCCTTCAAGTTGCGTGGCTGCCCCCCCTGGCTCCGGTCCGTCGTAGCCCAAATCAATCTGCTTTTCAAGCGCGCGGGGCACGGAGTCGGCCATGATTTCGCTGGCAATACTGACAAAGTCTAGCGCTTGCTTGGGCAAGCTGCGGCCCGTGGCTTCTGCGCGTGCCAGTGCCAGCAACTGGTTAACGGTGTGGGTGGCGCGAATGCTGGATTTGCCGATATGTTTGAGCGACTTTTTCAGCTCGTCGGCATTGGTTTCGCGCTGTGCCAGGTCGGCTTGCATCCGCAAGCCCGCCAGCGGTGTTTTCAATTGGTGTGCGGCATCGGCTAAAAAGCGTTTTTGAGTGGTCAAGGACACTTTCAAACGGCTCAGCAGGTCGTTCATGGAGGACACCAGTGGCGCCACCTCTTCGGGTACTGCGGTGTCATCCAGCGGGCTCATGTCATCTGGTTTGCGTGCGCGGATGCGCTTTTCAAGTTGCGCCAGCGGCTCGATACCGCGCACCAACGCCAGCCACACCAGCAGCACCGCCAGCGGCAGCGTGACAAACTGCGGCACCATTGTGCCCTTGACGATTTCAGTGGCCAGGGTCTTGCGTTTTTCAAGGGTTTCGGCCACCTGCACCAACACCCGACCTGTGCTTTTGTCGGCCACCTTGATCCAGGTGTAGGCGACGCGAACTTCTTCGCCGTTGATCACGTCTTCACGCAATCGCACTTCGTTATCGGGCACTTTTTCGTCTTCAACCGGCGCTGGCAAATCACGCTCGCCAGCCAAAAGCTCGCCCCGCGAACCCCGTACCTGGTAGTACACCAGGTCGGTGTCATCAGCTCGCAAAATCTCACGTGCCGGACCGGTCAGGTTGAATTGCACCTGGTTGTTTTTGACCGCCACAAACTTGCTGAGGGCTTGCACGTTGAACTCAAGAGCGCGGTCAAACGGCTTGCCAGCAATGTTTTGCGCCACCAGCCAAGTCAGCCCAAGGCTGATCGGCCACAGCAGCAGCAGCGGCGTAAGCATCCAGTCAAGAATTTCGCCGAACAGGCTTCGGCGCTCACGTTGAAATATCCTTATGGCCAAACGAGCCCCCACGGTCGCTCACTTCGTGTAGTTCCCTGCCCTTGCAGGCCGCCGCTTGCCAAAGGCTTCGCTTGTGTCGCCTGTCCAAACCTGCTCAAGCAGGTTTGGAGCCGCAGGCTCCAGCCCCCGAGGGGGCCGCTGCGCCTGCGGCCTGGCAAAGCCAGGCCCAAAGCCCCTGCTTGAAAATTCATTTTTTTACCTTTGAAAAGCGTATGAAGTTAACTTGGGATTTTTTCCAGGCAATAGCCGAGCCCGCGAACCGTCGCAATCCGAATCGGCCCCTTTTCAATCTTCTTGCGCAAGCGGTGGATGTAGACCTCAATGGCGTTGTTGCTGACTTCCTCGCCCCACTCGCACAGTCTTTCAACCAGCTGGTCTTTGCTGACCAATCGGCCTGCGCGTTGCAGCAGCACCTCCAACAGGCCGAGCTCGCGGGCGGACAAATCGATCATGGCGCCGTCAATGGTGGCGACGCGGCCGCCCTGGTCGTACACCAGCGGGCCGTGTTTGATGGTGCTGCTCGCCGCGCCCGCGCCGCGTCTGACCAAGGCGCGCACGCGGGCTTCGAGCTCTTGCAATGAAAATGGCTTGGCCATGTAGTCGTCTGCGCCGTAGTCCAAGCCTTTGACCCGCTCTTCCACGCTGTCAGCGGCTGTCAAGATCAATACCGGCAGAGTGGAGCCACGGGCTCGCAAGCGCTTGAGCACCTCCAGCCCATGCATCCGGGGCAGGCCCAAGTCCAGAATCAGCAAGTCAAACTCGGTGTTGGTCATCAGGGCTGCATCGGCTTCCGACCCGCTGGCCACGTGGTCTGCCGCCGCGCCGGAGGCACGCAGCGTGCGCAGCAGGCCGTCGGCCAGCACCTGGTCGTCTTCGGCAATGAGAATTCGCATAGTTGTCTCCGGGCTGGTCTTGTGTATAAAACAAATTTTAGGCTTTTGAGCCAGGCATCTAGCTGGCACCAGCATAGGCCTCCAGCCCCAGGGCGACCACAGTGGCCACGTCCTGTCCCACGGCGGTCTTGAATTCTGTTTCAGCTTGCGTCACAGCCCGCTCAAATGCACCCAGCCAGAGCAGCCCGTCATCGGTAAATCGGACGGTTTTGGCGCGCTTGTCGTAAGCGTCAAGCTCGCGCGTGACCAGCCCCCAAGCTTCGCACTGCGTGACCAAATCACCCATCGCCTGCTTGCTCATGCCGGCGCTGCTGGCCAGGTCGGTCAGGCGCGAGCCTTTGATCGCCAGATGCCGCGTGATGTGGATGTGCGCTGCGCCCACCTGGTCGCGCGCCGCCAGGTTAGACAGTGCCAGCGGCACCAACACGTCGCGCGACATCAGCCACAGCACCCGCTCGTCAAAGCGCCGCAGCGCGTGGCCCATGAGGCGGCCCAAATGTGTGACGCGCCAGCTGGGCTCGGGTGAATTTTCCATGCTTTGAGCTTAACTTATTTAATCAGGCAAACTGACTAAAAACAGCATTTACTTATTTCAACAGTACTCATACAGTACTGGTCATGTAAACAGTTTATTGCAAGCTGTTTGAATAATTTCAACCCACCCAAGGAGCTTTTCATGGACATGCCCAACCGCCCAACCGCCACATCCACCCCCGCCCAAATCGCTGCGCTCAACACTGAAAAAGCCAAGGCCCTGCAAGCCGCGCTGGCCCAGATTGAAAAGCAGTTTGGCAAGGGCACCATCATGAAGCTGGGCGACGGCGAAGTGATTGAAGACATCCAGGTCGTGTCGACCGGCTCACTGGGTCTGGACATCGCCCTGGGCGTGGGCGGCCTGCCGCGCGGCCGGGTGGTCGAAATTTATGGCCCTGAATCATCCGGCAAAACCACCCTGACGCTGCAAGTGATTGCCGAAATGCAAAAACTCGGCGGCACCTGCGCCTTTGTGGATGCCGAGCACGCGCTGGACATTCAATACGCCCAAAAACTCGGCGTCAACCTGCAAGAACTCCTCATCAGCCAGCCTGACACCGGCGAGCAGGCGCTTGAAATTGTCGACTCGCTGACCCGCTCTGGCGCGGTCGACCTGATCGTGATTGACTCGGTGGCGGCGCTGACGCCCAAGGCCGAACTGGAAGGCGAAATGGGCGATAGCCTGCCCGGTCTGCAAGCCCGGCTGATGAGCCAGGCGCTGCGCAAGCTGACGGCCACCATCAAAAAAGCCAACTGCATGGTGATTTTTATCAACCAGATCCGCATGAAGATTGGTGTGATGTTTGGCAGCCCCGAGACGACCACTGGCGGCAATGCGCTGAAGTTTTACGCCTCGGTCAGGCTGGACATTCGCCGGATTGGCTCGATCAAAAAGGGCGAGGAAATCATCGGCAACGAAACCCGGGTGAAGGTGGTCAAAAACAAGGTCGCGTCACCGTTCAAGACAGCGGAGTTCGATATTTTGTACGGCGAGGGCATCAGCCGATTGGGTGAGGTGCTGGACCTGGGTGTGGCGGGACACATTGTTGAAAAAGCCGGTGCCTGGTATGCCTTTAACGGCGAGAAGATCGGCCAGGGCCGTGACAACTCGCGTGAGTTTTTGAAAGAAAACCCCGAACTGGCCATCGAGATTGAAAACAAAGTGCGCGAATCGCTCGGCATCCCGCTGGTGCAGGTGTCACAAGAAGTGCTGGATGTGATCGACAAGGCGGCCGACAAGCCCGCGAAGGCGGAAAAGGCCGATAAAGCGCCCAAGAACGTGGCGTGATGTTTTTTGGCTCCAAACACTGCTTCTGAGCCTTTTTTGGAGCCAAATGTGCCTGCAGCCCAAGTAATGCCTAGTCTAAAAGCTACTGAAATAGTAGCATTCTGAAATCATCGCGATCACCACAACACCCCGTGAACGACCCAGCTGCCTCACCTTCCGGCCACGCTTCAGGCACAGGCAAATCCGGCTTTGCGCTGTCTCTCAAAGGCCGCGCGCTGCGGCTGCTGTCGGGCCGGGAGCATTCGCGGGCCGAGCTGGAGCGCAAATTGGCAGCGCATGAAGAAGTCCCCGGCCAGCTGGCCGCCGTGCTGGACGAGCTGCAGGCCAAGGACTTCATCAGCCAGACCCGGGTGCTTGAATCTGTCATCAACCGCCGCCAGGCCAAACTGGGCGCGTCCCGCATCAAGGGCGAGCTGCAGCGCAAGGGACTGGACGCCGACAAGGTGGCCCAGGCGATGGACGGCTTGAGGGCCACCGAGCTGGCGCGCGCGCGCGAGGTGTGGCGCAAAAAGTTTGACAGCAAAGCCGATGCGGGCACCAGCCCTGCCGACAAAGCCAAACAAATGCGCTTTTTGGCAGCACGCGGCTTTGGCGCTGACGCAATCCGTCGGGTGGTGTCTGGGGCGGGCGAAGACGGCGACTAGGGCAGCGACACAACACCGACCTTACCGGGTGGCGGCTCTGTCACCGGCATGAGCGAAAATAGGGACGATGAATTTACAAAAAATACTCGTCCCGCTCGCCGTCGTCGGCGCCGCCGCAGTGGCCTGGCAATCCTACGGCTGGAAGGGCATCGTGGTGGTCGTCAGTGTGCTGATGTTTGGCATCCTGCTGCACTTTAGCCGCATGATGCAGGT
This sequence comes from Comamonadaceae bacterium, assembly GCA_947478725.1. Lineage (GTDB taxonomy): Bacteria > Pseudomonadota > Gammaproteobacteria > Burkholderiales > Burkholderiaceae_C > Polaromonas. The sequence continues at coordinate 23,851 of CANJWZ010000013.1, forward strand.
CTTGAAGCGAGCCGCGCACCGGCCCGTTGGCTATGTTGACAGTGCCGTGATGCTGAACGCCAAACTCAAACCCGGTGCCACGCTGCTGCACGCGGTGGCCCTGACGCGATCGCTGGGCCTCCTGAAAAGCATCAAGGGCGAGCAGCCCGAAGTGTTCGAATGGAAAGACGGCAGTGAGTCGGTGGTGACCTGTACCTTTGTCGGTGGCAAGCTGGCGCACCATAAGCTGGTCAGGCCAGGCGCCGACCAGCAGCTCACCCATCAAACGTAAAATCACGACTTCTAGAATTTTCACATCAGGACAAACATGGCAACAGCAGCACCCCAAACGATGGAAGACCGTGACGGCAAGATCTGGATGGATGGCCAGATGGTCGAGTGGCGCGACGCCAAAATTCATGTGCTGACGCACACCCTGCACTACGGCTGCGGCGCTTTTGAAGGCGTGCGCGCCTACCAACTGGCGAACGGAAGTACCGCTGTTTTCAGGCTGGAGGAGCACACCGAGCGGCTGTTCAACAGCGCCAAGATTTTGCGCATGAAAATTCCGTTCAGCCAAGAAGAAGTCATGCAGGCCACACTGGCTGTGGTGCGCGAAAACAAGCTGCCCAGCTGCTACATTCGCCCACTGACCTGGATTGGTTCAGAAAGATTGGGCGTGTCACCCAAGGGCAACAAAATCCACTTGATGGTCGCGGCTTGGCCGTGGGGCGCCTATTTGGGTGACGACGGTTTGAAGCGCGGCATTCGCGTGAAAACATCCAGCTTTACCCGGCACCATGTCAACATCACCATGATTCACGCCAAGGCGGTGAGCAATTACACCAACTCGATTTTGGCCAACATGGAAGCGACCGACGAGGGTTACGACGAAGCGCTGCTGCTGGACCCGCAAGGCTTTGTGTCTGAAGGCGCCGGCGAAAACGTGTTCATCGTGCGCAAAGGCGTGGTGTACACGCCTGACTCAAGTGCTGGCGCTCTGAACGGCATCACCCGCAACACGATCTTCTCGATCTGCCAGGACTTGGGCCTTGAGCTGAAAGAAAAGCCGATCACGCGCGACGAAGTCTACATCGCTGATGAGGCGTTTTTCAGCGGCACGGCGGCAGAAGTCACGCCGATTCGGGAGCTGGACCGGATCGAAATCGGCAGCGGTTCACGCGGCCCCATCACCGAGAAAATCCAGGCGGCGTTTTTTGACATCGTCAATGGCCGCAACCCGAAATATGCGTCGTGGCTGGCAAAGGTCTGAAGCGGATGACCACCTCCTCCCTGATCGAGCTGCTGGCGTCTGATCTGAACGGACAAGGCGGGATCTACTGCCCGAGCGCCAAGGCGCACATGCAAATCTACAGCAGTCACCCCAAGGTGTACCTGGACGTGGCCCGCACAGGCCAGGCCAAGTGCCCGTACTGCGGCACGGTGTACGCGCTCAAAGCGGGTGAACACTCCGGCGCTGGCCACTAGCGTGCCTCGCCCCTTCCAAACGGCCGCCGTGGGACCGGCTTCAGCTGGTTTTTCGGGCCGTAGCCGCCCCCTTGAGGGATCGGCTGGAAGCCGCATCGGGGGGGAGTCATTGGTCATCGCCCCACAGTGGATTGGCGATGCCGTCATGACAGAGCCGCTGCTGCTGCGGCTGGCGGCGCGCGGAGAGCGCCTCACGGTAGGCGCATTGCCCTGGGTGGCACCGGTATACCGGGCCATGCCACAGGTGGCTGACGTGATTGAATTTCCGTTTGCGCACGGCGGTTTGCAGTTCAAGGCGCGGCGCGGTATTGCGCGGCAAATGGAAGGTCAGTTCGACGCGGCTTATGTGCTGCCCAACTCGCTAAAAAGCGCCCTTCTGCCGTTTTTGGCGAGTATTCCCAAACGCATTGGCTACTTGGGTGAAGCACGCATTGGGCTGCTGACGCACCGATTGAAGAACCCCAAGAACAAGCCGCCCATGGTGGCGTTTTACTCGGCGCTCAGTGGCGAGGCCGGGTTTGAATCAGACCGACCGCAACTGCATATTCCGGATGCGCACATCGACGATTCCCTGGCCAGCCTGGGCTTGACGCGTGGTGCGTATGCCGTGTTTGCGCCGGGCTCTGAATACGGCCCGGCCAAGCGCTGGCCGGCGGCGCATTACGCAGAACTGGCCATCCAACTGGCGATGCCGGTTGTGCTGCTGGGTTCGGGCAAAGAGGCGGGTTTGTGCGAAGAGATTGCCAGCGCGGCTAAAAATTGTCTGAATCTGGCAGGAAAAACGCCTTTAACCCAAGCAATACATGTGCTGGCAGCTAGCAAAATAATAGTGAGTAACGACTCGGGCCTGATGCATGTGGCGGCAGCACTGGGCGTGCCGCAGGTGGCCATCTTTGGCTCCAGCAGCCCGCTGCACACGCCGCCCTTGAGCGACAAGGCGGCGGTGCTGTGGCTCAAAAGCGATGCGGCATACCAACCACCGCTAGATTGCTCGCCCTGCTTTGAGCGCGAATGCCCGCTGGGCCACACACGTTGCCTCAATGACATCAGCGCCGCGCAAGTGCTGGCGGCGATGCCCCTTTAGGCCTTTGGGCCTTTAGACGTTAGGCAGTTCCACCACAAAGGTGGCCCCGCCACCGGGCCGGGCTTCGCAGCGCACGGTGCCGCCGTGTCGTTGGGCGATGGACTTGACCAGCGCCAGACCCAGACCGACGCCGCCTTCTCGCTCACTGGCACCGGGCAGCCGGTAAAACGGCTCAAAAATGCGTTCGCGCTGGGCTGGCGGCACGCCGGGGCCACGGTCATGCACCTTGATCACGGCCAGCGCCTGATCGGCAGCACCGTATTTGGACAATTCCAGGCTGATGTCGCCCGTGCTGTAGCGCCGGGCGTTTTCAAGCAAGTTGCGCATCAAGCGGCGCAGCAGGCGAGGTGAGCCGGCCATCACCAGGCTTTGCCCGGTGGTTGAGATGCCCAGCTCGGCACCGGCTTTGGCGCACTCTTCAGCGGCCAGACCGGTCAGATCGAGCTGCTCAAATGGCTCCGCGTCGGCCTGCCTCGCATCCAGCCGGCTGGCCAGCAAGATCTCGTCGATCAGCTGGTCCAGCTCGTTGATGCTGCGTAACACCTCCAGGCGCTGCGGCGATGCGGCATCTCCGCTCATCAGTTCGAGGCTCATTCGGATGCGGGCCAAGGGTGAGCGCAATTCATGCGATGCGTTGGCCAGCAGCGACTTGTGCGAGTTCATCAGCGTTTCAACACGCTGGGCGGCGTGGTTAAAGCGTTCGGCCAGAAAAGCCACTTCGTCTTTGCCTTCGGCATTCACCCTGGCAGACAGGTCCCCCTGGCCCCAGCGCTCGACACCACGTTGCAGCGCCTCCAGGCGCAGCGTGAGCCGCCGGATGATGGGGTAGGCACCCACTGCCACCGCCAGGCCAACCAGACCCAGCATCCAGCCAAAACCAAAACCCAGTGGCGGGCGACCGAACGGTCCCGCGCCAGGGGGGCGAGGAGGACGCGGCAACAGCATGTAGAGGGTCTGACCGTCGTTGGTGGTGACATCAAACTCCAGCCCGCTACCGGGCTTGCGGCCGGGCTTGGTTTGCGCGCTGCCAATCACCTCGCCGGCTTGGTTATGCACCAGTATTTCGCGGATCGGCAGCTCGCGTGGCTCGCGCGTGGCATGCCACACACCTGCTGCCGCAAACGTCAGCACCACCACGGTGGCCACCACCGCCAGCCAGATGCGGACGTAAAGCTTTGATGTAAAACGCGACCACATCAGTTGTTCGTCCCGTTTTAGTCTTGCTGCTTGGCAAAGACGTAACCCACGCCACGCACCGTGAGGATACGTTTCGGCTCTTTGGCATCCACCTCAATCGCGTTGCGAATGCGGCCCATGTGCACGTCAATGGAGCGGTCAAATGCCTCCAGCTCGCGGCCGCGTACCGCCTCCATGATCTGGTCGCGGGTCAGCACTCGGCCGGCCCGCTCGGCCAGGGCCACCAGCAAGTCGAACTGGTAGGACGTCAGCTCGCAAGGCTTGCCTGAGATGCTGACAACACGCGCATCGCGATCAATCTCGAGCGAGCCAAAGCGCATGACCTTGTACGCACTGCTGATGCCGGCCACCACTTCGCTGCCGCGCCTCAAAACCGCCCGAATACGCGCCAGCAGTTCGCGCGGCTCAAAGGGCTTGGGCAGATAGTCATCAGCACCCATTTCCAAACCCACTATGCGGTCCATCGGGTCGCCCTTGGCGGTCAGCATCAGCACGGCAATCGCCGGGCTGGCCGCTTTGATGCGGCGGCACACTTCCAGACCGTCCATGTCGGGCAGCATCAGGTCCAGGATGACCAGCTCAGGTGGCGTGGTTTGCAGCGCATCCAGACCAGTAGCGGCATCAGCCGCATGGGTAAACCCATAACCGGACTGACGCAAATACTCGCCCACCATGCTGGCCAGGCGGGTATCGTCTTCAATCATGAGCAAGTGTTGTTGGGCCATGAAGCTATCCTTGCTGGGTTGCGGCAAGCAAGTTTGTCGCTTGGGTAAAGATCGGGTAAACCGCGCCGGGGGCTACTTGCCGGGCGCTGGGCGCTGCATGCGCGATGCCAGCCAGACCAGCACCAGCACGGGCAAGCCCAGCAAGGCAGTGGCCGTAAAAAAGTGGCTGTAGCCGAACGCATCGACATACTTGCCAGAATAGCCCGCCAGAAATTTGGGCAACAGCAGCATCATTGAGCTGAACAGCGCGTACTGCGTGGCGGAGTAGTTGATGTTGGTCAGGCTGGACAAATAGGCAATGAACGCTGCCGACGCAATGCCGCTGGACAGGTTGTCGGCCGATATGACAAACGTCAGTGCCCACACATCATGGCCGCGCGAGCCCAGCCAGGCAAACAGCAGGTTGCTGCCCGCAGACAGCACCGCGCCCAGCATCAACACGCGCATCACGCCAAAGCGCATGGCCAGCACACCGCCGACAAAGGCACCTACCAGCGTCATGATGACGCCATAGATTTTGGTCACTGCCGCCACTTCGTCCTTGGTGTAGCCCATGTCCACATAAAACGGATTGGCCATGATGCCCATCACCACATCGCTGATGCGATAAATCGCAATCAGCGCGAGGATCAAGATGGCCTGCTTGCCGTAGCGGCGCAAGAAGTCGGCGAACGGTTCAATCAAGGCGCTTTTCAGCCACTCGGCGGCGTTGCGCGCCGGGGGTATCAAGCGCATGGCGGGCTCAGGCGACAACAGCACGGTAGCCACGCCCAGCAACATTGACGCGGCCATCACCCAGTACGCGGTTTGCCACGCGCCTTGCTGGTAGCCCACCACACCCGTCACTTCAGCCCGCGCGGCAATCCACAGGGCACCCGCACCGGCCCAAATCATCGCGATGCGGTAGCCGGTTTGGTAGGCGGCGGCCAGGGCGGCCTGACGGTCGGTGTCGGCTGATTCAATTCGGTAGGCATCCAGTGCAATGTCTTGCGTGGCCGAGCCAAAGGCGATCGCCAGCGCGCACCACACCACCGGCATGAGGGCCAGGCGCGGGTCGGTCAAACCGATGCCGATCAGCGCGCTGATGATGACGATTTGCGAAGCCAGCAGCCAGCTGCGCCGGCGGCCCAGCAGGCGCGTGAGGACCGGTATCGGCATGCGGTCGACCAGCGGCGCCCACACCCACTTGAAGGCATAGGCCAAACCAACCCAGCTCAGGTAGCCAATGGTGGTGCGGTTGATACCCGCCTCACGCAGCCAAAAGCTCAGGGTGCCAAACACCAGCAGCAGCGGCAGCCCGGCTGAAAAGCCCAGCAGCAGCATGCGCAGCGTGGCAGGCTCGGCGTAGACGGCGAACACCTCGCGCCACGGCTTGTTGACTTTTTCGCTTGTGGGCGTGTATGGTGCTGCTGTCATGGTGGATGAAGGGTTTTTATCTGACATGTTTCAAATCACTTTTGAGTATTATTAAGCGATGTGCTTTTTATGCGACGCAAAATCTTCCGCCTGGTTTAGCCGACGGGCATTTTTAGGGGCTGCTGGCTCTGCTGCCATGGCAGCGCCGGTTGCGCCTGCTTTGGCGCAGGTGGACGTGGGGCCGTCGTCTGGCCTGCGCAAGCTGGTGCCGGCTGAAGAGCTTGAAGATGCCGCCAGCCAGCAGTACGCCCAGTTGCTGGCCGACGCCCGTGCAAAAGGCGCGCTGGCCCCACCCGGTAACCTGCAATTGCAACGCCTGCAGCACATTGCCGCCAAGCTGGTGCCACAAACCGCACAGTGGAACGACCGTGCCAGACAATGGAAGTGGGAAGTCAATTTGCTGGGCAGCAAACAGATCAACGCGTTTTGCATGCCGGGCGGCAAGATCGCTTTTTACACTGGCATTTTGAACCAGCTCAACCTGAGCGACGACGAAGCCGCGATGATCATGGGCCACGAAATGGCCCACGCCCTGCGCGAGCATGCGCGGGCCAGGATTGCCAAAAGCAAGGGCACGGGCGCAGTGCTGTCGATTGGCGCGCAACTCCTCGGCCTGGGCCAGTTGGGCGAGGTTGCCGCAAGTCTTGGCACACAACTGCTGACCCTGAAATTCAGCCGTGAAGACGAAACCGATGCCGACCTGGTGGGACTGGAGCTGGCCGCACGCGCTGGCTACAACCCACAAGCCAGCGTCAGCCTGTGGGAAAAAATGGGGCAGGCCAGCAGCGGGGCAGGCGGCCCGAGCTTTTTGTCGACCCATCCGTCAGGGCCGCAGCGCATTCAGCAGCTACAAGCCAATGTACCCAAGGTGCAAGGGCTGTACCAGCGCGCCGGGGGCTGAGTCTCAGATTTTTAGGGCCTACACCCCAAAAATCAATGATCCCGATCACGGCAAGGACCCTGCATGACCCCGTCACAAATCATTTCTCTGGCCATGACGGCTTTGCTCATCTTTTGGGCTGTTGGCGCGTACAACCGACTGGTGCGGCTGACAAACACCATCGCCAATGCCTTTGGGCATATCGACGTGCAGCTCAAGCGCCGTTACGATCTGATCCCCAATCTGGTGCAAGCCTGCAAAAAATACCTCAGCCATGAGCGCGAAACCATGGCGGCTGTCATCAGCGCGCGCAATCAGGCCAAAGCCGCCAGCGATGCGGTTCGCAGCCGCCCCACCAGCGCACTGGCCGTGACCACACTGGCGGCGGCCGAGCAAACCTTGACAAGCAGCTTGGGCAGCCTGTTTGCCTTCAATGAAGCCTACCCGGAATTGAAATCCGACCAAACCATTCGTGAGCTCAGCGAGGCCCTGAGCAGCACCGACAACCAGGTGACGTTTGCGCGTCAGGCGTTTAACGACGCCGTGCTCGACTACAACCATGCGCGGGGGCAGTTCCCAGCGGTGTTGATTGCCAAACTGTTCAGCTTTGCGCCGTCAGCGATATGGCAAGCGGCCGAAAGCGCTGATCAGCACACAGATTTGCGGATCCGGATGTCCGATCGATAAATTCTGGGCCGGCGCGGCTGAAAGCTTGCTGTTTTGAATAAGCAAATGACAAATCGATGGAAGCACGCGCTGGTTGCAGCAGCTTAACTACTGGATACTCCCATGTCCGAGTACGCTGCAGCGCGTTAAATTCTGACTTGAACCAACTCACGGAATCATCATGACCATCAAACCTATGGCCGCCTTCGCTGTCTTTTCCGTCGCGATCATTGGCCTGACAAACAACGCGTTGGCGCAAACAGATGCCGGCAAAGAGGCGCTGTACGTCAAAAGCCTGGCCGCCACCTGCGCCAACTGCCACGGCACCAACGGCGTTGCCGTGACGGGCTCCAGCGTCACGTCGCTGGCGGGCCTGGACAAGGCCTACACCGTGGCACAAATGAAAGCCTTCAAGACCGGCACCCGCCCCGCCACCGTGATGCACCAGCTCAGCAAGGGCTACAGCGACGCGCAGATTGAGGTGCTCGCCGCGTATTTCGCAGCACAAAAGAAATAAGAAAGTTCATCATGACCAAAACAACGCTTTCCAGTCGCCGTGCGTTTTTGCACTCGTCTGCCGCCCTGAGTCTGCTGGGCATCTCTGGCTTGTCCGCTTGCGCCAGCATGTCAGGTGTGCCATCCAAAGCCAAAGTGGTGGTGATTGGCGGCGGCTACGGCGGCGCAACGGCGGCCAAGTATGTGCGCCTGCTGTCGGATTACAAAATTGACGTGGTGCTGATTGAACCGCAAGAGGCGTTTGTGTCGTGCCCGATGTCCAATCTGGTCGTCAGTGGCGTCAAGCAACTCGACTTTCTTACCACCTCCTACGCCGGTTTGAGCAAGAACCACGGCATCACGGTTGTCAAAGATTTTGCAGACAGCATCGATACCGCCAAAAAAACCGTCACTTTGCGCGGTGGAAGCGTGATTGCCTACGACAAGCTCGTGGTGTCGCCCGGTGTTGATTTGATGTTTGGCGGCATCGAAGGCCTGCAGGCCGCCCATGCCAGCGGCCAGATACTGCAAGCTTGGAAAGCCGGACCCGAAACCGTGGCGCTGCGCCAGCAGCTGCAAGCCATGCCCGACGGCGGCGTGTTTGCCATCACGATTCCAGAAGCGCCCTATCGCTGCCCACCCGGCCCTTATGAGCGGGCATCGGTGGTGGCCGGTTATTTCAAGGCCAACAAGCCCAGATCAAAGGTGCTGATTCTGGATGCGAATCCGGATGTCACGTCCAAGCCCGGACTGTTCAAGAAAGTCTGGGCTGAGCAGTACCCGGGCATGGTCGAGTACCGTGGTCAGCATAAGGCGGTGGCGGTTGATGCCAAAACAAACACCGTCAAATTCGATGTCCAGGACGATGTGAAAGCGTCTGTGCTGAATGTGCTGCCGTCCATGCGTGCCGGGGCCATTGCTGTGAAGACCGGGCTGAACAACCAGGCCAACAACCGCTGGTGCGGCGTGAACTACCTGACCTTTGAGTCCACCGCCGCCAAAGACGTGCACGTGCTGGGCGACTCGATTCAGGTGGCACCAGCCATGCCCAAAAGCGGGCACATGGCCAACAGCCACGGCAAGGTGGCCGCCAGCGCCATCGTGGCCCAGCTGTCGGGCTGGGACGTGAACCCTGCACCGATGCTGACCAACACCTGCTACAGCTTTGTGGACACCAAAAACGTGATTCACGTGGCCAGCGTGCATGAATACGTTGCCCTTGAGAAAACCTTCAAGACGGTGGCGGGCTCGGGCGGTATCAGCACCGCACCCAATGAGCTGGAAGGCGTGTATGCCCTGAACTGGGCCAGCAACATCTGGGCAGATACGCTGACGTGATCTGAGTCCTGCGGCAGCTTGGCCCTTTGGGTCGCGATGACGCAGGCTCAGCACGCCGTGGCACAAAAAGATGCCGAATTGGGGCAGATCGCTCCGACTGCGGGAAAGTCCCAGTGCACTGTCTCAGTGCATTGCTTAACATCCGTGCATTGCATCAGCGCTTGACGGCGCTGTATGCGAGAAGCCGAGGAGACACCATAAAAGGACAGCGTGTCAGCCCTGCCAACACAAACGGCAGGACGGGCACACCCAACAAGAGCGCTGGAAATCCCAGCGCTCTTTTTTTGCCCAAATCAAGCCCTGAAAATCCATGAAATCGGGCTTAGTCCCAACGGATACATGATCTAGTAGCTCTTAAATAGATAGCAATTGACGAACGTTGCCAAATGCGACAATCACCCGCATGGAATTGTTGATCGTCACGCTGGCCTCGCTGCTGGCCGGTTTTGTGGACTCGATTGTGGGCGGCGGCGGGCTGATTTTGGTGCCAGCCCTGTTTGCCGTCTTTCCGACCACCCACCCGGCCACCCTGTTTGGCGTCAACAAGGGTGCCTCCGTCTGGGGGACGGCGGTGGCCACTGTGCAGTACGCCAGCCGGGTGCAAATGCGCTGGTCGGCCCTGCTGCCAGCGGCGGGGGCAGGCTTTGCGGGCTCTTTGGCCGGGGCCTGGCTGGTGACCCTCATTTCGGGCGGCTTTTTGCGCAAGGCACTGCCCTTTGTGCTGCTGGCGGTGCTGGCGTATACGCTCGTCAAAAAAGACCTGGGCCGTACGCACGCGCCACGCTTTAGCGGCGCCGCCGAAACCCTCGCCGCCTGCTGCATCGGCCTGGTGCTGGGTTTTTACGATGGGTTTTTCGGGCCAGGCACAGGCAGCTTTTTGGTATTTTTATTTGTGCGCTGGCTGGGCTATGACTTTTTAAACGCATCGGCCTCAGCCAAGTTGCTCAACACCGCCACCAATCTGGCGGCCCTGCTGCTGTTTGCCTACAAGGGCCATGTGTGGTGGCACTTTGCCTTGAGCATGGCGCTGGCCAACATCGTGGGCAGCCTGCTGGGTGCGCGGCTGGCGCTCAAGCATGGCTCTGGCTTTGTGCGGCTGGTGTTTATCGTGGTGGTCAGCGCGCTGATTTTAAAAACCGGGTTTGATGCGTTTTTAAAATAATCTCTGGGACTGTCAAGGACTGGTTTTGGCGGCCAGCTTGATGCTTTTTGGCGCTGGCACTGCGGGTGCAACCGTTGCCACTGGCTTGCCCACCGGTACCAGACCCGCCACGCCGGCACCGCCGGAGCCGCCAGGCAATAAGTTAGTCATGTCAGCCGCGCGGCGCGGCTTGCCAATCGGCGCACCGGCCTGGCCCAGCTTGACAGCGGCCATGTCTTCTTCGCTGGGGTACTGGCCCATCAGCATGTAGTCAAAAGCGCGTCTGGCCAGCGGTGCTGCGGCCGCAGCGCCCCAGCCTGCGTTTTCAACAATCACAGCAATCGCAATTTTGGGGTCATCTGCCGGAGCCATGGCAATGTACAGCGAATGGTCGCGCTGTGACTCTTCGAGTTTTGCACTGTTGTACTTGGTGTTGGCGCTGAGGGCCACCGCCTGGGCCGTACCGGTCTTGCCGCCGCTGAGGTAGCCGGCTCCGGCAAACACCCTGGCCGAGGTGCCGCCTTGAGTCACGCCCAACAGCGCCTGGCGAATGATGGCCACATGTTCAGGCTTGTAACCCAGATCGACCGGTGCCGCCAGCGGCAGCTGCTTCATGCTGCGGGTGACCGAGTCTTGCGTGCCGATGACCAGACGCGGCTTGTGCTGGATGCCGTTGTTCACCACGGCTGCCGTGGCCTGCGCCAGTTGCAGCATGGTAAAGCTGTTGTAGCCTTGGCCGATGCCCAGCGAGATGGTTTCCCCGGCGAACCACTTTTGCGCTTCTGCCTTTTTGAAGTACCGCTTCTTCCAGGCCTGGCTGGGCAAGATGCCCCGCACCTCGCCGTTGATGTCGATGCCGGTGATCTGGCCAAAGCCGAGCGGCTTCATGAAATCATGAATCGCGTCGACACCCATCTCATTGGCCAGCGAGTAAAAGTAAACATTGCTCGACTCGACAATCGCACGGTTCATGTCCATGATGCCGCCCTTTTCATTTTCAGGGCTGCCAAACCGCCTGCCACCAAACATGAAAAAACCAGGGTCATTGATGAGTGTGGTGGCCGCACGTTTGCCGGTGTGCAGCGCCGCCATCGCCATGAAGGGCTTGTAGGTGGAGCCGGGCGGGTAAGTGCCGCGCAGCGCCCGGTTCAGCAGGGGCTTGTCCGTCGATTCATTGAGCTCCTGCCAGCTCTCAGCGTCGATGCCGTCCACAAACAGGTTCGGGTCAAAAGTGGGCTTGCTGACAAAGGCCAGCACGTCGCCGGTTTTGGGGTCAATGGCCACCAGCGCGCCGCGCCGGTCGCCAAACATTTCCTCCACCAGGTGCTGCAGCTTGATGTCAATCGACAGCATCACCGTGTCACCCGGCGTGGCCGGGTTGGTGGCCAGCTTGCGCACCGCGCGGCCACCGGCGGATGTTTCGACCTGGTCAACGCCGGTGGTGCCATGCAGTTGCTGCTCAAAGCTTTGCTCCACCCCCAGCTTGCCAATGTAGTCGGTGCCGCGGTAATTACCCTGGTCATCGCTGTTGTCGATGGCTTCTTTCTCGCTCTGGTTGATGCGGCCTATGTAGCCCACCACATGGCTGCCCAGCGGGCCATAGGGGTAGCTGCGAAACAGCCGCGCCTTGATGTCAACACCCGGAAAGCGAAAACGCTGGGCAGAAAATCGCGCCACCTCTTCGTCTGTCAGGCGGGTGCGAATCGGCAATGATTCGAAGTTTTTGGACTCTTCTCGCAAGCGCTTGAAACGGCGCTTGTCGCGCAACTGAATGTCGATGACAGAACCCAATGCAGCGATGGTCTCGTCCAGATTGCCGACCTTCGATGGCGTGATTTCCAGCGTGTAAGCCGAGTAGTTGGTGGCCAACACAATGCCGTTGCGGTCCAGTATCAGGCCCCGGTTGGGGACGATAGGCACCACCGCCGTGCGGTTACTTTCGGCCTGCTCGTTCAGATCAGCGTGACGGTAAACCTGCAGATACACCAGCCGCACTGCCAGCAAGAAAAATGCGCACAACACCACCAGGCTGGCCATCATCACACGCCCACGAAAGCGCGACAGGTCGGCTTCAACGTTGCGGAGTTCAGTCATAGTGGCCGGTTCTGGTCTGGGTTGGGTGCTCGACGCTGCGGCACCAGCAGCATGATGCTGACCACGGGCCACAACAAAGACTCCAGCAGCGGCGCCATCAGCAGCGACCAGCCAGGGAAAGTGCCGCCGCTTATGAGTCGAATGATCAGCTCCACCCCGTGCGCCACCGCAAACAAGGGCAGCACCTGCAGCGCCTGCGTGGGCACTGAAAACCACAGCAAGCGGCGGTGAATCATGGTGGCAAAAAAGCTCAGCGCGGTGTAGCTCAGCGCGTGCTGGCCGAGCAGCGAGGACTGATGCACGTCTATCCCCAAACCAAACATGAAGGCCAGACCGATCCCCACCCGCAGCGGCTGGTGCACGTTCCAGAACACCAGCACCAGGGCCATGAAGTCCGGCATCCAGGCGACCCGGCCCAGTGGCAACATATTCAGCAGCAGCGCGGCAATCAGGCTGGCCCAAATGAACAGCGGATTGGCGGGCAGAAGCAGGTGCTGGCCTGAGGGCATCATCATTTGAGCGCTCCTTTTTTGGACGCCACTGTCGGCTCGGATGTTTCAGGCCTGGCGGATATCTGCGCCGACACAGGCTTGACCACCATCACATGCCGCGCTCCTGTGACCAGCGCCTGAGGCGTGCAGTAAATCTTGGCGAATGCCGATTCGGCGCGACGTTCAATCTTGCTGATTTTGGCAACTGGCAAGCCCGACGGGTACACGCCATCGACCCCGCTGGTGGTCAGCAAATCACCTTGCTGCACATCTGAATTGCTTCCCATAAACCGCAGTTCCAGACTACCGCCCGGCTGTGTGGTGTCGCCGTAGGCCACACTGCGTGCACCGGTGCGCACATTCAGCACCGGGATGGCCAGGTCACGGTCAATCACCAGCGTCACTTCGCTGACGAGGGGATGCACGCGCGTCACCTGACCCAGCACGCCGGACTCATCGAGCACCGGAGAGCCAAGCGCCACGTCTTGCAGCAGGCCCTTGTCAATGATGATTTTTCGGGTGTAGGGGTCGGCCGCGTCATACAGCACTTCTGCGGCCATGACCGTGGTGGCCAGCTGCTCGCGCAGGCCCAGGATTTTGCGCAGGCGGCTGTTTTCCTGCAACAGTTGCTCGACCTGCCCGGCACGCAGTGACTGCAGGGCCAGCTTGCGCGCGGCCTGTTCGCTGCTCGAGGTGGCTTGGTCCAGCCCCGAGAAGTAAGCACTGCTGCCGCGCACAAGGCGCACCGGTTGCAAGGCCAGCCACTGCACCGGATAAAGCGCGGTGCTGAGGGCCGAGCGCACCGGCTGCGTGATACGAAAACGCACATCAGCCACCATCAGGAACAGCGACAAGGCACTGAAAAACAGCAGTTTCGAAAGGGCCGATGGCCCCTGCTTGAAAAACGGCGGTGGCGAGCGGTCAAGGGTTCCTAATGGCATGTCTTGCTACCGCAGCGCTGATGGGGGACGGATGCTCTGGACGGCTTATTCCGATGTGAAGATCGAGCCCAGACGATCCATGCGCTCCAGCGCCATGCCGCAACCGCGCACCACGCAGGTCAGGGGTTCTTCGGCGACCAGCACAGGCAGGCCGGTTTCTTCTGCCAGCAGCCGGTCCAAGTCGCGCAGCAAAGCACCGCCGCCGGTCAGCATCATGCCTCGGTCAGCAATGTCTGCGCCGAGTTCTGGCGGGGTTTGCTCCAGCGCGTTTTTAACCGCACTGACGATGTTGTTCAGCGGGTCCGTCAGCGCCTCCAGAATTTCGTTGCTGGAAATGGTGAAGCTGCGCGGCACGCCTTCTGACAGGTTGCGACCTTTGACTTCCATCTCTTTGACTTCAGAGCCAGGAAACGCCGAACCGATTTTCTTCTTGATGGCTTCAGCCGTCGGCTCGCCAATCAGCATGCCGTAATTGCGCCGGATGTAGTTGATGATGGCCTCGTCAAAGCGGTCGCCACCAACGCGCACGCTGCCCTTGTAGACCATGCCGCCCAGCGAGATCACGCCGACCTCGGTCGTGCCGCCACCGATGTCCACCACCATCGAGCCACTGGCCTCGCTGACCGGCAGGCCCGCGCCAATGGCGGCGGCCATGGGTTCTTCGATCAGGTACACGTCGCGTGCGCCAGCGCCCAGCGCGCTTTCACGAATGGCACGGCGCTCCACCTGGGTGGAGCCGCAGGGCACGCAAATGATGATGCGTGGGCTGGGCTTAAAAAAGCTGCGTGGATGCACCATTTTGATGAACTGCTTGAGCATTTGCTCAGTCACCGTGAAGTCGGCAATCACGCCGTCCTTCATCGGCCGAATCGCCTCAATGTTGCCGGGCACCTTGCCCAGCATGGCCTTGGCTTCGTGGCCCACGGCCTGAATGGTTTTGCGCCCCTGAGGGCCACCCTCGTGGCGGATGGCCACAACGGATGGCTCGTCAAGCACAATGCCGCGGTCGCGTACATAAATCAGGGTGTTGGCGGTGCCAAGGTCAATGGCCAGGTCGGTGGAAACGTACCGACGGAAAGCTTCAAACATGGTCAAAAGTCCGGTTAGGGCCTGCACACTTTGATGCAAGTGCAAGCGCCTTTTTATAAATTGCGTGTGCGATACCCAAGCCAGACCTGCCTGAACCCATTTCAAGCGCTTGAAAACGCCTAAAGGGTGCCACCAGACTTGATTTCACACCAAAGGCAGGATAATAACGCATCCCCCCTAGGGTAGTCCCGCATTTGCGGGTAAATTTGCTTTACACAAAGCCTGATTTTTCTTCTGTTTTTCGACCCGTTTTTATCCCACCCATCCCATGGCACTGACAACCCAAGACATCGCAAGAGTCGCCAATCTGGCGCGACTGGAGCTGCGGCCAGACGAAACCGAGCGCGTTCTCGGCCAGCTCAATGGCTTTTTCAAATTGGTAGCGCAGATGGAGGCGGTCAACACCGACGGCGTCGAGCCGCTGGCACACCCGGCCGCCATTTTGGGCGAAGTGGCCCTGCGCCTGAGGGACGACACGCCCAATGAGCCCAACCAGCGAGACGCCAGCCAGCGCAGCGCCCCGGCGGTAGAACGCGGCCTGTTTCTTGTGCCCAAAGTGATTGAATAGATGAACGCCATGAGCACAAACCTTGATTTGCATGATTTGGGTGTCTTTGACCTGGCGGCCAAACTGGCCGCTGGCCAGGTCAGCAGTGTTGAAGTGACGCAGCATTTTTTAAACCGCGTAAAAAGCGAACAGCTGGGTGCGTTTTTGGCAACAGATGCAGATGTGTCATTGGCCCAAGCCAAAGCCGCTGATGTGCGGCTGGCTGCGGGCGAACGTACGCCGCTGCTGGGCGTGCCGCTGGCGCACAAAGATGTGTTTGTCACGCGTGACTTTGCGACGACAGCGGGCTCCAACATGCTGGCCAACTACCGCAGCCCGTTTGATGCCACCGTGGTCAGCAAGCTGGCCCAGGCAGGCATGGTGTCCCTGGGCAAGCTCAATTGCGACGAGTTCGCCATGGGCTCGGGCAACGAGAACAGCGCCTACTTTCCCGCCAAAAATCCGTGGGACACCAGCCGGATACCGGGTGGTTCATCGGGCGGCTCGGCCGCTGCTGTGGCAGCGCGCCTGATTCCAGCAGCCACCGGCACCGACACCGGCGGCTCGATTCGCCAGCCCGCATCGCTCACCGGCATCACCGGCATCAAACCCACCTACGGCCGCTGCTCGCGCTACGGCATGGTGGCCTTTGCCAGCAGTCTGGACCAGGCCGGGCCGATGGCGCGCAGCGCACTCGACTGCGCGCTGCTGTTGTCCGCCATGGCCGGGCCAGACCTGGACCGCGACTCCACATCGCTGGACATGCCAGCTGTGGATTACGCTACTGATTTAATAGCTGCCAGTCTCAGTCGTCATGGCGATTCAGCCCAAAAACACCCTCTAAAAGGTCTCAAAATCGGTCTGCCAAAGCAGTTTTTTGGTGCCGGATGCGCGCCCGACGTGCTGCTCGCCGTTCGCAGCGCGCTGGCTGAGTACGAAAAGCTGGGCGCCATGCTGGTCGAGGTTGATTTGCCGCTCACCGAGCTGTCGATTCCGGTCTACTATGTCATCGCACCTGCCGAAGCCAGCAGCAACCTGAGCCGTTTTGACGGCGTGCGTTACGGGCATAGGGCTGCCAACTACACCGACCTGACCGACATGTATAAAAAGTCGCGTTCTGAAGGCTTTGGCGATGAAGCCACCCGCCGCATCATGATTGGCGCCTATGTGCTGTCGCACGGCTACTACGACGCCTACTACCTGAAAGCGCAAAAAATCCGCCGCCTGATCGCGCAAGACTTTCAAAAAGCCTTCACACAGTGCGACATCATTGCCGGGCCGGTATCACCCACCGTCGCCTGGAAGATCGGCGACAAAAAAGCCGACCCGGTGGCCAACTACCTGGCCGACATTTACACCCTGTCGTCCAGTCTTGCAGGCTTGCCTGGCATGAGCGTGCCGGCAGGCTTTGGCGAAGGCGGTATGCCAGTGGGCTTGCAGTTGATTGGCAATTACTTCAAAGAGGCGCAGTTGCTGGGCGCTGCGCACCAGTTTCAGATGGCCACCGATTGGCATCTGCGCAAGCCGGAAGGGTCGGTATGAGCACCACAACATCAGGGCTGGTTCAAGGCTACGAAGTCGTCATCGGCTTTGAAACCCATACCCAACTGACCACGCAGTCCAAGCTGTTCAGCCGCGCCTCCACATCCTTTGGCGCCGAACCCAACACCAACGCATCGGCGGTTGACTTTGCGCTGCCCGGCGCGCTGCCGGTGATGAACAAAGGCGCGGTGCAGCGGGCGATCGAGTTTGGTTTGGCCGTCAATGGCCACATCGCCGAAAGCAGTGTGTTTGCGCGCAAAAACTACTTTTACCCCGACCTGCCCAAGGGCTACCAGATCAGCCAGTTTGAGATTCCGGTGGTCCAAGGTGGGGCGGTTGAGTTCTTTTTGGACGGTGAGAAGAAAACCGTGCGCCTGGTACGAGCGCACCTCGAAGAAGATGCCGGCAAGTCGCTGCATGAAGACTTTGCTGATATGACCGGCATTGATCTGAACCGCGCCGGCACGCCGCTGCTGGAGATCGTGACCGAGCCGGACATGCGCTCAACCGCTGAGGCTGTTGCCTACGCCAGAGAACTGCACAAGATCGTGACCTGGATTGGCATTTGCGACGGCAACATGCAAGAAGGCAGCTTCAGGTGCGACGCCAACGTGTCGGTGCGCAAACCGGGTGAGCCGCTGGGCACACGGCGCGAGATCAAAAACCTGAACAGTTTCAAGTTCATGCAGCAGGCGATGGACTATGAGGTGCGCTGGCAGATTGAACAGCTTGAAGACGGCCACACCATACAGCAGGCTACCGTGCTGTTTGACCCGGACACAGGCGAGACGCGGGCCATGCGCAGCAAGGAAGATGCGGCGGATTACCGTTACTTTCCGGACCCGGATTTGCCGCCGCTGATGATCGGGCGGGATTGGGTTGAGAAGGTAAAGCTTGCGATGCCAAAACTCCCACAAAAACTTGCAGAAAGTTTCGTTGAAAAGTATGGATTGTCTGCATACGATGCGGCTCAACTTACTCAAAATCCTGAGTTCGCTAAATATTTTCAAGCGCTGGTGGATTTAACTGGCGAGGCTAAAGCCTGTGCAAATTGGATGCTTGGTGAACTTACCGCTTATCTAAATCGTACTGGTTTGCCGGTAGACGACATTGAAATTCCGGGTCCTGTTTACATGGCAGCGACGATCAAGCGCGTCCTCGACGGTACCGTCAATGCCAACGTTGGCAAAACAATTTTCTTTGAATTTCTTGTGAAAGTAAGAAAAACTCGTTCCGAGCTTTTTGAACTTGCGCAAGTGGTTACGGAAATAGATAAGTTCATTGAGCTTCACGATTTGCGTCAAATCAACGACTCCAGCGAACTCGAAAAAATCATCGACGACGTTCTGGCCGCTAACGCGAAGAACGTTGAAGAAATCCGCGCAGGCAACACCAAAGCCATGAATGCTTTGGTCGGTCAGGCCATGAAGGCGACCAAAGGCAAGGCCAATCCGGCGCAGGTCAATGAGTTGCTGAAGAAAAAAATCGGCTAGTTGGCGATTTGACCAGAGAGTAAAAGCGCTCCTGAATCAGGAGCTGCTAGCCCAAGCAGTCATTGGCTTTCAGCCTCTTTTAATACAAAACGACCTTTTGAGGGTCCTCAAGGCTTTTTCGGCACCGCAGACGCTTGGGCAGTGCCTGCCACGCCCCATTGCGGCTTGAGCTTGGCCGCCTCATCGTCAAACCGTTTGTTGATACGGCTTTTCTCGGCATCCTGCTCGTCCATCAAGCGCTTTTGCACGGCGATGCTGGCGTCGGTTTCGTCCAGCCGCTGACTCAATGCAGGAGGTGTTTTGCCGGGGGTACTTTTGTAAAACTGCAGCTCGCTGACGATGCCCTTGCGGTACTCACCGAGCTCTTGCAGTCTTTTGACAGCGCCAGCACTGGCTGCGGTGGACTGCTCCAGTGCTGTTGCGCGTTCTTTGTCGTGGCTGGCGCGGTCGGGGTAGCGTGCCATCTGGGCGCGGTCTGTGGCGCTGGGCGGAGGTGCCAGCACACGCTTGACCGTACCCGACGGGTTCAACTCTGTCTGGACGCGGTCCATGCACTCGGCAATCGGACGGTCAGAGGTGAGCTTTCGGCCCTTGTCGTCGACACACGAATAGATGGACCGCGCCATCACGCTGCCCGACATCAGGCCCCACAGGACGACGGCCGCTGCAGACTTCAAAGCAGATGTTCCGGCATGGTGATGTGACATCCTGACTCCTCAATTGACGCCGTAGCGTTCACGGTAAGCCGACACGGCTTGGTGGTGCTCGCCCAGCGAAGCACCCTTTTCAGATGCCAGATAGTCCAGCAAATCGGTCAGGGACGCAATCGCACTGACCTGCAAACCCAGGGTCTTGGTGACATATTGCACGGCGCTGTAGCTCACATCCACGCCGTTTTCAATCGCTTTTTCCTGGCGGTCAAGCGCAATGGCCACGGCATGCGGCACAGCACCCGCGGCTTTGATGATGGCAATCGACTCGCGCACGGCAGTACCTGCTGACATCACGTCGTCCACAATCAGCACCCGGCCTCTGACGGGCGCGCCCACCAGCGTGCCGCCCTCGCCGTGGTCTTTGGCCTCCTTGCGGTTGTAGGCAAACGGCAGGTTGCGGCCCAGGCGGGCCAGCTCAATGCTGACTGCCGCCGCCAGCGGAATGCCTTTGTAGGCAGGCCCAAAAATCATGTCGAACTGCAAGCCGTTTTTTTGCTCTTCGGCCAGCAACTGACGCGCATAAAATTGCGCCAGGCGGCCCAGTTTGGCGCCGTCGTCAAACAGCCCCGCGTTGAAAAAATAAGGGCTCATGCGCCCGGCCTTGGTTTTGAATTGCCCGAACTTCAGCACACCCGATTCGATGGCAAACTGAACGAACTCATGCGCCAGTGTGTTGCCGCGATTAATCTCTTGCCCCGCCATAGGAGTTGACCCTTGTTTAAATTAACCAGTCTGAACCTGAACGGTATCCGTTCTGCCACCAGCAAGGGCCTGGAAGCTTGGCTGGAAAGTTACCAACCGGATTGTATTTGCGTGCAGGAGGTCAAAGCCCAAGCCGCAGACGTGCAGGGCAAGTTTGAAGCGCTGGCCGGGCTGAAAGGCTATTTTCATTTTGCCGAGAAGAAGGGCTACTCCGGTGTTGGCATTTATTCAAAGCATGAGCCCAGCGATGTGATCGTCGGCTACGGCTCGACAGAATTCGACGCGGAAGGCCGCTATCTTGAGCTGCGCTTTGACAGGCCGGGCCGCAAAAACCTGCCCAAGCTGTCCATCATCAGCGCGTACTTTCCAAGTGGCTCGTCTGGCCCCGAGCGGCAAGAGGCCAAGTTTCGTTTTTTGGCCGAGTTTTACCCGCACCTGCTGGCCCTGATGCAAGAGCGCGACTACGTGCTGTGCGGCGACATCAACATCGCGCACCAAGAGATTGACTTGAAAAACTACAAGGGCAACAAAAAGAACAGCGGCTTTCTGCCTGAAGAGCGTGCGTGGATGACACGACTGCTCAGCGAGGCCGGCAAGGTGGACGTGTATCGCCAGTTGCAACCCAGCACCACCGACGCCGCCTACACCTGGTGGAGCAACCGGGGCCAGGCCTACGCCAACAACGTGGGCTGGCGGCTCGACTACCACCTGGCCACGCCGGCTGTGGCGGCACTGGCCAAGACCGAACACATTTACAAAGAGCAGAAGTTTTCTGACCATGCGCCGATGACGGTGAACTACGAGCTGGCCTTGTGATGCAAGCCATGATGAATCTGATGATGTACGGCTACAAACAGGCGAGCCGACAGACTATTAGCGCGTTTCTGCCTGGTATCGCTGACGCTTCGCCAAAGCCTTAAACCCCCGCCTGAATCCACTCCGCCGCTTTTTCAGCAATCATCAGGGTTGGTGAATTGGTATTGCCGCTGGTGATCAGTGGCATCACCCCGGCGTCGACCACCCGCAGGCCCCTGATGCCGCGCACCCGCAGGTGCGAGTCAACAACTGCCATGACGTCATCGTCGCGCCCCATCTTGGTCGTGCCGACCGGATGAAAAATGGTGGTCGCAATGTCGCCTGCCAGCTTGGCCAGTTCGTCATCGGTTTGAAACTGCACGCCCGGCCTGAACTCTTCGGGCTGGTACTTGGCCAGCGCGCTTTGGCTAACGATGTGTCGCGTCACGCGCAGTGAATCAGCAGCGACTTTTTTGTCTTCTGCCGTGCTCAGGTAATTGGGCGCGATGGCGGGGGCGTCTTCAAAGCGCGGGCTTTTGATGTTGACCGTGCCGCGGCTGGTCGGGGCCAGATTACACACGCTGGCGGTGAAGGCATTGAAACTGTGCAGCGGCTCGCCAAACGCATCCAGCGACAGCGGCTGCACGTGGTACTGGATGTTAGGGTAGGCGCGCCCTGGGTCTGAACGAGTGAAGGCACCGAGCTGCGACGGTGCCATGCTCATGGGGCCGGTGCGCTTGAGGAGATATTCCAGACCAATGCGCGCCTTGCCAAAGGTGCTGCTGGCCAGCGTGTTGAGAGTTAAATTTTTAGCACCCGTGATTTTGTACACCGAGCGGATTTGCAGATGATCCTGCAAATTGGCACCGACGCCGGGCAGGTGGTGCACGACATCAATGCCATGCTGCTGCAGCAGCGCGCCGGGGCCAATGCCCGACAGTTGCAAGATTTGCGGTGAACCGACAGCGCCGGCGCACAAAATCACCTCGCCGATCAGGCCTTTAGCGGCACCCGAATCGCGTGTGGCCATCACCTGGATACGCTCCAGGCCGGTCCACACCTCTACCCCGGTGCAGCGCTGGCTGCCGTCGGGCTGCTTTTCCACCAACACTTTGCAGACTTGGGCCTTGTTCCACATTTCAAAGTTGGGCCGGCCGTAGCAGGTGGGGCGCAAAAAGGCTTTGGCGGTGTTCCAGCGCCAGCCGTCTTTCTGGTTCACTTCAAAATAGCCCACGCCCTCGTTGTTGCCCCGGTTGAAGTCGTCGGTGGCGGGGATGCCGGCCTGCACTGCGGCTTCAGAAAAAGCGTCCAGCACGTCCCAGCGCAGGCGCTGCTTGTCGACTTTCCACTCACCGCCCGCCTTGTGGTGGCGCAGCAGCTTTTGGTACGGGTTGGCCTTGTTTTGCATCAGCTCAGGGGCGGTACCGAGCGCGCCATGAAAGGCGCTGGCACCCTTGTAATGGTGCTCATGCAGCTTGAAATAAGGAAGGCTGTTGTCCCAGCGCCAGGCCATGTCGCCTGTCAGTTGCGCCCAGTCGTCATAGTTGTGGGCTTGGCCCCGCATGTAAATCATGCCGTTGATGCTGGACGAGCCGCCCAGCGTTTTGCCGCGTGGGTAACGCAAGGCCCGGCCATTCAAGCCGACTTCTGGCTCGGTGTTGTAGAGCCAGTCGGTACGCGGGTTGCCAATGCAATACAGGTAACCGACCGGGATATGAATCCAGTGGTAGTCGTCTTTTTTGCCCGCTTCGATCAACAACACTTTTTTGGACGCGTCAGCACTGAGCCGATTGGCCAACAGGCAGCCAGCGGTACCGCCGCCCACGATGATGTAGTCAAAGATCAGCTGGTCGTCAGTGGTGTTTTGCATAGGTCTGTATTTTGCACGTGTAGGACAGCGCCCCGCACCGAGCAACAGCAAAGGTCTGAAGGCCTAGTCTGCGCCGTGCTCTGTGTGTGGACGGCTGGTGCTCCAGCGATTGAAGAGATTGACCAGTGGCTGCAGCAAAACGCGGCCCGCTAGCCCAGCCATGGCCCCAATACCTACAAGCACCTTCCCCAAATGACGGCAGGAGCGGTTCGGCTTGTGAATTTCCCGGTGACCCCCGGCTCGAATCCAATTAAGCTACGATACTGACAAAAACGCATTATGTTACAAGTATGCGCAAATTCCCCTAAGACACTGATGCAAAAAGTACATTTCACCCTGATTTCAACGCCATAAAGGCATTTATGAATGCGAGCAGTACTGAGCGTAACAAGTATGTCGGCACACCGACGGCGCCGTTGTTGGCGGTGACCCAGCAGACATTGTGGCCCTTGGTTGAAACGAGATCTGCAGGGTCGCTGTTCAGAAAAATGGCCCTGTACTCCAGAACATCGAAGAGCCAACGCCAGAGGTGCGCATGACCGACGTTCAGCAAGACGGCTGGGCGATCAAGCTGGTCAAGGACGCCAATTTGCGCTTTGCGATCAAACAGGTCCTTATCGCAGAAGGCCAAGGCGTCGATGCGCCGCGTCCGGGCTAGATCAAGTCAATTTTTTTCGCAAAAAAAGGAATCACCATGACAACCATGACCACCGCCACCGTTGAAAAAATCAAGGCCAGGGCAATGGAGTTTAATGCGGTTCAATCGAATCCGCACGACTTGGCCGCTGTTCAGCAAAATGGCTTGGCACTCAAGTTGGTCAAACACCAAACGCCATGGCTATGCCTGGCTGCTGTTCAGCAAAATAGCCATGCGCTTGAATTCGTTAAAAACCAGACGCCAGACATTTGCATGGCTGCCGTTCAACAAAATGGCAACGCGCTTGAATTTGTCAAACACCAGACACCAGACATTTGCATGGCCGCTGTTCAGAAAAACGGCCAAGCGCTTGCATTTGTCAAACACCAGACACCAGAGATTTGCATGGCCGCCGTTCGGCAAAATGGCTGGGCGCTTCAGTTCGTCAAAGACCAGACACCAGAGCTGTGTATGGCCGCTGTTCAGCACCGGGCGCAAGCGCTTTACTTTGTCAAAGACCAAGCGCCAGAGGTGTGCATGGTCGCTGTTCAGCAAGATGGCAAGACAGTCCATTTGGTCAAAGACCAAACGCCAGAGGTGTGCATGACCGCCGTTCAGCAAGACGGCTGGGCGATCAAGCTGGTCAAGGACGCCAATTTGCGCTTTGCGATCAAACAGGTCCTTATCGAAGAAAGCAAGGGCGTCGATGCGCCATGTGCGGGCTAGATCAAGTCAACTTTCACCGAGCGGATTGACGATGGCCAGCAACGTGACGAGGGGCTTGAAGTCCATTAGAAAATTACTTCAGGCCAGCAGATTTTTTCGCAGGGCCATTTATCTACCACCGGCAACGTCAATGATGGCGCCTGTCGTGTAGCCCGATTTTTCGCTGATGAGCCACATGATGGCTTCAGCCACCTCAGCAGCGGTACCGGCGCGCTGCATGGGCACCTGGGGTGCGAGGTCGCGCACACGGTTGGGCAGCCCGCCCGAGGCGTGAATCTCGGTGTCGATGATGCCGGGCCGCACGGCATTGACACGAATGCCTTCTGCTGCCACTTCTTTGGCCAGGCCCACGGTGAAGGTGTCAATCGCGCCTTTGGCTGCGGCGTAGTCCACATACTGGCCGGGCGCGCCCAAGCGGGCTGCGGCGCTGGACACATTGACGATGGTGCCGCCTTCTCCCTGGTAACGTGTGCTCATGCGCTGGACGGCTTCACGGGCGCACATGAAAGAGCCCAACACATTGACGGCAAACATGCGCTGCAGCCGCTCCGCGCTCATGGCATCGACGCGGCTGGTCATGTCGACCACGCCTGCGTTGTTGACCAATGCTGTGAGTCGGCCCAGCTTGGCATCGACTTTTTTGAACATGGCCAGCACATCGGCCTCAACAGCCACATCGGCCTGCACGGTGATGGCCGTGCCGCCGCTGGCGCGGATGTGCCGCACCACTTCGTCAGCAGCCAGCGAGTTGGCCGTGTAGTTGACAGCCACCGCATAGCCCTGGCTGGCCGCCAGCAGCGCCACGGCCGCACCTATGCCGCGAGAGCCGCCAGTAATGATGAGGACTTTGCTCAAAGCTAACTCCTGTCGCCACGCGAATTTGCTATAACAATGTACTTCACCTTCTTAACTACCGGAGATACAACATGGGCCACTTCATTCACCTCAAAGCCGCCGACGGCTTTTCAGTCCCCGCCTACCTGGCCCAGCCTGCAGGCAAGGCCAAAGCAGCCATCGTGGTGATTCAGGAAATCTTCGGCGTGAACTCGCACATTCAGGCCGTGACCGACCGCTTTGCCGCGCAGGGCTATCTGGCCATTGCGCCGGCCATGTTTGAGCGCGTCACGCCAGGCGCCGATCTGGGCTACCAGCCAGAGGACATGACGGCCGGCATGGGCCTGAAAACCGCAGCCACTGCCTTGCCCGGCGCTGGCGTGATGCAGGACATCCAAGCCGCCATTGACCACGCCGCGCAGGAAACCGGTGGCAAGGTCGGCATGATTGGTTTTTGCTGGGGTGGCCTGCTGACCTGGCAGTCGGCCTGTACCCTGAGCGGCCTCAGTGCCGCAGCGCCCTACTACGGAGGCGGCATGACGGCACCGTCAGAAGTCGCACGCCAGCCGAAGTGCCCGGTGATGGCCCACTTTGGCGAGAAAGACCATTACATCCCGATGGATGGCGTGAACGCCTTTGCCGCAGCACACCCGGAAGTGACAGTCCACGCCTATGCGGCTGACCACGGCTTTAACTGCGACCAGCGCGGCTCGTACAACCAGCCCGCTGCAGACCTGGCGCGTGAACGCACGCTGGCGTTTTTTGCCGACAAGCTGGCGTAAAGTCATTTGAAGGGGCTGCCAGATGACTCAAAAAGCCACTTTTGGGGCTTGTTTTAGGCCGGTAGCCCAATTTATGCTTAGGCGATCAGCTCCTCTTTTTATAGCGTTTGTTTTGTCCATGTGTCTCACGGCGCAAGCCGCCGACTACACCGGCCCCTTGTTTGACGCGCACCTTCACTACAACGAAGACGCCTGGAACGGCAAGACCGGACCTCACCCGGTGGGCGACGTGCTGGCACGCATCAAAAGAAGCGGCGTCAAAGCCATCATTGCCAACAGCCGCCCGAACGATGGCAGCAAGGCGCTGGTCAATGCCGCGCTGGGTAGCAACGACCTGACGGTGGTGCCCTTCATTCGCCTGTACCGCAACCGGGCTGACTACGACAGCTGGTTTAAAGACGAGACGATTTACGACATGGTGGTGGCTGAGTACGCGCGTGGCGTGAGCGTCGCGTCAAACCGGGTTGAGTTCAGAGGCATAGGCGAGTTTCACTTGTACGACAGCGCCAATGCGAACGGCGCGGTGGCTAAAAAACTGATGCAGTTTGCGGCCAAAAACAAACTGGCTGTTTTGGCCCACGTGGACGACACAGCGGTTGACCTGCTGATGGCACACGCGCCAGATGCCAGACTGATCTGGGCGCACACCGGCATTGGCGGCGCACCTGCGGCGCGTGTAGATGCGCTGTTCAGCAAATACCCGCAACTGATGGGCGAGCTGTCGTACCGGCCCGGCTTGACCTGCGATGGTGGCAGGCTCGACGCCGGGCCGCCCCAAGGCGAGCAAGCCCCCTCGGGGGGCAGCGAACGACACGAAGTGCAAAAGCGTGGGGGTCCATATCTCTGCCCCGAATGGCGAGCGCTGCTGCTGAAGCACCCAACCCGCTTCATGATCGGCTCAGACACCTGGGTCAACCAGCGCTGGCAATACTATGAAGAGCTGATGAAGGGCTACCGGGTGTGGCTGGGTGACCTGCCGGCTGACGCCGCACGCAGGATTGGCTGGACCAATGGCGCGGACCTGTTTGGGGTGAAAACAGGCAACTGATCGCTTCAGGCCGCGACGAGTGGTCAAGTCATCATGTCCAAAAACCAACTGATGCTGTGCAGATGGAATCGCCACTTCGCGTCAAAATCTGCCAGAGCCAGAGCCCATCTGGGCCCGTATTTGCAGCGCATGCTGGCCAGGTCTGCGGTGGCCAAGGCGTTGGAGGTAGAAGGGCTGGAGCAGCCCTGGGTTTGAAATTGACGCCAAATTATTGATATATGACATTTAGTCCCAATTTGGGATTAAAATGCAGCATGCGCGTTATTTCAAAAGCAACTTTGGTGGAGTTTTGGCAAATGCACCCTGCATCAAGACACGCATTGCAGACGTGGTTTGAAGATGCAAGCCGAGCTAAGTGGCGATCTCCACAAGATATTAAATTGCGGTATGCAAGCGCAAGTTTTGTCTCTAGCAATCGGGTAGTTTTCAACATCAAGAGCCATGATTACCGCCTGGTCGTTGCAGTGGCTTACCGATTTGGCGCTGTGTACATCAAGTTCTTAGGTACCCACAAGCAATACGATACCGTGGATGCCGCCACCGTAGAAAGCTCATCATGAAAAAGCAAGCCGCTAAAACCATTGCGCCTATCAAGCCCATCCGTACTGCCGAGGATTACAAGGCAGCGCTGGCCTTGGTCGCTCCTTATTTTGACAATGAGCCAGAAATCGACAGTGATGCAGGCGCGCACTTTGAAGCGATGGTGACCTTGATTGAAGCTTATGAAGCTAAACACTACCCAATCACACCGCCAGACCCGATTGAAGCTATCTTGTTTCGCATGGAGCAACAAGGCTTAAAACCGAAAGACCTGGAACCCATGATCGGCCAACTCAACCGGGTATACGAGGTACTCAACGGCAAACGCAAACTGACCATGGCGATGGTGTGGCGCTTGCACACGGGGTTGGGCATACCGGCCGAGAGTTTGATTCGCCAGCCGGGGTCAGTTATCTGAATTCAAACGATTTGGTGTGGAGGTTTTCGTGATGATTGACAGTGAGCGTGACAGCGCTGGAACCCTTTCAAGACTCGAAGGACTCAGCGCTCTTTTGGGGCTAAAACCAAAACTGGCGTGGAGCGGCTGAGATGATAAAAAGCGATTGGCAGAAAACAGACTTTGGCTTTTTCTTGGAACGCGTTGCTGAATCTTGACGGCAATGCTCGTTCAGGTTTGGGCAGTTTTTCTGATTTCAGTGGGCCGTGAATCACAGACTACCCTGCCTGATTTAACGCCTCATCGAGCACCTCAACCCAATGCCGCACCGGCGTGACTGTGCCGCTTTGCAAGTGGGTGATGCAGCCGATATTGGCTGAGACGATGACCTCGGGCTTCATCTCGCTCAGGTTGCCGAGCTTGCGGTCACGCAGTTCATAAGCTATTTTTGGCTGCAGCACCGAGTAAGTACCCGCCGAACCGCAGCACAAATGCGCTTCGCAGCTGGCCGTTTTGACGTTAAAGCCCAAGGCGCCCAGGTGCTGCTCAACGCCGCCGCGCAGTTGCTGGCCGTGCTGCAGTGTGCAGGGTGGGTGAAAGGCGATTTGACCTGCTTTGGCTGTCACTTTGTCTTTCAGGCGTTCGACCAGATCCGGCAGCAACTCGCTCAGGTCTCGCGTCAGCGCGCTGATGCGTTCGGCTTTTGCGGCGTACTGCGCGTCGTCTGCCAGGGCTTGGCCGTAGTCTTTGACCATGCTGCCGCAGCCTGATGCGTTCATCACAATCGACTCAATACCGCTTTCAACATGCGGCCACCATGCGTCAATGTTGCGGCGCATCTCTTCTTTAGCGCCGTCTTGGTCGTTGAGATGGAATTTAACAGCGCCGCAGCAACCGGCTTTTGGGGCCACCACCACCTGCACGCCTGCAGCGTCCAGCACACGGGCCGTGGCTGAATTGATGTTGGGCGACATGGCCGGTTGCACGCAGCCTTCGAGCATGAGGACCTTGCGCGCGTGGCTGCGGCTGGGCGTGATACCTGCGTCCTGTTTGGCGGGCACCTTGTTTTTAAGGGCGCCTGGCAGCAGCCCCCGCACCGCCTGGCCCAACGCCATGGCCGGGCCAAACAGCGGTGACGGCAGACCTTCCTTGAGAGCCCAGCGCACCGCTTTTTCAGCCATGGGCCGTTCGACACGCTGATCGACCAGCTTGCGGCCAATGTCGATCAAATGCCCGTATTGCACGCCGCTCGGGCAGGTGGTTTCGCAGTTGCGGCAGCTCAGGCAGCGGTCCAGGTGCAACTGGGTTTTACGGGTCGGCGTTTCGCCTTCCAGCACCTGCTTGATCAGGTAGATGCGTCCACGCGGGCCGTCAAGCTCGTCACCTAGCAGCTGATAGGTGGGGCAAGTGGCGGTGCAAAAGCCGCAGTGCACGCACTTGCGCAAAATCGCTTCGGCCTGAAGGCCTTCTGCAGAGTTTTTAAATTCAGGAGACAGGTTGGTTTGCATGTTGTGAGCTCGTTACCAGTCTGCGTACATGCGGTGTGGATTGAAAACACCGGCGGGGTCAAATTCACGTTTTAACTCGCGGTGGATTCGGTCTAAGGGCGGCTTCAGGCTGTCGAATCGAGCGATTGAGCCCTTTTTATAGGCGTCAGCAGCTATAAAAAGAGTAGCGCTTCCGCCGACTGAAGCCGTCAGCTCGCGCAGCCGCTGGCCGTGCTGTGCATCAGCCCGCACCCAGCGCTGGCCGCCATGCCATTCCATCAGCGGCGAATCAGGCAGGTCCAGCGGCGGTGTGGTTTGCGGCACTGACAAGCGCCACAGGTCTTGCGTGTCTGTGCGTTCTTTGAACCACGGCAACTGCTGGTCGCGGCACAGCTGCCAATCGGCGGCGGCTTGGCTGTTGGACAGGCGCTGCCCGCCCAGCTTGACGCAAGCGGCCTCCACCGCCGCCACCGCACCGCGCAGCCGCAGGTACAGCGCGCCCTTGCCGCTTTCTTCAAGCCAGCAACTGGCATTCATGGGCAGCGGCTGGCCGCCCCAGCTGTGGAGCTGGGTCAAGGCCTGGGCCTGCGACATGTCAAATCTCAAGGTTGCCTCTAGCGGGGCAACGGGCAACACCTTCAGGCTGACCTCGGTCAGCAGCCCCAGCGTGCCCATGCTGCCGACCACCAGACGCGACACGTCGTAGCCGGCCACGTTTTTCATGACCTGACCACCAAAGCTCACATGTTCGCCCTTGCCGTTGATGAGTTTGACGCCCAGCACGTAGTCACGCACGGCACCCACACTGGCCCGGGCCGGGCCGCTCAGGCCTGCAGCGACCATGCCGCCTACGGTCGCTACGCTCCCTGCGGCGATGCCGCTGGACTGAGTACCGCCGCTTGATAGCGGCGCGGTGCTGTTTGTATTGAAGTGCGGCGGTTCAAACGGCAGGCACTGGCCTTGGGCCAGCAGCAGCGCTTCCAGCTCGGCCAAAGGGGTTCCTGCCAGAGCGGTGACGACCAGCTCAGTCGGTTCGTAGCTGACAACGCCTTTGAGCGGTGTGGTGTCGAGGATGTCGCCTTGCAACGATTCGGCATAAAAATCCTTGCTGCCGCCCCCACGCAGGCGAAGTGTTGTGCCAGCCGCAGCAGCAGCACGAACCTGGGCGGCGATAGATGAGATGAGCTCTGTTTGTGCAACCATGGTCAGATGGTAAGCGGGACGAGCCTGAGTCAGTTTGAATTTTTTGAACAGGCCCTGTTCGCTTTTTTAATGCGGCCTGTCAGTCCCGGTAGAAATTAACGGGCAATCCCGCCACATCAACCCGCATCGACAAGACGCAGCCCGACTGCGGATACGCCTGTAGTTCCGCATCGCTGCGGCTGTAGCAAGCCGTGGTGAGGTAAAGCGTCTTCAAGTCGTCGCCGCCAAAGCAAGGCATGGTGGGGCACTGGGCAGGCACAGGAATGCTGGCCAGTTCTTCACCGCCAGGCGACAGCTTGCAGATGCGTGCGCCTTCAAACATGGCCACGTAGTAGTTGCCTTCCACGTCAACCGCTGCGCCGTCGGGCCGACCGCCATAGTTTTGATAGCCATCCTTGCCAAACTGCCAGCCTGCGGGCTTGCCCGTCCACCGTTTGAAAACGCGCTCGTTCGTCATGGCGCTGGTGGCGGCATGGAAGTCCCAGGCGCGTACGGTGTGGGTGGGCGTGTCGGCCCAGTACAGGGTGTTGGCATCAGGCGACCAGGCCAGGCCATTGGCGATGGTCGCATTGCTGACTTGTTGCGCCAACGCGCCGTCATTCAGGACGAAAAGCCCAGCGCTGGCAGACGTGCGCGGCTCAAACATCGTGCCCGCCCAAAAGCGCCCTGCCGGGTCTGCCTTGCCGTCGTTAAAACGTGTGGTGGCGGTGTCGTGCATGCCAGAGGCCAGCTTGACGAGCGCACCACCCCACTGGCGCGCACGGTAAATGCCATCCCGCAGGGCAATCACCAGCCCGCCTGATTCAGCCGGCGCGATGCTGCCGGGCTCAGTCGGCATGGCCCAGCTCTCCACGCTGCCCATAAAAATATTGCAGCGGTAAATGCACTTGCCTGGAATATCGACCCAGTACAGCATCAGCTCATGCGGGTGCCAGAACGGCGACTCACCGAGTTCGAAGGCTTGGGGGGTCAGGGCTTGCCAGGTCATGGCGGTTTAAATCCGTCCTTCTTGAACCGCATGGCATGCCACCTTGATGCCGTGCAGGCTGGTCAAAACCGGCCGCTCGCTGCGGCAACGGTCATTGGCATGGGGGCATCTGGGGTTGAAGGCGCAGCCTGCAGGCGGATTCAAGGGGTTGGGCACTTCGCCCTGCACCGCAGTGCGGGCGCGGCCGGTGTCGCGCATGTTGGGGATGGCATCGAGCAACATGCGGGTGTACGGATGGCGCGGCGTGGCAAACAGCGATTGTTTGTCGGCCAGCTCCACCAGTCGGCCCAGATACATCACGCCAACGCTGTCGCTGACGTGCCGCACCACGGCCAGGTTGTGGCTGATGAACAGATACGTTAAACCGCGCTTTTTTTGCAGGTCCTTCATGATGTTCAGCACCTGCGCCTGCACGCTCACATCAAGGGCGCTGGTCGGCTCGTCACACACCAAAAACTCGGGGTTGGTGGCCAGCGCCCGGGCAATCGAGATGCGCTGACGCTGGCCGCCCGAAAACTGGTGCGGGTACTTGGGGCCATCGAGCGGGCTCAGACCGACTGACGTGAGCAGGTCACCGACCTTGGCTTTCAGCTCTGCCGCGTCAGTGATGATGCCGTGTTCTTTCAGCGGCTCGCCAATGATGTCTTCGACCACCCAGCGCGGATTGAGCGAGGCATACGGGTCCTGAAAGATCATTTGAATGCGCTCGCGCAGCTTCAAACCGGCGTTGTTTTTTCTGCTTTGATAGGTGGCGTGCGCGTCCACGCCGTCAAACGTCATGCCGCCGCGCGTTGGCTGGTACAGGCCCACCATCAGCTTGGCCACGGTGCTTTTGCCGCAACCGGACTCACCGACCAGTGCCAGGGTTTTGCCTTTTTCAATCTCAAAACTCACGCCATCGACGGCGTGCAACAAGAGCTTGGGCTGGCGCTCGAGCACACGCGTGAGCAGGCTGGCAGAGACATCAAAGGTCATGGAGATGTCGTTGACCACCACCAGCGGCTTGTTAGCCACGTTATCAAGCGCGCTCATGCGCCCACTCCAGCCAGCCAGCAGGCCGCACGTGTCGCACCTGCGCTGACAAGCTCGGGGCGCTCCACTTGGCATCGGTCAAAAACTTTGGGGCAGCGCGGATTGAAGGCGCAACCTGTGGGAATGGCATTCAAGCGGGGCATGGCGCCGTCAATCTGGTTCAGGTAGTCGCGGTCCTGCGTGATGTCGGGAATCGACGCCATCAGTCCTGCGGTGTAGGGGTGCGCGGGTTGGTTGATGACTTCATGCACCGGCCCAATTTCAACAATCCGCCCGGCGTACATCACCGCCACGCGGTCACAGGTCTCCGCGATCACGCCCATGTCGTGGGTGATCAGCATCACCGCTGCGCCCCGGTTTTTGCAGATGTTTTTCAACAAGCTGATGATCTGCGCTTGAATCGACACATCGAGTGCGGTGGTCGGCTCGTCGGCCACGATCAACTTGGGCTCAGCGGCCAACGCCAATGCAATCACCACCCGTTGGCGCATACCGCCTGAGAACTGGTGCGGGTAATGGTCAATGCGCTGCTCGGCCGCCGGAATGCCGGTGTCTTTGAGCAGGTCAATCGCGCGCCTCCTGGCCTCGGCGTTGCTGACGGGCAAGTGCGCCTGAATGGTTTCAGTCAGCTGTTTGCCCACGCTGTACAGCGGGTTGAGCGAGGTGAGCGGGTCCTGAAAAATCGCGCCGATTTTGCGCCCACGGATGTGGCGCAACTCGTCGTTCGTCAAGTTGTCAATGCGCTGGCCTTCCAGCAAAATCTCGCCGCTGGCAATGCGGCCTGGCGGCTCCAGCAGGCCAATGATGGACGCACCCGTCAGCGACTTGCCCGCGCCCGATTCACCGACCACACCCAGAATTTCGCCAGGGGCAATGTCAAAAGAAATACCGTCAATGGCGCGCAGCGTGCCGCGCCGATTCGGGAACTCGACGACCAAGTTTTTAACGCAGAGAAGTGACATGGCAGCCATGGTGGTGTCTTTACAAGCGGCAGCCGCAGAACCGGCTTTGCCGGGCTGCTGGCTGTGCCCCCTTGAGGGGGGAGCGCCGAAGGCGCACGGGGGTGTTCATCTGAGTCTGGGGTTCAGCGCATCGCGCAGCCAGTCGCCCAGCAAGTTCACACTCAGCGCAATGATGACCAGCATCAGCGCCGGGAACACCGTGATCCACCATTCGCCTGAAAACAGATAGTCATTGCCCACGCGAATCAGCGTGCCGAGCGAGGGTGAGGTGGGCGGCACGCCAACGCCCAAAAACGACAGCGTCGCTTCAGTGATGATGGCCGTTGCCACTTGAATCGTGGCCAGCACCAGCACCGGGCCCAGCACATTGGGCAGTACGTGGCGCATCATGATGCGTATCGGCGCCACGCCTGTGACGCGCGCGGCCTGCACATATTCCTTGTTGCGTTCCACCAGCGTCGAGCCGCGAACGGTGCGGGCGTACTGGACCCAGCCGGTCAGGGAGATAGACACGATCAGCACCCCAAAGGCCAGCGACTCGTGCGCATTTGGGAACATCGCGCGGCCCACGCCTGCAATCAGCAATGCCACCAAAATGGCCGGAAAGCTCAGCATCACGTCGCACAGGCGCATCAAAAAACTGTCCAGCCAGCCGCCCAGAAAGCCCGCCAGCAAGCCCATCAGCACGCCAAAAGCCACAGAAATGATCACCGACGCAAAACCCACCGCCAGCGAGATGCGGGCGCCATACATCAGGGTCGACAAAATGTCACGGCCCTGGTCGTCGGTGCCCAGCAAAAAAGCGCGCTTGCCTTCCGCCTCCCAGGCGGGCGGCAGGCGGGCGTTCGACAGCTCCAGCGTGGTCAGGTCAAACGGGTTGTGCGGGGCTATGTAGCCCGCAAAAACCGCAGCCACCAGGCACACCAACGCCACCAACGCTGCGGCGATCGCCATCGGTGAAGTTTTGAAGCTGTAGCCGACATCGGTGTCCAGCCAGCGTGTGATGGGATTACTCACGCGATAACAAGTACTTGAAAGTTACTTGATGCTCATCCATTTGAAGAACATGAAGTTGTCGGCCAGTTGCACCAGCTGAACTTTTTTGCTCACACCCCAGGCCAGTGCTTGCTGGTGCAGCGGCAGGTGACCCACGTCGTCAGTGTGCAGTTTGAAGGCTTCAGTAATGTAGGCCTGACGCTTGGTTTTATCGGTTTCCGACTGAATCTTGGTGATCAGCTCGTCCACCTTGGGGTTGCAGTAAGCGCCCAGATTGAACTGGCCTGAGCCTTTGTCGTCCACGCAGCGCATCGCTGCGTTCAAAGCATTGTGGGCATCGTAAGTAGCGGGCGTCCATCCCAACAGGTAAAAGCTTGTGTCGCGGCGCAAGATTTTCGGAAAGTAGGTGCCTTTGGTTTCGGCCTGCAAATTGATTTTGACATTGATGCGCGACAGGTTGGCGGCCACGGCCTGGCAAATTTCGCCGTCGTTCACATAACGGTCGTTCGGGCAATTCATGCTGACCTCAAACCCGGCGCCGTAGCCAGCTTCAGCCATCAGTTTTTTGGCGGCTTCCACATCAAACGGGAGGCGCTTGACGGCAGCGTCAAACCCATTGATGCCAGGGCCGACCATCAGCGCCGACGGGTTGGCGGCGCCACGCATCACGGTGCGCTTGATGCCTTCAATATCGATGGCCTGGTAAAACGCCTGGCGCACGCGCTTGTCCTTGAAGGGGTTTTTACCCTTCACGCTCGAATACAGCAGCTCGTCACGCTTTTGGTCCATGCCCAAAAAGATGGTGCGCAGCTCGGGGCCGGTCATGGCTCTGGCGTTTGCACTGGCGTTGACACGCGCGATGTCCTGTACCGGTACCGGCTCCATCACATCAATTTCGCCAGATATCAAAGCGGCGACGCGGGTTGGGTCGTTGCCGATCGGGGTGAAGATCACCTCGTCGATATTGCCCTCAACCTTGCCCCAGTAGTTGCCGCTTTTGCTGAAGGTGGTTC
The DNA here is from genome assembly GCA_947478725.1 of Comamonadaceae bacterium. Taxonomy (GTDB): domain Bacteria; phylum Pseudomonadota; class Gammaproteobacteria; order Burkholderiales; family Burkholderiaceae_C; genus Polaromonas. The sequence goes on from CANJWZ010000013.1 coordinate 59,182, forward strand.
GGATGCCGGGCTGACGCTCGCGAACCCGATACGGGCCCGTGCCATTGGCGCGAAACGACGCGGCGTTTTCAACCCCCTTACGGCGGTCTACCGGTCGAACGGCCTGGTTGGTTTCGCACCATTTTTTGCTCATCATGTAAACCAGCGACAGCATGTCCGGCAAGATCGGAAACGGGCCCTTGGTTTCGATGTCGACCACATGATCATTGACCTTGCGCACCTCCTTGATGTCGTTCACGTAGCTCTTCATGTCCGAACCGTCTGCGCCCGCGCGTGCCAGGCTGAACAGCACGTCATCTGCCGTGAAAGGCGAGCCGTCATGAAATTGCACACCCTTGCGCAGCTCAAAACGCCACACGGTGGGCGTGGGCTGGCTCCACTTGGTGGCCAGCAGCGGTGCCAGGCTCAAGTCCTTGTTACGACCTGCCAGCGGCTCGTAAACGTTGGCGGTGGCGCTTAACTGCAAGGACTCGCTGAGCGAGTGCGGGTCCATCGACAGGATATCGCCCTGGTTGCTGATGCGGATGGTTTTGGCATTCAGGCCACCCATCATGCCCGCTACTAAAAATAGAGCAGCTCCCGCGCGCACTAACTGGGCTAGAGCTGATTTTTTAATGTGATTTGACATGTTTTTCCTTTATATTGAATTAAAAAGAGCGAAAAAATCGTTTACACAACCAGGGGCAAGGACTGCTCCACCAAACCCGCAAACAGCGCTGCCCCCAGTGGCAGCACCTCGTCGTTGAAGTCGTAGCGGCTGTTGTGCAAAAAGCAGCCGGCTTGACCCAGCCCGTCGCCTTGGCCCAGACGCAGATAGGCGCCGGGCTTGGCCTGCAGCATGAATGAGAAATCCTCCGCACCCATGCTGGGCACGATGTCGCGGGTGACGTTGTCTTCACCGATCAGCATGGCGGCCACATCCGCTGCGAACATGGCCTCAGCCGGGGTGTTGATGGTGGCCGGGTAAATGCGCTCGTAGTGCATGGTGGCTGTGGCACCAAAGGCTTCAGCCACCGACGCAATCAGGGTGTGCAGACGTTTTTCAACCATGTCCTGCACCTCGGCATTGAAGGTGCGCACCGTGCCGACCAGTGTGGCGGTGCCGGGAATCACGCTCATGGCACCCAGGTCGCCCGCGTTCATGGCGCAAATGCTGACCACCGCACTGTCTTGCGGTTTGACGTTGCGCGACACGATGCTTTGCGCTGCCGTGATGATGTGCGCCGCTACCAGCACCGGGTCAATCGTCATGTAAGGGTGTGCGCCGTGGCCGCCCTTGCCTGTGATGGTGATGGTGATGCGGTCCGCCGCAGCCATCATGGGGCCACGGTTGACGCCCACCGTACCTGGCGGCATCGATGGCCAGTTGTGCATGGCATACGCTGCCTGCACCGGAAAGCGGTCAAACAGGCCGTCCTCCATCATGGCCTTGGCACCGGCGTAGCCTTCTTCGCCGGGCTGAAAAATCAGCACCGCTGTGCCATCAAAATTGCGAGTTTCAGCCAGGTAACGCGCGGCACCCACCAGCATGGTGGTGTGGCCATCGTGACCGCAGGCGTGCATCTTGCCGGGCTCGCCCGACTTCCAGCCGAAGGCGTTGTGCTCGGTCAGGGGCAGTGCGTCCATGTCGGCCCGCAAGCCAATCATGTTGCCCGGGTTGTTGGCGTTTCGGCCCTTGCCATAAATGATGCCCACCACGCCGGTCTTGCCAATGCCGGTGTGAATGTCATCCACGCCGCACAGCTCAAGGGCCTGCTTGACGCGGCTGGCGGTGTACACCTCTTCAAAACCCAGTTCGGGGTGAACGTGCAAGTCACGCCGGAACGCGGTGAGCTCCGGGTGAAAGGCGCTGATGGCAGCAAAGGCGCGGCCACTGGCCAGCACGGGAACAGGTTTAACAGCAGTCAGCATCAATGGCCTCCAGATTTGCCCACGCGCAAACGCGGGTCCACCACAAAGTAAAGCAAGTCAACCACCAGGTTGATCACCACAAAAATCAGCGCTGTCAGGCACAGGTAGGCGGCCATGACCGGAATGTCAGCAAACGTCACCGCCTGAATGAACAGCAGCCCCATACCCGGCCATTGGAACACCGTCTCGGTGATGATGGCAAAGGCAATCAGCGCGCCCAGTTGCAAACCGGTGATGGTGATCACCGGCACCAGCGTGTTTTTAAGCGCATGGCCGAAATGGATGGCGCTGTTGGACAGGCCGCGCGCGCGCGCAAACTTGACGTAATCGGTGCGTAGCACCTCCAGCATTTCCGCCCGCACCAGGCGCATGATGAGGGTGAGCTGAAAGATCGCCAACGTGAGCGCGGGCAGCACAATGTGGTGCCAGCCGCCTGCGGTCAGCAAGCCCGATGTCCACCAGCCAAACTGCACCACATCGCCGCGGCCAAAACTGGGGAACCAGCCCAGCCCCACCGCAAACAGCAAAATAAGCAAAATGCCGACCAAAAATGTTGGCAAGGACACCCCCAGCAGCGACACTGTCATGAACAGCTGGCTTAAAAACGTGCCGCGTTTGAGCGCAGCATAAACCCCCATGGGAATACCGAGCACCAGCGCCAGCACAGCAGCGACGCCCGCCAGTTCAAGGGTGGCCGGCAGGCGTTCGGAAATCAGGCGCGACACTTTGGCACCCTGACGCAGGCTGAGCCCAAACTCACCCTGGACGGCGTTCATCAAAAAGTTCCAGAACTGCACCACAAAGGATCTGTCCAGGCCAAGATCGGCCCGCAACTGAACGATTTGCTGCGGCGTGGCGTCCTGCCCCAACAAAAAGACCACCGGGTCGCCCACGTACTGAAACAGCAAAAACGAGATCAGTGCCACCGACACCATCACGATGATGGCTTGCAACAGGCGCTGAAGAATAAATGCAAACATGGGAGGTGGGGATAAATCGGTCAGGGTTGATATTAGCGCAGCAAGTAGCGCGCCAACGCGGGGCCTGCCTGATGTCCTGCTTTCGTCTGTCCCGGGCGTGTCATTTGCAGCACATGGATCAAAGCAACTAAAAGCCTTTTTGATATGTGCGGCGTCAAAAACCTCAGTTCACTTTGACCAGCCGCCAGTCAATCCGGTTATCCGCGCGGTGCACCACGTCGATGTTTTTCTTCATCGCCCAGGGGATGATCTGGTTGTGCAAGACGAGGTGGGACACATCGGTGTGCGACAACTCCAGCGCTTTTCCGATCAGGTCGTTGCGGTTTGACATGTCGGTTTCTTTTTTGATGCGTTCCACCAGCGCGTCCATTTGCGGGTTGGAGTACCGGCCCAGGTTGTAGTTGCCGTCGCCGCCCACACCGACACTGCGCACCAGTGACTGCAGGCTGTACAGCGCGTCAAAGGTGGGCACGCCCCAGCCCAGCATGTAAATGCTGGCTTCATAGCGCTGAATCATCGGGAAGTAGGTGACCAGCGGCAGCGTGCGCAGCTTGGCCTTGACGCCAATTTTGGACCACATGGCGGCCACCGCCTGGCAGATTTCCTCGTCGTTGATGTAGCGGTTGTTCGGGCAGGCGAAGTCGACCTCAAAGCCGTCTTTGTAGCCTGCCTCTAGTAGCAATTTTTTAGCCGCTTCGATGCTGAAAGGGTAGCGGGCATCGACCTTTTTGCTCCAGCCGTTGACCTGCGGCGAGATCAACGTACCGGTGGGCTGGCTCAGGCCGCGCATGATGACCTTGTTGAGCGTGACGATGTCGATGGCCTGGCCCAGCGCCTTGCGCACGCGAACGTCTTTCAATGGGTTTTTACCCTTGATGTTGGAGCCGGGCAGCTCGTCACGGAACTGGTCCATACCAAAGAAGATGGTGCGGTTTTCAGCGCCGTCCAGCACCTTCAGGGCTTTGTTGGTACGCAGGCGTCCCAGGTCTTGCGGGCTGGGGTCCAGCACCAAATCAAGCTCGCCAGACAGCAAGGCCGCGGCCCGGGTGGCCTCCGATTTGATGGGGGTGTAAACAATCTCGGTCACATTGCCATCGAGCTTGCCCCACCAATTGGGGTTGCGCTTGAAGACCAGCTTCTGGTCGGGCTGCCAGCTGTCCACCACATAGGGGCCGGTGCCCATCGCATTGCGGTGTGAAAAACTTTCATCTTTGGTTTTGATGTCTTTCGGCTCCGTTGCCTTGTTTTTCTCGGACCAGGCCTGGCTCATCATGCGCAGTTCGGTCAACTGGTTCATCAGCACCGGATTCGGCGCTTTGAGCAGGATGTCGATCTCGCTGTCACTGACCCTGACGACCTTGTCGATGCCTTGTGCATACACGCCGTAATTTGACGTTTTGGCCATCGCACGATTGAGTGAGAACACCGCGTCATCGGCGGTAAAGGCGCTGCCGTCGCTGAACTTGACACCTTTTCGCAGCGTGATGCGCATCTGTGTGGGGCTGGTCAGCTTCCAGGCGGTGGCCAGTTGCGGTTCAATTTTGAAGCTCTTGCTGTTGTAGTACACCAGTGACTCATACACCGCCGCATGCACGCCATTGCCGAGCGCGTTGTTTTGCGAGTGAATGTCCAGCGTCGGAATGTCGCTGGCGCTGGCCCATCTGAATGTTTTGGCGCTGGCGTTGTGGCTCAGTGCCAGAGCAGTCACCAGCAAGGCGAGTTTGAATGTCATGTGCAGTCCTTTGCGCTTTTGAAGCGCAGGGTGGATCAAAGCGCAAACTATGCCTCAAACCACCTGCTGCGGGTCACCGGGCTTTCACTAAGAACAGCACAGCGCCGGGGTGTCAGTGCAGCGATATCGGCGTATTGGCCAAGCCGCTGTAGCCTTCCAGCGTGTCTTCAATTTCTTGCTGGGTCGGGGTGTTTTGTGCCCAGGCGCTCAGGCGCTGTTGGAACATTTCGGCCCAGGAGCCATCAAGGTACACCTCTTTGCCGGAACGCTTGTCAACAATCTCAAAACCGTTGCGCGCCATCTGCGGCGTGGTGGGCGCTGGGGCTGATGCTTCCGGTGCGTTGGCGTGAATTTGCACCACCACAAAAGATTCTGAGTCGTAAAGCATTTGCATTTGGGTTTGTCCTTGAAGCATTCTAAGCATGCCGTAGCGCTTCATATGGCAGCGCGGGGGCCAACTTCAAGGCTGACAGGGTGAATGAGGGCTTTTGCGCCTGCTTTTGCAGGATAACGTCACCAATTCTTGACGACTTCGACCAACTGCTGGTCAATGAAGTCGCCGTTCGGCTGGGTGATGCGGTTGCGCACGGGCAAGTAGCCCAAAGACGGTGCAAACCAGATTTCAACCTTCTGGTCGAATTCCTTGCGCGGCTTGCGGGTGAGTTTCAGGGTCGGCATCTCCACGCGCATCAGATTCAGACTTTCTTCGGCCTCGATGACGAAGGTCCAGGTGTCGGCCTCGCGCGGGCCAATCGTCAAAAATGTGATGTTGCTGCCCGGCGGGAAGTCTTGCGGCCTGGCTGCGAGCATGCCGCCCAGCTGCAAAAACACGCTGACGCGGTCTTGCGCGCCTTCGACCCACGGCGCGTCGGGCGTGTTGGCGCTGAAGGTGATCTTGCCTTTGTCGGCCTCAAAATGCGCGGCCAGCTCGGTTCTGAACTTGTCGGCAAAACGGGTGGGAGCCAGGCCAGCCGGCGTGATTTTGCCCATGCTGGTCATGCTGCGGGAGCCGATCAAAAAGGCGCTGACCTTCATCAGCGCCTGGTAGCTGTCACCATCGGTTTTCCAGGCCAGTTCGGCATCTGCGTGGTAGTTCAGGTTTTTGGCGGTGCCGATCATTTTGTACAGCAGGCGCACCGACCCGGGCAGGCTGATGGCGGTGACCGGGATGGTTTTGGGGCCGGTTGCGGGCTCTGCCGCAGCGCTGGCAGGGGTCGGGGTTGCAGCGGCTGCGCTTTCAAGGGGCTGGCTGGGTATTGCCGGGGCTTCGGGGACGGATGGGCTGGCGCTGGACGACTCCTGAGACGCTATTATTTCAGGAGCTGTCTGCACAATTATTTCAGGGGCTAGGGCCGGATTTGACGCATTTTTGGCAACATTCTGAGTTGTTTTGACAGCTTTTGGAGGCGCTGGAGTCGCCTTCCTGCCGCCATCGGAGGGCCGCGTGCTATCAATGCTGCGTGTGGTGAATATTTTGCCGCCCGCATCATCCAGATCGGCGCCCGTCCCCAGTTGGGCGGGCGACGCTTGCAGCACCAGGACATGGGCAGCAACGACCAGCACCACGGCGATGGTCAGTGGTTTCCAGCCCGGCGTTCCAGTGACAGAGGTCATGCCGCAATGTAGCCCAAATCAGTTGACAGTTGCCGGGCTGCGGCTTTCAGGGGCGTGGCGACTGCGCCGCGCCAGTCTGCATCAAAGGTGCTGAGCGAACCCAGCGCCACCATGCCCAGCACCATGTGGCCGCCGGCATCAAATACCGGTGCACAAAAGCCGCCCACGCCGGGCAGTAGCGTATTGACGACTCTGGCCACGCCGTGCTGGCGGGCCTCGGCAAGCAGCGCGCTGAGCTCGGCCATGCTGGCGGGCAGGTCGCGCCTGCCGCTTTTTTGGGCCCGCACCAGCTCGTCCTTCAACAAACTCTTGAGCCGGGTATTGACCGCGCTTTGCCGCGTGCCCATGAAGGCCGCAAAACACAAACCGGTGGCCGACGACAGCAGCGGCATCACATCGCCCAGACGCAAGTTGACGGTGACCGTTTGCGGCGACTCCTCCCAATGCACCATGCACGGCCCCTGGTTGCCCCACACGGCCAGCGCCAATGTTTGGCCAATCTGGGGCATCAAGGCGCCGAGCCGCGCTCTGGCCAGTTTGACGGCATCAATTCTGGACAGCGAAGCGAGCCCTAACTTGAGCGCTGCGGGCCCCAGGTCATAACGCGTGGTACCAGCGTCTTGCACCACGAGGCCCAAGCGCTGAAAGCTGACCAGATAGCGATGCGCCTTGGCGGCAGACATGCCCGCCCGCGCGGCGAGGTCACGCAGCATGAGCGCGTCGCCTGCATTGGCCAGCACATCCAATAAACTGAAGCCCACTTCCACCGACTGGATACCCGCGCGTTGCGGCTCGGCATCGTCAGCATGTTTCATGGTGGGCGTTGGCGTCGACGTCATGGCGTCCCTATAATTACATTTAGGTAAATCAATTTTACTTATCGTAACGCCGAACGCAGCGCTGACCAGAGCAGAAAGACATCGAATGAAACTTGCCACTTACAAAGACGGCTCACGTGACGGCCAGCTGCTTGTTGTCTCGCGCGACCTGTCAACGGCGCATTATGCAACTGGCATTGCCAGCAAATTGCAGGACGTGCTGGACGACTGGAACTTCATGTCGCCGCAGTTGCAAGACCTCTATGACAGCTTGAACAACGGCAAGGCCAGACACGCCTTTCCGTTTGAAACCAGCCAATGCATGGCGCCGCTGCCACGCGCCTACCAATGGGCCGATGGCTCAGCTTTCATCAACCACGTCGAGCTGGTGCGTGCCGCCCGCAAGTCAGACGTTCCCGATACTTTTTATACCGACCCGCTGATGTACCAGGGCGGCAGTGACGACTTCATCGGCCCGACGGACGATGTGGTGGTGGCCAGCGAGGCGTTTGGCATCGACTTTGAAGCGGAAATCGCCGTCATCACTGCCGATGTGGGCATGGGCACCAGCGCAGAGCAGGCCATTGAGGGCATCCGTTTGGTGATGCTGGCCAATGACGTGTCGCTGCGCAACCTGATTCCTGGCGAGCTGGCCAAGGGCTTTGGCTTTTTTCAGAGCAAGCCCGCCACCGCCTTCAGCCCGGTGGCCGTGACGATCGATGAATTAGGCGACGCCTGGCAGGGCGGACGCCTGCACATGATGCTGCAAAGCACCTGGAACGGACGCAAGGTTGGCATGTGCGAGGCCGGGCCAGAAATGACATTTCATTTTGGACAGTTAATTGCGCACATTTGCAAAACCCGCAATGTGCGCGCTGGCAGCGTGATTGGCTCAGGCACCGTCAGCAACAAGGACTGGACTCATGGCTACAGCTGCATCGCCGAAAAACGCGCGATCGAAACCATCGAGAGCGGTGCGCCCGTGACCGAGTTCATGAAGTTTGGCGACACCATCCGCATCGAGGCCAAGGGCAAGGACGGGCAAAGCGTGTTTGGTGCGATTGACCAAAAAGTGGCGGCATTACAGGCTGGTTAGACCGAACCCGTCACGAAGACGACGGCCGCCGTTATTCCACTTCAACCCGCAACTCGCGCTCAGCCACACGCTGCTTTTCATCTTGTATCTGCAAGGTCAGGCGGTGTTTGCCCACCGGAATTTGCGCGTTGTCGAGTGAAAAGCCTACCGGAGTGACTTTGACGAATTTGGTGATTCGGCTGGTGATGTCGAACTTCAGCGCGCCGTACAAGACTTTGAAACTGCTGGGGTCAATGGCTGCGTCGCTTTGTGCTTTGAACAGCACGGCAATCGAAAACGGCGCCTTGACTTTCAGGTCCGCCACTGGTTCGGGCTTGATGATGTCGATCAGCGGCATCACAGCGCGGGCACGCAGCGCGGGTTGCTCGTTAAAACCGGCTTCGCCCTGAAACGACAGCGCTTCGGCTGGACTGATGAGCCAGTCCTTGGGCCCGGCCTGCGCATGCGCTTCAAAAGAGCAGGCCAGCACAGTCGTCAACCAGGCCAGGGTGATCAGATTTTTCATTTGACTTCCTCAACAGAGACCATCGCCGCCCCAAATGCATCTGAGCACAGGGGGTTGTTTTTGCGCTTGCTGTCTGACTCGCAGGCCTGGCTGGTCACCAGCCGTGAGGTGCCCATCAGCGCGCCCAGCTTGGCGCGGCCTTCCGCGTCATTGAGCGAGCTCGAAAACGGCCCGACCTTGCTTGAGCCCAGCTGGGTCAGATCACGCGGGCCATCGGCCACGAATACCAACAGCTTGTTGTTGCCCGCCGGGCCGCCGGCCTTGACGCGCCAGTTGGCACGCGGCAGTTGCAGGGTTTGTCCGGCTTCAATTTTGTTGTTTTGGTCCAGGTCGTTGGGGAACAGCATGTACATCGATTTGTTGTCGGATCCCGCCAGCGCCACGTAAACGTAGCCAGACTTGTCAGACTGAACCGACATCTCCAGCGAGTCCTGGGCAATTTTCAATTGCGTCTTGACCAGGCTGACCGTGACTTTGCGCTTGGCGTCGCGCTGGTCAAACATCTGGCTCAGCGCCTGCGCGCCCGTCAACGGGGCCACCACCGGCCCTGAAACCGGGGCAGGCACGCTGACGACCACCGGCACTGGTGCAGGAGCCACCGCAACAACAGGCGGCGGCTTGACGGCAGCTGGCGGCGCAACAGGCAATGCAGGCGCCACGACTGGGGTGGCCACAGGTGCAGCAGCCAGTGACGCCTGACTGAACCACGCCGGCACAAAACCCACATTGCCTGACAGCATCAGGGTGTGTGCTTTGTAGTTCGCATCGTTTTGCATGCGCTGGTTGATCTTGGTCTGCGCACACTGGCGAATTTCCTCCATGCTGATGGCGCCTGAGTTGTCCAGGTCCACCGCATCACGCAACATGCAGTCGCGTACAAACTGAGTCGCCAAGCCCCCTTTGAGCTCGTCGTCAAAACTGATTTCATTGTCACGCGAGGCCGAGATATGAATCACGTCCTGCGGCAAGGTGCCCTTTTCGTTCAACTCGACCAGCAGGTTGCGGGTTTTGACATTGACCGGCCGGCCACATTCTTCAGAGACCGCCGAGAACTTGGGTCGCAACAAGCCGTCGTCGTTCGCGTTGCTAAAGCCGCGCGTGCGTACAACCGGGGGAATGTTCACCAGCCCACCGGAGTGGCAAGCGTCGTACATCACAAACAATTTGTCGGTTTTGGCCGTGATGGTGCTCAGGAGGCTGGTCATTTCACGGTTGGTGATGTTGCCCGACTGGCCGCCGTCATAAGCCAGCAGTGACTCCACACAACCGCCAATGGCCGGGTCGTTGTAGCGAGTGCCGTGGCCTGAATAGTGAATGAACACGCGGTCGCCGTCCTGCACCTTCTCGCCCAGCTCGCGCAGGGCTTTGCGAATGTTGTCCCCGGTGGCCTGGTCGTCCTGCAGGTAACTGATGTTGCTCGCGGGCACCTGCATGGCGGTGGCCATTTGTGTGGCCGAAGCACGGTCGATGCGTGCGCCGGGCAAGGGTGGAATATTGGCTTCTGCATAGCGGCTGATGCCGATGATCAGCGCATGGCGGTTGATGCGTGCTGGCAGGCTGCGTACGCCCAGTGTCAGCGCTGCATTGCCGCTGGCCGTCCGCCCACTGGCCATGCCGGATGCGGTCGAGGCGCCTGCGCTCAGATTGATGCTGCTGGCGCGAACCCAACCCGTGACTTTGCCGGCGGGCGACTCGTGCAGCACCTGGGCCCAGCCGCCTTCAATCGTCATGATGGCCAAGGCGGCACCTGCGGGCAAGGCCGACAAAACCGGCGCGCTGGCAAGCTTGTCAGCCCTTATTTCTGTGGCGCGCAAAGCGCTGGTATTTTGTGCCTGGGCGCTGCAAAAGCTCAGCGCGGCCAGCAAGCCCGCGGCGGTCAAAGCAAGTTTTCGTTTCATCCGATGCTCCCTTGTTTATTGGTTCGTACTTGTTGATTCACCCTCACCTGCCCAGGCGACCCAGCAAGCCTGTGCCAGTTTATCGCGTGCCATGCCACCCGCCAAGGGCACCGGTAGGGGGGAGCCGGCCACCAGCTGCGCGCCCAGCCGCGCCGCTATCACTGCCCGGCTGGAATGCAGCTGCTGCGCTGGCCCCACCACCCCTGCGCGGCACACCAGCTCAGGCCAAAGCAACTTGCCGGGCCAGGCCACGCTGGCATCCGCGACCACCACGCGGCAGTCTGGGGCGTGTGCCTCCAGCGCGTCGATCAATCGGTCAAGTGGTTCGCCCAGCCAAGGCGCAGCGCCTTTTATAGGCCACAGTGCCACCGGTCCATCCGCACTGGCCGGTGGCTGGCGCCAGTACTGCTGGCGCAGGCCATTCCAGTAACGCAGCACCGCCAAAAACAACAGGGCAAGCGCTGCCGCCAAATGCAAGTCCAGAAAAACCGGCGCGCCATTCAGGCTCAGATAACCCAAGCCCAGCAAAGCCAGCGGCAAAGCCACCAAAGCGGGGGCCAGTGAGTCAATGCTTTTGAACTGCACCCACAGCGCAATGCCCATGCACAGCGCAATCGCCAGCGCCGCCTGTAGCCAGCGCGGCAGCTCGTGCACGACGCGCTGGCTGATGGCATTGTCAATCGCGGTGGCCAGCGTCTCCACCCCAGCTTGCAGCGGCGCCAGCGGTGTCGGGTGAATGTCGTGCAGGCTGGGCGCTGTTGCGCCTATGACCACCACTTTGCCCGCGAAGGAAGGCACGGCTGCCAAGGGCTTGTCGCCCTCCGCTTGGGCAAACACGTCAGCAAAGCTGATGCGCGGGTAGGCCTCCAGGGTCTTGCGCCAGGCGATCAACTCGTCCTTGTCAAAGCGTGCATCGCGCGCTGTGTTTTTGCCCGGCGCGATGACGCTTGTCGCCACGGCTGCAGCCAATGACTGGATCTGACTGCCGTCGGGCAAGGTCTCACGGTATCGGTAACGGCGCAGCACACCATCGGCATCCGGATAGCCGTTGTTGAAGCCCAAACGCGATGCCGCAACGGCGGGCAAAACCGGCGCAATCAGGGCCACCGTGCTGGTGCCTGGTGATGCCGCCAGCTCCGGTGTAGTCCACAAGCCGGGTAATTGCGCACGCTTCAAGGCGCTGGTGGTGTCATTGGCAGACGGCAGGCGCACCACCGCAAAGTGACTGTGCGGGCTGCGGGCTACCGCGGCGTTGAAGGCCGCATCGCCGCCAGGACTCAAGCGGTCGGCGTCTGAAAAAATAATGTCCCAGGCAATCGCTGCAGGCTGCTGCTTTTCAATGTGGTCGAGCACGGTGGCCAGCGTGTCGCGCGGCCACGGCCAGCGACCAAACTCTTTGCTCATGCGCGCCAGCGTTGCCTCGTCAATGTCAACGATCACCATGCGGGGGTCAGGCGCTGCGACCACCACACGGGCCCTGACCATGGCGTCAAAGCTGGAGAGCGCCATGCCGCTGGTGACGCGAAACACCAGCACATCAAGCAGCACCCAGACCGAAAAGCCGAGCATCAAAGCCCAGGTCACGCGCTGTGCAGGCAGCGCACCCAGGCGCAGGGTCAGGCGTTGAAAGAAGTTCAAAAAACCAGCCCGATGCCGCAATTTAGTTCAGGTTGACAATCCGCACCCGGCGGTTGTCGGCGGCCAGCGGGTCCGTGGTGTTGGCCAGCTCAGTGGAGCCTTTGCCAACAGCTTGCAGCCGGGCATCGGCCACGCCATTGCTGGCCAAAAAGGCACGCACGGCATCGGCGCGCTGCTGGCTGAGCTTGAGGTTGTAGTCCGCGCGGCCTTTGGCGTCGGTGTGGCCTTCCACCGCAAATTTTGCGTCCACCAGCTCTTTGGACTGCAGCGCCTGCGCCAGGTTGCTGAGCGCCTGCTGGCTTTCGGGTTTGACCTTGGCAGAGTTGAAGTCAAACTGGATCAGCAGCGACAGCGATGGCTTGGCGGCCGGTGTTGGATCAGCCACTTCAACCGTCAGGTTACGCAGGCCGCGGGTGCGCGGCGCGGGCGCAGGTTGAACCTTGAGCTGCTCGACCATCTCTGCCGCGCTGGGAGTGGCTTGGGCCCACAGCGTAGGGGGCAAGCCAATGCAGGCGGCAAAGCTGACGACAAGGGCGATGGATCGTGGCAAGTTAGGCATGGTGTTCACTTTTTAGCTGCGGTCGGCTTTAAGGCTGACCAGTTCACGTCTGTCGCTTCGAAAAATACGGCCACCAAAGCGGCCCAATTCTTCGGTTTTAATAAAAAATCCGTAACGGGGATCCATCCAGTATTTGTTCTTCACTGTTAAATTGCCGCCATAAATGGTTGTTTCTATCAAATAGGTTTGAAACGTGCCCGCCGGCACAGTAATCGTTTGTATGGCGGTTATTTTTGATTCCGACTGCAGCTCCAACTTCCGGCCATCAGTCGTGGTTTGCGTCGAACGCCCGCTCCATTTTTTGCCAACCTGGAGCTCTACAGGAACCCCCAAGTTGGGTGGGTCAAATGTACCGCGCTGACTTTTGATGGTGGCACTGAGCGCTGTCACCACAATGCTGCCATTGTTCAGCTCGACCACATCGCCATCAGCACGAGTCACGCGCGCCGTGACTTTATCACCCGGTACGTTGGTCAGCAAATCGCTGATCTGAGCTTCATAAACATCACCGACCTTGTAGCGTGGTCCGGTGTAGGCAAAACTGGCATCCTGCCCTTTGCCAAGGGCCGCCGTGATTTTTGGCTTGGCCAACTGGTCAAGCCGGTATTGCGCGGCTTCAGCCAAATCGCCACCGCTGGGAAAGCGCTGCAAAAAACTGTAAAAGTCTTCAGGGTTGCTGCTGGTTTTAATCTGATCCCAAGCGGCTTTTTCTTCTTTGAAGGCCATCTCACGTGCCTGGTCTTTGCTCATTCTCAGGTCCGGCGCTTTTGTCAGAGCCGCCACGCGCTGGGTTTCCTGCAATCGGGCCAGTTCGGCGAGCCGCTCTTGTTCTCTTGCCTTAGCCTCGGCCATGAGTCGTTCCCGCTCCTTGACCTGCTCAAGCGCAAGCAGCCGTTCACGCTCGCGTGCCTGGCTTTCCAGCGCTTGCCGCTGTTGGTCTCTTGCTTTGGCCTCAGCCGCCAGTTTTTCTTGCTCAATCGCTTTGGCTGCTGCGCTCAATCGCTCGGCCTCTTTGGCCCGAACTTCAGCGGCTTGGCGCTGCTGGTCCAGCACGCGCGCCTCCGCCAGCTGGCGTTCGCGCTCTTTGGCAAGCGCCAGTTGCTGCGCGCGCGCCAGTACCTCCGCTTCTTGCGCCAGACGCTTTTGCTCCCGCTGCCTGACTTCTGCTGCCATGCGCTCCAGCTCTTCAGGTTTGATGGTGTACTTCACACCATCATTAAAGAAAAAGTCGTCTTCCAGCGAGGTGGACTCCCACGGTATTTGCCTGCCGTTGCTCTGTTTGCGCACGTTCAGGCGCACGCGCTTGAAGACATCTTCAATCTTGGCGGTGGGGCGCTTGAGCTCTTGTAGCAAATACTGGGTGTACAGGCCATTGCCGGATTTTTCATCGCCATCTTCAGCCACATTGCCAGGTGCCGTGGCGTAGGCCAAAAAGGTGCTGGGCGGCGCATCCAGTTGCGCCAAACCCTTGGCCGAGCTGGTGCTGCTGCCGAAAGGGTTGTCGCGGCAGGCATCAAGCACGACGATGTTCATGCGGTTACCAGCGGCTTTGAAAACATCGACGACGCTGCTCAGGTCAATCGTTTGGACAGCGACATCAGCGGCAGTTTTTAAATTGGCATCCACTGGCACCATGTAGTTGCGCCAGTCCAGCTGCAAGCCGTGGCCAGCGTAATACAACATGCCCACGCCTTGTTTGCCTTTGAGGGAGTCACTGACTTTGGCAATCGCCGCTGCCATTTGAACCTTGTTGCCGTCGCGCAACTCCACCACATTAAAACCCAAGCGTTTGAGCACATCAGCCATGTCCTTGGCATCATTGGCCGGGTTGACCAGCGCCATGTTGCCGGGGTAGGCCGAGTTGCCAATAATCAGAGCCACGCGCACGTCGAGCGGGGCTTGGGCAGACACCGAAACCGCCGCTAAGGCAGAGGCGACGACGGCCAGACGCAGGGCGGGAAGCGCTGATCTGAACGCATAAAGTTTTTTTGATGTTTTGGTTAACGCAGAGACAGTTTTATTCACAATGGCTCCGGCCTTATTCTTGCTCGTCAAATTTTGGCAGAGAAGGTGCATTGACACAAGCGCTTACAAACCCCACCAAAAACAGCTGCGTTGACGCTTTTCGGGCCGCTTCTGCCCTTTAAATCGCCCTGCAACCCAATCATCATGGACTCGTGACGCTCCTGAATAAGTAGCAAATAGTTGCTAAAGCATCGCCGCCGGGTCGTCGCTGCCCAGCACAAGCTCGGCCCAGGGCTTGAGCTTGGCGGTGTCAGCGCGCAATATCTGCTGCTTGACGGCCAAAATTTGCGAGGGATGCATGGAAAAGCTGCGAAGCCCCATACCGAGCAGCAATTTGGTCATGCTGACGTCGCCAGCCATCTCGCCGCACACGCTCACGCCTTTGCCTTGGGCGTTGCATTCGGCAATGGTGTCGGCGATCAGGCGCAGCACCGCAGGGTGGCAAGGGTCATACAGGTGCGCCACAGATTCGTCGGCGCGGTCAATGGCCAACGTGTACTGAATCAGGTCGTTGGTACCAATCGACAGGAAGTCGAAGTACTTCAAAAACAGTTTGAGGCTCAGTGCCGCCGCCGGGATTTCAATCATCGCACCCAATTGCACCGGGCCGTAAGGCACGCCCTGGTTGTCGAGTTGTACCCGCGCACGGTCAATCAGCAGCAGGGTTTGTTTGATCTCGCTGGCATGGGCCAGCATGGGCACCAGCAGGTTGACCTGGCCATGCGCCGCGGCCCGCAATATGGCGCGGAGCTGGGTTAAAAACATGGGCGGGTCCGCCAGAGACCAACGGATGGCGCGCAGGCCCAGCGCCGGATTCAGGTGTGTGTCCTGCGCTTTTTCCATGCGGTCGCTGGCCCGGTCCAGCGGCTTGTCTGAGCCAATATCGACGGTGCGAATCGTCACCGGCATGCCCTTCATGCCCTCGATCGCCTGGCGGTACGCGCTGTACTGCTCTTCTTCATTGGGCAGATTGCCAGCACGGCCCATGAACAAAAACTCGCTGCGAAACAGGCCGACGCCGACCGCTCCGGCGCTGACCGCACCCAGCGTGTCGCCCGGCAGCTCAATGTTGGCCAGCAGCTCGATGCGCTGGTTGTCTAAAGTAATCGCCGCGGTATTTTTCAGACGGCTCAGGCGCTCACGTTCCAGCTCGCCCTGACGCTGCTTGAAGCCATATTCGGCCAAAATAATCGGCGACGGGTCGACAATCAAAATGCCCGCATCGCCGTCGATGATGACCCAGTCGTCCTGCTCAATCAGCTGGCTGGCACTGCGAGCACCCACAACGGCCGGGATGTCCATGCTGCGCGCCACGATGGCGGTATGCGAGGTTTTGCCGCCCACATCGGTCGCAAACCCGGCAAACAGGCTTTGCTTGAACTGCAGCATGTCTGCCGGCGAAATGTCGTGCGCGATCAGCACCAGGGGCACATCAATGGTGTCGGCCAGCAGCAGGCCTTGTTTTGACTGTTTGCGGCTAGCACCGGCTTGCGCCACCGGCTGCATCGGCGATGCCATGCCTTTCATGCGCCGCAAAATACGCTCGACCACCTGTTCCAGGTCAGCCTTGCGCTCGCGCAGGTACTCGTCTTCCATGTCGTCAAACTGGCGCGCAATGGTTTCGTACTGCGTGGTGAGTGCCCATTCGGCGTTGTAACGCCGATCGGTGATCCACTTTTTAACGCCGCCAATCAGCTGCTCATCTTGCAACAGCATCAGGTGCACATCGAGCAGGGCCGATATTTCGTGCGGTGCGTCTTTGGGCAGGTCGTGCTGCAAGCGGGAAATTTCTTCGACCACCGCATTGCGTGCCTCGCGGACGCGGGCAATCTCCAGGTCCGTCTTGTCGGCGTCGACAAAATAATGTGCCACATCAGCACGGCTGGACGCGACCAGCACGGCACGGCCAATCGCGATACCCCGCGATACAGCCAAACCATGCACGGAGAAAGTCATGACGTGACCCCCACGGTCGTTCGCTTCGCGTAACTCCCTGCCCCCCGTGGGGGCCGCTGCGCCTGCGGCCCGGCAGAGCCGGTTCCGCGGCCCCTGCTTGAAAAAAACGGGGAAGAGATCACTCACCCTCTCCAAATTTGTCGTTGATCAAAACGAGCAACGCATCCATCGCCACCTGCTCGTCTGCGCCATTGGTTTCAACCACCACCGTGCTGCCCATGCCGGCTGCCAGCATCATCACGCCCATGATGCTTTTGGCATTCACGCGGCGCTCGCCCTTGCTCATCCACACTTCGCAGGCAAAGCTGCCTGCCAGTTTGGTCAATTTGGCTGAAGCCCGCGCATGCAGGCCAAGCTTATTGCTGATGGTCGTGGTCGTTTGGATCATGATTTCTTTTGGCTTGGTTTTGGGGTGCGGTAATGGCGACTTGCATGACACCCTGCGTCCCGCCTGTGAGGGCGCGTACCACCAGCGCGTCCAAGGGCTCGTGGCGGTACGACACAGCGCGCAGCAGCATCGGCAGGTTGATTCCGGCAAGGAGTTTTGAATTGACGCCGTCGACGAGCTGTTGCGCCACGTTGCAAGGCGTGGCGCCAAACACATCGGTCAACACCAGCGCATGCGAGGTCGCCATCTGCTTGAACACGATGCGCGCCTGGGCCAGCGTTTCTTCCGGCGGCAAGTTGGGCTGAACGTCAAGCGCCACCACACCCGCCGGGTTGTCGGGGAACACATGCAGCACGCATTGGCGCAAGGCAGACGCCAGCGGCGCATGGGCAATGATGAATATTCCGTTCATGACTCTGAATTATCAACTTTCGTACGCAAAAAATAGACATACGAGGCAATACTGCAACACAAATACACGCCAAAAGACGCCTGAAAGCTGGCGACACGGGCCAGTCCCAAGGCTGCGAACGCGTCAACCAGCAGACCGATGCCCCACTGCACGAAGAAGACACCTGAAAAAATCACCAGGTTAAAGGCCGACAACGCACGGCCGGCCAGCGACGGCTTGAAGGCCATGCCCACGGCAGGCTGTGACAGACTGATCACCGTGGACGCCATGCAAAAAATCGTCCAGCCCAGCCAACCTGTCAACGTGCCGCCCCAGATATTGGCGGCCAACGCAAGCAGGCTGACGGGCACGCCAAAGGTGATGAGCCTGTCGGTGTGCCAGCCTGCCCTAGCCAGACGCGGATTGACCAAACCCCAGCCCCAAAAAGTCAGCAGCATCACCGCGTTAAGGTAAAACAGTCCGGCGGCCGCTTCAAGCGGTGTGTAGCCCGCCACCTTGACCATCCATGGGCCAGCCCACAGCGTTTGCACGGCGAGCAAACCACCATAGTTGAAAAACGCCAGCGGCGACATTTTTTGAAAATAGCGGTTTTTCCAGACCTCGGCATAACCATCAGGTGTATCTGTCTTGGCGGCTGCGTCTTTTGTCCACACCGGGACGACCAGTGCGATCACAGCGATTGCCACCACCACCAGTCCCGCCAGTGCCCAGAACAGCGCCCGCCAGCCGACCAGCGGCAGCAGCCACTGCACAGGCAAGGTCGACGCCAGCATGCCCAGCGAGCCGCTCATCAGCATCCAGGAGTTGGCGCGCAGCAAGCTGGGCGCATCCAGCCAGCGCCTGAAGCCGCTCAGCGGCGCCATCAGGCAGGCGCTCACACCCATGCCAATCAGCACCCGCCCCAGCAGCAGCCCGGCAAAGCTGGTGGCCAACGAAAAAGCCAGGCAGCCCCCTACCGCCACCGCCAGAAAGCACATGATGACCCGCTTGGGGCCATACCTGTCTAGCCAGGTGCCCAGCGGCAACTGCGTGGCGGCAAAGCCTAAAAAGTAACCGCCCGCCAGCAGTCCCAGGTCACGTGACTGCAATGAAAATTCCTGGCTGAGCACGGGCGACAGCGTGGCAATGATGGCGCGCACCAGCGCCGAGATGGTGTAAGCGGCCGCAAAAGCCAGAAAAACCACAATGGCGACTTTTTTGTCCAGCAGTCCGGACTGATGCGGTGCGCTGGGGGTGGACTTATTCAAACTTCAATCCTGAAAAAAAAGTGTCGGCCACGTCGGGGGCCAGCTTGTCGGCATAGATCGCCGCCTGAAAAACCTGGGAGCCCTGCGCAAAATACGCTGCCTGGCTGCTGACCGTCTGGCCATTGGCGCGCTTGCCAGTGGCGCTGACCATCACCGCGCCACTGGGCAGCCCGGTTGACTTGAACGCCGTTCCCGGCGTGGCCAGGTTGGCTTTTAGACTGCTCAGTGATGCGCCTTGCCACTGGACCAAGGTGTCTTTCACCAAGGAGGCGTCTTTCACATCCGCCACCGCGACCGCGAAGGTCACGCCGCCGGCATCACAACTGAGCAGCATCAGCACCGTTGGCTGGCCTCCCATGGGCACCGTTTTTTGCGCTTTGTCTGGCTTGCAGGGCATCAGCAGACTGAGCCGCGTGTCCGCTGGCCGCACATCGCGCCAGTTGAAGGTCGGGTTACAGGCAGCCAGTCCGGCCAAGGCAAGCACCGCGTAGATTGGAAATTGAATCGATCGCATATTCATAAGTGAACGTGGCACTTTACAGGCAATTGACATCAAAACGCAGCGTGGCCGTTTGATGTGCACCACTTAAGGGCTAAAAAGGGCGACCCCGTGGTCACCATGCACCAAGTTGGGAGTGTTGCCCGCGCCACTGGCTAGCACCACGCAGCATGCCCGCGCTTGCTGCGAAGTCGCGCCTGACCTGCACCATCACCCGGTCTCGGCAAATTCAGGCCTAAGCCTTGCATAGGAGGTTTATCTTTTTTCAAGAGGTAACACCATGACCAACCGTTTTGACGCTTTTGATGCCGACCGCCCGCTGATGCTGCGCTGCGCTTGCGGCGAAGACCACGCACCCGGCGAACACGCTGTACAGACCGAGCAATCGGTGTCGCAGAGTTTTATGGAGGCCACCATGGTCAAGGCGCTTTTCCCTGTAGACAGCGTGCGCCGCGGCTTTTTGAAAGCGGTGGGTGCCAACACTGCACGCGCCGCCATTGCCTCGCTGTTCCCACTGGGCGCACTGGAGGCGATGGCCCAGGACAAAGGCCCGCTGGAAAAGAGAGACCTCAAACTCGGCTTTATCCCGATCACCTGCGCATCGCCGCTCATCATGGCTGACCCGCTGGGCTTTTACAAAAAAGAAGGCCTGAATGTCCAATTGAACAAAACCGCAGGCTGGGCGCTGATTCGCGACAAGATGATCAACAAAGAGCATGATGCGTCGCATTTTTTGTCGCCCATGCCGATTGCCATGACCATGGGCTTGGGCTCGACCCAGGCCAATATGAATGTGGCAACGATTCAAAACACCAATGGCCAGGCCATCACGCTGCACATCAAGCACAAGGGCAACCGCGACCCCAAGGGCTGGAAGGGCATGAAGTTTGCCATTCCGTTTGAGTACAGCATGCACAACTTTTTGCTGCGCTACTACCTGGCTGAAGCCGGCCTGAACCCTGACACCGATGTGCAGCTGCGGGTGCTGCCGCCGGCTGAAATGGTGGCCAATTTGCGTGCTGGCAACATCGACGGCTTTCTCGGGCCCGATCCCTTCAATCAGCGCGCCGTCTACGACGAGGTGGGCTTCATTCACATCTTGTCCAAGGAAATCTGGGACGGTCACCCATGCTGCGCCTTTGGCGTGTCAGACGAGTTCATCAAGCAAAACCCCAACACTTTCGCGGCGCTTTACCGGGCGGTTCTGGGCGCATCCTTCATGGCCAGCCAGGCCAAAGACCGCGACCTGATTGCCAAGGTCATCGCCCCGGCCCAGTACCTGAATCAGCCGGAAGCCGTACTGACCCAGGTGCTGACCGGCAAGTTTGCCGACGGCTTGGGCAACATCAAAAACGTGCCTGACCGTGCCAACTTTGACCCGGTGCCATGGCAGTCGATGGCGGTGTGGATGCTGACGCAAATGAAGCGTTGGGGCTATGTGAAGGGCGACGTCAATTACAAGCAAATTGCTGAAAAAGTCTTTTTGCTGACCGATGCCAAAAAGCAGATGGCGATTGCCGGTTTCAAGCCGCCAGAGGGCGCGTACAAAAAGTTCAAGGTGATGGGTAAGGAGTTCGACCCCGCCAAGCCTGAAGAATACGCCAAGAGCTTTGCCATCAACAAAATGGGCTGATCAGTCACTTCATGAAATCTCTCAACCTGAAAGCGGGCCTTGTCTCGCTGCTCATCTTTTTGTCCATCCTGGGTATCTGGTTTTTGGCCACTCAGTCGTCTGGCACAACCCCCGCAGCCAGCACCACTGGCATGACAGCCGAGCAGATCGAATACCAGAAGATGATGGGTAAAGATGTGGGCAGTACCAAGACCACCGGCTTTCCCACACTTGGCCAAATGGGCTCCGCCATCTGGAAGCAGGTGTCCAACCCGATTTATGACAACGGGCCAAACGACAAGGGCATTTTGATCCAGCTCAGCCATTCATTGGCGCGAGTAGGCTTGGGCTTTTTGCTGGCCATGCTGGTAGCGATTCCGCTGGGGTTTGTGATTGGCATGTCACCGCTTTTGAGGCAAGCGTTTGACCCCTTCATTCAGGTGCTCAAACCGATCTCGCCGCTGGCCTGGATGCCGCTGGCGCTATACACCATCAAAGACTCCTCCATCAGCGGTATTTTTGTGATTTTCATCTGCTCGGTGTGGCCCATGCTGATCAACACCGCATTTGGCGTATCTGCCGTCAAGCGCGAGTGGCTCAACGTGGCCGCCACGCTGGAAGTCAGTCCGCTGCGCAAGGCTTTCCTGGTTATCTTGCCCGCAGCTGCGCCGACCATTTTTACCGGCATGCGCATCTCTATGGGGATTGCCTGGCTGGTGATCGTGGCCGCTGAAATGCTGGTCGGTGGCACCGGGATTGGCTACTTTGTGTGGAACGAGTGGAACAACCTGTCGCTGACCAATGTGATCTTTGCCATCTTGGTGATTGGCATCGTCGGCATGCTGCTGGACCTGGCGTTTGCGCAGCTGCAAAAAATGGTGACTTATGTTGAATGACACGAACCCACGCCTGCGAGACTTTCTGAAAGTCGAGAACTTAAGCAAATCCTTCGTGACCAACAAGCCGGTTTTTGCTGACCTCAATTTTGCCATCGACAAGGGCGAGTTTGTTTGCATCATCGGCCATTCAGGCTGCGGCAAAACCACCGTGCTCAATGTGCTGGCGGGGCTGGACACCGCCACCTCGGGCAACTGCTTCATGGACAACCGCGAAATCTCCGGCCCCAGCCTGGAACGCGGCGTGGTGTTTCAAAGCCACGCTCTGATGCCGTGGCTGACGGTGCGCAGCAATATTGCCTTTGCGGTGGTGTCGCGTTGGCCCGACTGGTCAAAAGCCACCGTCAACGCGCATGTTGAAAAGTTTGTGGCCATGGTCGGCTTGATGCCTGCCATTGATAAAAAGCCGTCACAGCTGTCGGGCGGCATGAAGCAGCGGGTGGGCATTGCCCGGGCTTTTGCAATTCAACCCAAAATGCTGCTGCTTGACGAGCCCTTTGGCGCGCTCGACGCACTGACGCGCGGCACGATTCAAGACGAATTGATGACCATCGTGCGTGAGACCCAGCAAACGGTTTTCATGATCACCCACGACGTGGACGAAGCCATCTTGCTGGCTGACCGCATCATTTTGATGACCAATGGTGCGGAGTCGGCAAACGGCTACACGCCGGGTGGCATTGGCGAGGTCGTGGTGAACACGCTTGCGAAAAACCGCACCCGGGCCGAACTGCACCATCTGGACGGCTACTACGACCTGCGCAATCACGTCGTCGACTTTCTGATCAAGCGCGCCAAGCCAGGCGAGGCGCATTAACTTTTACACACCAAGGAGCAACCATGAACCGCAACGAGATCACCGAAAAAATCATCACCGTCAAGGTTTCCAAAGGCCTGAAATGGGAAGACATCGCCAAAAAGGTAGGCATGAGCAAAGAGTGGGTTACCGCAGGCTGCCTGGGCCAGATGACGTTTGACGCAACACAAGCCAAAGCCGTCGGCAAGATTTTTGGCCTGACCGCTGAAGAGCAAAAATGGCTGCAGGTGGTGCCGTACAAAGGCTCATTGCCTACACCGGTGCCGACTGATCCGCTGATCTACCGCTGGTATGAAATTGTGAGCGTCTACGGCACCACCATCAAAGAGCTGATTCACGAAGAATTTGGCGATGGCATCATGAGTGCGATTGATTTTTCAATGGACATCGTGCGCCAGCCTGACCCCAAAGGTGACCGCGTGAATGTGGTGCTGTCGGGCAAGTTTTTGCCCTACAAGCAGTATTAAAACTCCAGCGAAAGTCATTTTGACCTGATCGGTCAAAATGGCGTGATGACTTCACCCAACTCTTTAAGCGGCATCCGCGTCCTTGATCTTTCCCGCGTGCTGGCGGGCCCCTGGTGTACCCAGACGCTGGCCGACCTGGGCGCAGACGTGATCAAAATTGAGCGGCCCGAAACGGGCGACGACACCCGTACCTGGGGCCCGCCATTTTTGAAAAATGCGCAGGGCCAGGACACGCCAGAGGCCGCCTATTACCTGGGCACCAACCGCAACAAGCGCAGCGTGACCTGCGACATCGCGCAGCCCGCCGGGCAAGCATTGATACGCGAGCTGGTGGCACATTGCGATGTGTTTGTCGAAAACTTCAAGGTCGGCGACATGGCGCGCTACGGGCTGGACTACGAAAGCATCAAAGCCATCAACCCGCGCATCGTGTATTGCTCGGTCACCGGCTTTGGCCAAACCGGCCCGTATGCCGACCGCGCGGGTTACGACTACGCGATTCAGGGCATGGGTGGGCTGATGAGCGTGACCGGCGAGCGTGACGATTTAGGCGGTGGTCCGCAGAAAGTCGGCGTGGCGGTGGCCGACCTGATGACCGGCATGTACGCCACCGTCGGCATACTGGCGGCGCTGCGCCATGCTGAAAAAACGGGCCGTGGCCAGCAAGTTGACATGGCGCTGCTGGACACCCAGGTCGCTATGCTGGCCAATCTGGGGGCCAACTATCTGGTCAGCGGCACGGTGCCGGGCCGAATGGGCAATGCGCACCAGAACATCGTGCCTTACCAGGTATTTGAAGTGGCGCCCGCAGGTGATGGCAGCAAGGACCACATCATCATCGCGGTGGGCAATGACGCGCAATTTCGCAAGTACTGCGGCGTGGCCAACAGGCCTGACTTGGGCACGAATCCACTGTTTGCGCTGAACAGCGATCGGGTGAAAAACCGCGCGCAGCTCGTGCCGATGTTGGAGGCCGTGATGCGCACCCGGCGCAAAGCCGACTGGCTGGCCGCGCTGGAAGCCGCCAAGGTGCCCTGCGGAGCCATCAACAATCTGGCCGAAGTATTTGCCGACCCTCATATTGCATCGAGGAACATGGTGACGCACTGGCAGCACCCGCACCAAAGCGACTTGCGTCTGGTGTCCAGCCCCATCAAATTGAGCGCCACCCCGGTACGTACCGACCGGCCACCACCGCTGCTGGGCCAGCACACCGACGAGGTGCTGCGCACGGTGTTGAACTATGCAGACGCAAAGCTGTCCGAACTCAAAGGCCAGAAGGCTATTTGACGCAGCGCGACGACATGCACCTTGACCGACGGCAATTTTCACAACTGATGGCGCTTGGCGGCGCGCTGCCCGGTGCTTGGGCGCACGCCAAAGACACGGCCTTGCCGGTTCCTGCCTCGCTGTCCCAGGCTGCACTTGCTGCCAAAGCCAAAGGCGAGCCCCTGGTGATGCTGATCAGCCTGCCCGGCTGCGTTTACTGTGAGCTGGTGCGCCGCAGCTATTTGTTGCCCGCACGGCTGAACGATGGCCTGCAAGCCTGGCAACTCGATGTGACCGACAAAACCACACCCTTGACCGGCTTTCAGGGCGAAGCCACCACCGCCTTCAGCCAAGCCAAATCCTGGAAAGCCAACTTCACCCCCACCGTGCTGTTTTTAGGTGGCCAGGGCCAGGAATTGGCAGAACGGCTGGTCGGTATTGCCGTGCCTGATTTTTACGGTGCCTTTTTGGAGCAGCGCCTGGCCACCGCGCGCAAGGCGCTGAAAAGCCAGTTAGCGACAATAGGCGCAACATGACTGAAGACCTGAAACCACACCACCGTCAAGCGCGCGAAGACGAACTCAAAAAAATGCCCCTGTGCGAAGCCTGCCAGGGCATTCAGCGCAACTGGCGGCGCGCCCCTGGCCATGCCGAACTGGAGCAGCGCAGCAACCGGCAAGAAGACATTCGGGCTGACCGCTACAGCCAGCACAAGCCCGGCCTGGTCACCATCACCAGCTTCAGCTGTGCCCGCTGCGGCACCGCATGGGAGTACGAAAACAACAAGACCAACCAGCGCGCGGGCTGGTCCGTGGTCGGGCGCTAGCAACCGCTTTGCTCGTTTTTTAATAGCTCTTCGCCCTTATTTTCATTGGGCTAGAGCCCTAAAACACACCTGAAAACACGATTTTCAGCCGAAATTCGGGTAAGTCACGGTGTTCGTGCGCCTCTTTATGGGTCAAACTCGAGGTTTTTTCAACCTGCTGCACGATTGCATGACACCTCACCGCCTGCTTGATTTGTACCGGCTCATGAGCCGGATCCGCCAGTTTGAAAATGCCGCCGAAATTGCCAGCCAAGGCGGTGTGGCAGCCTGGGGTTTGGCCGCTTCGGCCAAACCGGCCTTGGTACGCGGGCCGCTGCACTTGTCGACCGGGCAAGAAGCCGTGGCCGCAGGCGTGTGCCACAACCTGGAACGCGCCGACATGCTGACCTCCACCCACCGGGGCCACGGCCACACGCTGGCCAAAGGGGCCGACGCCACAAAGATGATGTGCGAGCTGTTTGGTCGCGCCACTGGCTACAACAAGGGCAAGGGTGGCTCGATGCACATTGCTGATTTTTCGGTTGGCATGCTGGGAGCCAATGGCGTGGTGGCAGCCGGCATACCGATTGCCACCGGCGCTGCGCATGCCCTCAAAATCCGTCAGCAGCCGAACATCGTGGCCTGCTTTTTTGGCGATGGCGCCACCAACCGGGGCCCTTTTTTAGAGGGGCTGAACTGGGCGCAGGTGTACCAGTTGCCGATCTTGTTTGTCTGTGAAGACAACCGCATTTCGGCCACCACGCCGACCCCAGCCATGACAGCTGGCGCTGGCGCTTTTGCCCGGGCGCAGGCCATGGGCATCCCGTCAGAGCAGGTCGATGGCAACGATGTGGCCGCCGTCGACGCAGCCGCTCAAAAAATGGTTCATGAGATTCGCGCTGGCGGTGGCCCGCGCTTTTTGCATGCGGTGACCTACCGGTTCAAGGGCCATGTGTCGGTAGACCCTGGCACCTACCGTGACGCGAAAGAAGTCGAGGCGGCGTTGCTCAACGACCCGCTGATCGTGACGCGGGCCAGGCTGGCCAGCATGGGCGTTGCTGAAGCCGACATGGCAGCCCTGGAAGCGCAAGTCAAAACCGAGATCGATACCGCCCTGCAAACAGCAGAAGCTGCGCCCTGGCCGGTGGTGGCCGATGCGTATGAAGACATCATGAGCACCGGCGCAGGAGTCTGGCTATGAGCACCACAGCAAGCAAGATGACCTATGCCGAAGCCGCCTGCGCCGCCCTGCGCGAGGCCATGCAGGCAGACCCGAATGTGATCGCGCTGGGAGAAGACCTGGGCCGCGGCGGTGTGTTTGGTCAGTACCGGGGTTTGCAGCAAGAGTTTGGCGCTGACCGCATCATCGACACGCCGATCTCCGAGTCCAACATCATGGGCAGCGCGGTCGGCATGGCGCTGGCGGGCGTGCGTCCGATTGTGGAAATGCGGGTGATCGACTTTGCCCTGTGCGCGATTGACGAGATCGTGAACCAGGCCGCCAAGAACCGCTTCATGTTCGGTGGCCAGGGCCGCGTGCCGCTGGTGGCGCGCATGCCGATTGGCATCTGGTCAGCATCGGCCGCGCAGCATTCGCAGTCGCTTGAAGCCTGGTTTGCGCACATCCCCGGCCTGGTGGTGGCCACGCCCGCCACGCCGCAAGACAACTACGGCCTGCTCAAATCATCCATGGCCTCGGGCGACCCGGTGATTTACATGGAGCACAAGGAGCTGTGGGGCACGACAGGCGAGGTAGACACGGCTCTGGCGGTGCCGCTGGGTGTTGGCAAAAAGCTGGCCGACGGCGGCGACCTGACCATCGTGACCTGGTCACGCGGTGTGGGCATTTGTCAGCAGGCGCTTGAGCAGGGTGCGTTTGGTGCCATCAAACCCGACATCATTGACCTGCGCACCATCTGGCCCTGGGACCGGGCGATGGTGATGGAATCTGCTGCGCGCACTGGCCGCTTGCTGGTCATGCACGAGGCGGTGCAAGTGGCCGGCTTTGGCGCCGAGATTGCGGCCAGCGCGGCCGAGCAAACGGGCTGCAAAGTCAAACGCCTGGGCTCGCCGCGCATACCGGTGGGCTACGCGCAGGTGCTTGAAAACGAATCGCGGTTGTCGGTGGCCAAACTGATCGCCGCAACCCAGGCCCTGCTCAAGCAGTGACACATCGCAAAGCCATCGTGACCGGCAGTGCCAGTGGCATTGGTGCGGCGACCGTGCTGGCGCTGGCCGCGCAAGGCTATGACACGGTGGGCATTGACCGCCAGCTGGCAGGCGCTGTGGCCACCGCCCAAGCCGCCAGCGACCTGGGCGGCAAGCACCATGCGCTGCTGGCTGATGTTGCCGATGAGGCACAACTGGTCGCGGTCATGGCGCAGGCGGTGCAGTTTTTGGGCGGGCTCGATGCCCTGGCCACCTGCGCTGGCGTGACCGAGTCCAGCGGCTTCATGGACTTGTCGGCCGCCGAATTTCGAGCTACCTATGACATCAATGTCATTGGCACGTTTGTCGCGATTCGTGAAGCCGCCAGGCATATGCCAGCTGGCGGACGCATCTGTACCGTGGCCAGCGTGGCAGGCCTGCGCGGCGGCGGGCTGGTCGGCACGGCAGCCTATGCCGCCAGCAAAGGCGCGGTACTGGCCTTGAGCAAAAACGCGGCGCGCTCGCTGGCGGCCCAAGGCATCAGCGTCAACTGCATCGCACCGGGCGCCACCCACACACCGATGATTGCCGCCGTCTGGCAAAACGAAGCGCTGCGAAAACAAGTCGAAAGCCTGGCGCCCCAGAACCGCACCGCCGAGCCGCACGAGATTGCGGCCAATATCGTCTATTTGCTGTCGCCACAAGCGTCGTATGTGACAGGCGCCACGCTGGTGGCTGATGGCGGGTTGACCATGTATTAGTTTTTCAATTGGGTTTCATCACCTGAGTTTTAGCAAGTCTGATTTAAAAAGTTCACAATGTCACAACAGGAGATCACCATGACAGCTTCAACATCTTCCATCAGCCGCCGCACCTTCGTCAGCGCGCTTTCTGCAAGCGCCGTGGTGGGTGCGCCAGCCTTTGCCCAAAGCGGCAACATCACGCTGAAGTGGGCCAACAACATCCCAGCCACCCACCCATCGACCATCCGCATCAAAGAAGCGGCCGATGCCATCCGTCTTGAGACCGGCGGCAAAGTCGACATTCAGATCTTCCCGAACAACCAGCTCGGTGGTGACACCGACATGCTGTCGCAGGTTCGCAATGGTGCGATTGATATCTTCCCGCTGTCCGGTTTGATTTTGCAAACCCTGGTGCCCTTGGCTGGCATCAACGGCCTGGCCTTTGCTTTCAAGGATTACGCCACCGTCTGGTCGGCCATGGACGGCGACCTGGGCGCCTACATTCGCGCAGCGATTGCCAAGGTCAACCTGCACAGCTTTGACAAGATTCTGGACAACGGTTTCAGAAACATCACCACATCGACCAAGCCCATCGTCACGGCAGAAGACCTCCGGGGCTTCAAAATCCGCGTGCCGGTCAGCCCACTGTGGACATCGATGTTCAAGGCCTTTGGCGCGTCACCGACCGGCATCAACTTCAGCGAGGTGTATTCAGCGCTGCAAACCAAGGTGGTGGAAGGCCAGGAGAACCCCTTGGCCATCATCGACATTGCCAAGCTGTATGAAGTGCAAAAGTTCTGCTCAATGACCGGCCACATGTGGGACGGCCAGTGGATTTTGGCCAATGGCCGCCGCTGGGCCGGCTTGCCTGCCGATGTGCAGGCGGTCATCAACAAGCATGTGACCAGCGGCGTGCTCAAACAGCGCGACGACATTCGCCGCCTGAACAACGGCCTGGAAGCGCAGCTCAAGGCCAAAGGCCTGGCCTTCAACACGCCAGAGGTGAAGTCCTTCCGCGATGCGCTGTCAAAGGCCGGCTTCTACGCTGAATGGCGCGGCAAGTTTGGCGACGAGGCCATGAGCAAGCTCGAAAAGTATTCCGGCAAACTGGTCTGATCCGCGCTTGGGCTGGGCCCGTCGACGCGAGTCGACGGGCTCAGATGCGCTAGAGTACCATCGTCGAGATGGTCGGCACGTAGGCAATCACCAAAAGCCCGACGATCAGTGCCACGATGTAGGGCCAGATGGCAACCATGGCCTCATCGGGTGACACATCACCGATGCGGCAGGCCACGTAAAAGCCCACACCAATCGGCGGCATCATCAGGCCGATGTTCATGGCGGTGACCACCACCATCGCGTAGTGCACGTCATTGATGCCCAACTGCTTGGCAATCGGGAACATCAGCGGGGCCAACAAAAGAATGGCCGGCAGACCTTCCAGCAGGCAGCCCAAAATCAAAAACACAACCATGGTCACGGCCATAAAGCCGATCCAACCACCGGGCAGGGTGGTCATGAAGGTGGCCAGTTGCTGCGCCACGCCTGACTGCGCAATCACCCAGGCCATGCTGAGCGCGCAGCCCAGAATGATCAAAACCGCCCCTGTGAGCGCCGCTGTTTCAACCAGCATGTCGTAAAGCTTGCGCAACGAAAAGCCGCCGTACAGAAAAAATCCGGTCACCATCGCGTATATGACGGCCAAGGTGGACACCTCGGTCGCCGTGGCCACACCACCGCCGACAGCACCACGGATCAAAAATGGCAGCAGCAGCGCCGGGCCGGCAATGA
This sequence comes from Comamonadaceae bacterium, assembly GCA_947478725.1. Classification (GTDB taxonomy): domain Bacteria; phylum Pseudomonadota; class Gammaproteobacteria; order Burkholderiales; family Burkholderiaceae_C; genus Polaromonas. The sequence goes on from CANJWZ010000013.1 coordinate 89,008, forward strand.
TGAAGGTGCGGCGAATGGTGATGAACGGTGCACGCTTGACGCCATCGACCTGCTCATGTCGCGCCTTCCAGCGCGCCAGCACCGCCAGCGCCACCAGCAGCACCATGGCCACCACCACACCGCTGTTGAACAGTCCGGCAATCGACACCCCGGCAACCGAGCCCAGCACGATCAGCACAATGCTGGGCGGCACGGTGTCGGCCATGGCCGCGCCGGTCGCCAGCAGGGCGATCATCTCTCGCGGTTTGTGGCCGCGCCGCTTCATTTCCGGGAACAGCGCCGGGGCCACCGTGGCCATGTCAGACACCTTGGAGCCTGAAATCCCCGACACAATAAACAGCGAGCCGAGCAAGACGTACGACATGCCCGCCTTGACATGACCGACCAGCGAGGCCAGAAAATCAATGATGGCCTTGCCCATGCCGGTGGCGTCCAGCACACAGCCCAGCAGCACAAAAACAGGCACCGACACCAGCACCAGGTTGCTCATGCCCTCGTCCATGCGGTTGATCACCACCTCCAGCGGAATGGTGGTGCTAAAGGCCAGGAAGCACAGCGTCCCAATGCCAAAGCAAAACGCAATTGGCACACCACAGACCAGGCACACCGCCACAAAACCGACCAGAAAAATCGGAATGTTCAAGTTGCCCAGGGTCTGCAAGGTGGGCGACGCCAGCCAGCAGGCGCTGCCAATCAAGGCGATCAAGCCCGCGGCCAGCAGCATATCCAGCTTGCGCGCGCTGGCCCAGACGTGGCGCAGTACCAGTGCCAGCATCAAAGCCATGCCAATGCCAATGGCCGACACGCGAAAGCCATTGGGAAGGTTCAAATCGGGGGTGCGAATCATCCACTCGGACTTGACGTAGTCGGCTGAGGGCTGCAACAAAAAGACCAAAAAACTCGCCATCACCAGAAGCGCAAAGGTTTTGACAAAGCCCTGCAAACGGCCGGGCAGCATCTCCACAAACAGGTTGAGCCGCAGGTGTTCGCTGCGGTCGACCGCCAGCACCGAGCCCAGCATGGCGACCCACAAAAACGCAATGGAAGCGACCTCGTCAATCCAGCTGACCGGAGAAGAAAACACATAGCGCGCCACCACACCGCTGAACAGCAAGGTCAGAATGAGCGCATTCAGGGCGGCGCTGATGACTTCAATCGGCTTGACGATGGCCGAGCCAACGTGAACCGGCCCTTGGGGGTTGGGCGAGGGTTGGGGTCTGGGTGTCGGTGTGGCGTTGGCAAGCGTTGTCATGAGCGAACTTTAGGTACTTTAGGTACTTTAGGTACTTTAGGTACTTTAGGTACTTTAGGTGATGGGGAGTAAGCCGAGATGGTAACGCTGGCAAATTGCACCGGGGCCAGTGGCCCTTCAGGATTACCCTAGGCGGCAGGGGTTGCGCGCAGCCTGGGGCGCGTTACTTCGCGGTCCCAAACACTTTTTTCAAAATTTCGCTGCCCGTGCCTACCGGGTTCTGGCGGATTTTCTTTTCTTCTTCACCAATGATCAGGTACAGGCCGTCCAGCGATTTGCCGGTGACGTATTGCTGAATATTGGCATTTTCTTTTTTAACCAGGCCAACACCTGCGGCTTTGCCTGCGATGTCGTTGTACAGGTTGGCCAGACCGATTTTTTCAGTGACTTGGGTCACGATCGGTAAAAACGTGCCGCCCAAAGTTGCGCGGGTTTTGTCAGCAAAAAAGCGGGTCACCGAGGTGTCGCCACCAGTCAGGATGCTTTTCGCATCGGTCACGCTCATATTGCGCACGCTGCTGACCAGCAAGTCTTTGCCCAGCGGCACGGCGGCTTCGGCGGCGCGGTTGACCGACAGCAGCAGCTCGTCCAGGCGCTTGCTCAGCCCCAGGCTTTTCAGCAGGCCCGCGGCGTCATTCAAATAACCCGGCAGCGGGATCTGCACTTTGGGGTTGCCAAAAAAGCCGTCGGTCTTGCCCAGCAGTGCGACCGCCGCCAAGGCCCCTTTTTCGAGCGCCATCTTCAGGCCCGCGCTGGCGTCCTGGTTCGAGATGCCCGCCGAGTCGGCCAGCGACAGCGCCTGCGCCTGCTGGTAAGTGGCCAGAATCAGGCCGCCAAAGACGCTGGCCGACGCCAAGTGAAAGTGCCTGCGCTGCATGCTGAACTCCTTGAGCCGTGTGGAAGATTGGAAAGTATGCCGCAAACACAAAAAAGGCCGGTTTTGGCTAAAACCGGCCTTTGAGACACTAAATTGGCCCAGAGGCCAACTAAAGCAAGGATTAGCAGCTCCTAAATCAAGAGCAGAACGTCACGGCCAATGCTTTACAGTTTAGCCTGATAGTTGTCGTGGCAGGCTTTGCAGGCTGCGCCGGTGCTACCAAATGCGGCCTTCAGGGTGTCGGCGTTGCCGGTTTTGGCGGCGGCGGCCAACTTGGTGGTCTCGGCGACCAGCTTGTCATTGAGTTCTTTGAACTTGGCCTGTTCAGCCCAGATTTCAGCCTTGGCTCGGGTTGGGATGCTGCCTTTGTCGGTGCCTGGGCCGAAAGCAGCCCATGGCAGTTTGGACATGTTGGACACGATGTCAGCGTTCTCTGCAGCCAGCTTGGCATCAAACGGCACGCGTCCGTTGACCATGGCGCCGATACGGCCAAAGTGAGTGGCCATGACGGTCAGCGAACTCTGGCGGTACTTGATAGCGTCTTCTGGCTTGGCAAACTGGGCCGAAGCCGGTGCGGCAAAAGCAAGCAAGGCCGCGGTGGCGGCGATACAGGCGAAAACTTTCATGAAAATTCCTCTTGAGTTTTATAAAATTTGAACGACTAGCCGGTCAGAAAAAGAGAGCCTATTTCTGTCTGAGCCAGGCGGCTTGAGTCTAGCCAGTATGGAGAAGTTCCGTGACAGCTGCTGGCGCAAGGGAAAGTCCTGACGGAAGATTTTTGAGTCCAAGGTGTGAAACAATCCTTCGCAGAGGAAAAGTCGTGAACACTGCGCAAGCATCAAGCAATTTGTACAAGGTACGGGTCTGGGATCTGCCCACGCGGGTCTTTCACTGGGCACTGGCGCTGTGTATTGTGGCGCTCGTCATCACCGGTAACGTTGGCGGCAATGCCATGGTGTGGCACTTTCGTATTGGGCTGACCGTGTTCGCGCTGTTGCTGTTCCGGCTGGTGTGGGGGCTGGTGGGCGGGCGCTGGTCGCGCTTTGCGGCGTTTATTTATTCACCCGGCAACATCATCCGTTATCTGTTGGGCGGGGGCAAGCCGGAGCATTCTGTGGGCCATACCCCAAGCGGTTCGGTCTCGGTGTTTGCCTTGCTGGCCGTTTTGCTGGCGCAGGTGGCAAGCGGTTTGGTCAGCGATGATGAGATTTCAAATGCCGGGCCGCTGACACGCTTTGCCTCGGCGGCGACCGTTAATCTTGCCACCCATTACCACTCGAATATTGGCAAGTGGATTATTCTGGCCCTGGTGGTCCTGCACATTGGGGCCATCCTGTTTTATCTCCGGCGCAAGCAAAACCTCATCAAGCCCATGCTTCATGGTGACAAAGAGGTGGCTGTGACTGTGCCGGGATCGCGTGACGATGCGGCTTCACGCTTCGGGGCGCTGGTCATATTTGGTATTTGTGCCGCTTTTGCGGGATGGATCAGCCGTTTGGCCGGCTGAAGCAAAGGGACGACTAACGCCTGCCTACCTGGTGGCTTGGGCAGCGTCCGGCCTAGGATAGTTTTGCTAAGTGTCTTGGTCGCACCTTGGGGGTTTTAGTGGCATCGCCATCACTGTTCAACGGTCCGTTCACGCCCCCTGCTAGCAGCAGTCGAGGCAACACGTCAGAGGTCCGGCCAGCGCTGGGATGACCTGCGCGTCTTCCCCCAATGGGGTCAGGGGTGTTGCAATTTGCCCAGGGTTGCCCGTTTCTCCGAGCGCGTTTCAGGGTGTGGGTTGAGCCTAAACACATTTCCGGTCAGCCCGAGTGTCGTATTCGACATCCTCTAGCGCGCGAGAGTTACCCCGCCTTAGGCGCCGCTAGCTTGTATAGTGGCGCATAGATTATTCTGATTGCTCTTTAAAGTGCCTGCCCCCCACATCCAGCTCATCACACCCACTACGGGCGCCGAATTCCAGACCACGCGCCACATCTTTGAAGAGTATGCGCGTCAGCTCGGCATCGACCTGTGCTTTCAGAATTTCGACGCGGAGCTGGCAGATCTGCCCGGCGACTATGCCGAGCCGTCGGGAGCGTTGTTGCTGGCCATGGTCAATGGTGAACTGGCCGGCTGCTGTGCGATGCGCCCGCTTGACGCAGTGGACTACCCAAACGCTTGCGAAATGAAAAGGCTTTACGTCCGCGACGCCTATCGTCGCCTGGGCTTGGGCAGGCAACTCGCAGAGGCGGTGATGGACGCCGCCCGTGTAGCGGGTTATCACCACATGCTGTTGGACACCCTCACAGAAATGGAATCTGCCAGAGCGCTGTACCAGGACTTGGAGTTTAAAGAGATACCACCCTACTACCATAACCCGATAGCGGGCGCTCACTACCTAAAAGCCGATTTATAAACCGGCCCGCTCAAAAGCTACAGCACCATCGATTTGTGCATGCGTAGCTTCCGAATGAACAGCAGCTGTTTACGCTTTGGCCTGTGCCAGCAAGGTTGCTGCGTCGCTGACTTCAAATTTCCCCGGACCTTCTACGTTCAAGCTGGCTACCTTGCCGTCCTTGATCAGCATCGAGTAACGGTTGCTTCTGAGGCCCATACCGCGTGCGGTCAGGTCCAGTGTCAAGCCGGTGGCTTGTGCAAAGGCGGCGCTGCCGTCAGCCAGCATGCGAACTTTTCCGTCTGTCTTTTGGTCGCGCGCCCAGGCGCCCATGACAAAAGCGTCATTGACGCTCACGCACCAGATCTCGTCAACGCCAGCGGCTTTGAAATCAGCCACATGTTCAACATACCCAGGCACATGTTTGGCCGAGCAGGTTGGCGTGAAAGCACCGGGCAAGGCAAACAGGGCGATGGTTTTGCCCGCCGCAGCCTTGCTCACGTCAACCGGGTTGGGGCCAATGCTGCAGCCATTGCCCTCGACTTCAGAAAACTCCATCAGGGTGGATGCGGGAAGGGTATCGCCTACTTTGATCATGAAATGCTCCTGTTGTGAATTGAAACGAATTGAAATGAACTGACGAAAACAAAAATGGCCCACAAAGTGAGCCATTTTAAAAACCTTACAGTCTGACTCCTGATGAGCAAGACTTAAACGGCAGCAGCTTTCTCAACCAGGCGTGTGACCACCCAGTTTTTGGTTTTGGAAATCGGACGGCTTTCGGTGATTTCTATCACGTCGCCGGCTTTGTACTCACCCTTTTCGTCATGGGCGTGATACTTGCTCGACATCGACACAATTTTGCCATACAGCTCGTGTTTGACGCGGCGCTCAACCAGTACGGTGACGGTCTTGGCGCGCTTGTCGCTCACCACCTTGCCAATCAAGGTGCGCTTGAGGGACTTCTTAACTGCAGCAGTTACTTCAGTCATCATTTGGCTCCTTGCTTGGCGATGGTTTCGGTCAAAATGGTTTTTGCCCGGGCGATTGAACGACGGGTGGAACGCAGCACGGATGTGTTGTTGAGTTGTTGTGTGGCTTTTTGCATACGCAGGCCAAAGTGAGCCTTTTGCAATGCTTTGACTTCGGTCTTCAAACCGGCAACGTCTTTTTGGCGCAATTCAGTGGTTTTCATTTGCATCATCTCCTGATCACTGGCCAATCATGCGAACCACAAACGTGGTGCGCAACGGCAGCTTGGCAGCAGCCAGCGTGAAAGCTTCACGGGCCAGTGCTTCGGGTACGCCGACGATTTCAAAAACAATCTTGCCGGGCTGAATTTCAGCCACGTAATACTCTGGGTTACCTTTACCGTTACCCATGCGAACCTCTGCAGGTTTTTGGGAAATCGGCTTGTCGGGGAAGACGCGAATCCAGATCCGGCCACCACGTTTGACGTGACGGGAAATCGCACGACGTGCGGCTTCAATTTGACGGGCCGTCAGACGGCCACGGTCAGTGCATTTAAGACCAAAATCGCCGAAAGCGACCGAGCTGCCACGAGTGGCAACGCCGGTGTTACGGCCTTTTTGTTCCTTGCGGTATTTTCTACGTGCAGGTTGCAGCATTTAAATTCTCCGTTGTTCTGACTGATTACTCAGTCTTGGCACCGTCAGCTGCTGCAGCTGGCGCGGCTTTGCGGACGCGCTTAACGGTGGTTTTCGGGGCGTCGCTACCAGGGGTAGCTTCTGCCGGCTTGTCGCTGCCATCAGCTGGCGCGGTGTTGGTACCCATTGGGGCACGCGGTGCGCGAGCACCGGCACCACGGGGGGCCGCCGGACGATCACCACCTGGGCGGTCACCTGGACGTGCATCACGACGCGGTCCGCGTGGCTTACGCTCGTCATCTGGTGGCACGTCAATCATGCGGGCGCCTGGTGAATCACCACGGCCGAGTGTGTCGCCTTTGTAGACCCAGACCTTGACACCGATCACACCATAGGTGGTTTTGGCTTCAGAGGTACCGTAGTCGATGTCAGCGCGCAAGGTGTGAAGTGGCACGCGACCTTCGCGGTACCACTCGCAACGAGCGATTTCAATACCATTGAGCC